>DASSEW010000074.1:0-47100 GCA_035695065.1 Rhodanobacteraceae bacterium | reverse complement strand
GGCCTTCCCAGGCCGGCGTGGTGAAACCGATCTGGTTGTTGACCACGATGTGCACGGTGCCGCCGACGCGGAAGCCGCGCGTCTGCGACATGTTGAACAGCTCCATGTTGACGCCCTGGCCAGCGAGCGCGGCGTCGCCATGGATCAGCACCGGCAATGCGCATTTCTGCGAGCCGTCATGGGCGCGGGTCAGGCGCGCGCGCACCGAACCGGCGACCACGGGATTGACGATTTCCAGGTGCGAAGGATTGAACGCCAGCGCCAGGTGCACGTCAGCGGACGGCGTGGCGATGTCGGCGGAGAAGCCCATGTGGTACTTCACGTCGCCCGAATGCGCCGGGTCGTCCGGATGGTCGAACTTGCCTTCGAATTCCTCGAACAGCTTTTGCGGCGGCTTGCCCAGCGTGTTAACCAGCACGTTCAGGCGGCCGCGATGGGCCATCCCGATCACCAGCTCGCGCACACCGTCGCCCGCGGCGCGCCGCACCAGGTCGTCCAGCAGCGGGATCAGCGAGTCGCCGCCTTCCAGCGAGAAGCGCTTCTGGCCGACGTACTTGGTGTGGAGATAACGCTCCAGGCCTTCAGCGGCGGTCAGCTTGTGCAGCACGCGCCTGCGCTCGTCGGCGGTGAGGCCGGGATCGCCGCTCATCTTTTCCAGGCGCGAGTAGATCCAGCGGCGCTGTTCGACGTCACTGATGTGCATGAACTCGGCGCCGATCGTGTTCGCGTAGGTCGCGCGCAGGCGATCGCGGAGCTCGCGCAGCTTCATGCGCTGGCCGCCGCCGGCGAAGGTGCCGCAGTCGAAAACGGTATCGAGGTCCTTCTCGTCGAGCCCATGGAAGGGCAGGTCGAGGTCCGGCGCCGGCATCTTCGGTGCGATCGCCAGCGGATCGAGGTCCGCGGCCAGGTGCCCGCGCGAGCGGAAAGCCGTCAGCAGGCGCAGCACGCCGGCCTGCTTGCGCGCGTGCACTTCGTCCACCGGAATGACGCGGGCGTGGCCGTTCAGTTTCTGCGCACGTTCGATGCGGGCGATCGCATCCGAGTGCGGCACGTCGCCGCGACCCTTGAATCCCTCGAAATACGCACGCCACCGCTGCGGCACGGACTGCGCGTCGCGCAACCAGTCTTCGTAGAGCTGCTCTACATAGGCGGCATTGCCGCCGCCGAGTTGGGAGGACTCGAAAAATTGTTGCGGAGACAAAGCCTGCAACTTGCTGTCGCTGTCGCTCACGCCATCACCTGTCAGGAGTCGCGGGCGCACCGGCATGCGTCCGTCGGCTGCAAAAGCCAGTCGCGAATTATAACGACTTGTGATGACTTGGTGCTGCGCTGCGACAATTCAATGGCCTTCGGTCAGCTCGCGTTGAGCCGGCCGGGCGGCCCGGGCGCACGACGGATCAAAGCTTCAGCGGACGCAGTTCGCTCATGGGTTCGGAGCGTTCCCAGACCTGGTCGAACAGCGCCAGCAACTGCGCCGCGCGCCCAGGTGCGTAAGTCGAGCCCACGCATTCCATCCGCTGCGCCATCGGGCGGAACAGGTACCCGCCCGCGTCGGTACACATGAAGGCCGAAGGATATTCGCGATCCACGTCCTCGACCGGCCGGCGGAACTGGATCACCGAAGGCAGGCGCTGTGCCAGCTCGAGCATCCGGTTGCCCGCCTGCTGGGCGCGGCTGATGTCCTGCGCCAGCACGCGGATGGAGGCGCCGCGCCCGGAGATCGCGATCCGGCGCAGCTCGACCAGGCATGCCGAATCGTCCAGCAGCATCGGGTCCAGCTCGCGCACCAGGATGCGCAGCTCGTGGCGCACGCCGCTCAACACGGAGAGCGTGGCCTCGATCAACTGCTCGCGGGTCTGCACGCTCAACACCGTCGCCGCGACGGGCGGCGCCGGCGCCGGTCGCGGCGGGCCGGAGAGGGCGGCAAGGGCCATGTGCATCGGCCGATGCAGGATGCCGGCTTCCATGAAGTCCTCGCCGGCAATTTCGAAGCCGTGCTTGAGATAGAAGTCGGTGGCATCGGCCTGCGCGTGCAGGCGCACTTCCGCCATCCCGCGCGTGCGCGCCTGTTCCAGCAACAGTTGCAGCAACGAGCTGCCCACGCCCCGGTCGCGCCAACTTTTGAGCACGGCCATGCGGCCGATCTGGCCGGCCGGTGTCATGCGGCCGGCGGCAATCACCGTGCCATCCGCCGCGCGCGCCATGGCGTGCAGGCTGCGTGGATCATCCTCGTCCAGCTCCATTTCGGGCGGCACGCTCTGCTCGCGCACGAACACTTCCTCGCGGACGGCGGTCAGCGAGGCACGATCGCGTTCGTTCGCCCAGTCGGCAGTTTCGATGGTGAAGTCATCAGGGATCATGCATGGCTCGCGGCAAATTGTGCCGAATTGTGACGCGTTTTCAGCGCCGCCGCACCGCCATATGTCCGCCCTGCATCAACGAGGCCAGCACCGATACGCCTGCCGCGCGTTGCGGCAGCTTCGCGAGTTCCGCGCCTGCAATGCTGCGCCGGCTGTCACCGAGCACGCGCGCCCATTGCAGCGGGCAGGAGTGGGCTTCGCCGCCCGCGTAAAGCACCGCGCCGCGGGCCGCGCGCCGCCAGGCAAACCGGGTCCAGGGATTGCGGGCGAACGAACTGCCCTCGAGCTTCTTGTCCAGCGCAGCCGCGCTGGGCGATCGCGGCGGCGGTGCGACGTTCTGGGCGTTGCGATAGGAAGTGATGAACCGTCCGAAGAACTCGGCGAAGGAATGCTCGTCCATCGCCTGCGCGCATGGGCCGAGTGCGGCACGCGCGCGCTGCAACGCCGCGCGATCTATTTCGCCGGGTTCCGAGGGAGGTTGCAGGTCGGGATCGGCGTAACGCTGCGATTCGGGAAGCCCTGCCGCGACCTGCTCGGCGAATTCCACCAGCAACTCCGAACTGGCCGGTGCGCGCATGCCGATGGACAGCGTCATGCATTCACCCACCGCAGTGCCTTCGTGCGGAACGCCCGGCGGCAGGTACAGCATGTCGCCGGGTTCAAGCGTCCAGTCGTACGTGGGTTCGAACTCTTTCAGCAGCTTCAGTTCGGCGTCGTCGCGGAAATCCTGCGACGCGCGCGGATCGGTGCTGATCCGCCAGCGGCGCTGGCCGATGCCCTGCAGCAGGAATACGTCGTACTGATCCAGATGCGCGCCCACGCCGCCGCCATCGGTCGCATAGCTCACCATCACGTCGTCGATGCGCCAGCTCGGCAGGAACGAAAAATGATCGAGCAGGGCGGCGACGTCGGCGTCCCATTTGTCCACGTCCTGGACCAGCAGCGTCCAGCGGGAGCCGGGCAACGCGGCGAAATCGGATTCGGCGAAGGGGCCGGGCCGCAATGTCCACTTGTCGCGCTTGTGGTCATGCAGCACGATCCGCGAGAGCGCGAGTTCCTCGCAGGCGAGCCCGGCCAGGTCGTCAGGCGTCAGCGGCGGCACGAAATCCGGAAACGCATTGCGGACCAGCAGCGGCCGTTTCTGCCAGTAATCGCGCAGGAATCGCGCGGGCGGCATGCCTAGCGGGCGGGAGGGGCTTGCGCGCACCTCGACGGGTGTGCGGCTCATCGAGCGCGCGCCTTCGGACGGGCCGGTGCGTGCGCGCGTGGATGTTTTTCCCATTGCTGGATCAGCTTGCGCCCGACGTTGGCGATGGCATCGATCGCGGGCAGCAGGTCGCGCCCGAGCTCGGTGAGGGCGTATTCCGCGGAAGGCGGCGAGGTATCCAGCAGCGTGCGAGTCACCAGGCCGCGCGCTTCCAGTTCGTGCAGGCGCGCGCTCAGCACGCGCGCCGAGATGCGCGGGATGTCATGGCGCAACTCACCGAAGCGGCGGGGCCCCGCACTCAGATACCACACCACGTTGGGCGCCCACGCGCCGCGCAGCAGCGCCAGCGTTTCGGTGAGAGGGCAGGTCGGCGGTGGCGCGGCGACCCGGCTTTTCCTCAATGGCAGACCCATGGCGATGCAGTGAACGTGGTTACCGTCTGGATACCACATTTTAGCACTAACGATGCGTAATAGGTATCCAATAGTAACCAAGTAGCTGTAGGATATCTCTTGTGCCACCATGCAGTGGCTCTTCAGAAAGGAGATTCCATGAAGCTGTATTACTCGCCGGGCGCCTGCTCGCTATCCCCCCACATCGTCGCGCGCGAACTCGGCATCGCGCTGGAACTGGAGAAGGTGGACACGAAGGCGAAGCGCACCGAGACCGGTCGCGACTTCTGGCAGATCAACCCGAAAGGTTACGTGCCCGCGCTGGAGCTGGAGGATGGCGAACTGCTGACCGAAGGCCCGGCGATCGTGCAGTACCTGGCCGACCTCAAGCCGGAAAAGGGCCTGGCGCCGGCCAATGGCACGCTGGCGCGCTACCGCCTGCAAGAGATGCTGGGCTACATCAACTCCGAGATTCACAAGAGCTACAGCCCCTTGTTCAAGCCGGACACGCCGGAGCAGACGCGCGCCGAACGCAAGGAGTACCTGCGCAAGCGTTATGCGTTCATAGAGGACATCCTGTCTCGGCACACCTGGCTGCTGGGCGAGCATTTCAGCGCGGCTGATGCCTATCTCTTCACCGTCACCAACTGGGCGCGCCACGTCGAGCTCGACCTCTCCGGGTTCAAGGCGCTGAGCGCGTTCCAGCAGCGTGTTGCCGCGCGGCCGTCCGTGCAGGCGGCGATGGAAGTCGAGGGCCTGGTCAAGCGCAGCGTCGCGGCTTGATCTTCATGTTCGTGCGGGCGGCCGGCGCTGGAGCCGGCCGCCCCTGTATTTATTGCGGCAGCGCGAAGGCGACGACGTAATCGCCGCGCTTCGTCTTCAGTCCGCCGTGGCCGCCCGCCACGATCACCAGATACTGCCTGCCGCCGATCGCATAAGTCATCGGCGTGGCCTGGCCGCCGGCCGGCAACTTGTATTGCCACAGCAGCCTGCCGTCGCGGATGTCGAATGCGCGTATGTCCCCGTCCATCGTCGCGGCGACGAACACCACGCCGGACGCGGTGACGATCGGCCCGCCCATGCCCGGCACGCCCAGGTTCCAGTGATTGAGCACCGCGTTGCCCAGCGGTACTTGCCACAGCCGCTGGCCGGTGCGCATGTCCACGGCGGTCAGCTCGCCCCAGGGCGGCTTGACGCAGGGCGTGCCGAGTTTCGAGGTGAAGACCTTGCGACGCATGGCGTACGGTGCGTCGCGCATCGGCGAGAAATCCCAATCCTTGTATTGCTTCGAATGGAGTTGCGCTTCGTACTGGTCGCGCGGAATCAGCGCGACCAGCATCGGCAGGTCGTTGGTGTTGACCACCGCGATCTGCCGCTGCGGATCGAACGCCAGGCCGCCCCATTCGACACCGCCCGCGTAGCCGGGCTGCTCGACGCTGCCCTGAACACTCGGCGGCGTGAAAATGCCTTCGGACTTGTAGCGCTCGAGATGGCAGCCGAAGGAAAGCTGCGAAAGATCATCCTTGGTGACCGGGCCTTGCCGCACCAGCGGTGCGGGCACGAGCGCAAAAGGCTGCGTCTTCGAAAGCACCTCGCCTGGCGCGCCGCCTTGCGGCACCGGCTTTTCGACGATCGGAAAGACCGGTTCGCCGGTTGCGCGGTCGAAGGTGAACAGCATGCCGGTCTTGGTCGGCTGGATTACGGCGTCCACCGAGCGGCCGTCATGCTGCAGCGTGACCAGCGAAGGCTGCGCGGCGCTGTCGTAATCCCAGAGGTCGTGGTGCACGAGCTGGAAGCCCCACGCCAGCTTGCCGGTATCGCCGTCCAGCGCGACCACCGAATTGGCCCAGCGGTTGTCGCCTGGACGCAAGCCACCGAAGAAATCCGGGCTGGCCGAACCGGTCGGCACGAACACAAGGTGCCGCTTCGCATCCACCGACAACGGCGCCCAGGCATTCGCCGCACCGGTGATTTCCGCCGCGTGCGCATTCCATTGCGGGTACACCGGATTGGATGGATCCCGGGGGATCGGGTCCCAGCCCCAGACAAATTTTCCGCTGCGGGCGTCGTAGGCCCGCACCGTGCCGCGCTCCAGTTCAACGCCGCGGTTGTCGCCCACGGACGAACCGACGATCACCTTGCCGTCCAGGATCACCGGCGGCGAGGTGACGAGGTAGTCGCGCCACTTGTCGCCCGGCTTCCAGGTGGAGCGGATACCGTCCAGCAGATTCAGTACGCCATGGTCGGCGAAGTCCTGGCACAGCGCTCCCGTCCTCGCATCCAGTGCCAGCAGCCTGCTGTCCAGGGTGGGCGTGAAGACGCGCGCGTGGCAAGGCGCCGCCGGGGGCGATTGCTCGTCCACCCACAGCGCGACTCCGCGCGAAGCCGCATCCGAATACCAGATCCTCGGCACATTGGCGTCGTGCCGCCAGCGTTGCCTGCCGGTTACGGCATCGATCGCGATCACATCCGTGGCGCTGGTGGTGAAATACAGCGCGCCGTCGTAGAGGACAGGCGTGGCCTCGGCTGTCATGTGCGAGGTCCACTCATCGCCCGGAAAACCCGCGCCCAGCTCGCCGGTGCGGAAGGTCCAGGCCACCTTCAGCCGACTCACGTTCTGCGGCGTGATCTGCGCCGCACCGGAATAGCGCATGCCGCCGGCGTCGCCGCCGTAATGGGCCCAGCCCGCGTCCGGTGCGGGTGGCGTCGCGGTGTAGCTGCCGCAGCCGGCCAGCGTCGTCGCGGCAAGCGCAAGAATCACCCAGCGGAAAGGGATGCGCATCGTGCAGCTCCGTTCGAGGGTGCGCGAAAGCTAGCAGCGCGGGTCGCGGCGGCAAGGCGCAAGGTGGCGAACGGCGCGATCCCGTGACGAGCGGCGCCGTGCGCGCGACGAATTCAGTTGAACAACTGCGGCAAGCGGCTGCGGTAGCGGCGGCTGAAGTTCACATGGCTGCCGTCGGCGAGCACGATGCGGTAGTCGCCGCTGTCCCACGGCTGGATCTCGCGGATGCGGTCGAGGTTGACGATGTGGCCCCGGTGCACCCGCGCGAAGCGTTTCGAGTCGAGCTTGCGTTCCAGCGCCGCCAGCGATTCGCGCAGCGGATACGTGCTGCCCTGCGCGTGGATGGTGACGTAGTTGCCGTCGGCATCGATGCGGTCGATATCGGCCGTGTTGAGGATGAATTCGCGGTTGAGCTTCTTGACGACCAGCCGCTCCAGCGGCGCGGGCTCGGGCGCGGCCGGCTCGGCAGATGCGGGCGGCTTCTCCGCCGGCGCGACCTGGCTTTCCAGCCACAACCGGTAAATGCGGAACGCCTGCAGGCCGGCGAGGATCAATCCGTAGGTGACGAGATCCTTGCGGTACTCGTAGATCCAGTCGCTGAGCCATGGCCCGAAGCGGTAATGACCGCCGAGCAGTCCGTAGCCGAGCTTGCGCAACAGCACCATGCCGCCGACGTGGACCAGCGAATACACCGGCGTGGCGGCCAGGTGCAGCGGCACCGCCCAGTGCCAGGTGCGCGAGGTGATCGGCGCGTACCGGTACAGCCACGCGATGAACGGTATCAGCGCCCAGATCAGCACCGCGCTGGAGTATTCCCACAGCACCGGTTCCCACCATTGCAGCGGATCACCAGAGCGCACGTGGTCCGTGAGCGCGGTGAAAACGTTCATGGTGCAGATCGCGGCGACGATGCCGCCGAAGATCGCGATCTGGCAGATCAGCACGCGCCGGCGGATGCCGGCCTGCGTGAGCTGCGGGGCGGGTGAGGTCGTTGCCATCGCCTGCGGCGATCAGATGCCGTGCGACAGCCCGGCGGCGAGCCCGGTGTAGGTGGCGGGCGTCAGTTCCAGCAGGCGCTGCTTTGCGTCGGCGGGAAGTTGCAACGAGTCGATGAATTCGCGCAGCGATTCGCGGGTGATGCCCTTGCCGCGCGTCAGCGCCTTCAACTGTTCGTATGGCTCCGGCAGGCCGTAACGGCGCATGACGGTCTGGATGGCCTCGGCCAGCACCTCCCCGCTCGCGTCGAGATCCGCGGCCAGGCGAGCCTCGTGTACCTGCAGCTTGTTCAACCCGCGCGACAGCGCTTCGCACCCGACCAGCATGTGCCCGAATGCGGTGCCGAGCGCGCGCAGCACGGTGGAGTCGGTGAGGTCGCGCTGCCAGCGGCTGATCGGCAGCTTTTCCGAGAAGTGGCCGAACAGCGCATTGGCGACGCCGAAGTTGCCCTCGGCGTTCTCGAAATCAATCGGGTTGACCTTGTGCGGCATGGTCGAGGAGCCGACCTCGCCTGCCTTCAATTGCTGGCGGAAGTAGCCGAGCGAGATGTAGCCCCATACGTCGCGCGCGAGGTCGATCAGGATGGTATTGACGCGCCGCGTGCAGTCGCAGAACTCGGCGATGCCGTCGTGCGGTTCGATCTGCGTCGTGTATTCGTTCCATTGCAGGCCGAGCGACTCCACGAATTGTTTCGACAGCGCGCGCCAGTCCACGTCGGGATAGGCAATCACGTGCGCGTTGAAATTGCCGACCGCACCGTTGATCTTGCCGGGAATCGTGATGGCGGCGAGTTGCGCGCGCTGGCGTTGCAGGCGCGCCACCACGTTCGCGAGTTCCTTGCCGAGCGTCGTCGGCGAAGCAGTCTGGCCGTGGGTGCGCGACAGCATCGGCAGCGCGGCATTGGCATGTGCGAGTTCGCGCAGTTTGGCGATGAGCGCATCGAGCGCGGGCAGCAGCACGGTATCGCGCGCGTCGCGCAGCATCAGCGCGTAGGAAAGATTGTTGATGTCCTCGCTGGTGCAGGCGAAGTGCACGAATTCCTTCGCCTGCGCGAGGCCCGCCTCGCCGCCGATGCGCTCCTTGATGAAATATTCGACCGCCTTGACGTCGTGGTTGGTCGTCGCCTCGATCTGCTTGACGCGCGCGGCGTCCGCCACCGAAAAATCCCGGGCGACCTTTTTCAGGGCATCCCGCGTGGGGACGGGGAACGGCGACAGCTCACCGATGCCCGGATGCGCGGCGAGCGCCAGCAGCCATTCGATCTCCACCTGCACGCGGCGCCTGATCAGGCCGTACTCGCTGAAGATCGGCCGCAATGGGTCGGCTTTCGCGGCGTAGCGGCCGTCCAGCGGAGAAAGGGCGGTAAGGGGATCGAGGGGCATGGCGGGATTCCGTATCGCGGCGCTGCGTAGTTTAACGGCGGCTCGCTATACTTGTCGGCTGTGTCTTCGCATGGATCAAACCAATGCAGAACTTCCGCACCGAGCGCGACAGCATGGGCGAACTGAAAGTCCCCTCCGATGCGCTGTGGGGCGCGCAGACCCAGCGCGCGGTCGAAAACTTCCCGATTTCCGGACTCACCCTGCCGCGCGAATTCATCCGCGCGCTCGGCTTGATCAAGGCTTCCGCGGCCGCCGCGAACCTCAAGCTCGGTCACCTGAAGCCGAAGCACGCGCAGGCGATCGGCAAGGCCGCACAGCGCGTGATCGCGGGCGAGCTGGATGCACAGTTCCCGATCGACATCTTCCAGACCGGCTCGGGCACCTCGTCCAACATGAACGCAAACGAGGTGATCGCACACGTCGCGACCGCCGCGTCCAAGGTGAAGATCCATCCCAACGACCACGTCAATTACGGGCAGAGCTCCAACGACGTGATCCCGACCGCGATCCAGGTCAGCGCCTCGCTCGCCACGCATGAGCAACTGCTGCCGGCCCTGAAGCACCTGCGCAAGACGCTGGACAAGCGCGCGCGCGAACTGAACAAGGTCGCCAAGACCGGCCGCACGCACCTGATGGACGCGATGCCGGTGACCTTCGGCCAGGAGATCTCCGGCTGGTCGGCGCAGGTCGGTTCGGCGATCGAGCGCATCGAGGACACGCTGAAGCGCCTGCGCCGCCTGCCGCAGGGCGGCACCGCGGTCGGCACCGGTATCAACGCCGATCCGAAGTTCGCATCCGCGATCTGCTCGGAGTTGTCGAAGGCGACCGGTGTGAAATTCGCGCCGCTGGACAATTTCTTCGAGGGCATGTCCGCGCAGGACGCCGCGGTCGAATTGTCGGGCCAGTTGAAGGCGCTGGCCTGCGCGCTGATGAAGATCAGCAACGACCTGCGCTGGATGAATTCCGGTCCGCTCGCGGGCCTGGCCGAAATCGAATTGCCGGCGCTGCAGCCGGGTTCCTCGATCATGCCTGGCAAGGTCAATCCGGTGATCCCGGAAGCGATGACGATGGTGTGCGCGCAGGTGATCGGCAACGATGCCACGATCACCATCGCGGGACAGAGCGGCAACTTCCAATTGAATGTGATGCTGCCGGTGATCGCCTACAACCTGCTGCAATCCATCTCGATTCTCGCGAACGCCTCGCGCCTGCTGGCCGACAAGGCGATCGCGGGATTCAAGGTCAACAGTGCGCGCGTCAAGGAAGCCCTGGCGCTGAATCCGATCCTGGTCACCGCGTTGAACCCGGTGATCGGTTACGAGAAGGGCGCGGCCACCGCCAAGCAGGCGTACAAGCAGAAGCGGCCGATCCTGGACGTCGCGCTGGAAACGACGGGTCTGTCAAAACAGCAGTTGCAGAAACTGCTCGATCCGGTGGCGCTGACGCGCGGCGGGATTCACGAGGAGTAGGGCGGACACCGTCCGCCGCAAATCGGAAGCGGCGGGCAATGCCCGCCCTACGATGCCGTTGTTGAAAGTGCACTGACGCGCGGCGGGATTCACGAGGAGCAGGGCGGACCCCGTCCGCCGCAAATCGGAAGCGGCGGCAATGCCCGGCCTACGGGCAATGCCCGGCCTATGGTCGCCGGTGTTGGAAGTGCGGTGATGCGCGGCGAGGTTTGGCGAAAGTGGCGGCCGAGGAATTTCGGCTGCGAGTTGCGTAGCGGAGCCGGAAATTTCAGGGACGAATGACTTGCAGCACTGCCGCGCGCGGAAAAGCGCGCGATGCTGCGTTCGATGATTCATTCGTGGGGTAAGAGGTCATGAAGCACACGTTCCTGAAGCATGCATTGTGGGCGGCGCTGTTCGCCGCGGGCGCCGCGATGGCGCAGGACGCCGCGATCAGCGGCGCGGATTTCACGCACGGCAAGGCCGATGCGCAGCTGGCCGCGATCGGCGGCAAGGCCGCCGCCGCCGGACAGACGGTGGTGGTCACTGCACCGACGTATTGGCAGGGCAAGGTCGCGGCGAAGATTCGCGCGGGCGCGCACGGCAAGCCGGTTGCGATCCGCTTTTCGACAGGCTTCTACGAAAACGTGCTCGTGCGCACCGAAGCTTCTGCGCCGGTGGAAACGAAGCCGGAAGCCAGGGCCGCGGCAAAGCCGCAGGAAAAGCCGCAGGGAAAGCCGGAACCGAAGGTGGCGACGCGGAATGAATCCGAGGCCAGGCCGGCAGCGAACGCCGGAGCCGAAATCGCAAAGGCCGAACCGAAGCCGGAGATCACCGCGGCGCCGGCGCAAGCCAGGCCCGCACCCATCGTCGCAGCCGCGCCGGCACCGAAGCCTGCCGCCGAGCCGCCGCATGTTGCGGCGCCGGTGGTGATGCAGGCTCCGGTGCAGCAGGCGCCCGCGAACGCCGCGTCGCAACCCGCGCCGCAGATGGCCAGCAACATCGCATCGATCCCGCAGGTCTCGCATCAGCCGGCTGTGGTACCGATTCCGACGGCGGCGATCAATGCTGGTGGCATGGCCACGCCGTCAACCCATGCCGGCGACGGGGCTGCCGTGCGCCAGCACATGCTGGCTTCACTGAATGATGGCCGCCCCGCGATGGGCTCGCTGGTCGAATCGCAATTGCGGCAGGGCGACCAGGTTTACGCCGATGGCGACACGCTGGCGGTGGTTCGCCTGGAAGGCCTGCACCGCGACCTGTACTGGTTGCAGGGGCCGGTGGATCTGCAGCGCGTGCAGTTCATGCCGCAAGGCGAAGGCCACTACGAAGTCACCGGCACGATCGACCCCAAGGCGCCGGCTGCGCACCGGGCCAGCGCGGATGCACATCGCGTGGTCAGCTCGAACGTTCCGGCCGCGGGTTCGCCGGCGCGCGCAAGGCTGGAGCAGCAATACAACAATGGCCAGCCGATCACCAGTGATCTCACCGTGGCTCGCCTTCAGCCCGAAGATCGCCTGCTGGTGGACGGTGGTTGCATCATCGTCGCGCGCCGCGAAGGCAACAGCATGGCGCGCTACTGGCTGGACGGATCGATCGATCTCGGTCAGAGCGGTTTGCAGAAGGTGGACGGAAACGTCTATCGCGTGATCGGCAACAGCCTGCATTGAGGGCAGGGCGGGCACGGCTGCCTCCCGAATCATCGGAAGATCGGGCGGGTCGAGACCCGCCCTGTATTACTGATCCGAGCTGGATCGATCCGCGCTGGCGACGTCGTGCCTGTCGCAGTGGATCTCGCCGCGGAACACCGCGTAGGGCTGGAACGCCGGCAGCTGCGTGCCGATTTCGGCCTGGGTCGCCTTCAGTTGCTTGAGGTCGCCGCACAGGTGCATCGCGGCGTTTTCCACGACCTTGCTGCGCGCCTGCATCTCCTGGTCGGTCTTGTGCGAGTCGCCTGAAAGCAATCCGTCGACCGCTGCGCCGAGCGCATGCACGCCCAGGGCCGCGCCCGCCTTGCCGGTGGCGATGCCGTCATCGCGCACGCCCGTCGCCTCGCCGTAAAACTTTTTCATCAGGTCGCGTTGCGCGGGCGTGAGTACCACCGCGTTGTCGCCGATGCGGAAATCGCCATCGGCGGCGATGCGCGCGTCGGGATGCCCGGGTGAGTGCACCACCAGCGCGCCGTTGTCGAAGTTGATGTGCAGGTTGCCGTTGACGTGCGCATCAAAGGAACCCGTGCCTGCATCGGAACACGCGGCCAGGGTGGGTGCGAGCAGCAGCGGAAGCAGGAAAATTTTTGCTCTCATGATTTCGCTCCGAAGATTCGTTTGCCTGGTTCCCGGGTGAGTGGCGTGGCGTCAATCGGCATGGCACTCGGACACATCGTGCGGCTCGATGGTGGCGTAAGGCGCGAATGCGGGAACCGCCGCGGAGAGCTTGCTCTGGTCCGCATACAGCTGTGCGAGATCCTTGCAGACGACACGCGCGAGCGCGTCAACCTTGTCAGCCCTGGCGTTCACCTTGGCATCAATGGAATCGGGGTTGCCGCTGGCCAGACCTGTGGCGACCGCGCCCAGCGCATGGATACCGGTGCTCAAGCCGGCTGCGCCGGTGGCGATCCCGTCCTTCTGCAGCTTCACGGCATCGGCATGGTAGCCCTGCAACAGCTGGCGCTGCGCTGGATTGACCGGGACAGGCTTGCCGGCGACGGCGAGCTCGCCCCTGGCGCTGATGCGTGCGTTGCCGCCGTCACGGGCATAGACGATCACATCGCCGTTGTCGGTGATGGACAAGTGCTGGAACACGCTGGTGTTCTTTGCATCCTGTCCGCCGTGGGTGCAGGCTGCCAGTGCGGATGAAAGCAACAGCAACGGCAGAATGAGTTTTCTTTTCATGATGTTCTCCATGCGCGCTGGACGGCTGAAGCGCTTCAAGCCGAGAGGCATGCGCCTGTCGGATCAGTTTGCACTGGCCGAACCCGCTGGCGGTGAGGGTGGCTGTGGCGGAAGCGGAGGCGCCGGCGGCACTGGTGGCGGAGGGCTGCTGCCGTCGTCGCACTGCATGTCGCCGCCCGAGTAGCTCAGGCCGTTGCCAAACACCGCGTAAGGGCGGAACGCAGGCAGTTGTGCAACGACTTCGTCTTGCGTTGCCTTCAGTCGCCCGAGATCGCTGCACATCCGGTCAGCAGTCGCCTCGACGGCCTTGCCGCGCGAATTCATGTCCTGGTCGATCTTCTCCGGCGTGCCCGCGACCAGGTTGTCCATGACGGTGCCGATCGCGTGCATGCCGAGCGCGGCCCCTTGCTTGCCGGTTGCGATGCCATCGTTACGCACCGCCAAGACCTGGCTGTGATAGCGCTTCAGCAGCGCGCGCTGCGTGGAATCGATTGCAACAGCCTTGTCGCCGATCGCCAGGTCTCCGTTCGCGCTGACGTGCGCATCGGGGTGGTGCGGTGTCGTCACCACCACGGTGTCGCCGGCGAACGAAACGTACTGGCCTGATCTGGAACTGCCATGGTCTGAACAGGCGGCCAGCACGAGCACGGGTGCGAGCAGGAGCGGAAGCAGCAGGGCTTTCGGGAGCTTTTTCGGTTGCATGGGGTTCCCCGTGTCTCAGGCTTCGTCGCGCCAGCGGCGGAACCAGATGGCGGCTGCAATCAGGGCGATGCCCACCGCCGCGCCGATCCACATTTCAGGCGTCGTGAACGCCTGCCCCATGGCCGGATAACTGATCGCGGAGAGCTCGCCGTAATGCATCGTGTGGCTTGCGTTCTCGGGATTCATCCAGCCGCCCGGCACCACGCTGAGCAGCATGCGCGCGGCGATCTGGCCCCAGTAGAAATCCTGGCTGATGTGCGGCAGGCCCAGCAGGCCGACCCAGATGTTCAGCACGCCGGCCACCACCGGGATGATGATCGCCCACAGGAACGGCTTGCTGCGCACCGCGGCCGACCACAGCAGCAGCCAGCCGACCGTCGGCAGCGCCCACACCGCATCCACCGGCACCATGGCCAGCATGTGCAGCCACACCGAGAACGGTTCGACGTGACCCCAGACGAACCCGAACGGGTTCACGCCGTGCGCGCCGAGCCAGATGGTGACGATGACCTGGGTGACGACGTAGCCGGCCAGCGCGACGCCGACCGCGATCAAGGGCGCGACGATGATCCCGGCGAACACCTTCGACAGCACCGTGCCGGTATCCGACAGCGGCAGCGACTTCCAGAACAGGATGCTGCGATCCTTGCGGTCGTCGTACAGAGCGCCGAGCAGGTAGAAGAAGATCACGAAGGACAACACCACGGCGACGATCGAGCCGAACAGCAGCATGGTCGCGTCCAGCATCTTCACGAACTGCCCGATGTCGTCGGCCGAAGCATCCCTCAGCATCTGGCTGAGCGAAGCGCCGCCCATGTAGACGTGCTCCATGCCGATCCGCGCCTTCATCACTTCGCCGGCGATGATGCCGAGGATGGTGATGATGATGATCACGGCCGCGGCCCAGAACGGCGCCCACAGGAAGCCGCGCCGCGACTCCCAGTATTCGCGCCTGACCAGCCAGCCGAATGTCGTGATGGAGTTCATGCGTAGGTTCCTTTCATGATGGCGACGAAGAGATCAGCGACCGACGGCCGCCGCACTTCGCCCAGTTGCGCCAGTTGTGTCGCCGGCACGCCGTCGAACAGGAAGATGCTCTTGCCGAACACCTGGCGCTCGTCCATCGGCTTGAGCGTGCGCGCGGCATCGGCGTGCTCGGCGCCCACCATCACTTCGGTGAAGCGGTCGCCGAGCGCGTCCATCGGCGTGTCCAGCACGATCTTGCCGTCGCGGATGAACATCAGGTCGGTGAGGATGTGTTCGATCTCTTCCACTTGATGCGTGGTGACGAGGATGGTCTTGTTCTCGTCGAAGTAGTCTTCCAGCAGGCTCTGGTAGAACTGCTTGCGGTAGAGGATGTCGAGGCCGAGCGTCGGTTCGTCCAGCACCAGCAGGCGCGCATCGATCGCCATCACGATCGCGAGGTGCAACTGCACGATCATGCCCTTGGACATCTGCCGCACGCGCTGGTCGGGTTGCAGCTTGGTGCGCGCGAGGAAACGCTGGCACTTGGCGCGGTCGAAGCGCGGGTGGATGCCGGCGACGAAATCGATCGCCTGGGCGACGGTGATCCAGCGCGGCAGGGTGGCGACGTCGGCGATGAAGCAGACCTGCTGCATCAGCGCGGGACGCTCCTTGCGCGGATCCAGCCCGAGCACCGACAGGTCGCCTTCGAAATCGGTGAGGCCGAGGATGGCTTTCAGCGCGGTGGTCTTGCCGGCGCCGTTCGGGCCGATCAGGCCGACGATGCGGCCGGCGGGCACCTCGAAGCGGGTGTGATCGAGCGCGATGGTTTTTCCGTAGCGCTTGCTCAGGCCCGCGGCGTGGATCACCGTGGCTCCGGTCGCACGCACGTCGGCGTCGTGTTCGGCCACGGTCTGGGTGGTCGCGCTCATCAGGATTTCCTCTTGTCGGCTTGCGCCATCAATTTTTCGAGATCGATGTTCATGCGCTTGATGCGCGCGTACAGGGATGGCCATTCTTCGCGCAGGAAGCGCTCGCGTTCGGATTTCAGCAGCAACTCGCGCGCACCTTCGGTGACGAACATTCCGAGGCCGCGGCGTTTCTCGACCAGCTGCTCGTCGACCAGTTCCTGATAGGCCTTGGAAACGGTCAGCGGATTGATCTGGTACTCGGCCGCGACCTGGCGCACCGAGGGCAGGGGATCGCCCTCGTTGAGCGCGCCGTCCAGGATCATCGCCACCACGCGTTCGCGCAGCTGGCGGTAGATCGGCACGTTGTCGTTCCAGGTGATGCTCATCAATTTGTCCTCATCCCAGCCGAGGGATTGCGGTTCGGGCACGGTGCATCATCCAGGACGCGGCCGTGCGGATCAGCGGACGCCCACGGCGGGCTTGGCAAACGAATAGTAGGGCATGTCAATCCCGGTGCCCTCCAGCGAAGCGGTGTCCAGCCCCTTCGTCACGATCGCGCTCGCGGGATGTCCGAAGGCGCGTTCGTAGTCGGCGGCGCTCGGTCGCACCTCGACGGCGGGCAGGGTCTGGATCGTTTGCACCGCCGCGCCGACGGCGGCGGGCACCACGCGCTGGGCCGAGGCATTCGCGTAGGCGCGGATGCCGGCGATTCCAGCGCTGGCGATCAACAATGAGGCGGCGAAGGTCAACGGCTTGGTGGCGTTCATGGCGGTCTCCTTGGGTGACCGTGTTGAGTAGTGTTGTAGTCAACTATAACACCAAAATCGCACCTGTCAAGCAGCGCCTCCCGGCCCCTGTCTTCAGTCACGGTCGGTTGTCAGTTGCTGGTTGCCGGTGAGCGCCCGTTTCCCGGGTCTTCCGGGAACCAGCAACCCACAACCGACAACCTGACTGAAACCAAGCCGAAACTGTACGGTCTTACCGTGGCGCGTTGCCAACCGAACCCGCCGCACGCACAATGAATGGCTCGGCCACTCGCATGGCCTTGATCCCGGCAGCGCCGGTTCACCCAAACAGAGGATTTTCCGATGAAGCAAGTATTGCGTCCCACGCTCGTGGCGGCTGCCCTGGTTGCCGCGCTGGGCGTTGCAGGCGCCGGTGTGGCCCAGGCGCAGAACGTGGACAAGAACAAGGCCAGCTACGTGGTCGGCATGGATCTGGCGAACAACATCCCGCCGATCGTCAAGGACGAGATCGATCCCAAGGTCGTCGCGCAGGCGTTCACCACCACCATCGAAGGCGGCAAGCCGACGATCCCCGAAGCCGAGGCCAAGACGGTCCGCGAAGCGTTCGTCACCAAGCTGCGCGCCAAGGCCGAAGCCGAGTACACCAAGGTCGCCGCGCAGAACAAGCAGGAAGGCGATGCCTATCTTGCGAAGAACAAGAGCGCGCCGGGCGTGAAGACCACGGCCGATGGTTTGCAGTACCAGGTGATCTCGCAGGGCAACGGCCCGAAGCCGACTGCCAGCGACACCGTGCAGATCAACTACACCGGCAGCTTCGTCAACGGCCAGACCTTCGATTCTTCGGCCCAGCATGGCAGCGGCCCGGCGAGCATCCCGCTGACCAGCGTGTTCCCCGGCTTCCGCGAAGGCCTGATGATGATGCCCGTGGGCAGCCACTACAAGTTCGTGATCCCGTCGGATCTGGCTTATGGCTCGCAACCGAAGAACGGCTTCCCGCCGAACGCGACGCTGATTTTCGACGTGACGCTGGTGAAGATCGGGAAGTGAGTGCAGGAGGCACTCATCCCGTGCAGCACATGGATGTGCGCTGACACGGGATCCAGTGTCTTCGGTCTGAGAAAAAGCGCGGCTTGCGGGCCGCGCTTTTTTTATGCGCCGCCCACGGCCGACCGTTACAATGTGCGACTCGCTTTGACTCTGGACTGCGCATGAAAGTCACCATCTTCGGCACCGGTTACGTGGGGCTCGTCACCGGTACGTGCCTGGCCGAGATGGGCAACCACGTGCTGTGCCTGGACGTGGACGCGGCCAAGATCGCGCGGCTGGAGCGCGGCGAAATCCCGATCTTCGAACCCGGCCTCGAACCGCTGGTGACGCGCAACCACGCCGCCGGCCGCCTGCAGTTTTCCACCGACGCCGCGGCCGGCATCGCGCACGGCGAAGTGATCTTCATCGCCGTCGGCACGCCGCCGGACGAGGACGGCAGCGCCGACCTTTCCTACGTGCTGGCGGTGGCGCGCAGCATCGGCGAGCACATCGCGTCGTACAAAGTCGTCGTCAACAAGTCCACCGTGCCGGTCGGCACCGCCGACCGCGTGCGCGCGGCGATTGCCGACGTGCTGGCGCAGCGCGGCGCGCGCGTGGAATTCGACGTGGTGTCCAATCCGGAATTCCTGAAGGAGGGCGACGCGGTCAACGACTGCATGCGCCCGGACCGCATCATCATCGGCGCCTCCAGCGCACGCGCGGGGGAAGTGCTGAGCAAGCTGTACGCGCCCTTCAACCGCAACCATTCCCGCATCGTGTTGATGGACGAGCGCTCGGCGGAACTCACCAAGTACGCCGCCAACGCGATGCTCGCGACCAAGATCAGTTTCATGAACGAGGTCGCCAACATCGCCGAGCGCGTCGGCGCGGATGTGGAACTGGTGCGGCAGGGCATCGGCGCCGATCCGCGCATCGGCTACCACTTCATCTATCCGGGCGTGGGCTACGGCGGCTCGTGTTTCCCCAAGGACGTGCAGGCGCTGGAGCGTACCGCGCACGCGCACGGCTATCCCGCGCGGCTGCTGGAAGCGGTGGAGCAGGTCAACCGGGCGCAGAAGCACAAGCTGTTCGAATTGATCGCGCGCCACTTCGACAACGACCTGCGCGGCAAGACGATCGCGTTGTGGGGACTGGCGTTCAAGCCCAACACCGACGACATGCGCGAGGCGCCCAGCCGCGCGCTGATGGAGGCCTTGTGGGAAGCCGGCGCGAAGGTGCGCGCGTTCGATCCGGAAGCGCGCGGCGAGACCCGCCGCATCTACGGCGAGCGCGATGATCTCGCGCTGTGCGACGAGGCTTACGCGGCACTGCAAGGCGCCGATGCACTCGCCGTGGTCACCGAATGGAAGGCCTTCCGCAGCCCGGAATTCGATCGCATCCGTGCCGCGCTGAACACGCCGGTGGTGTTCGACGGGCGCAACCTCTACGACCCGGATGCAGTGGAAGCTGCAGGGCTCGCCTATTACGGCGTCGGTCGCGGTCGCAGCCTCGCACGTAACGGCACGCGCCCATGAGCGGCTCGCCCGAGCAACGGCTGGACGAGGTGGAAACGCGGCTGGCGTTCCTGGACGACGCCTTGGCCGGATTGAGCGCGGCTGAAGCCGAGCGTTCGCAACGCATGCTGCGCATCGAGCGCATCCTGGCCGAACTGCGGATGGAACTCGCCGCGCTGCGCACGGGTCTAGGGGATGATGTCAGGGACGAACCACCGCCCCCGCATTATTGATGGACGTAGGGCGGGCATTGCCCGCCGTTCTTTGCCTGGATTGGCGGACGCCGTCCGCCCTGCCGGACAATATCCAATATGAGCGACTCACTCCGCGAACAACTCCTTAAAGCCGGTTTCGCGCCGAAGCGTGCGGACAAGCCGCACAAGCCTGACACGCACAAGCCGGGCAGGCACGCCGAAAAGCCGGTCACGGCGCAGGCGCCGAAGAAGAAATCATCAAACGATTTCGATCTCGCGCGCGCGTATGCGATCCGTGCGCAAACGGAAAAGGCCGAGCGCGAGCAGGCGCAGCGCGAAGCGCAGCAGCAGGCGCAGGAGCGTCGCGAGCGCAAGCGCCGCCTGCATGAATTATTGAGCGGCGCCGCGCAGGCGATTCCCGCCGATGCCGAGCACGTGCGCCATTTCGAGCATGCGGGAAAAATCCGCCGCATCCATGTGACTGCCGATCAGCTCGCCGGCTTGAACAAGGGCGAGTTCGGCGTGGTGGTGCAGGGCGGGCGATTCATCCTGGTCACGCGCGAAATCGCGCTCAAGGCCGGCGAGATTGCGCCGGATGCGATCGCGCTGCTGGTGGATCCGAATGCGCCGCCAGCCGAAGCGGACGACGGCGTGCCGGATGATCTGATGTGGTGAGCTGTCTTCCGGCGAAAGCCGGATTGCAGCTTTCGTAGGGCGGACATCGTCCGCCATCAATGCGAAGCGGCGGGCAATGCCCGCCCTACATTTTCAAGGCGGCGGAATCCCATCCCGCCTTCGGCTTGAACCGCTCCCCGTAGCGCGCGGCCAGCGCTTCGAGCCGGGTGCGCAGCGCATCGGCACCTGACGATCGGATGTACTGGATCGGGCCGCCGCGGAATGGCGCGAAACCGGTGCCGAAGATCACCCCGGCATCCAGCAGGTCGGCATCCGCGACCACGCTTTCGGCAAGACACGCGACCGCCTCGTTGAGCATGGCTAAGATCATGCGATCCTCGATGTCCTCCGACGCGCGGTAGTCGCGCGGCACCTCCGGCTTCTGCGGCTTGCCCTCGTGCCACACGTAGAAGCCTTCGCCGTCCTTCTTGCCGCGCTTGCCCGCACCTACCTTGTCCTCGATGCCTTCCGGCAATTGCAGGCCGAGAAACGGCGCGAGTTCCTTGCCGACCGACGACGCCACGTCCAGCCCCACCGTGTCGGCCAATTCGATCGGGCCCATCGGCATGCCGAAGCGCTTCGCCGCGCGATCCAGCACCGGCCCCGGCACGCCCTCCGAATACATGCGCACCGCTTCCAGCAGATACGGCATCAGGATGCGATTGACCAGGAATCCCGGCGTGCCTTTCACGGGCACCGGCAATTTGCCGTTCGCTTTCACGAAAGCGAGCGCGCGCTTTTCGACGATCGGGTCGAGCATGTCGTGGCGCACCACTTCGACCAGCGGCATTTGCGCGACCGGATTGAAGAAGTGCAGGCCGAGGAAGTGCTGCGGCCGTTTCAGCGCGTGGCGCAATTCGTCCAGCGGAATGCTGGAAGTGTTGGTGGCGAGGATCGCGTCTTCGGGCAGCGACGCTTCGAGCTGTGCATACAGTGCTTCCTTGGCCTGCGCGTTCTCGAAAATCGCTTCGATCGCGAGCTGCGCATCCTTTACCCGCGCGCCTTCCACGTCCGCCTGCAAGCGTGCTTGCGCGGCGGCGATGCGCTCGGGCGTTTTCGCCTTTTTCGCAAACAGCTTCTGCGCGCGTTCGATCGCGGGTCGCACGAAGCGCAGTTCGCGATCCTGCAAGCTCACTTCGAACCCGCGCAGCGCACACCACGCGGCGATGTCGCCGCCCATCACGCCGGCACCGGTGACGTGCACGTGCCGCATGTCGTGCGCGACGTCCCCGGCCAGCCCGCGCAGCCGCTCGCGCAGGAAGAAGACGCGGATCAGGTTGTGCGCGGTCGGGGTGGCAGCGAGTTTCGCCACCGACCGGGCCTCCAGTTTCAGCCGCTGGCGGATGTCGCCGCCGCCGCGGCGCCACACTTCGATCAGCGCGAACGGCGCCGGATAATGCTTCGGGTTGGCCCTGGCGGCGGTCTGCTTGCGCACCACCGGTGCCAAAGCCTGGCGCACCGGCCAGATGTTGGTGAGCCACGCCAGCGCGCGCCGATCGGCTTTCCGGGTCAATGGCTTGCGGGCACATTCGCGAGCCACGTCGAGCAAGGTTTCCGGGCGGGCGAGCTTGTCCACCATCCCGTTTTCCAGCGCTTCGCGCGCCGGGGCCGGGCGGCCGGTCAGCATCATCGCGAGCGCTTTCGGGGCGCCGATCAGGCGCGGCAATCGCGCGCTGCCGCCCCAGCCCGGATGGATGCCGAGCTGCACCTCCGGCAGGCCGATCTTCGTTTCGGGCGCATCCGCCGCGACGCGCATCCGGCACGCCAGCGCCAGCTCGGTGCCGCCGCCCATGCAGGCGCCGTGCAGTGCCACCACGGTCGGCATCGGCAGCCGTGCCAGCCGCTCGAACACGCGCTGGCCGTTCTCGATGGCGGCCAGCACCGACCCCTCGCGTTCGTACTGCGCGAACTCGTGCAGGTCGGCCCCGACCGCGAAGCCGGCCGCTTTTGCGGAGTGGATCACAACTCCGCGCGGGCGCTCGATGGCGATGCGCTCCACGATCGCGTCCAGTTCATCCAGCAGTCCCCGCGACAAGGCATTGACCTTGCTGGCCGCGCGATCCATCGCGAGCACCACCAGTCCGTCCGGTTCGACCGAGACTTGCCAATGGCTGAACCGCAGTCCCTCGAACATGCGAACTCCTTTGGAAATCCGGCGCCGGAAGTCCCGCTATCATCCGGGCTCCACCGCGCGCGGGTCAAACGCTCGAAGGGATGAACGCGATGTCGAGGCCGGATCCGGCGATCACCAGCGTCCTGCTCGATCGCATCATCGACGCGGAGCGCAGCCTGGTCCTGCTGCGTTGCGACGAGGGCGACCTGCTGCGCGAGCAGTTGCGCCTGCACTCGATCCGCACCGGCCAGGCGCTGTACGCGTGGAATGGGGATTCCGGGCTTTGCAGCCTGCGCGACGGACAACTGCCCGTGCCCGGCAGCCGCCGCATGGCCGATGCGCTTCGCTACGTCCTGCAGAGCGCGCATTTCGGCGTGTATTTCTTCTCGGGTTACCCGAAGCCTTTCGATACCGCGATGGTTTCGCTGTTCCGCCAGGTGGCGAAGCTGGGTGGCGAACGCGTGCGCCGGGTGGTGTTGCTGGATCCCGACACGCAGCTGCCGCCGACGGTGGAATTCTGCGAACTCGGTTGGGATGCCGGCGCACGTGCGCGTCCGCGCCTGCGCGATGGGCGCTGGGTGCGCGCATGAATGCGAATGCGCAAGGCGTGTTGATCGTCGCGGCGCGCCGCGAGGACCGCCGCACGCTGTTCGATGCACTGGACGGCCAGGGTTACGGCCGGATCATCAGCGCGCCGGACGTGGGACACGCGCGCATCCTGCTGGAACAGGCGGAGCGCCCGAGCCTCGCGGTGCTGGATTTCCGCTCCGCCGCCGCCGAGTCCGCCGCGTTCACCACGGAACTTGCAGGCGTGCCGGTGATCGGCCTGATCGGCGCCGGTCGCGAGGGCGAACGCGACGTCGACGGCTGGAGTTTTCACCAGAAGCCACCGGGCGTGGTCGAGTGGTTGCGCTCGCCGGTGGATCCGGTGGAAGCACGCGCACGCGCGCAGGCGGTGTTGGCCGCGCGCGCCGGTGCCGCTTCGGCCGCCCCCGCCTGCGAGGATGATTACCGCTTCGTGTTCGACGGCAGCGCCGACGAACTGGTGGTTTCGGATCCGCGTGACGGTCGGATCCTGGAAGTCAATCCTGCGTTCGAACAGGCCAGCGGCTTGAATGCCGCGCAGGTCGGCGGCAGCGCTTTCGAGCGGCTGTTCGCGATCGACGACGGCAAACGCGATGTGTGGCGGCAGCAACTGGAGCAGCACGGCCAGGCACGCATGCTGTGCGACAAGCTGCGCGCCGACGGCAGCCGCTATCCGGTCGAGATCCAGACGCGCCTGGTCGTGCGCGGCGACGGGCTGGTGCACTTCAGCACGATCCGCGATGCCGGTGCCGCGCGGGATGGCCGCGCGCTGCTCGCGGCGCTGGCGAAGATCGGCGCATCCGATGAAGGCGATGGAGCGCTGGCGCGGCGCGTGCAGCAGTTCGCCGATGCGCTGCACCTGGATTTCGTGGGCGTGGCGTTGCGCTGCTCCGGCGAGCAGGCCGGCCTGCTCGAGATGCTCGCGCGCGCCGACCGCCTGCCGCCGCCGCGCGAATTGCCCGATCCGTTGGCGCAACCGGCGGTGCAGCTGGCGCTCGGCGGTGAAGCGGTGATGGCGCTGGGCGAAGCGCAGAAGCTCGCCGACAGCGATGCCTACCTGCGCGCGCTCGGCTTCGCCTGCTATGCCGCGTTGCCGTTGCGCGACGGCCACCGCAACGTGCTCGGCGTATTGCTGTGCGCCGCGCGCAAGCCGCCGCCGTTCGATCCGCAACTGGCGCGGCACGCGATGGAAATCGGGGCGACGCATTTCGGCGCCACGCTGGAACTGCGCGAGGCGCAGGTGCAGGGCAGGGCGACCGGTTTGCTGGATGCGCTGACCGGCTTGCCGAATCGCCTGCTGTTCAACGATCGCCTCGACACCGTGCTGCTGGAGGCGCATCGATCCGGCGAGATGTTCGCGCTGCTGTTCGTGGACCTCGACCGCTTCAAGAACATCAACGATTCGCTGGGCCACGGCGTGGGCGACCAGGTGCTGCTCGCGGTGGCCAAGCGCCTGCGGGCCGCGGTGCGCGGTTCCGACACCGTCGCGCGTTATGCCGGCGACGAGTTCACCCTGATCCTGCGCCACATCGTGCTGCGCGACGACGTGCTGCGCATCGCCGAGAAACTGGTGCGCGCGATGGAGGCGCCGCTGACGCTGGACGACGGTTCCGAATTGCACATCACCGCCTCCATCGGCATCAGCTTCTATCCGGACGACGCGGTGGATGCCGAAAACCTGGTCAAGCACGCGGACGTGGCGATGTACAACGCCAAAGGCATGGGCCGCAACAATTACCAGGCCTATGTTGCCGTGCCCGAAGAGCAGCACAAGCAGCGCATCGAACTGGAATCGAAACTGCGCGTGGCCGAGCGCAACGACGAGCTGCGCGTGTATTACCAGCCGCAGATCAATGCCGAGAGCGAGGACATCGTCGGCATGGAGGCGCTGGTGCGCTGGGAACATCCGGAACTCGGCATGATCAGCCCGGCGTTTTTCATCCCGATAGCCGAGGAAACCGGCCTGATCATCCCGATCGGCGAATGGGTGCTGCGCCGCGCCTGCGCCGATTGCGTACGCTGGCAGAAGCAGTACAAGCTGCCGCTGCGGGTGGGCGTGAACCTCTCCGCGTTGCAATTGATGCAGCCGAACCTGGTGGACGTGGTGCGCGCGGCCTGCACCGAAAGCGGGCTCAATCCGAGGCTGCTCGATCTCGAAGTCACCGAAAGCATCAGCATGAAGTCGGTGCCGAACCTGCTTGACACTTTATTGGCGCTGCGCGGGCTGGGCTGCGGCATCTCGATCGACGACTTCGGAACCGGGCAATCCTCGCTCGACTACATCAAGCGGTTCCCGGCCGACCGCATCAAGGTGGACCAGAGTTTCGTGCGCAACATCGGCATGGACATCGGCGACGAGGCGATCGTGCGTGCGACGCTGGAGATGGCGCACCAGCTCGGCCGCAAGGTGGTCGCCGAAGGCGTGGAAACCGAACAGCACCACAACTTCCTGCGCGCGCAGGGTTGCGACGAATTGCAGGGCTACCTGTTCTGCCGGCCGCTCTCGCCGGTGTCGTTCGACAACATGCTGGCCGAGCGCGAACGCGCCTTCGCGGGCAACTCCGAAGGCAACGACCTGCTGGCCGAGCTCGAAGCCCTGACCTGAGAAGGCTTGCCACCCGGAGCCGGCTGCGGCACTTGCGGGTCACGCGGGAACGCCTTAGCTTCCGCCGGGCAAACGGGGCCGGGGAGGGCACCATGAGCACGACTTCGGCGGCAGTCGAACTGCCGCGCTTGGGGGCGACCGTCGCGAAAGACGTGGCCTCGATCGGCGCCGTCGCAAGGCCACGGCTCGATTCGGTGGACCTGCTGCGCGGCGTGGTGATGATCGTAATGGCGCTCGACCACACGCGCGATTTCTTTTCCGACGCGCACTTCGAGCCGACAGACCTGGCGCAGACCAGTCCGGCGCTGTTCATGACCCGCTGGATCACGCATTTTTGCGCGCCGGTATTCATGCTGCTGGCGGGGACGTCGGCTTATCTGTCGCTGGGCCGCGGCCGCAGCAAGGCGGCACTCTCGCATTTCCTGTTCACGCGCGGCCTGTGGCTGGTATTGCTCGAGCTCACCGTGGTCAAGCTGGGCTGGAACAATTACATGTTCAACCTGCACGACATGGGATTGCAGGTGATCTGGGCGCTCGGCTGGAGCATGGTCGCTCTCGCCGCGCTGATCCACCTGCCGATGCGCGCGTTGGTCGCGTTCGGGGTCGTGATGGTGTGCGGGCACAACCTGCTCGACGGCGTGGCGCCCGAGACTTTCGGTGCGTTAGCGCCGGCGTGGCGCATCCTGCACGTATCCGGCCTCCTCAGCGGCGCCACCGTACCTGATCCGGACAGCTTCAACTTCTTCGTGACCTACCCGCTGATTCCCTGGATCGGCGTGATGGCGCTCGGCTTCGCGCTCGGCAAACTGCTCGATACCGATGTGGCGCAACGGCCGCGCGTGCTGGTGCGCCTCGGGCTCGGGCTGATCGCGCTGTTCTTGCTGTTGCGCGCCGGCAACTTCTACGGTGACGCCAGCTTGTGGCGCCCGCAAGCCTCGCTGTCCTACACGCTGCTTTCGTTCCTGAACACCACCAAGTACCCGCCGTCGCTGCTGTACCTTGCGATGACGCTTGGCCCGGCCATGCTGGCGCTCGCGGCGTTCGAACACTGGCGCGGGCGCGGTGCCGATTTCGTGCGCGTGTACGGGCGCGTGCCGATGTTCTACTACCTCTTGCACCTGTTCGTGCTGTCGAGCGCGGCCTCGATTGTCTGGGCGCTCGTGTACCACCGGACGTTCTATGTCTTTGACGAACACCTTGCGGGCGGCTGGAGCCTGCCGGTGGTGTACGCGATCTGGATGGCGGTCGTGCTCGCGCTGTACCTGCCCTGCCGCTGGTTCATGGGAGTGAAGGCGCGCCGGCGCGATGCGTGGCTGAGTTATCTCTAGATCGCGCGGTCCACGAGGCGCGCGGTCCAGACTTGACCGCGCGCCGCGCCGCCCCAAACTTGTGAACTTTGCGCGAAAAGCGCAGTCATAGGGGCGTCGCGCATGCGTTCGGCGCCGGAGGAGTACGGCCCGAATGGGCGAAGTCGATACCGATCGTGCGCTCGTCGAGCGTGTGCGCAAAGGTGATGTCCGGGCGTTCGACCTGCTGGTGCGCAAGTACCGGCACAAGATCCTCGGGTTGATCTCGCGTTACATACACGACTGGAGCGAATGCGAGGACGTGGCCCAGGAGGCGTTCGTGCGTGCGTGGCGCGCGCTGCCGGCCTTCCGTGGCGAGAGCGCGTTTTATACCTGGATGTACAAGATCGCCGTGAACACCGCCAAGAACCACCTGGTTGCCCAGGGCCGCCGGCCGCCGGCGGACGACCTGGATGCGGATACCGCCGTGCAGATCGAGGCCGGCGCGCGCCTGCGCGACGAGGCCACGCCCGAGCACGAACTGGCGCGCCGCGAAATTGAACGAACCGTGTTCGAGACTGTCGAAGCGTTGCCGGAGGAACTGCGCGTGGCGATCACGCTCCGCGAAGTGGACGGCCTGTCCTACGAGGAAATCGCCGAGAGGATGGGTTGCCCGATCGGCACGGTACGCTCGCGGATCTTCCGCGCGCGCGAAGCCATAGATATCCAGTTGCGTCCGCTGCTCTCGGCGGAAGATGATAAGGAACGATGAACATGGATCCGACCAGCCGCGAAGACCTTTCCGCCCTGATGGACGGCGAACTGGGCGCGGAGCCGGCGCGCTTCCTGCTGCGCCGGATGGAAAACGAACCGGGACTCGCACGCGCATGGTCGCGCTGGCACCTGATCCGCGCCTGCCTCGGCGGCGCGCGCGACGCCGCGCAGGATCCCGTGCGCCTCGCCGGCGCGAATGACGAAGACGCTTTCGCCGCGCGCGTGCTGCAGGCCGTGCAGGCGCAGCCGCAACGGGCACGCCACCGCTGGGCGCGTTATCTGGGTGGTGGTGCGATCGCCGCCAGCGTCGCTGCCGCCGCGTTGATCCTCTCGGTTCCGCAAACCACGTCTACCGAAACCTCGCTTGCTGCTGCTCCGGAACGCACGGCCACCGCTGCCGCGCGCACCGGCATGATCGCCGCGGCGCCGGTTTCCGCCAAACGCGAATCCACGCAGTTGCCGTGGCTCAACAACCGCCAGCCGACATTCCTGGCCGCGACTCCGGCCATGGGCGGCGGCTTGCTGCAATCGAATTATCTCCAGCAGGCCGCGTACGCGCCGGATGCCGGGACTTCGGTGCTGACGAACGAGCCCGGAACCGCCGGCACGCCCCCGTACATGATCCTGCTGGTGCCCGGTCGCGGCACCGCACAAGCACAACAGCACTAAGCGCTTTGCAGGAACGCGTCTGCCCGCGGCGGTCGTCTGCAGGCCGGTTCCTGACCCGATTCCCGGCGAGCGTGTCTACACCGCTTGCTGACGGCGCGCCCCGCATGCTGGTGGGGCTGCGCCGAAGGTTTTTCATCAACGAGGAGTCCCGTCATGCTGCAACGAGCAAGGCAGACGTTTGCCGTTTTCGTCCTGCTGCTGTTCTCAGGCGCCGCGCTGGCCGCCACCTCCGATCTTCCCGATTTCACCGGCATCGTGCAGAAGTACGGTCCGGCCGTGGTGAACGTCCGCGCGCATTACAACCATGCGAGCGAATTGAATGGCGGCGCGGATACCGGCCTGCCCGATGATCAGCAGATGCCGGACATCTTCCGCAAATTCTTCGGCATGCCGACACCGCCGCAGGACAATGGTCCGGGCAACAATGGATCAGATCAGGGCGCCGAATCGCTGGGCTCGGGTTTCATCATCTCTGCTGACGGCTACATCCTCACCAACAATCACGTGGTCGAGCACGCCGACACCGTCACGGTGCGCCTGTCCGATCGTCGCGAACTCACCGCCAAGGTGGTCGGCACCGATCCGCAGTACGACATCGCGCTGCTGAAGGTGAATGCGAAGGACCTGCCGGTAGTGACCATCGGTGATTCGCACACGCTCAAGCCCGGCCAGTGGGTGGTCGCGATCGGATCGCCGTTCGGCTTCGACCATTCGGTGACACAGGGCGTCGTCAGCGCGATCGGTCGCACCTTCGGTGCCGCCGATCAGCAGTACGTGCCCTTCATCCAGACCGACGTGCCGATCAACCGCGGCAATTCCGGCGGTCCGCTGTTCAACCTGCAGGGCCAGGTGGTCGGGATCAATTCGCAGATCTTCTCCAGCACCGGCGGCTACCAGGGCATCTCGTTCTCGATTCCGATCGACATCGCGATGAACGCGGTGCAGCAGCTCAAGACCAAAGGTTACGTCACGCGCGGCATGATCGGCGTGCAGATCCAGGACGTCACCGCCGAGATCGCCAAGGCGCAGAACCTCAAGCTGTCCAGCCCGCGCGGCGCGCTGGTGGCGGATGTCACCCCGGGCAGCGGCGCCGAGAAGGCCGGCATCAAGGTCGGCGACGTGATCCTCGCCTACGACGGCCATCCGGTGGACACCGCGTCCGACCTGCCGCCGCTGGTGGGCGCCACCACGCCGGGTTCGGAAGCCACGTTGCAGATTTCCCGCGACGGCAAGCTGATGAACGTCAAGGTCAAGGTCGGTGAATTGCCGCGCAACCAGAACGGCAGCACCGCTTCCACGGCCACGCCGGAACACGCCGGTGGCGCGCTCGGGTTGGCGGTGCAGGCCATCACCCCGGACATGCGCCAGCAGCTGGGCCTCAAGGGCAACGGCGGCGTGGTGATCAGCGATGTGGCCGGGGCCGCCGAGCAGGCTGGCCTGCAACCGGGCGACGTGATCCTGCGCGTCGGCAACAACGCGGTGAACAGCGTGGCGCAGTTCAAGTCCGCCACCGCCGGCGTGAAGGGCGGCGACACCGTGCTGCTGCTGATTTCGCGCGACGGCGCCAGCCGGTTCGTGGCGATCACCGTGCCCAAGAAATAGGGCCAATCGCCTGCAAGCAGGCTCCTGCGGAGCGGCTGTCGCAGGAGCTTGCTTGCAAGCGACCGCTGCCGCGAGCAATCGCCGTTCCATGCGATAATCGCGCGTTTGCACCGCGTCGCGGTGCGGTGCCCGACGCCCCATGCAGCTCATCCGCAATTTTTCCATCATCGCCCACGTGGACCACGGCAAGTCCACGCTCGCCGATCGCATCATCCAGATCTGCGGCGGCCTGTCCGAGCGCGAGATGGAAGCGCAGGTGCTGGACAACAATCCGATCGAGCGCGAGCGCGGCATCACCATCAAGGCGCAATCGGTGTCGCTGCCGTACACCGCGCGCGACGGCAAGACCTATCAGTTGAATTTCATCGACACGCCCGGGCATGTGGACTTCTCCTACGAAGTCTCGCGTTCGCTCGCCGCGTGCGAAGGCGCGCTGCTGGTGGTGGATGCCGCGCAAGGCGTGGAAGCGCAGTCGGTCGCCAATTGCTACACGGCCGTCGAGATGGGCCTGGAAGTGGTGCCGGTGCTCAACAAGATCGACCTGCCCACTGCCGACATCCCGAAGGTCAAGGAAGAAATCGAGGCGGTGATCGGCATCCATGCGGATGACGCGATCGCGATCAGCGCCAAGACCGGCGAGAACGTCGTCGAGGTGCTGGAAGCGATCGTCGCGCGCATCCCGGCGCCGAAACCCCGCGATACTGACAAGCTGCAGGCGCTGATCATCGACTCCTGGTTCGACAACTACCTCGGCGTGGTCTCGCTGGTGCGTGTGATACAGGGCGAGATACGCCCGCGTGACAAGCTGCTGGTGATGTCCACCGGCCGCGCGCACGAGGTGCTGGAAGTGGGCGTCTTTACGCCCAAGCGCAAAAAACTGGACAAGCTCGGCGCGGGCGAAGTCGGCTTCGTCTGCGCGTCGATCAAGGACGTGCACGGCGCGCCGGTGGGCGACACGCTCACGCTGGCCAACGATCCTGCACCCAAGCCGCTGCCCGGTTTCCAGCAGATGCAGCCGCGCGTGTTCGCCGGCCTGTTCCCGGTGCTGGCCGACGATTACCCGGCGCTGCGCGAGGCGCTCGACAAGCTGCGCCTCAACGATGCCTCGCTGTTCTTCGAACCGGAATCATCGGAAGCCATGGGCTTCGGCTTCCGCTGCGGTTTCCTCGGCATGCTGCACATGGAGATCGTGCAGGAGCGGCTGGAACGCGAATACGACCTCGACCTCGTCACCACCGCGCCGACCGTGGTGTACGAAGTGCTGAAGACCGACGATTCGGTCCTGCTTCTGGACAACCCGGCCAAGCTGCCGGCCTCGCCGCAGGTGGCCGAGATCCGCGAACCGATCATCGTGGCGGATATCCTCACGCCGCCCGATTACGTCGGCAACGTGATCACGCTGTGCGAGGAGAAGCGCGGCGTGCAGCGCTCGATCCAGTACATGGCGAGCCAGGTGCGGATCAGTTACGAGCTGCCGCTGGCCGAAGTGGTGCTGGATTTCTTCGACAGGCTGAAGTCGGTTTCGCGCGGCTATGCTTCGATGGATTACCACTTCCAGCGTTTCGAGGCGGGCCCGTTCGTGCGCGTGGACGTGCTGATCAACGGCGACAAGGTGGACGCGCTGTCGCTGATCGTGCACCGTACGCAGGCCGAGCGACGCGGCCGCGAACTGGTCGAACGCATGCGCGAGCTGATTCCGCGGCAGATGTTCGACGTGGCGATCCAGGCCGCGATCGGCGCGCAGATCATCGCGCGCTCGACGGTGAAGGCGCTGCGCAAGAACGTGCTGGCCAAGTGCTACGGCGGCGACGTGACGCGCAAGCGCAAGCTGCTGGAGAAGCAGAAGGAAGGCAAGAAGCGGATGAAGCAGGTCGGCCGCGTCGAGATTCCGCAGGAAGCGTTCCTCGCGGTGTTGAGAACAGACAAGTGACGACAGGATGTCGTCATCCCGGCCAGCACAGGGATGTGCGCTGAGCCGGGATCCAGAGCTTTCGTGGGATTCGGAAATCGGAAATCGGAAATCGGAAATCGATAGAGCATCATCCATGTCGTCATTCCGGGGCCGGCCGCACGGCCGGAACCCGGAATCCAGCGACTCTGCTCTTCAAGGGGACCGAAGAAGTCACTGGATTCCCGCTTGCGCGGGAATGACGAGAGAAGGGAACAGGAATGAATAAAGATTCTTGGGGAATGATCCTGCTGGTCGCGATCGTCGGCGTGTGCCTGTACTTCTGGTACGTCACGTCCGATTTCGCGCTGGCGCTGGTGCTGATGACGGGCGCGTTCTTCCTGATCTGGGTCATCGACCGCCTGTTCTTCAGGCGCCGCCGGATCGAGTACGCCGCCGCGGAAGCGCAGATGCCGCGGGAGCCGATGCTGGTCGATTACGCGCGTTCGTTCTTCCCGGTGATCCTGGCGGTGCTGCTGTTCCGCACCTTCCTGATCGAACCGTTCCGGATTCCCTCAGGCTCGATGATGCCCACGCTGCTGGTCGGCGATTTCGTGCTGGTGAACAAGTTCGCCTACGGCCTGCGCCTTCCTGTCACCGACACCAAGGTCGTCGACATCGGCGAACCGCATCGCGGCGACATCGCGGTGTTCAAGTATCCGCCGAATCCGAAAGAGGATTACATCAAGCGCATCATCGGCCTGCCCGGCGACACCATCAGCGTGCGCGACGAGCAGGTGTTCGTGAACGGCAAGCCGCTGCCGCAGAGTTACCTCGGGCCGATCACCGACACCGACCCCGAGAGCGTCAGGACCGCGAAGGCCGGCGGGATCGAGCATGTCGAACACATCGGCAACGTGACCCACAAGATCATCATCCTGCCGCCCTTCGACCGGGCGCCGCAGACCGACGGGACCTGGACGGTACCGCAGAATTGCTACTGGGCCATGGGCGACAACCGCGACAACAGCTCCGACAGCCGCTTCTGGGGGCCGGTGCCGGAAGCCGACCTGCGCGGCAAGGCGTTCCTGATCTGGTTCAGCCTGGCGGATATCAAGCGCGTCGGCACGATCCTGCATTGAGCAGGGCGGACATTGTCCGCCGATACCGGGAACTCGTTTGGCGGGCGATGCCCGCCCTGCACGGCTGGCGCTCCGGTCGGCGCCCGTTGTGCGAATGCGTACCCGCCCGCATTCCACGCTGAAAACTTGCTGCTAGACTCGCGCCGTCGGATTTCGTTGCGGGGCTCTCCCATGAACAAGCAGCAAGGCATCACCCTGATCGGGTTTCTTTTCGTCCTGGCCATCGCCGGATTCTTCGCCTACATGGCGATGAAGCTGGTGCCGGCTTACAGCGAGTACATGGGCGTGGTGAAGGCGATGAAGGAAGTCGCCACCGAGCCGGATCTCGCCACCAAGTCGCCGCAGGAAATCCAGCGCGACCTCGCCTTCAAGGGCAGCTTCCAGTACGTGGACGACAAGACCTTTTCGGCGCAGAACATCACGATCAAGAACGGCCCCGGCGGCGGCACCTTGCAGGTGAAGTACGACAAGGACGTGCCGTTCGTCTACAACATCGATTTCCTGCTGCACTTCGACAAGACCGTGCCGCTGGGCGGCGGCACCACCGGCGCGTGAAGCTCGCGCACGACTTCCGCAATCCGGAACTGCTGCGGCTGGCGCTGACCCACCGCAGCCATGGCCGTCCGAACAACGAGCGGCTGGAATTCCTCGGCGACGCGCTGGTGAACTTGGCCGTCGCCGAAATGCTGTTCGACGCGCACCCCCGTGCCGACGAAGGCGAGCTGTCGCGCCTGCGCGCGAACCTGGTCAGCGGCGCCGCGCTCGCCGAGCGCGCGCGGGAAATCGGACTCGGCGACGACCTGCTGCTCGGCCCCGGTGAATTGAAGAGCGGCGGCTTTCGCCGTGATTCAATCCTCGCCGACGCATTCGAGGCGATCGTTGCCGCGGTGTATCTGGACGGTGGATACGACGCCTGCCGCACGCTGTTGCGCGGCATGTTCGCGGCGGGCGTGAATGCCGGCGAGCCCGCGCAGAAGGATGCCAAGACCCGCCTGCAGGAGTGGTTGCAGGCGCAAGGTTATCCGCTGCCGCATTACGAATTGCTGGCCACGCAAGGCGAGGAGCACGCGCGCACCTTCGATGTCGCCTGTGTGCTCGGCGAGCCGGAGCCGGCGCGCTTCGAGGGCACCGGCAGCAGCCGCCGGGCGGCGGAACAGGTGGCCGCGGAATCGGCGCTGGATGCACTGACCGGTTCCGGCGGCGCCTGAGCCGAGCAGGGCGGGCACCGCCCGCCTGCTTTTCGGCGGACAATGTCCGCCCCTCTGCGCGAATGGAATCTCAAGTGACTGATTCGCCCCAACCCCGCTGCGGCCTGGTCGCGATCGTCGGCCGGCCGAACGTCGGCAAGTCCACGCTGCTGAACGCGCTGGTCGGCGAGCGCCTGTCGATCGTGACGCCGCGCCCGCATACCACGCGCCATCGCATCCTGGGTGTGGTGACCAAACCCGAAGGCCAGATCCTCTACCTCGACACGCCGGGCATGCACCGGCAGGTGAAGCGCGCGATGAACCGCAGCCTCAATCGCGCGGTGCACGCGGCGGTGATGGAGGCCGATCTCGCCGTGCAGGTGATCGAAGCCGGGCGCTGGGACGAGGAGGACCAGAGCGTGTATGCCGCGCTCGCGGAGCGCGAGATCCCGCGCCTGCTGGCGCTCAACAAGCTCGATCGCGTGCGCGACAAATCCGCGCTGCTGCCGTTCGCCGAGCAGGTGTGCGCGCAGCACGCGTTCGACGAGGTGTTCTGGTTGAGCGCGCAGCGCAGCGAGGGCCTCGGCGCGCTGGAGCAGGGCATCCTCGGACGCCTGCCGCAGCGCGAGCCCGCGTTCGATGCCGACACCTTCACCGATCGCAGCGAACGGTTCCTCTGCGCCGAACTGATCCGCGAACAGCTGATGCGCCAGCTCGGCGAGGAATTGCCGTACGCGACGACGGTCGAGATCGAATCGTTCACTGATCGCGAGGACGGCCTGGCCGAAATCACCGCCGTGATCTGGGTCGAGCGCGACGGACAAAAAGCCATCGTGATCGGCAAGGGCGGCGAGCGCCTGAAGAAGATCGGCAGCTCCGCGCGACGCAACGTCGAAAAACTGCTCGACCGCCGCGCCTTCCTTCGCCTCTGGGTGAAGGTGCGCGAAGGCTGGTCGGATGACGAAGCGGCGCTGAGGCAACTCGGTTACGAGTGAGCGCATGATGCGCGTCGAATCCCAGCCCGCTTACGTCCTGCACGCGCGCGCCTGGCGCGAGACCAGCCTGCTGCTGGAAGTGTTCAGCCGCGAGCACGGCCGCATCGGCCTGCTCGCGCGTGGCGTGCGCAGCGCCCGGGCGCGGATCACGCGCGCGACGCTGGAACCGTTCCAGTTGCTGAGCATGGATTGGGCGGGAACCGGCGAACTGCCCAACCTGCGCGCGGCGGAAGCCGTCGGTGCGTCGCGGCGCTTCGTGGATGATGCATTGCTCTCCGGGTTGTACGTCAATGAACTATTGGTGCGGCTGACCGCGCGCGCGGATCCGCATCCGGCGTTGTTTGCGCGCTATGCCGCGCTGCTGGAAGAACTCGCCGCGACCGATTCGCTGGCCTGGACGCTGCGGCGTTTCGAGCGCGACCTGCTGGCCGAACTGGGTTACGGCCTGCAACTGGATGGCGAGGCCGAAAGCGGTGAGCCGCTGCGCGCCGATGTCGAATACGTGTACGCACCGGAACTCGGCCCGGTGCCCGCACAATCGCGACAGCACGGTGCAATCGCGAAAGGCTCGGCCCTGCTGGCGCTGCACAACGACGCAAGACCCGCGCCGGAAGATCTTGCCGCGCTGCGACGCGTGCTGCGCGCGGTGATCGCCTCGCATGCGGGCGAGCAGGGGTTGCGCGCGTGGCGGGTGCTCGGGAGCGCGATGGCCTCGCGCTGATTACCCGCAGGTGTGCTCCAGGGCTTCGCGCGTTGTAGTGAGTGCGTGGCGGAAATCGCCACGGCATGCTTCGATCTTGGCCGGCTCCGCATCGCGCATCGCTTCGGAAAGTCGCTCTGCTGCAACCTGCAGCGCCGAAGCGCCGCAAAATCCGCAGGCCGCGCGCAAACGATGCAGGCGTTGCGCCAGCGCGTCGTCCGGCAGGAGGTTCCACTCGCTCGCCAGCACCGCCAGTTCCTGCGCGAACAGTCCGCGCAACGCAGCCAGCGCTTGCATGCTGCCGCTGGCGCGCCGCCCGGCTGAGTCGTCCAGCGCGGGCTCCGGATCGCCTGTTGCGCGAGCGCAGGCAATGCCGAGTTCACTGAAGGCTTTGCGCAAAGCCATGCCAGCGAGTGGTTTCACCAGCACCCGCGCGAAACCCCTTGCGCGCAACCCCGCATGGATCGTCGGATCGGGCTCGGCCGTGGTGGCGATGGCGACAGCCCCGCGCGATGCGGCATCCGGATCGGCGCGAACGGCGTGCAGCACCGCGTCGCCATTCATGCCTGGAAGATCGTGATCGAGTAGCAGCGCGTCGAACTGCTGCTTGCGTGCGGCGATCACGGCGGCTTCGCCATCGGCCACGGCTTCCACTTCGAGCCCGAGCCCATGCAAGGCTTCGGCGAGGAAGACGCGACTGACCGGGTCGTCCTCGGCCAGCAGGATTCGTGGGGTGGACGGGTGATCCATTCGGCTTGCGTTAACCGGCATTCAATCCCGGTCGGCACAATCGCTGATTGTGCAGCCCCAGGCAAGCCATCGTTGCGTCGTCTTCGCGCTGATCGCCATGTTGGCGGTGTTCGCGCCCGCGCACGCCGGCATCCGCCTGCAAGCCGATTTCCTGGGCGTGCCCGGCGCGACGCTGAAGGACCTGCAGGCCAGCCTCGCGCCCGGCGCGGACGGCCGCCCGCAGTTGCAGTTGCGCGCCGCGCACGTCAGCCTGCCGGCGCTGGGCTGGAAGGACGTCGCGCTCGACTTGAGCGGGGTGCCGGTGCGCGCGGGCACGCACGCGTGGCAACTGGACGGACAGCTCGCGGTGTCGCGTGCGCCGGGCAACGCGTTGGCCAACGCGAAAGTCAGCGTGGCGATCGACACCGATGCCGGGTCGCTCGACATCCACTTCGACCAGCGCGACACCGCCTTGCGGGTGTTGATGCCGCTGGACCAGCCCACGCATCTGTCGGTGAGTTTGAAGGGCCTGCCGCTGGCGTGGCTGCAAGGCGTGCTGGCCAGCGCGTGGTCGGGCGGACGGGTCACCGCCGGCACGCTGCAGGGCGATCTCGCGCTGGACCTGCCCGCGCAGGGCGCGCAGATCTCCGGCAAGGTCGCGATCGAGAATGGCGGTTTCGATTCCGCGGCCGGCACGCTGGCCGGTCAACAGGTCGGATTGCGCGGCACCTTCAGCCTCGACACCGCACCGGCGCAGACGCATTTCAACTTCGATGGATCGCTGGACGGCGGCCAGATGCTGCTCGGGCCGCTGTACGCGCAGCTGCCTTCGCACAGCGCGCAATTGCAGCTCGCGGCGACGGTGGATGCGCGCGGCATCGCGATCGACAACCTGCACTTCGACGACGGCGATGCCCTGAGCCTCGGCGGCAAGCTCGCCTTCGATGCCAAGGACAATCTCACCTCGCTCGATTTCCGGCGCTTCCAGGCGCGCCTGCCGGATGCCTACACGCGTTACGGCAGCTCGTGGCTGGCCACGCTCGGCTGGAAGGACCTGACCACCAGCGGCAGCCTGAGCGGTTCCGTCGCGATGACGCAAGGCGTACCGCAGCAGTTCGACATGCATGCCAGCAATGTCTCGATCAACGATGGCGGTGGCCGGATTGCGTTGAACGGTTTGAATGGCGAGCTGGATTGGGATGCGCAGGCGCCGCGTCCCGCGAGTTCACTGTCCTGGCAATCGCTCGCGTTCTACAAGCTGCCGTTCGGCGCCGCCACGCTGCACTTCAAGAGCGACGCGGGCGCGTTGGCGCTGATGGACCCGGTGCAGCTGACGCTGCTTGGCGGCACGTTCTCGCTGCAGAACGTCAGTTGGCGACCGGCGGCGCAACAGGATCGTTTGAACGCCGCGTTCGCGGTGGCCAACATCGACGTGCCGTCGCTGTGCAAGCTGTTCGGCTGGCCTCAATTCCCGGGCACGCTCGGCGGCGCGGTGCCGGGCCTGCGCTACAGCGGCGACAAGATCATGCTCGAAGGCGGGCTGTCGTTGCACGTGTTCGACGGTTTCGTGGACGTGACCAGCCTGGCGCTGGAACAACCATTCGGCGTGGCGCCGGTGCTGGCGGCCGACATCGACCTCAAGCAACTCGATCTCGGCCAGCTCACCAGCGTGTTCGATTTCGGTTCCATCACCGGCAAGCTCGACGGCAGCATCCACGACCTGCGGATGGTGAACTGGCAACCGGTGGCGTTCGACGCCGCGCTGCATGCCGACAGCGGCGGTCGCATCAGCCAACGCGCCTTGAAAAGCCTGACGCAAGTCGGCGGCGGCGGCATCGCCGCGGGCCTGCAAGGGTTGGCGCTGAATCTTTTCAAGACTTTCGGTTATTCGCGCATCGGCCTTTCTTGCGTCCTGCGCGCGCAGGTGTGCACGATGGGCGGCGTGGAGCCGAGTCCTGACGGCAGTGGTTACACTATCGTGGAGGGCAGCGGCCTGCCGCACATTTCGGTGATCGGCCACCAGCGCGAGGTGGACTGGCCCACGCTGGTGGATCGCCTGAAGACCGCGACCGAGGGCGGCGGGCCGGTGGTGCGATGACGATTCCATCATTCTTGTCGGCGAATCATGCCCGCCGGATGCGGCAAAAGGTTTTTGCGGCACGACCAAGGAGACTCGAAATGCGCAAGCTCATGTTGACCCTGATCGGCGCCACCGCGCTGCTGGCCGGCTGCGTCACCATCAACGTCTATTTCCCCGCCGCTGCCGCGCAGAAGGCCGCGGAGAAATTCATCGGCAACGTGATCGGGCCGGATACGCAGGATCAAACGCCGCAACAGAATCCTCAGCAGCCCGCGAGCGGCAGTTCGTCCGGCGAAGACCACGGCACGCCGTTGGCGATGCGCGTGCTGGATGCGCTGGTTCCCGCCGCCAACGCCGCGGAGTCGCAACCCAACATCAAGATCCAGACGCCGGAAATCCAGGCGATCCAGGCGCGCATGCGTGATCGCTACCAGAGCTCGCTGGAATCGCTGCTCGATTCCGGCGCGGTCGGCTTCACTGACGACGGCATGGTTGCGGTGCACGACGCATCCAAGGCGCCGCTCGCGCAACGCGCGCAGATGAATTCCACGGTCGCCGACGAGAACCGTGACCGCGCGGCGGTGTATCGCCAGATCGCGATTGCCAACGGCCACCCGGAATGGGAAAAGCAGATTCGCCAGATCTTCGCCAGGCAATGGATCGACCGCGCGCATTCGGGTTGGTATTACCAGGACGCGTCGGGGAAGTGGGTCAGGAAATGAGTTCAGGATGAACTCACCCGTGCAGCACATGGATGTGCGATGAGCCGGGATCCATTGCTCCCCCCTGTATAATGACAAAGCCCGGACGCGCGATCCGGGCTTTGTTTTTTCTGCAATGCCACAAACCACTTTCGAAACCGAAATCTCCGACCTCAGCCATGACGGCCGCGGCGTGGCGCACGTGGAAGGCAAGGCCGTGTTCGTGTCCGATGCGCTTCCCGGCGAGCGCGTGCGCGCGCGGATCGTGCGCAAGCATCGCCATTTCAACGAGGCGCAAACCGAACAAGTGCTGCGCGCCTCGCCGCAACGCGTCGCGCCGCGCTGCATCCACTATGGCGTGTGCGGCGGCTGCGCGCTGCAGCATCTCGACGCGGGCGCGCAGATCGAGGCCAAGCAACGCGTGCTGGCGGAGAACTTCGCGCGCATCGGCAAGGTCGAGCCGAAGCGCTGGTTGCCGGCGCTGACGGCAGAGCCTTGGGGTTATCGCCGCCGCGGCAGGCTCTCGGTCAAGCACGTGCCAAAGAAGGGCAAGACGCTGGTCGGATTCCGCGAGCGCGATCCGCGCTTCGTCGCCGATCTCTCGCGCTGCGAAGTGCTGCATCCGGCGCTGGGATCGAAGCTGGATGCGTTGGGCGCGCTGCTGAATTCCATGGAAGGCGCGGCATCCATCCCGCAGATCGAATTCGCCGCGGGCGACGAAACGCTCGCGCTGGTGTTCCGGCACCTGGTGCCACTGTCGCCAGGTGACCGCGACAAGCTGATCGCGTTCGGGCGCGAGCACGGCTTCGCGATCCTGCTGCAGCCGGGCGGCAACGACAGCGTGCACGCGCTGCATCCAGATCAGTTGCGATTGCATTACCGGCTGAACGACTACGATCTCGACCTGGATTTCGAACCGCTGGATTTCGTGCAGGTCAATCCTGAGTTGAACCAGCGGATGATCGCGCACGCGCTGCAGTTGCTCGATCCGCAGCCCGCCGATCGCGTGCTGGACCTGTTCTGCGGCCTGGGCAATTTCTCGCTGCCGATCGCAAGGCGTGCAGGGTTCGTGTGCGGCGTGGAAGGCGAGGCAGGCTTGATCGAACGCGCGCGTGCCAATGCCGCACGCAACGGCATCAGCAACGTGGAATTCGCGGTCGGCGACCTGGCGCTGGATCCGCGCGGTGCGCCATGGGCGCGCGCGGAATGGGACAAGTGGCTGCTGGATCCGCCGCGCACCGGCGCGGCCGGCGTGCTGGAACACCTGCCCGGCAAGTCGGTGAAGCGCGTGGTGTACGTGTCCTGCCACCCGGGTTCGCTGGCCCGAGATGCCGGCACGCTGGTGCAGCAGCACGGGTTCAGACTCGCCGCCGCCGGCGTGATGGACATGTTTCCGCACACGGCGCACGTGGAATCCATCGCCTTGTTCGAGAGGTGAGCGCTCGTCGAAGGTCCCTCGAAGGTCGGGGCCCGGCTGATAGCTGCACGCGCACACGCGATCCGGCATCATGCGCGTTTGCTTTGCCCGGGACCCCTCCATGCTGGTCATCGGCCTTGAAGGCCTTGAACTCACCGACAACGACAGGCGCCGCCTGCGCGCGCGGGAAGTCAGCGGCGCGATCCTGTTCTCGCGCAACTACGCATCACGCACGCAACTGGGCGAGCTGGTCGCTGCGATCCGCGCCGAGCGCGACGAGCCGTTCCCGATCTGCGTGGACCAGGAAGGCGGTCCGGTGCAGCGCTTCCGCTCGGACGGGTTCACGCGCTTGCCGCCACTGGCGCGCATCGGCGAACTCCACGGGCGCGATCGCGCGGCCGCCGTGCGCATGGCCGAAATGCATGCCTGGGTGATGGCGAGCGAATTGCGCGCCAACGACGTGGACCTGTCCTTCGCGCCGGTGATGGACCTGGCGCGCGGCAACCGCATCATCGGCGATCGCGCCTTCCACGCCGATCCGCAGGTCGTGTCGGAACTCGGCGCGGCCTACCTGCGAGGCATGCGACTGGCAGGCATGGCCGCGACGCTCAAGCACTTCCCCGGCCACGGCACCGTGGTCGAGGATACGCACGTCGAACCCGCGACCGATCCGCGCGACCTGCATGCGCTGCGCGCCACCGACCTGGTTCCGTTTGCAGACGGTTTCGAAGCTGGTGCCGAAGCGGTGATGCTTGCGCACGTCACCTATCCCGCGGTGGACGCGCTGCCAGCGGGTTATTCCAGGGTGTGGATCCAGGACGTGCTGCGCGGCGAGCTCGGATTCGGAGGTGTCGTGTTCAGCGACGACATCGGCATGGCTGCGGCGGAATCCGCCGGTGGCGTGAGTGCACGCGTGAACGCGCATCTGGATGCCGGCTGCGACCTGGTGCTGGTTTGCGCACCCAAGCTGGTGGACGAGGCGATCGAGTCGGTGCGCGGCCGCGAGCCGTGCTCGCCGGGGCGCGTGCGCACGCTTTGCGGCGCGGTCGCGGGCACTTGGCAGGCGCTGATGGATAACCCGCAGCACGCGAATTTCGTCGCGGCCTTGCGCACGCTCGACGTGGAGCGTGCCGCGTGAGCGCCGCGCCTTCCGAATTGTCGGCGGCATTGCGATCGGCGCAGGTCGTCCATGAGCGCGTGGTGATCGAGGCCGCGATCGCGCGCATGGGCGATCAGATCACGCGCGCGCTGGAGGGCGAACGCGCGTTGTTCCTGACCGTGCTGCATGGCGGACTGATGTTCGCGGGTCCGCTTGCGCTGGCGATCGGCTGCGACCTGGAATTCGACTACGTGCACGCGACACGCTATCGCGGCGGCACGCGTGGCGGCGAACTGCACTGGCTGCGCAAACCGCAAGCGCAGATGCGCGGGCGCACCGTGATCCTGGCCGACGACATCCTGGATGAAGGCCACACGCTCGCGGCGCTGCGCGATGCCTGCCTCGCCGATGGCGCCCGCCGCGTGCTGATCGCGGCGCTCTGCGAGAAGCGCCACGGGCGCCGCGTGCCCGGGCTCGCCGCTGATTTCGTCGGCGTGCAGGTGCCGGACCGCTACGTGTTCGGCTATGGCATGGATTATCACGAGCAGGGGCGGAATCTGCCTGCGATTTATGCACTGTCCGGAGCAGGGGCGAGAGACGAGTAGCGAGGGCATATTGATGAAGCAGTTGCGAGGGATGAACAGCGAGGGCGCGATATGGCGCTCTTCGTGAACTCGCGCACTTGCGAAGGCGCTTCATCCGTTCGCCCTCGCCACTCGCCCCTGATCCATTTTGTGCCAAAAGAATTGCCATGAACGCAATTGCGCAGACCCAACCCATCTCCCTTGCCATCATCGGCGGCACGGGGCTGTACGCCTTCCCGGGGCTGGCCGACATCGAACGTCGCGAGGTCGACACGCGCTGGGGTGCGCCTTCGGCGCCGATCGTCACCGGCGTGATCGCCGGCAAGCGGGTGGCGTTCCTGGCGCGGCACGGCGAATCGCACAGCCTGGCGCCGCACCGGATCAACTACCGCGCCAACATCGCCGCATTGCACGAACTCGGCGTGCGCCGGGTGGTGGGCGTGAACGCGGTGGGGGGCATTCGCGCCGACATGGGACCGCGCGCGCTGGTCGTTCCGGATCAACTGATCGACTACACCTGCGGGCGGCCGTCGAGTTTCTGCGATCGGGAAGGCGAGGCGGTGTTGCACGTTGATTTCAGCGAACCCTATACCGCCTCCCTGCGCCTCGGGTTGCTCGCGGCCGCACGCAAGGCCGGCGTACCCGTGGTGGACGGCGGCTGCTACGCCGCAACGCAAGGTCCGCGCCTGGAAACCGGCGCGGAAATCGAACGCCTGCGCCGCGACGGTTGCGATCTGGTCGGCATGACCGGCATGCCGGAAGCGGCGCTCGCACGCGAGCTGGACATCGAGTACGCATGCCTGGCGGTGGTGGCGAACTGGGCGGCCGGCTGCGACCCTCGCGCAGCGGTGATCAGCCTCGAGGAAATCCATGCGCACCTTGCGGCCGCGACCGCGCAGGTGCCGCCGATCATCGCCGCGCTGCTCGCCGCCTGACGCGTGCTGGACGGCACGCATCCGCAACGAGGCTCTTGCATCGCGCGCGCTCCTGTGGCGTACTCAGGTTGCGCTGGGGTGGCGCCTGGGGAATGGGGTTTTCGCAATGGCTTTCGGTACGGTCAAGTGGTTCAACGACGCCAAGGGTTTCGGTTTCATCGCGCCCGAAGACGGTGGCGACGACGTGTTCGTACATTATTCGGCGATCAACGCGCAGGGCTTTCGCAGCCTGCAACAGGGGCAACGGGTCAGCTTTGAAATCGTGCAGGGGCCCAAGGGCAAGCAGGCCGCGGCGGTGACGCCGCAAGCCGGCGCGCCCGTCGGCGCGGCCTGAGACGCACGCACGTTTACTGAGTGAGGCGCGCGGCGGCGCTGGATTGCGCCGCTCGTGCCGAAGCGCATGGGAAGCGTATCGCTTGCCGGCGCTGAGGGGTGCCGAGCTCAAGCGTCCCGCGCGCGCCGTAGCTCGTGCAACAGCGTCGCGAATTCGGTTGCCTGGAGACGTGCGTCGCACAGCTTCAGCTCGACGCTCTCGCGCAGCGCGGCGCGTGATCGGCGCAACGCTTCGACGTCGCCGGCCAGCGACACGGCGCGCTCCACGTAGTCGTCCGTATTGGATGCTACCCATTGCGGCCGCTCCAGCCTCCACAACAGACTGGCCGTCTGTCGGCTGACCACGCTCCAGCCTGGGAGGGTGATCACCGGAACGCCCATCCAGAGTGCGTCGCAACTCGTGGTGCATCCGGAAAAAGGGAAGGGGTCGAGGGCGATGTCTGCGCGGCGATAGGCCTGCAACAAGCTCGAATAGGGCTGATGGCCATGCAACAGCAGCCGATCCGGATCGATGCCGCGCTGCTCGAAGCGGCGGCGCAGGTAGTTCGCGGCGAGATCGTCCTCCAATGCGCGCGCACCAACCATGAGCCGGGCATCCGGCACCTGCCCCAGAATGCGGCACCACGCATCCACGACAGCAGCGTTGAGTTTGGCGATCCGGTTGAAGGATACGAAAGTCGGTGCTCCGTCCCCTTCATGTCCGGTGGAAAGGGTGCCAGGGGGTGTGTAGCAGAAGCGGCCGCTCGGAAGGCGCAGTAGGCGTTCGCTGAAGATCTGGGGCGAATCCTCGGGGCTGAGCCAGCGATCGCTGATCCAGCCGTCCATATTGGGCAAGGCGGTCGAATCAAAGTAATCGAGCCAGCACAACTGAATGGGGGCGACGCGTTGCGCCAGCACCCGCGGCCGCCCGAACGGCGCGTGCCCCGCCAAGTCGATGAGTACGTCCAGCCGCAGTTCCCGCAGCCGCTCGAGGAGAGTTTCGTCCTCCACCCCAGCCAGTTCGATCACTTCGTCTGCCAGCGATTCGATTTCCGCCGTGCAAGCGTCGCCTGGCCCGTCCAGGTTGATCACCGTGTGATGGTGACTGGCTCGGTCGAAAGCGCGCAGCAATCCGGTGAAGAAGCGCGCCACGGGACCTTCGTCGAAGCGTGGCGACATCCAACCCAGGCGCGTGCGTGCGGTGTCCGAAGGAGCGTAGATAAAAGGCGTTCCAAATGGCGACGCATGGCGCCGAGCCCAGGCGGCATGATCCGCATGGATTATTTCCGCGTTCAGCGACGGATGGTAGTGCTCGACGACCAGGAAGCGCTGCTCGTCCATTGCATTCAGCGAACCCCGTTCCACCAGCTCGCGATAGATCGCAAGCCCTTCTTCGACGTCGCCTCGGTCGATCAGGCTGATCGCCCGCATTTGCAAAGGAGTGGCGGCTTCCGGCCGGAGATCATGCGCGCGATCGGCCCATGCCAGTGCTTCGGCGGCGCGATCGGCGGCGTACAGCGCACCGGCGAGGCTCATGACGCACGCGTAGTCGCCCGGGTGTAGGTTGCCGAGTTCGCGCAACAATGCCAGGCGCTCCTGATCCGCACCAGCCGCCCCAAACACCGCGGCTACGCCGCGGGCCAGACCGGGCGCGGCGAGCAACACCGGATCCAGTGCCAGCGCTAATGCGCCATTGGTATCCCCCAGCCCGACGGTGCAACGTGCACGTAATGCGCGCATCGCCGCAGCCCCTGGATCCTGCGCCAATACCTCCGACGCAACGTTTATCGCTTCCTGCCACCGCCGCTGCGCCTCCAGCGCCCCGGCAAGATCGCAACGTGCACGCAAACTGCCGGGATTCCGTTGCAGTGCAACCCGCGCCGCGCTTTCGGCTTCGGCGGGTCTGCCACTCACGAGGAGGAGATGGGCACGCAACTCGAGGGCGCTCGCGTCCCCCGGTGCAATGCGGATCGCGTGCTCGACAGCACTCAAGGCCCTGGTCAGATCGCCCGATTGCAAATGGAGGGCGGCCAGCAGTACGTGCGGCAAAGATTCGCGTGGGCGTTCGTCGCCCAGGTTGGCGAGGGCCGCGATGGCTTCCTGCAAGGCGCCACCTTGTGCAAGCCTCAAGGCGGCGTCTATGCGAAGCAACCAGGAATCCGATACGACGGGCATAAGGCGCCAAATCGAAGTGGACGAAGTATGCGGAAGGGAATAACTCTGTACAACATGCAAGCGTGCGCTTCATCGGCCGATAACACCACGCGCGCTAAGGTTCGCTGCGCCCGAATCGGGCGATATGGAGTCAGGTAAAGATCATGGACAGGAATCGCAGCGAAGGCGCCAAGCACCAGGTCAAGGGTGGCGTGAAAGAAGCGGCCGGCAAGGTTACCGGCAACAAGTCGAAGGAAGCGGCAGGCAAGATCGAGAAGAACGCCGGCAAGGTACAGCGCAATGCCGGTGAAGCCGCCGACGAGGTTCGTCACGCGCGGCGTCACGATTATTGATGCTGAACGCAACGCCGGCGCTTGCGCGCCGGCGGTTCGGTGAACATGGAGGTTTGATCGTGGATACGCCTCAACAGTTGTCGGCCAGTACCCTGATCGGCGACGCCATCGTCAATCCGGCCGGCGAGAAGCTGGGGGAACTCAAGGACATCGTGCTCGATACCGCCAAGGGCGAGATCGTCTACGCGGTGATGGCCAGCGGTGGCGTGCTCGGCATGGGCGAGAAATTGTTCGCGGTCCCGTGGCATGCCCTGCGCATCCAGGGACGCAACGAAAACCTGGTCCTGGACGCGGATCCGGACCGGCTGAAGAGCGCGCCCGGATTTGATAAGGATCACTGGCCCGTCGCGCCGGACGCCGGCTTCGTCGAGCGCGGCCGGACCTTCTATTCGTGATCGTCCTGCACGCCTGATCGCGGCGCTACGCCGCGAACTGCAGCCGCGCCAGCTCGGAATACAGGCCGCCTTCCCGCAGCAGCGATTCGTGCGTGCCTTCGGCGACGATGCGGCCGCCGTCGAGCACCACGATGCGATCCGCACGTTGCACGGTCGCCAGACGGTGCGCGATCACCAGTGTCGTCCGCCCGCGCCCGGCGCGTTCGAGCGCCTGCTGGATGGCCGCTTCCGATTGCGCATCGAGGCTGGACGTCGCTTCGTCCAGCAGCAGCACCGGCGCGTCCTTCAGGATCGCGCGCGCGATCGCGATGCGCTGGCGCTGTCCGCCCGAGAGGCGCACGCCGCGTTCGCCCAGTGGTGCATCGAACCCCTCCGGTTGCGCGGCGAGAAATCCGTAGGCCTCCGCATCGCGCGCCGCCGCGCGCACCGATGCGTCGTCGGCGTCCTGGCGACCGAAGCGGATGTTGTCCGCCGCGCTGGCGGCGAAGATCACCGTTTCCTGCGGCACCAGCGCGAGTGCGCCGCGCAATTCGTCCAGCGTCAGCGCGCGCAGGTCAATGCCGTCCAGTGTGATGCGTCCGGCTTGAGGATCGTGGAAGCGCA
>DASSEW010000073.1:0-39968 GCA_035695065.1 Rhodanobacteraceae bacterium | reverse complement strand
GCAGGCGGGTGTAGGCGTCCAGGTCGTGGCTGGCCGCCACGGTGTTGAGGATGAAATCGAAGCTGCCGGCGTGCTGCGCCATCTGCGCCTGGTCCTTCGACACCACCACTTCGTCGGCGCCGAGGCGTTTGGCGTCTTCCTGCTTGCCGGGCGAGGTGGTGAACAGCACCACGTGCGCGCCCATCGCGTGCGCAAGCTTGACGCCCATGTGGCCGAGGCCGCCCAGTCCGACGATGCCGACCTTCCTGCCGGGGCCGGCGTCCCAGTGCTTCAGCGGCGAATAGGTGGTGATGCCTGCGCACAGCAGCGGCGCGACCGCGGCGAGATCGCGCGTGTGGCGGATATGCAGCACGAATTTCTCGTCCACGACGATCTGCGTGGAATAGCCGCCGTAGGTGTTCTCGCCGCCGAACATCGGTCCGTTGTAGGTGGCGGTGAAACCGTTCTCGCAATAATTCTCTTCGCCTTCGCGGCATGGACGGCAATGGCCGCAACTGTCGACCATGCAGCCGACGCCGACGGTGTCGCCGGCCTTGAAGCCCTTCACTTCATTGCCGACCGCGGTGACGGTGCCGACGATTTCGTGGCCGGGCACGGACGGATATTGCGTGTTGTGCCATTCGTTGCGCGCGGTGTGCAGGTCGGAGTGGCACACGCCGCAATAGAGGATTTCGATCTGCACGTCGTGCGCGACGGGCGCGCGGCGCTCGATGCTGAAGCGTGCGAGCGGCTTGTCGGCGGATTGTGCGGCGTAGGCGGGTGTGGTGGTCATTCGCGATCTCCTGCAGGGCGGACATCGTCCGCCGTTATCAATTCGGCGGGCAATGCCCACCCTACGCGTTTCTCAACCGGCTGCCCGTTCCCGTTTCGGCAGCACCCAGTCGGGCCGCGCGAAGTGGCAGGTATAGCCATCCGGAATGCGCTCCAAGTAATCCTGGTGCTCGGGTTCGGCTTCCCAGAAATCCCCGGCAGGCGTCACTTCGGTCACCACCTTGCCCGGCCACAGGCCGGAAGCATCCACGTCGGCGATCGTGTCTTCGGCGATGCGCTTCTGCTCGTCGTCCATGTAGAAGATCGCCGAGCGATAGCTCGTGCCAAGATCATTGCCCTGGCGGTTGCGCGTGGTCGGGTCGTGGATCTGGAAGAAGAATTCCAGCAGCTTGCGATAGCTGGTCTTCGCCGGATCGAAGATGATCTCGATGGATTCCGCGTGCGTGCCGTGGTTGCGATAGGTTGCGTTCGGCACGTCGCCGCCGGAATAGCCCACGCGCGTGGAGATCACGCCCGGCTGCTTGCGGATCAGGTCCTGCATGCCCCAGAAGCAGCCGCCGGCGAGCAGGGCGCGTTGCGTTGTCATGTTGCGATTCCTCCAGGATGTTCATCGTCATTCCGGACAAGCCCGCGTAGCGGGCGTGATCCGGAATCCAGTGTCTTTGCCGTGGTCGCGCTGCACGGTATCAGGCGCGCTCGAACAATTTACGGTACTCGCCGTAGCCTTCCTTTTCCAGATCGGCGAGCGGCACGAAGCGCAGCGATGCGGAGTTGATGCAGTAGCGCAACCCGCCGCGATCGCGCGGACCGTCGTCGAACACGTGGCCGAGATGGCTGTCGCCGTGCGCGGAACGCACTTCGGTGCGGATCATGCCGTGGCTGGTGTCGCGCTTCTCGATGACGTTCGCCGATTCGACCGGCTGGCTGAAACTCGGCCAGCCGCAACCGCTTTCGAACTTGTCCATCGAAGTGAACAGCGGCTCGCCGGACACGATGTCCACGTACAGGCCGGGCTGCGCGTGCGCGTTGAACTCGTTGTCGAACGGCCGTTCGGTCGCGGCCTCCTGGGTGACCTGGTATTGCAGCGGGGTGAGCCTGGCGAGGGCTTCCGGCGTCTTGCGATAGTCCGGCATGGCGGCTCCAGTGCTTGCGCGATCGGGGGAAGATGGGGACGGCAGGCGCAACCGCAAGGTATGCGCCGCCCCGGCTCCGTTGACCGCCGAAGTCATCCCGCGATTACGATTCGCCCGCATCCGGCCACAATCGCCGCCGCAAACGGGCACGGCGATGCGGCAGATTGCGCCCGCATCATTCCACAAGGAGTTCCGATGAACCGTCGCGAGTGGTTGAAGGGCGCCGCATTCGGCGCGATCGCGCTGGCCGCTTCGCCGCGGTTGCTGGCCGCGCAGGCGCGTGGTGCCGCGGCGCGGCTGGCTGCGCTGGAACATCGCCACGGCGGGCGCCTTGGCGTCGCCATCCTCGACACCGGCGGCGGCACGCGCGTGGCGTGGCGCGGCGACGAACGCTTCCTGATGTGCAGCACCTTCAAGATGCTGCTCGTCGCCGCGGTGCTGAGGAAGGTGGACAGCGGCACCGAAAAGCTGGATCGGCGGATCGTGTTCGGCAGGGACGCGTTGCTGGACTACGCGCCGACTGCGAAGCAGCACGTCGGGCCGCCCGGCATGACGATCGCGCAACTGTGCGAGGCGGCGGTCACGCTGAGCGACAACACCGCGGCGAACCTCCTGCTGCAAAGCATCGGCGGTCCGGCCGGCTTCACGCACTACGCGCGCACGCTGGGCGATCGCATCACGTTGCTGGATCGCATGGAGCCCGAACTCAATCCCGTCGATACCACCACGCCCAACGCGATGCTCGGCGACATGCAGAAGGTATTGCTGGAAGGCGCGCTGTCGCAGGCATCGCGCGGGCGGCTGACCAACTGGATGCTGGATTGCCAGACCGGCTTGCAGTCGTTGCGCGCGGGATTGCCGGTCGGCTGGCGCGTCGGCGACAAGACCGGGCAGTGGGACGATGACAAGACCGGCGCGAACAACGACATCGCGATCGTCTGGCCGCCCGGGCGCAAGCCGCTGCTGGTCACCGCGTATTACATGACGCACACGACCGACGTGGCCGCGCGCAAGGCCGTGCTGGCGGAAGTGGGGAGGATCGTCGCCACCCTGTGAGCGCAAACGCGCGCGGCTTTGCTTGAGCTCGTCATGCCGGCGACGGAGCTTCTTGGCCATGGATGGCAGCTGTTTGCCGGCGTCCAGTGGGTTAGCGGTGGTTCGCAGTGTGCCGCCCATCTTTTCTCTTTGCCCGCGTGCGCGCATGCTTCGCGCGCGGACAACCTGGAGAGATGCGCAACGTCGATCGAGCTGTGGTGGCTGGGATGGTCGGTAGTGCTCGGCTTCGTCTATGTGTTCGTCGCGGTCGGGCTCGCGACCTGGCAGCGCGGGTTGTTGTGGAATGCGGGCAATCGGGATGGCCAACCGGAACCGTTGAACAAGCATGCGGCGCGTGCGGATCGCGCCAGCAGGAATTTTCTCGAGACGTTCGCATTCTTCGCCGCCGCCACGCTCGCCGTGGTGCTGGCGCACAAGAACAGCGCGCAAACCGCGATCGCCGCGATGATCTATTTCTGGGCGCGCGTTGCGTACCTGCCGGTTTACATCATCGGCATCCCGTACCTGCGCACCGCGATCTACATCGCGAGCATCTGGGGCATCCTGCAGATGCTCGAAGCATTGCTCTGACAGGTTGTGTAGGGCGGGTTTTAACCCGCCGATATTCGAGAGTGTTCGAGGCGGGTCAAGACCCGCCCTACGCGTTCGGCTTGGAGGTGTGGATTGGCGAAAATCGAGGCGCGACTCGCGCAACTCGGACTGGCGTTGCCGCCGGAAGTGAAGCCGCCGCCCGGTGTGGTGCTACCGTTCCGCTTCGTGCACGTGGTCGGCAACCGCGCGTTGATCTCCGGCCACGGACCGCAAGCAGAAGATGGCTCGATGGCGCCGCCGTTCGGGAAAGTGGGGCGCGAACTGACGGTGGAGCAGGGCTATGCCGCCGCGCGGCTGACCGCGCTGTCCATGCTTGGCAGCCTGCAACGTGCCTTGGGTGATCTGGATCGCATCACGCAATGGGTGCGCGTGTTCGGCATGGTCAACTCCGCACCGGGTTTCATCCGCCAACCGGCGGTGATCAACGGATGCTCGGACTTGGTCCTGCAACTATGGGGGGACGAAGCCGGCGCACACGCGCGCAGCGCGGTCGGCATGGCTGAACTGCCGTTCGGCATTCCGGTGGAGATCGAGGGGGAAGTGGAGATTGCGTAGGGCGGGTGACAACCCGCCTTCTGGCTCGATCGGCGGGATCCGCTACGCTTCTCCCGCCCTACGCTGTCGGGGTTCGCACAAAGCGCTCACCCCATCTGCGATGGTCGCCGAGCTATGCGGGCTCGATCTGCAGTCGATGCTTTGCGAGGCGTTCGTAATGCGGCCGGCATTGATCCGCAAGTTCCCACTGAAAGTCGCTGAGCTTGGGTTCCCGCTCACGGTACGGCGCAAAGCACGTCGAGCGCTCCACCGCGGCGTACCAGTGCGGCGCCCACACGCCGTCGGAGGCGCGTGGGCCGGGCGGCCAGTGCAGCATGCCATCGGTAAACGGAATGCCGAGCTGCGCGCATAGTGCGCCCAGAGTGCTGCGCGGGTCTTTCAACACGTCGGCAGCATCAATCACCGGCGGTGCGTGGCCGAGTTTGTCGCAGACGTGATCGAACAAGCGCGCCTGCTGTTCGAAACCCAGTTCCCACGCCGCGGCATCGGGACGCTGGATGGTGAACGAGGCGACCACCTGTTCCGGATCGCGGATCAGAAAGCAATTGGTGACTTGATCGAGCCAGCCCAGCGGCATGTCCGGCAGCATGTGCTGGGTCATGTGCTTCTGGTACCAGATCGCCTTGCCATCCGGAATCGGACCGGTCAGCATCGCCGCGACTTCCGCCGCGTCGGTGCTCTGTGACTTCAGCACGTCCTCGCGGCCGGGATGGTTGACGCCGGTGACCTGCAAGTAGTGCGCATAGAACGGCTCGTCCACGACCGCCGTGTCCTCGCGATTTTCCCAGGCGCGCATCATCGCGGTGGAGATGTTGCGCGGCCCGGACCACATCGCGATGCGCAAGCCGCCGCTCATACGCGCGGACCTTTCGCGCTGTCGTCCTTCACCAGTTGCATGTAGAGCCTCTGCAGGCGTTCGACCATCGGTCCGCGCTTGCCGTTGCCCATCGTGCGGCCGTCTATTTCGTGCACTGGCGTGAGCCCCGCGAAGGTGCCGGTGACGCAGGCTTCCTCCGCACCGTACACGTCGGTCAGGCTGAAATCCTTCTCGAACACCGGGATGCCGTTGTCGCGGCAGAGGCGGATGACGTTCGCGCGCGTGATGCCGCCGAGGCAGTACTTGCCGGTGGACGTCCACACCTCGCCCTTGCGCACGATGAAGAAATGCGTGGAGTTGCAGGTGCTGACGAAACCGTGCGGATCGAGCATCAGCGCTTCGTCGTAGCCGGCTTTCTGCGCCTGGATGCAGGCGAGGATGCAGTTCAGCTTGGAATGGCTGTTGAGCTTGGGATCCTGCACGTCGGGCGCGCCGCGCCGCACGTGCACGGTGAACAGGCGGATGCCGCGCTCGACGGTTTCCGGCAGCGGCTGCTTGTATTCGGGGATGATCACGATGGTGGCGCCGCCGATGACGAAGCGCGGATCCTGGTGCGGCGTAGCCTTGATGCCACGCGTCACCATCAGGCGGATGTGCACGTGGTCGCGCATGCCGTTGGCGCGCAGGGTCTCGATGATCCGCTGCGTCAGTTGCTCGCGCGTCAGCCCGATATCCAGATCAATCGCGCGCGCGCCTTCGTAGAGGCGATGCAGGTGCTGATCGAGGAAGGGCAGCCCGCCCTCGTGCAGGCGCAGGCCTTCCCACACGCCGTCGCCGAGCACGTAGCCGGCATCGAACACCGACACCTTCGCCTCGTCGCGCGCGAACAGCTCGCCGTTGATGTTGATCTTGATTTGCGCGTTGCGCGCGTCCGGCGTGTAATCGTGAGTGCCTTTGCTCATGGTGTTTGCCGCAGGGGCGAATGGGAGTTCGGCGGAGTCTAGCGCGCCGTTAAGATGAGGGCATGGACGATTCGGCACTCGACAACCCGTTCTGGTCTTCGCTGCGCAGCATCCATCGCAAGCTGGCGATCGGGTCGGAAGACGCCGCGCGCTACCCGCCGCAGTTCGCGCCATTCCTCGGTGTTGCCGGCCCAGGAGTTGATGCGGACCAGGCGATCGCGCCGCTGCTTGCGCCGGATGAAACCGTGCTGCTGCTCGGTGTGCTGCCGAAACTGTCCGATGCGTGGCAACTCGAAACCTTCCGTCCGCTCGCGCAGATGATCCGCGACGAACCGCTGGACGTTCCCGACGGTCCCGAGATCATCGCGCTGGATGCAAGCCATCGCGCCGACGTGCTGGCGCTGGTCGCGCTGGTGTATCCGCATTATTTCCGTCCGCGCACGATGGAGCTGGGCCGGTACTTCGGCGTGTACGTCGACGGACGACTGGCCGCGATGATCGGCGAGCGGCTCGGCACCGGCACGCACACCGAGATGAGCGCGATCTGCACGCATCCGGATTTCACCAGCCGCGGCTATGCGCGGCGCCTGACCGCGTTCCTCACCAACGACACGCTGGCGCGCGGACGCACGCCGTTCCTGCACGTCTCCTACGAAAATCCGCACGCGAAGTCACTCTACGAGCGCATCGGCTATCGCCTGCGCCGCGATATCCCGTTCTGGGCGTTGAAGCGCGCGTGAGCGCCGCGCTCGCCGATCTGCGCGACATCATCGCGCGTCGTTGAGTTTGCGCGTGTCATCCTCATTTACCTGGCTTGCCTTGCACCAAGGACAATCGATGCTGCTGGAACCGATCACGCTGGGCACGTTGAAGCTGCGCAATCGCATCGTGGTATCGCCGATGTGCCAGTACTCCTCGCCCGGCGGCGTGCCGACCGACTGGCACCTGGTGCATCTCGGTAGCCGCGCAGTCGGCGGCGCCGCGCTGGTGTTCACCGAGGCGACTGCGATTTCGCCGGAAGGGCGCATCTCGCCGGAGGACACCGGCATCTGGAACGACGAACAAGTCGCCGCGTGGTCGCGCATCGTGAGTTTCATCCGAGGGCAGGGCGCTGCCGCCGGCATCCAGCTCGCGCACGCCGGCCGCAAGGCCAGCACCGATGCACCGTGGCGCGGCGGCGGTCCGCTGGATGCGGAGCACGGCGGCTGGACGCCGGTCGCGCCGAGCGCGCTTCCATTCGACGAGGGTTATCCGGTGCCGATCGCGCTGGATGCGGATGGCATCAAAAAGGTCGTTGCCGATTTTCGCGCTGCCGCGCAACGCGCACGCGAGGCGCGTTTCGAGGTGATCGAGATCCACGGCGCGCACGGCTACCTGATCCACCAGTTCCTGTCGCCGTTGTCGAACACGCGCACCGACCGATATGGCGGCTCGCTGGAAAACCGCGCGCGCCTGCTGCGTAAAGTGATCGCGGCCGTGCGCGAGAGCTGGCCCGCGCCGATGCCGCTGTGGGTGCGCCTGTCCGCGACCGATTGGGCCGAAGGTGGCTGGGATATCGACGAGTGCGTGCGGCTCGCGCGCATGTTGCGCGCCGACGGCGTCGACGTGATCGACTGCTCGTCCGGCGGCACGGTGCCACATGCAAAGATCCCGACAGGCCCCGGCTACCAGGTGCCGTTCGCCGCGCGCATCCGCCGCGAAGCCGGAATCGCGACTTCAACAGTCGGCATGATTACCGAGCCGAAGCAGGCCGAAGAGATCCTGCAGCGCGGCGATGCCGACGTGATCGAGATGGCCCGCGAATTCCTGCGCGATCCGTATTTCCCGCGCCGCGCGGCGAAGGAACTCGGCGAAACCATCCGCGTGCCGGAGCAATACGATCGGGCGTGGTGAATGCGCCTGACACCAGGTTGCCGCCCTGTCATGATTTGCCCGGTCCCCTTTTCTCCAGGACTCTCCGATGGTCGAGCTTGCGCTTGCGGCATACCTCGTTCTTGTTCTGCCAGCGCGGGCAATATGGAAGAGTTTGCGCCAGCCGGCTCCCTTGCAGACCAACCGCGCCGCACGTTATGCGCGCACCAGCGGGCTCATTGCGATACTGCTGCTGGTCATCGGCGGGGACTGGTGGTGGTCGGGACGGCCTTGGAGTGGTCTCGGCTTCGATTTTCCGCTTTCCGCGCGCGGAGAGATCGGGCTGGTCGTTTCCATCCTGCTGATCGTGACGATGCTCGTGATCGCGCAATTCTCGGAGCGGCGGCTGTCCGAAGAAAAGCGCGCCGCGCAGAGAGCGAAGCTGGAGGGCAATGAATTGCTCCCGCGCACGGCGGGAGAGCTGCGGAGATTCCTGATCCTCTCGCTGCTGGTCGGCGCAGGTTGGGAGGTGCTCTACCGCGGATTCCTGCTTTGGTTTCTCGCTCCGCACGTCGGCACGGTCGTGTCAGTTTGCGTGGCGGCGCTGGCTTATGGACTGGCGCACGGATACAGGAGCCGTGGACAATTCATTGGCAGCATTGTTTCGGCGTTCGCTTTCACCATCGCCTTTGCGGCCACGCACAGCCTGTGGTGGCTGATGCTGCTCCACACTTTTTTCGCCGTGTACGGCGGATTGACGAGCTACCGCATGTTTCGCGGGAGCGAATCGGAGCTGGCGTACGCAAAGCCGTAGCGAGTGCGGGACAGTTAACCGCGCGACGGCGCGGCTGGCTCGCATCACGCAGAGCAGATTCCGGATCGCCGCTGCGCGGCGTCCGGAATGACGGTCCGAAATTTGGCGGTGGCGATCAGCCGCCCGGGTGATAGGTCTTCTCGGTGTGTCCTTTCAACTGCTCCGGCCAGAAGTACACGGTGCGCAGGTCGCCGCTGGCCCAACGGTGTTCCTGATCGGTGAAGTGCGGTGACCGCGGGTCGCCGCTCTGGCCGCCCACGTGGATCGCGCGTGCGCTCACCTCAGGACCGAATTCGATCACGGCGACAAAGCTGTTGCCGCTGCGTCCGTAATATTTTTCGGTGTCGGGCCACAGGTGCGTGTTGGATGCGGCCAGCGAACCCCAGCGCGACGAGGTGAACGGCACGGCGATGCTCGGCTTGCCATCCTCGAAGTGCGGATGGATGGAATCGTCCAGCCGCTGGTAGCGGTTGATCGCGCCCCACGGTACGCCCCAATAGCCGAAGTCCTTTTGCAGGCGGTCCACGACTTGCTCAAGCGCGGCAAGGCGCGTTTTCGAATCGGCCTTTTCGGCGATGTAGTCGATCTCGCGCTGGTCGGTTTCGTGCACATCGAGGCCGCTGGCTATCGCCTTGGACGAGACTTCGTTCCACATCGTGTCGCCCCAGGACACCGCGAGCGTGGTCGGGATCGAGGCGATGCCCCAGCGATCGTCCCAGGTGCGCAGCACCGCGATCGGGCCGGCGAGTTTCGCTTTCAACGGGTCGCTCGCGGGCAGGGCGTCGTAGTCCTTGACCAGGATCGGGATCAATCGCGCGAAGGCGGGAAGATACGAATCGAAGTCGTCGGTGATCAGCTTGGCCTTGGTGAAATCATCGGCGCCTGTGAGCATTTGCGTGGCGTGCTTGCCGCGCGCGTTCTCGCCGAACGAATCCATGTATTGCGGATAATCGGCGCGCTTCGGGCTGTCCTTGCCGGCAGCGGAGTAGGGCCAGTCGTTGGTGTTGAATACCCAGCCGGTGGGCGGGTTGATCACGTTGGGCATGTCCTTGAGCGGCGTCACGCCCTGCCACGCGGTGGCGGGATTGCTGCCATCCACGGGCTTCAGGTAATCGAACGCGTTGTCGCGCTTCGGGATGAACTGCGGCGCCAGGAACGCGATCTCGCCCTTGTCGTCGGCGAACAGCGTGTTGTTGGACGAGTTGGCCTTGAGTTCGGCCACTTTCATGTAGCTGGCAAGATCGCTCGCCCTGGTGCGCAGGAAGCTTTGCTCCAGCGCGGCGATCGGCCGGTTCATCAGCGCCTCGGCGATCCACTTGCCGTTTTGCACCGCGACGATCGGGCCGTGACGGGTGAAGAACGCGGTGAAGCTGCGCGTCTTGATGGTGCCGTCGTCGGCGCGATAGCGGATCGTGATCTCGCGCGTCTTCACCGGCAGCCACTGATTGCCGAAGCGGTATTCGTAACCGTTGCCGTGCTTGCGGATGGTCTCGGCGAACTGATCGACCGCATCCACGCCGGTCGAGGTGTGCATCCAGCCGATGTGCTGGTTGAAGCCCTGGTAGACGAAGAACTGGCCCCATGTCGACGCGCCGTAGGCGTCCAGCCCTTCGTCGCTCGACACTTGCGATTCGCTGCGGAAGTTGAAGGTGACGTGCGGATTGATCAGGAGCAGCGCGTGGCCGTCGGCGGTGAGTTTCGGCGCGATCGCGATGCCGTTGGAGCCGGTTGGATCCACCCAGGTCGGAGGCGTGCGTTGCGCGAGCGCGACGGTGGTCGCCGCATCGGCGCCGTAGAACTTCGCGAGGGCCGACAGATCCACGCGCTCGATGTCGCCGCCGATGCTGCCCTCGGTGAAGCTCAATGCCATCCAGGGTTCGTAACGGTTGATGACCTTCGGGTGCACGTCCGGATGCGTGGCGAGATACCAGTTCATGCCATCCGCCCAGGCGTTCATCAGCTTCTTCAACCAATCCGGACTCTTCGCGTAGTCGATCTTCAACACCGCCGGATCGATGAAAAGCTGGTAGCGCAGGTCGTTCCAGATCGCCTTCTCGCCTTCGGCCTGCGCGGTCCAGCCGAGCGCGGTGAGGTAGTTCATCTCGACGCGATTGAAGTCGTCCTCGCATTGCGCATAGATCATCCCGAACACCGCGTCGGCATCGGTGTGGCCGTGAACGTGCGCGATGCCCCAGTCGTCGCGGACGATCGTCACGTTCTGCGCCTCGCGTTGCAGGCGCGTGTGCTGCGTCTCGGCCTGCGCGACGCCGCTCAGCGATAACGCGGTCAGCAGCGCGGTCGCCGCAAGCGAAGGAATGCGGGAGCCAGTCGCGCGCGGGCGAAGGGTCGAATGAGAAGTGGACATCGCGCGATCTCCCCGTTGCAGGTGATCGGCATCGTATATCACGCGAAAACCGCGGGCGCGAATCGCGGCGCCGATCCAGCCGATGCGGCAGATCAAAGGCAGCGGGCTTCGCGAGGGTTCGCGAAGCCCGCTGCTTCGAGGCGCACGAAGGGTGCGCCCCGGGACGACGCTTCAATGGCCGTTGTCGTTGTTGTCGTCCTTCTGGTCCTGCTTGCGCGCATGGACGTCGTGCCCGTGATCGCCGGAACTCGAAGCCGGATGCGGCGGCGGGCCGTGTCGCACGGGATTCGGATGTGGCGGTGGCATCTGGCCGTTGTGCGGCGGTTGCGGCATGTTCCCCGCGTGTGGCGGCTCCCGCATCGGCTGCGGAGTCGGAACGTTGGCGTGATGATCGCCGCGCGGAGGCTGCGATTCGTTCACCGGCGCGCGCGGCGGATTGGGCGGGCTCTCTTGATGCGTCGGCTGCGCGTTTTCGTATTGCCGTGGAGCGGGCGCGTTCTCTTGATGCGTGGGCGCGCCACTGGCGTGATGCGTCATTGCCGCGGCATGCCCGCCGTGGTGCCAGCCGCCGGGTGGCGGCGGTGGTGGTTTGCGATCGGCCGCATGGTGCGGCGCAGGCGGTGCGCGCGACGGGATGTCGCGATGGAACCAGCTGTCGCGTTCGCGGTAGAACGGCCGGTCGCGATAGTGCTGGTCCCAGTAGGTGACGATCGAGAAGCTGACAATCGGAATGCCGATGCGCGGACCGTACTCGGTCACCACCACCGGTTGGCCTTCGTAGATGTAATCGATGTAGTCGCCGGGAACCCAGCCCCAGTCGCCCTGGTCCGAGACCACATTGCACCATTCCCAACCGTCCGTGCAGCCCTGCACGGAAACGTAGGTGCCGTAGGGCAGACCTTCGATCTGGGGATATTCGGGCGCGGGTCCCGCGTACAGCGGCGTGTCGTCGTTGATGTAGCCGTCGGCGGATTGCGCATGGACGGCGGTGGACACGGCCAGCGCCAGCGGAACGGCGGCGGCCACCATCGGAATGTAGCGCCAGTTCTTCATCGTGAGCGACCTCCGTGTTGCTCGTCAGGCTTTCGAGTCTACGCCCGTGGCATGAACGGACGGGCATACGGCGCGACGGCTTGCCGGCCCCCGTACATGGGCGTACGGTTGGGTTGCCAGAACACCTTCCGCTTACCACGCGCCGCTGCGACGGCGACGCGCGGCCACATGGGGCGCATGCGCGGTGTCGAGCATTCCTTTCAAACACAAGATTTCCGGCATCGCTGCGGTGCCGGAACGGGCTGGCATGTGCCACGTGCCGATCGTTCGCAGCAAACCACGTCGCGATCGTCCCGATCGCGCCATCCAGGCGGACATTCCCGTCCGCGCATTCAAGAACAGCTACAGGAGAGCATCCCATGAACACCCGTTTCGAACTTGCCGGCCCGTTGACCGAACTGAGCAGCTATCCGCAGTGGACGCAGGACATGGTCGCGGAGTGCGACCGCGTGAAGGCCAAGGTGGTCGATCACGAACTCTGGGACATGATGGGCGGTGGTTCGCTCGACAACGATTCGACCGCGCATTTCATGACCGGCATCTGGCCGGTGATCGAGCGGTTCCCGGCCTACATGGCGCAGAGCCTGCTGAAGACCCGCTTCGGGCGCAGCGAGGGCGACAACCTCGCGCGCCGCTGGCTCGTGCGCAACATCCGCGTCGAACAGAACCACGCCGAGTACTGGTTGAACTGGGCCGAAGGCGCCGGCGTGTCGCGCGAACAGGTGCTGCACGGCTCCGCCCCGTTCGGCACCCAGACGCTGGCACGCTGGTGCGAGGAAATCTGCAGCCGCGGCACGCTGGCGGCCAGCATCGCGGCGACCAACTACGCCGTGGAAGGCGCGACCGGCGACTGGTCCGAGCGCGTCTACGAAAACCAGGCCTACGTCGAGAGCTTCCCCGAGCCGGTGCGCAAGTCCAGCCTGCGCTGGCTGCAACTGCACGCGGCCTACGACGACACCCATCCGTGGGAAGCGCTGGAGATCGTCTGCACCCTGCTCGGCGCATCGCCCTCGGCCGCGGACGTGGCGCACATCACGGAATGCATCAAGCGCAGCTACACCAGCATGTGCATCAGCATGGAAAGCTGCATCACGGGCGGCCGGGTGCTGGAGACGGGGGATGCCTACGAGGCCGCCGCGGCCTGAAAAAAATCTTAAAGTGCGGTGGAGTATGGTACGCAACGTGCATGGATGACCCTTACCAGCCTCTGAGTTTCACAAAGCGAAATGCGTAGCTCCTCCCGCCCGCAGCGTCCCCTGTCGCGGCGCCTGATGCCACTGGCCTGGGGCCTGGTGGCGACGGTGGTGCTGATCCTGGCGCTGACCTGGGGAACGCTCCTGGTCCAGGTTACTCTCGCCGGTTTTCTCAACGGCGAGAGTATTTGGTCCAAGTCGCAGAAGCAGGCCGTGATCGAGCTGGATGCGTACGCCGTGGAAGGCGATCCGGCGGCCCTCGCCGAGTTCAAGCGGAGCTACGCAATCGTACTTTCGGACGCCTGGGCCCGCGACGCCATCGCTTCCGGGCATTTCGACCGGAAACAGGTGGCCGCGGCGTTCGCGCGCGGCAGCGTCATGCCCGACGCCATTCCCGGCATGATCTTCATCTTCGAGCACTTTTCCGGCGCCCCGTACATCAGCGAGGCGCTGCGGATGTGGCATTCGGTGGACGGCCAGATCGCCGAACTCGGAACCATCGCCGGCAAGCTGGAGCGTGCGCGCAAGAGCGGCTCCATCACGCAGGAGGAGATCGCCCGCCAGCGCAGGCGCATCCATACATTGAACGATTTCATCGAACCGCGCGCCAACCGGTTCTCGCTGGAAATCGCCGAGGGCGCCACCTGGATCGCCCGCGTGCTGTTCATCGGCGTCGTTTCCGCCGCGGCGCTGGCGATCTTCCTGTGGCTGCTGATGGCCCGCCGCACGCTGGCGCGCATCCGCGGCAGCGAGGAACGCTACCGGTTGCTGTTCGACAGCGCGCCCGATGCGATCGTGATGGTGGACGAGAGCAGCGGCCGCGTGCTGGATGCCAACCGCACCGCGTCCGCGTGGACCGGCCGCGAGCCGCGCGAATTGATCGGCGATGCCTACGCGGATTTGTTCATTGCGCAAGATGCGCCGAACGACGGTCACGCCGCCTGCGCATTGCGCGGCGAGTTCGGCCTGCCGAAGCCGGTGGACACGCAGAGCAGCCTGGCCGTGTGGGGCGAGCGGGTCGTGCGGCAGACGATCCTGCGCGACGTTTCCGAACGGGTGGAGCGAGAGCGCGAGCGGCGCATCGCTTCCGAGGCGCTGGCCAGCATCGCCGAAGGCGTGATCATCGCCGACGCGCAGCGGCACGTGATCTCGGTGAATGCCGCCGCGACGCAGATCACCGGCTTCACCACCGAGAGCCTCGCCGGCTTGCGGCTGGACGATGCGCGCAGCATGCCGGACGGCAGCCCGCTGCCGCAGTCCATCTGGGACGAGATCGCGACCGGTCATACCTGGGCCGGCGAAGTGGTGAGCCTGCGCGCCGACAGCAGCAACTATCCGGAAAAGCTCAGCATCAGCGCGATACGCGATGCCGCGCAGAAAGTGCAGCAGTACGTGGCGGTGTTCAGCGACATCACCAGCACCAAGGCCGATCGCCGCCGGCTGGAACACCTCGCGACGCACGATCCGCTCACGGGATTGGTGAATCGCGCCGAATTCGAGCGCCGCTGCACCGAAGCGATCGCGGCGGCGGGACGCGAGCGCAGCGCCGCGGCGGTGCTGTTCATCGATCTCGACGCGTTCAAGTTCGTCAATGACAGCTATAGCCACGGCATCGGCGACCGCCTGCTGGCGCAGGTGGCCGAACGCATCACCCGGCAGTTGTCCAGGGGCGACATCGCCGGCCGCATCGGCGGCGACGAGTTCACCGTGCTGGCCCGCCACCTCATCCTGCGCGAAGACGCGGCGTCGCTCGCCAACCGCCTGCTCGCGACCTTGTCCGAACCGTTCCACGTGGACGGCTATGAAATCGTGCTGAGCGCGAGCATCGGCATCGCCGGCTTCCCGCTGGACGGTGCCGATGCGCTCACCCTCATCGCCAACGCCGATGCGGCGATGTACGCCGCCAAGAGCGAGGAACGCAATGCCTGGCGCTTCTACGCGCCGATGATGCACGCGGATACGCGCAAGCGGCTGCTGCTGGTGACCGAATTGCGGCAGGCGCTGCAGCGCGACGAGTTCCGGCTGGTCTACCAGCCGAGCGTGGAAATGAGCAGCGGCCGCATCGTCGCCGCCGAGGCGCTGTTGCGCTGGCAGCATCCGGAACGCGGCGAGGTGATGCCCGGCGAATTCATCCCGGTCGCGGAAAGCCTGGGCCTGATCCATCGCATCGACGAATGGGTGATGCGCGCGGTGTGCGCGCAACTCGCGGCGTGGGACGAATCGGGCATGCCGCAGATCCGCGTGGCGTTGAACGTCTCCGCGCGCTGGTTCGGGCATGCCGCGTTCGTCGAGAGCATCCGCCACACGCTGCAATCGCACGGCGTGGCACCGCAGCGCATCCTGTTGGAGATCACCGAAGGCGCGATGCTGAAACTCGGCGAAGACACCGAGCGCACCATGCAGGCGCTGCACGCGCTCGGCATCGCGGTGGCGATCGACGACTTCGGCACCGGTTATTCCTCGATGGCTTACCTCAAGCTGCCGGCCGTCGAGTACATGAAGATCGACCGTTCGTTCGTGACCGGCCTGCCCGAGAGCGCGAACGATGCGGCGATCACCGAGGCGATGCTGGCGATGGCGAAGACGCTCGGCCTGACGCCGATCGCGGAAGGCATCGAAACCGAGGCGCAACACGAATTCCTGCTGCGCGCGGGTTGCGTGGAAGGCCAGGGTTATCTGTATTCGTATCCGCTGCCCGCGGCCGCGATCGAACGCATGCTGCGCCCCAAGCAGCAACCCGCCGGCAGCAAGTTGAAGCTGGTGCGGCCGAAACGCGCTCAGCCGTAGGGCGGGCATTGCCCGCCATGGCGGACGATGTCCGCCCTACGAATCCGCTGCCCCGCTGACCAGCAAGCGGCAACCGGTTAGAAATACACGCGCGCGCTGAGCTGCACCTGCCGGTCGATCTGGCGGGCTCCCAGCCCTTCCAACAGGCGCTGGTTGCGCGTGCTGTCGATCCGCAGCCATTCGCCGGTGATGCGCAGGCGGTCGTTGGGGCGCCAGTTCAGCGCGGCGGTCACTGCATTGCCGTGTTCGCTGAGCGGATCGGGCAGCGATGACGGTGTCTGGCGCAGGCTGAAGAAATCCACGCGCAGCGCCGGGCGCCACGCGCCGCGTTCCCAGCCGGCGAGCAGGAAGCCGGAACGGAAGTGCGTGTCGAGATAGAGTTCAGGCACCGGTTCGAAGGCAGTGTCGCCGTCCATCGCCTGCGCAATGAATGTCATGTCGCCCACGCGAGTACGCGCGCCGAGGCTCCAGAAGCGCGTGTGCCAGGCGAACACGCGGCGATCGTCGTAATGCTCGTAGCGTTCCGGGTCGGCGCGATTGTCGTAATACAGCACGGCCAGCTTGCCGTAGGCGCGCGATTCCCAGCTCGCGTCCGCATACCAGCCGGGGCGGTGGTCGATCTCGTCGAAGGGCCGATACTCGACCGGTGCGCTGGTGTTCGCGAGCGGCGCATACACGTCCGGTTCGCGCACGCTGGCACGCAGGCCGGAGGTGAGGTCGCTCAGCGACCAGCCGCGCGTGGCCAGCAGTTCGCCGGCCGGATCGTTCCTGCCGAACATGGCGAAGCCGGCCTGGAAGGTGTTCGCGCCGCGATGCTCGATGCTGAACTCGCCGCCGGCCGTGCGCAGCTCCTCGCCGACCCACGAGTTGATCGCCGAGGGCGTGAGCGTCCACGGGCTGGTCCAGCCGATGTCCTCGTTCTCCAGCGAAATGGGCGCGAAGAATGCGCCGAGTTTCAGCGACCAGCGCCACGGCGTGGTCGAGGCCGGTCGCAGGCGCAGGTAGGCGTCGAGTACGTCGACATGCCGGGATTCGTCGGGCTGATATTGGAGATCCGCCACCGCGCCCAGCACGGGCGTGACCTGCCAGTTCGCGGCGATCACCGCGCCGCCGATGCGCGCGCCGCCATCGCCGCTGCCGTAGCGCGACTTGCCGAGGCCGCCATCGTCCCAGCTCGCTTCGTGCGCGGGCGCGACCGCACGCAAATCGAGGAAGCCGTGCAACTCGAAATCCTGCGCGTGCGCATTGCCGCCGCAACCGAGAAGGATGGCGAGGGCGAGCGCGCGGCGTTTCATCCCGGCACGGCCTCGCGTTCGCGTGCGATGAACGCATCGAAGGCCTCCGCCGTGAGCGCCTTGGCGATCAACCAGCCTTGCGCGTGGTCGCAACCGATCTCGCGCAGGAACGCGAGCGTCGCTTCGTGATCCACGCCTTCGGCCGTCACGCGATAGCCGAGGTGATGCGCCAGCTCGACGATGCTGCGCACGATCGCCTGGTCTTCGCGCGATTCGTGCAGGTGCAGGACGAAACTCTTGTCCACCTTCAGCTCGCGCACCGGAAGCCGGCGCAGGTACGCTAGCGAGGATTGCCCGACGCCGAAATCGTCGATGGCGAGATCGATGCCTTGATCGGCTAGCCGGCGCAGCACGGCGATGGCCGCGTCCGGCTTGCCCATGATCGCGCCCTCGGTGATTTCCAGCGCGATGCATTCGGGCGGCAGCGCGTGCAGTGCGAGCAGTTCCGTCACGCGACGCGGCAGCTCGGCGTCGTCCAGGTCGCGCGCGGAGACATTGATCGAAACGCGCATGGCGCGCCCGGCTGCATGCCAGCGCCTGGCCTGCGCGATGCCGGCTGCGAGCGCCCAGCGTGTCAGCCGGCGGATGTTGCCGGTCTCTTCCGCCAGTGCGATGAACGCGTCCGGCGGCACGGCGCCGAGCGTCGGGTGTTGCCAGCGCACGAGTCCTTCCGCTCCGTCGACCGCATCGCTGCGCAGATCCAACTTCGGCTGGTAATGCAATTGCAGTTGATCGTTGTCCAGCGCGGTGCGCAGGTCGCTCATCAGCGACAGGCGTTCCGGCCGGTGCGGATCGGTCGCGGGGTCGTAGACCGCGATCGGCTCCTCGCTGCCCAATGCGGACAGCAGCGCTATTTCCGCGCGCCGCAGCAGGCCGTTGGCCCCGGTCGCGTGCAAGGGTGCCAGCGCGATGCCGACCGCCGGCGCGAGATCGAGCGTGAGGTCGCTTTCGCGGTACGGTTCGGCCAGTGCATCGAGGACGCGGAATCCCGCGGCAATGGCTTCCTGCCGATCGCCGCGCGCAAGGAAGATCGCGAACTGCGTGTCGGTCACCTGTGCGACGAAGCCGTTGCCGCCCGGTCCGCGGATGCGCCGGCCGACGTCGCGCATGGCGCGATCGGAAACCGCGTGCCCCATGGTCTTGATGATTTCCGCCGCGCGGCCGAGGCCCACCATCAGCAATGCAGCCGATTGCCGCGGGTTGCGATCGAGTGCGTTCTGGATGTGCGCATCGGCGGCGAGCCGATTCGGCAGGTCGGTCACCGGGTCATGGCCGGATTGATGGAGGATGCGCGCCTCGCGTTCGCGGATCGCTTCGGTCATGCCGGCGAACGCGGAAGCCAACGCGCCGAGTTCGTCCCTGCGCGCAATCTTCTGTGGCGCGCCGTAATCGCCCGCCTCGATGCGCCGCGCGGAAGCGGCGAGCTGCTCGAGCGGTCGCGACACGCCGCGTGCGATCAGCCATGCGCCGATCAGGCCGACGACAAGGCCCAGCGCGAGCAATGCCGCCCATGCGAATGCGACCGAACGATACGGCCGCAGCGCCTCGTCCACCGAATAGCCGAGCACCGCCGCGACCGGCGCGCTGGCCTGCGCGCGGCTGAGCGACACCGCTTGCGCCACGAATTCGCGGCCGCCCACTTCCAGCAGAGCCGGTTGCACCGGCAGCGAAGTGCGGTGCGCAGCGAGATCGGAGCTGAGCGCGACCTGGTCGCTGCCGTGCGCCAGCAGCGACCAGCTTCCGTCGGTATTTCGCGCGACCAGTTCGATGTTGCGCGGCAGGGTGGATTGCGCCTGCAGGCGTGCCAGCAGCGCGTCGTCAATGGGAATCGCCGCGCCGATTTCGCCGACCAGGTTTGGCGCGAATACCGGCACCACCACCATCCAGTACGCGTGCCCGCGCCAGGCCACCACCGCTGCGGCAGGTTGCGACCAGGCGCGTTCGACGAGGTCCGAATACGGGAAGGCGCTGCCGGCGGGATATGCGCCGAGCGTGTCCACTTCCACGCGCCCATCCACGTCGAGCAGCAGCATCTGCGTCGCGCCCACGCGCCGGCCATGGTTGGCGAGCGCAGACTGCATCGTCGCCTGGTCGTGCTGCGCGATCGCCGAGCGCAGCGCGTAATCGAGCGAAAGCACCTTGACGCTGGCGGCCACGCGATCGGAGATGTCGTCCAGCTGTCGCGCGAACGCCGTCGCGGCAACACCGAGCTGGCGTTGGCCTTCCCGGATCAATTCATGGCGCGTGACTTCATAGACCAGCACGGCGGTCAGCGCCTGCACCGCGACCAGCGCGGCGACGAAGAACAGGGCGAGCCGGGTGCGGAAGCTCATGGAGCTAGTAGCTCGTGTGCTCGCGGTCGAATTGCGTGCGCGGATCGGGCAGCAGCGACAGCGTGAAGGTGAGCGTCTGCGGATCGGCGCTGCCGAGCACGGTGGCGGTCTGCGCCAGGTCCGGCTTGTTCGGGCGCAGGCGCGGGTGCCACACGCGAACCTCGTATGCGCCCGCGGGCAGCGCGTCGAATCCCACCTTGCCGTCCGCGCCGGAGTGCGCGATCCAGGGCGCGTCCGAAATGTAGAGATACGCGATCATGCGGTCGTGGATGTTGCATCCCACCGCGACCACGCCGCTCTTGTCCAGCGCCAGCGGCGCCGAACTTTCACCCGGTTTCAGCACGAATTCGAAGGCCTTGACCGGCGAAAACGAGTAAACGTGGTGGCGCGTGTTGTCGCTGTTGCGGAACACCACCGAATCGCCCGGCCGGAACACCTCGATGTAGGGCACGAACGTCAGGTTCTTCTGGTCGATGATCTTGGTCTCGGGTTTGTGGCCCGGCACGGCGGCGGGTGCGGCATCGCGCGGCACCACGGTGACCACCGCGTCGGCGACGGCTGCGCCGTGCTGGTCCACGATCCGCACGTCCAGGCCGGCGGCATTCGCCGCAAACGCGGCGAGCGGCGCGAGCGAGGCAAGAAGCCGGACAATCTTTCGCATTTCGTCCCCCGGGTCGAACGCGCCGAAGCGCAATGTACGCCCAAGCAAGGGGCTTGCCGAGTGCCGGGGCGCCCCTGATGGATGACATCAGCGGCGAAACCGTTCCCGTTTCCGTGCAAACGAATGCGTCGCGTGACCGCCGACACTTGACCTGCGTACATGCAGGGTTCCCAATGCGGGATTCGCGTGCAAACGGGAGGCTTGGCATGAAGGCAAACAAACTGCGGCTGGCGCTGGCATTGGGCTGCGCACTGGCAACGCTTGCGGCGGGCGCCGCCACGCCGGCGGGCGATAGCGGGCGGGGCTCGATGCTCGGTTTCACCGACGGCGGCGCGACGCAGGAGCAAAGCCTGGAACAGCGCTTCGATGCGCAGTTGAACCCGGCCGAGCTGCGCGGCTGGCTGCAGCAGATGTCCTCCGGACCGAACCAGGTCGGTTCGCCGCACGACAAGGCCAATGCCGAGTTCATGCTGGGCCTGTTCAAGAAGTGGGGCTGGGACGCGCACATCGAAACCTTCGACGTGCTCTATCCGACGCCCAGGGAAGAGAAGCTCGAGCTGGTGGCGCCGGACACCTATACGGCCAAACTGCACGAGCCGCCGGTGCCGGGTGATCGCACCTCCGATGAATCCGGCGCACTGCCGCCTTACAACGTGTATGGCGCCGACGGCGATGTCACCGCGCCGCTGGTCTACGTCAATTACGGCATGCCCGACGACTACAAGGAACTGGCGCGGCGCGGCGTGGACGTGAAGGGCAAGATCGTGATCGTGCGCTACGGCGGCGGCTGGCGCGGGTTGAAGCCGGAACTCGCCTACGAGCACGGTGCGGTCGGCTGCCTGATCTATTCCGATCCGCGCGATGACGGCTACTTCCAGGGCGACACTTACCCGCAGGGTGGCTGGCGTCCGGCCGACGGCGTCCAGCGCGGCTCGGTCGCCAAGATGCAGCTGTATCCGGGCGATCCGACCACGCCGGGTTATGGTTCCACGCCGGGCGCGAAGCATCTTGCAATCAAGGACGCGAAGACGATCCTGAAAATTCCGGTGTTGCCGATTTCCTACGCCGACGCCACGCCGCTGCTGAAGGCGCTGGGTGGCCAGGTCGCGCCGGCCAACTGGCGCGGCGCGCTGCCGATCACCTACCACATCGGTGCGGGCCCGGCCAAAGTGCACCTGCTGATCAAATCGGACTGGACGCGCAAGCCGGTGTACGACGTGATCGCCAAGCTGAAGGGCTCGACCGCGCCCGAGCAATGGATCGTGCGCGGCAACCACCATGATGGCTGGGTGTTCGGCGCCTGGGATCCGCTGGCCGGCATGGTCGCGGAACTGGCCGAAGCCAAGGCGCTCGGCACGCTCTACCAGCAAGGCTGGAAGCCGAAGCGCACGATCGTCTACGCAAGCTGGGACGGCGAGGAGCCGGGCCTGCTCGGTTCCACCGAATGGGCCGAGACGCATGCGAAGGAGCTGCAGCAGAAAGCGGTGCTGTACCTCAACTCCGATACCAACGCGCGCGGTTACCTCGACGCCGGCGGCAGCCACTCGCTGCAACACCTGGTCAACCAGGTTGCGGCCGGCGTGAACGATCCGGAGAAGAACGTCAGCGTGCTGGAGCGCTTGCGCGCGCGCATCATGGTGGCGGGGAACGGGAAGAACGCGCGGCCGGAGATCAAGGAGTTCGCCAAGATCGCGGAGAAGGGCGGCGACGTGCCGATCCAGGCGCTGGGCTCGGGCTCCGACTACAGCGCGTTCCTGGAACACCTCGGCATAGCGTCGTTGAACCTCGGCTTCGGCGGCGAGGACGACGACGATGGCATCTACCACTCGCGCTACGACTCGTTCGACCACTACATCCGCTTCGGCGATCCGGATTTCGAATACGGCATCGCGCTGGCGAAGGTGGCCGGCCACATCGTGATGCGCACGGCCGATGCGGAAGTGGTGCCGATGCGTTTCGGCGATTTCTCCGACACCCTGGATCGCTACGTGGGTGAGCTGCACAAGCTGGTGGACGACACCCGCAAGGCGACCGAGACGCAGCACAAGCTGCTCGCCATGCACGCCTACGAACTGGACTCCGATCCGACCCGCCCGGTGGCGCCGCCGGAGCGCGATTCCGATGTTCCGAACATCGATCTCGCGCCGCTGGACCAGGCTTCAAAAGCGTTGAAGCAGAGCGCGCAAGCCTATGAAGCTGCTTACAACGCGCGCGCGGCGAATGGCCTGCAGATCCCGGCCGAGCAGTTGCGCAAGATCAACACGTTGATGGCCAGCATGGAGCATTCGCTCACCGATCCGGACGGCCTGCCCGGACGCGAGTGGTTCAAGCACATGATCTACGCGCCGGGCCTGCTGACCGGTTACGGCGTCAAGACCGTGCCCGGCGTGCGCGAGGCGCTGGAAGCGCGGCGCTGGGACGAGGCGAATAAATACGCCGCGGTCACCGCCAAGGTGCTGGACGGCTACCGCGCGCAGCTCGACAAGTTGACGGCGATGCTTCAGTAGGGCGGACACTGTCCGCCGCTGCGCGAGAGGGCGGGCAATGCCCGCCCTACGCCGCCCGCCCCAACGGCATGTCGCCGCCATTGGTGAACTCGCCTTGCGATGCGAGGCGAGCGAACAATCCGCCGCGGCGGACCAGTTCGTCGAAGCGGCCGCGTTCGACCAGCCGGCCGTGGTCCAGCACCAGGATCAGGTCGGCGTTGCGCACCGTGGAAAGCCGGTGCGCGATGATGAAGGTGGTGCGGTCGCGCGAGAGCGCGTCGAAGGCGCGCTGGATGCGGCGCTCGGTGGAGTTGTCCAGCGCGCTGGTCGCTTCGTCCAGGATCAGGATCGGCGCGTCCTTCAACATCGCGCGCGCGATCGCGAGGCGCTGGCGCTCGCCGCCGGAGAGCGAGCTGCCGCGCTCGGAGACCGGCGTCGCGTAGGCTTCCGGCTTCTCGGCGATGAACTCGTGCGCTTCGGCCGCGCGCGCGGCGGCTTCCAGTGCGGCCGGATCCGCTTCCGGATTGCCGATCTTCAGGTTTTCCTCGATCGAGCGATGGAGCAGGCCCGATTCCTGGAACACCACCGCGATGTTCTTGCGCAAAGAATCCAGGTTCACCTCGCGAATGTCGTAGCCATCGATCGTGATGCGACCGCTCTCCGGATCGTGCGCGCGGTAGAGCAGGCCCATCGCGGTGCTCTTGCCTGCGCCGGTCGGCCCGACCAGCGCGACCTTCATGCCCGGCGCGACCTGGAAGCTCAGGTCGTGCACCGCCGGCCGGCCGCTGTTGTAGCCGAAGTTGACGTGTTCGAATGACACCTCGCCGCGCACCCGCGGCATCATCGGCGCATCCGGCTCCGCCTTGATGGTCGGGTCGGTATCCAGCACTTCGAAGAAATCGTCCAGCGCCTGCGACTGGAAGAACAGGTTGGAGATGAAGCTGGCGAATTGCTCCAGCCGTCCGATCAGCATCAATGAAAAGCCGACGAAGCTGACGATGCCGCCGACCGATATCTTGCCGTGCACGTGGAGCGCGGTGCCGAGCGCGAAGATCGCGACTACCGTCAGGGTGCTGGCCGCGCGGGTGAACACCGACAGCGTGGCCCAGCCGTTGAGCACCGGATATTGCGCGGCCAGCGCGCGCGCCATCATCTCGCGCAGGCCGCGCGCTTCTTCCTGGGTGCGGGTGAAGCTCTGCACCACGGCGACATTGCCGAGCACGTCATCGGCGCGGGTGGAGATGTCGTGGTAGAACTGCTGCACGGCGGTCTGCGCCGTGCGGGTGCGGCGGATCGCGATGCCATTGAAGGTGGCGAAGCACACCAGCAGCGCCACCATCAGCAGCGCCAGCTGCCAGCTCATGGTGAAGGCCACCGGCAGCAGCACCAGCAGCGACAGCACGGTGGTCAACTGGTCGCGGAAGAAGCCGAGCCACAGCGCGAACAGACTCTCCGCGCCCGCGTGCATCACGCGCATCAGCTTGCCGGTGTGATTCACGCTGTGGAACGACAAGGGCAGGGTGATGGCGTGTTCGAAGAAGCGGCGGATCGCCGCCCAGCGCCTGCGGTGCGCCATGCGGTCGGCGTGCAGCGAAACCAGTACGCCGATCACCACGCCGACGAAACCGGCCGTCGCCCACGCGCCGATAAGCAGCGCCGCGCGGCCATTGTTCGAACTCAGCGCATCCACCACGCGGCCGAACAACATCGGTTCCACGAACAGCACGCCTGCCATCAGCAGGTTGCCCAGCGCAAGCACGATCGCGAGCGCGCGCTCGGGCGCAAGCAGGCCGAGTGCGCGAAAATAAAGTCGCAGGATATACACGAGCAAAGATCCGCAGCAGACCGAAGCATCCCTACTTCAACATCCTGCGGCTGGCGAGGCGCTGAACAAAAACGCGCAACGAGAGTGGCCGGCGTGACCTGCCTGGCAGTGCCGGTTCCGTATCGCCCGAAGGCAAGTTGCCGACTACAGAACCTGCACGCCGATGGTGGACGCGGTAGCGCGATGCGCGATGGGCCGGGCACGGTACAAGGCCGGCAGCAGTTGTGCTAAACGCGTCACCTTGGGAGCATCGTTGATCGCGATGTAGGGCGCGTCCGGATTGAGCCGCGCGTAATCCTGGTGGTAGTCCTCGGCCGGATAGAACGCCTTGAACGGCACCACCTGCGTGACGATCGGCGCCGCGTAGATCTTCTCCGACGAGAGCTGCGCGATGTAGGCCCGCGCGATCCCTTGCTGCTGCGGGCCGGTGTAGAAGATCGCGCCGCGGTACTGCGCGCCGCTGTCCGGGCCCTGCCGGTTCAACTCGGTCGGATCGGTCGCAACCGAGAAGTACACCCGCAGCAACTCACCGTAACTGACCTTGGATGGATCGAACGTCACCTGCACCGACTCGGCATGGCCGGTATCGCCTTCGCTGACGCGCTCGTAGTGCGCCGTGTCCGCCGCGCCGCCGGAGTAGCCGGCGGTCACGTTGGTCACGCCCTTCACGTGCTCGAACACCCACTGCATGCCCCAGAAGCAGCCGCCGGCGAACACCGCCGTTTGCGTGCCGGGCTTCGGCGCGAGCGGAGCATCGAGCTTCGGCGGCGGCACCGCGCGCGCCTCGTCGCTCAGCGCGGGTGTGCAGGCGGCGAGAACCGCCGTCGCGATCAGACCGGCAAGGCGGAAGCAGAAGGGACGGCGTGACATGGCGATCATCGGTGGTGAACTTCCCCAACAGACCGTCTCCGGCACGAACCACTTACAGCCGGTGCCTCATCGCGTCTTGCCGCCGGGAGCGGCGGCGTGCTCCTGCTGGAACACGCGGTTCATCACGAAGTCGGGCGTGACCTGCTCGCCGGCGAGCAGCATCGCGGTCAGTTCGCCGCCGAGCACCTGCGGCGCGATCACCACGTCCGGCTGGGTGAGTTTCACCCGCGCGAGGTGGCGCGCGTCGTTCACCGCGGCGATCGTGCGGGCGCTGCCGCCGAGTTCGCGCACGGCCAGCACCACGAATGCATTTTCGGAATCGTCATCCAGCATGGCCAGCACGGCCTGCGCGTGCTGCGCGCCGGCCTCGCGCAACACGTCCACGCTGCCCGGATCGCCAGTGACCAGATCGCCTTCGATCGGCGAATCGGGAGCGGTGCGGAACACGCGCGTCACCGGCATGCCGCGCCGGCCCAGTTCGCGCCAGGTGTTGAAGGCGAGCGGCGTGTTGCCGATCACCACGAAATGGTTTTCGCGTTTCATGCGTGCTCCCTTGCGGTTGACGATCCGCTGCAGGCTGCGGCTGACCATCGGCGCGATCACCGCGGTCAGCGAAGTGGCGAACACCGCCACGCCCAGAACGATCACCGAAACCGTGAACAGCTTGGCTTCGGGTGTCTGCGGGGTGATGTCGCCATAGCCGACCGTGCTCATGGTGACCATGCCCCAGTACAACGCCGTGACCAGGTCGGTGACCGCCGGCTTGAACTCCGCGCCGAGGTAATAGGCGCCGAAGGTCGCGTAAAGCAGCAGCATGATCACCGAGGTCAGCGCGAACAGCGTGCTGCCGGTGATGCTTGAACGATCGAACTGGCGCCATGCGGTGAGCAACAGCGCCAGCAGCAGCACGAAATAGCCCAGCAACACCGCCTCGTGCGTGCCGCCGTTGAAGAAGGTGCTCACCACCGCTGTCGCGGCCAGCAGCAGGGACATGCTCCAGGCCAGTCGCGAGCGCAGCAGCAAGCCCAGCGCCATGGTCAGCATGCCGACGCCGATCAGCAGCCGAGGCAGCAGGCGTGGCGCGATGCGCAGGTTGCCGGCCGCGATTTCGCGCGCGAGTTGGTGCCAGTGCGCGCCGGTGCCCCACTCCAGCAATGCGATGCCGCCGACGCCGAGCAGGATCGCCAGCGGCACGTGCGGGAACCAGAAGCGCCCGCCCAGCAACACGTGCAGGCGCTGCAGGCCGGCATGCCAGCGCCGCGCGGTCGCCAGTCTCACGCTCGATCCGGTGCGCGATGTCATCGCCGTCTCGAATGCCGGGAAAGCTGCACACCATAACAGCATGTGCCGTGCCGCCAAACCGTCATTGCCCGATCCGCTTGTGTGACGGCTCAGCGGACAGCGCCGGCGATCATCGTGGCGATCGCGTCCAGGTCCGCGGTGGGCGAGGGCGGGATGTTGCGTCCGAGCGCATCGGCCGGTCGCTGGTAATGATCGAGCATCAGCGAGAAGGCAAGATGCTCGCCGCGGGCATCGGTGACGTAGCCGGACAGCGCATACACATGCGTCAGCGTGCCGGTCTTGGCGCGCAGGTCGTTGGCCGCCGGCGTACCGACGAAACGATGTTCCAGCGTGCCGTCCACGCCGGCGACCGGCAACGCGGTCTCGAAGACATTCGCGAACGGCTGCCTTGCGACCCATGCAAGCAACCTTGTCGTCGCGGCTGGCGTGACCAGGTCCTTGCGTGACAAACCGCTGCCTTCCTCGAACGTGGCATCGTCGTTGGGAATGCCGATGCGCGCGAGCATTGCGCGCATCGCGCACAGTCCCCAGTCCTCGCTCGTCATTGGCGGCTCGGCGCGATCCGCACAGGTCCGGGTATACGCGGTGCGCACACCGACCTGCTGCAGCAGGACCTGCGCGTAAAGATTGTCGGAATCCTTCAGCATGTGGCGGATGAGGTCCGGCAGTGGCGGCGCGGGCACCTGGGCGATGGCATGCATCCCGGCCTCGTGGACCATTTCCCAGGTCGCGTGCGGCCAGTACAGCGCGCGCACCTGGCCGTCGAGCGCGATGCCGTGCCGTGCCAGCGCATCGCGCAGGAGATTGCCCGCGAACAGCGCGGGATCCGGCACCGAAACCGTGAACGTCCGCGTCTGCACGCCGGCCGGCAGGCTGCCGCTCGCGTACAGGATGTCCGATCCGGGCGGGCGATAGAGAACGAACGTGTCGCGGCCGTCATCTCCATCGCGCGTCAGGTTGACCACGCGCAGTCCTGCATCGTCCGGCTGGATGGCCACCGCGCAGCAGCGATCGTCCGCGTGCGTCACCTGCACGCGCGCGACATTCTCCTGCACGCTCAGCGCGGATGCAGGCGCGCCGTACCCGGCTTGCAGGTCATCCGCTTCCCAGCCGCTGCCCAGAGGCGGACCCTGGAAATAGGTGGAGTCCGCGACCAGGTCGCCGTGCACGCGGCGCACGCCCTGGTCGGCCAGGGCCTGCGCCAGTCGATCGGCCCAATCCGGCGATACCTTGGCATCACCCAGCGAAGGATCGCCGCCGCCGTAGAGGACCAGATCACCGTTCGAGGTGCCGTCGGCTTGGGCGGTGGTCGCCGCATACAGCGTGGTGCCGATTTGCGCGTCGGCGAGGTTCGAAAGCGCGAGCGCTGCCGTATACAACTTCGCGTTGGATGCCGGCACGAACAGCTTGTCGGCATCGTGTGCGTAGAGCGTCCTGCCGGTATCCAGCGAAACCACGCTGATCCCGAAGTGCGCATGCGCGAAGCGCGGCTGCGCGACGAAGGCATCGATGCGCTCGGCAAGCGATGCATTGCCGTGCACCGAAACCGAAGCACAGCCCGCGAGCAGGCAGGAGGCCAGCAGGGCGGCGAGAAAATGCTTCATGCGTACAGCCTTTGCAGCAGCGCCATCGCCGCGGCGGGATTGCGCGCCTTGGCACTGCTGATGAAATACAGGAACACGTCGCGCGGACTGGACGAATTCGTCCCGGCCCGTGGCTCCACGCGAGGCAGGTCATCCGGTTCGCTACCGTTCGCCCACAACCGCGCACGTTCGGCCCACGCGTCCAGATCCTTCGCCGAGTAACCGTCGGGTTCGGATGCGCGGCTGCGCATCAGCCGTGCGTACACGAAATCGCCGGTCAGGTCGGCGAAGCCCGGGTACTCGTCGGAATCGGTGAACACACTCGGAAAGCAGTGCGTGCGCGCAAGCTCCAGGTATTCGGTGCAGAGGAAACTCCGGTTCCGCACCTCCAGTACGTGCCTCAAGGCGCGGCCGTTCGTTTCGCGCGGCAGGAGATCCAGGAACGCCGCGAAGTCGTCGTGCTCGAACGTGCGCGACGGCGGGAACTGCCAGACGATGGGACCCAGCTTGTCCTCGAACGCATCCAGTCCGCCGAACACGAACCCGCGCACCAGTGCGCCCGCACCCGCGAGCTTGCGCACCTCCGCGACCTGCCGCGGCGCCTTCAGCGAGAACACGAAACCGGGCGGCGTTTCGTCGCGCCACTTGGCGTACACGGACGCCTTCTGCGCGCGGTAGAAGGTGCTGTTGATCTCGATCGATGTCACGCGCCGGCTGGCGAATTCCAGCTCGCGCCGCTGCGGCAATCCCTTCGGATAGAAGTTGTCGCGCCAGGGCGCGAAGTTCCAGCCGCCGATGCCGACGCGGATGTCTTGCGCGCGCGCGCCGGCGAGCTCGTCGGCGATTGGCGTATCGGAGGGCTTCATCCGGAGTGATCCGCCCAGGGGTCGTAATCGCCGAACGACCACAGGTGGCCTTCGGGGTCGCGGCAGGAATAACCGCTGCCGCCGTAATCCTTGGCTTCCAGTTCATCCACGATCTGCGCGCCCGCGGCCCTGGCGCGCGCGTAATGCGCGGCGCAATCGGACACCACCACGTAGCAGGCCTGCGTCTGGCGGCCGCCGATTTCATCCGGCTGGACCATGCGTTTGCCCCAGGCGCTCCGGTTGTCCGTCGAGCCCAGCATCACCATGCCGTTGCCGAACGCGAGCTGCGCGTGATGCACGATATCGTCTTCCGCGTACACCGCGTGCTTCTCGAAACCGAACGCCTTGCACAGCCATTCGATCGCGGCGGGCGCGTCGCGATAGCGCAGGCTGGGAATGACCGTGGCGACGGTGTGGCCGGCGGGCGAAGTCATGCGGTTCTCCTCGATCAGGCGCCTGGTTGCCAGATGGTGCACCAGCGCGTCGACCGTTGCATCCACTCGATCGCCCGCGTCGACGGCGATGGCGTGCGGTTCGTCGGCCGAAGGCTCCTCCAGGGTGGCGAGCTGGCTGTCCAGCAGCGAAGCGGGCATGTATTCGTGGTGGCGCGTTTCGACCCGTTTCTGCAGCGCCTCGCGCGGCACGCGCAGATACAGGAACCACACCTGCTCACGGCCATCGCGCAGGAAGTCGCGGTAGCGGCGCTTCAGCGCGGAGCAGCCGATCACGCCGGATCGGTTCGCCCTTGCCTGCGCATCCATCCAGTCTGCAATGGCGAACAGCCAGGGCTGGCGATCGGCGTCATCGAGCGGCTGGCCCGTGCGCATCTTGTCCACGTTCGCCTGCGGGTGGAAGTCGTCGCCTTCCGTGTAGGTCCATCCCAGCCGCGCGGCCAGCGCCCTCCCGACCGTGGTCTTGCCGGAACCGGACACGCCCATGATCACCAGCATCGGGTGGTCGGCGTGGGAAGCGACGTCGGGCATGGGGAGACTCGTTGGCGGGCGCTGTTGCGCTCACGGCGCATTGACCGCGGAATCCGCAGTCTACGGGCTTGGTTGGCGATGTCGCCAGGAGCACGCCATGCAAAGCAAAGGTTCCGCGGTCTGGAAGGGCGGCTTCAAGGACGGCCGCGGTTCGATCTCTACTGCCAGCGGCGCGTTGAAGGACGCCGGTTATTCGGTGGGATCGCGCTTCGAGGGTGGCTCCGGCACCAATCCGGAGGAACTGATCGCTGCAGCGCACGCGGCCTGTTTCTCGATGGCGCTGTCGCTGCTGTTGGGCAACGAGGGGCTCAAGCCGGAATCCATCGAGACCACTTCCACCGTGTCGCTGGACAAGGCCGGCGAGGGCTTCGAGATTTCAAGCTCGCACCTGCAGGTGGTCGCACGCATCCCCGCCACGGATGACGCGACCTTCCAGCGCATCGCCCGGCAGGCCGAGCAGGGTTGTCCGGTTTCGAAAGTTCTGAAGGCGCGCATCAGCATGGATGCGCGGCTGGCTTGAACCTCCGCATGACCTGCGCTCCGGCGTTGCGCCTGATTCAAAACGACACGTCGCCATCGCTCGCTGCGTTTCTTCAGGGGTTCAAGGGCTTGCTTTTTGGCGCGCGCCGTCGCAAGTTGCGTGCGCGGCCGAGTTGCGCCGATCACGCCTTGAGGAGCACACCATGAGCAAGGGCATGGAAAAGCAGAAAAAGGAAGCGAAGAAGAAGCCGGAAAAGACCTTGAAGGAAAAGCGCGCCGAGAAGCAGGCGAAGAAGGCGGCGCGGAGCTGAGCCTGTCACGCGCGGGAGCGCGCCTGCGCGCGACGGGATGAAGATGGCGTTGGCTACGAAGGAAGCACCCCGTCCCGTCGCGCGCAGGGGCACTCCTACAGAAGCCGCTGCGGGTGCGTGTACACGTTCATGCCCTCGCCGCGGGCGAAGCCGATCAGGGTGATGCCGGCGCGCTCGGCCAGCTCGATCGCCAGCGAGGTCGGCGCGGAGATCGCCGCGATCACCGCGATGCCCGCACTCGCGGCCTTGTGCACGATCTCGTAGGACGCGCGCGAAGTGATCGCGAGCAACCCGTCGCCGTTGCGCCATGCCGTGGAAGCGCGCGCGTCCGTTTCCCGCGCCAGTGCGCCGATCAGTTTGTCGAGCGCGTTGTGGCGGCCGACGTCCTCGCGCACCACGATCCCTCCCGCGTGAACGTAGCCGGCCGCGTGCACGCCGCCGCTGGCGTGGTTCAACGGCTGCCGCTCGGCAAGTTCACGCAGGCCCCGATGGATCATCGCCGTTTCGAAGCGCGCACCGGATTCGACGCGCCGCACGGGCCGCACCGCTTCCTGCAGGGATTCCACGCCGCACAGTCCGCAGCCGCTGCGGCCGGCGAGGTTGCGCTTGCGCTGCTCCAGCGCGTCCAGCCGCGCCTGCGGGATAAGCGCCTGCAAGGAAATGCCGTGTGCGGTGCGCAGGCAGTCCACCAGTTCGAACTCGCCTGCGCGCTCGACCACGCCCTCGCTCAGCGCAAAGCCCAGCGCGAAGTCTTCCAGGTCGCAGGGCGTGGCCATCATCACCGCGTGGGAGATGCCGTTGTAAAGCATCGCCACCGGCGTCTCCTGGATGACCCGATCCAGCGCCTCGTCTCGCCGCGCGCCTTCCATCCGCAGGGCGGAAACTTCGTGCAGGCCGGAAGAGGGCGGTCGGCGATTCATGCGGGTCAATCCAGCGCCTTGGACTCGGCAGTGCCGAGGATTTCCGGTTGCGGCGACGTCATCGGTCGGCGGGTAAGCAATGGATGCGCGAACACCGCGCCCAGGATCACGACCACGCCCAGATAGAACCAGCCGTCCAGTTGCCGCTGTTCGCCAAGCAGCAGGATCGCCAGCACGATCGCATACACCGGCTCGAGGTTCACCGCGAGCTGCGCGTTGAAGGCGCTGAGGTGCCGCAGCGCCACCAACGACAATGCGAACGGCAGCAGCGTGCACGCCAGCGCCAGCGTCAGCAGCAGGATCGCGTCATGCGTGCTGGGCCACACGAAGGCGGCGCCGCTGTGCGGCAGCCACGGAGTGATCAGCGTCAGGAACAGCGCGCCGGAACCCAGTTCCACGCAGGTCACGGTGAGCGGATCGGCGTGTTCCACCATCCGCTTGTTGAGCGCGCCGAAGCAGGCGACGAACAGCGCCGACACGACGCCGACCGCGATGCCGAGCCTCATCGATCCTGGCACGCCGCCGACCACCAGCGCCACGCCGGGGACGACCGCAACCCCGAGCAGCAGTTCGCGGACGTCGAAGGCCCGGCGCGCGATCCAGGGCTCCACCAGCGCCAGGAACACCGGCGCCAGCGCGATGCAGGTCGCCGCGACCGATGCGTTGGCGAGCTTGATCGCGCCGTAGAAAGTGAGCCAGTGCAGCGCCACCACCACGCCGATGCCGGCGTAGATCGCGGCCAGCTTCGGCGTGAGCGTGCGCAATCCGCGCCACACGCGCGGTGCGAGCAGGAGCGCGGCGGTCACCATCAACATGCGCCACCACACCAGCGAGGTCGCCGGCAGCGTGATCGCGCGGCCGAGGATTGCGGTGAAGCCCCACAGCACCACGCAGAAGTGGATTTGCCATTGCGCCTTGGCGTGGGGAGTCATGGGACGTAATCGGAGGCCGGAATCGCGAAAGCATAGCAAGCACAAACCCGGGTTCTCGTGACGGCGGGCGTGGGATGCCACTCCGATTACCGGCAATTTATTTCTTCGGCGGCGCCCTGGGCGGTTGGCGCATCTGTGCGATCAGCGCCGCGCAGTGGTTGTTGTCCTCGTGGCTGGGCGCGATCAGCGCCGCCAGAGCGGTCAGCGGCGCGGCAATGGTTCCGAGCACCGCGGCGCCGGTGGCGCGGGCGAGCAGCGGTCCCTTCTCGACGCCCGCGTCCGGATGCTTGAGCGTGCCCCGCACGTAGAGCGGCGAGCGCAGCGACAGCACGCGTACACCCTTGCTCTGCGGGTGCAGCGTGAGATCGAGCCGCTCGCTGGCGAGATTGATGCTGCCGTCTATGTTGATGGTCATGGTGTCGGTGTCGAACAGGAACACCGTCGAGCGCCACACGCCGTCGCGTGCATCGAAATCCGCCGCAACGCAATTGATCTTTGCCGGCTGATCGCCGAACAGCTTGGTCACGATGATGTTGCCGATGTTCAGGCCGGCCTCCTCGAGCAGCAGCTTGCTGACCGCGCCGCCATCCACCAGCAGCCTGACCTCGCCGTCGGACGAACCCATCAGCGCGGCGACCGAGTTGCCGGTGCCCGCCAGCGCGGCGTCGCCGTCGATCTCGCCCAGGCTGGTCTTCATCAGGGCCACCGTCGGAAACAGCTTCTTCAGCTCCACGCCGCGCAGCGAGATCCTCATCCGGCCCTTCATCGGATTCACCGAGCCGTCGAGGCGGATGTTCGAATCGAAGTCGCCACCGGCCACCCCGAAGCGCAGCGGATCGAGGGTGAGCACGCCAGCATCCATGACGATGTGCGTGGACAGGTCGCTGATCGGCAGCTGCGCCTTGCGCACGATGTGTCGCCCGGTGAAATGCACGTCGGCATCCATTCCCTTCCAGAGGTCGGGCAGGAACGGCGCCACGGGCAGCACCTTGTCCGTCGGCTGCCGCACGGAGACGCCGCTCTTGCCCGCGCCGCCGGCACCGACCAGGGGCGCCAGATCGGAGAGCCGCAGCTGCCCGGAACTGATCGTGCCGCTGAGCTTCGGCCGCGGCGGCGCGGTGGTGAACATCACCGTTCCGTGCAGGTCGCTCGTCCCGACCTTGCCGTTGAAGTCCTCGTAGTGGAAGACGCTGTGGCCGGGATGGAGGTTGCCGGTGAGGTGGCCGTCGGTGGAGAACGGCGGCGTGTCGGGCAGGACCACGCCGGTCAATGGATACAGATGCGCCATGTTGGCGCCGGACATCTTCAGGTGCAGGTTCAGCGCGGCCAGGTGCGCGGGATCGGTCAGCGTGCCCTCCAGCGCGATGTGCAGATCGCGCAAGCGCAGGTCAGCTTCCAGCGGGAACGGCATGGTGGCGTTCCGGACCGCGAGCACGCTGCCGATCCTGCCGCTGCCGCGCGCGATGGCGCCGCGCCAGGTGCCGTGCGCGATCCAGCCGAAGTGATAGGTCTGGTCGGTGCGCGGCGGCGGGGCATTGCCGGCCGCATGGCTTGCGAGCAATTGGCCGAACGGAATCGGTTTGCCGAGCGGCTCCACCGCGATGTCCAGGTGGAGGTCGAGGACGTCGTCGTCCACGCGCAACTGGCCGCGATCGAACACCACGTCGCCCAGGGTCAGCTTCCAGTTCCCCGGCGACCGATCGACGGCGAACTGCCAGTTGGCGCGGCCCGAGGCATCGCGCTCGATGTCCACGTCCGGCTGGGTGAGCTTCAACGTGGAGATGTCGACGGTGTGGCCGATCAGCGCCAGGGGCGAGAGGCTGAACTGGATCTGTTCGAGCCTGGCGAACTGCTTCCTCTTCGCCCAGTCCGGATTGGCCACGCTTATGTCACGCGCGGTGAATCGCGGCCAGGGCACCCATGCCGAGATTCCGCCCGCGTCGGGATTGCGTGCCCAGTGCACGGAAAAGTCGCCGTTGATCGCGAAAGGCCGGCCGATCGCCGCGCTGACCTTGTCGTTGATCAGCGGCCGCGCGCGGTTCCAGTTGAACAGCGCGATGAACAGGATCGCGATCACGATCAACGCGATCACTACCGCGGCGACCCAGATCAATGTCTTCCTGATGGCGCCCATGTCACGCTTCCTGCGCACCTGCCTTCAGGTTACACGAGCCGATCTCCCAAGATGCGTCCGCTGCAGGCGGCGTTTATCTTCCGGATTGCAGACTGTCCAAGGCGCGCGCACAGTAGGCGCGCCGCGACGGAACCAAGGAACAAGCGATGCTCTGGAACAGAAGCCGTTCGAGCAGCAATGTGGAACAGGACGCCGGCGGAGGAGGCGGTGGCTTCGGGCTGGGACCGATCCATCTGGGGTTCGGCGGCACCGTCATCGCGATCCTGATCGCGATCATCTTTCCGCAGACGCGCGGGTTGATCTTCGGCCTGCTGGCGGGCGGCGGCGGGGCAGGGAACACGCCCGCGCAAACCGAGCCGGCCGACGGCAACGATCCGCAGGTGCAGTTCGTCAAGCACATCCTCGGCAGCACCGAGGACGTGTGGACCGCCTACTTCCAGCGAATGGGCAAGCAGTACGTGGATCCGAAACTGGTGCTGTTCCGCGGCGAGGTCAGCACCGCGTGCGGTGGCGCTTCGGCAGCGGTGGGGCCGTTCTACTGTCCGGGCGACCAGCGTGTCTACCTCGATCTGGACTTCTTCCAGGAGCTCGCCACGCGTTTCCATTCCGACAGCGATTTCGCCCGCGCCTACGTCATCGCGCACGAGGTCGGCCATCACGTGCAGGACCAGCTCGGCATCATGGATGCCGAACAGCAGGCGCACGACCGCGGCGCGCCGATGCAGGGTGCGAACGGATTATCGGTGCGGCTGGAACTGCAGGCCGACTGCTTCGCCGGCGTGTGGGCCAATCAGTCGCAGCGGCAGTTGCAATGGCTGCAGCCGGGCGATATCGAAAGCGCATTGAATGCCGCGAGCCAGATCGGCGACGACACCCTGCAAAAGGAATCGCAGGGAACGGTGGTACCCGATTCCTTCACCCACGGCACTTCCGCCCAGCGCGTGCACTGGTTCAAGGCCGGATTCCGGTCCGGCAACATCGCCGATTGCGATACGTTCAAGGCGCAGACGCTCTGACTGGGTCCAGGCTTGGCCCGGCGATGACGAGCAAATGTTATTTGCGAGTGTCACCCGCAGTCGGAACTTCCCGCACCGGCAACGGCACGTTGCACAGGTCGATCTTGCCGGCCTTGTGCAGGTACCAGGCATCTGAACGATTACGGCGCGATTCGACCAGCGCGGCGAAAGTCGGCGTGTCGGTGCGCAGCACTTCCAGATGCAAGCGTTGCGCGGGTGGAAGATCGGATGCCAGGCGCACGCGCAGGATCGGCGTGTCTTGCGCGGGCTTGTCATAGAAGCCCATCGCGCCATCGCCGCGCGGCAACGACGACAGCAGTTCCATGCCTTTCACCACGCGGCCGACCAGCGCGATGTTGCGATCCAGCTGCCGCGGCGCTTGTCCGATCACGACATAAAGTTCGGTGCCCGGCCCCGAATCCGGCGCGTTGTCGCGGCCGGCGCCAACCATGCCGTAGCAGTGCGTCAGCCAGGTCTTGCCGGTTTTGGGATCGCGCGCGACCGGGAAGCCGTCGCTGAAGCCGACCTGCGGCGCATATACGTCGCCGTCCGGCAGCAGGGTGAACGGCAGCGACGGATCGATGTCCCGCTCGAATTCCGCCGGCACGGTCTTCTTCGCCGAACCGATGGATTTCACGTGCGGGGGATGCTCGGCTTCGGCCTGCGGATCGCCCCATTGCGTGACGAAGTTGTCCTGCACGCGCAGGATGGCGAGGCCGTCCCAGTAATGCTCGCGCGCCAGCGTGCGGATGTTCTGCGCGTGCAACGGCGCATACGCGGGATCGAGCTCGATCACCACGCGGCCCTTCGGCAGATCCATGTACAGCGTGTTGTCCGGGTCGAGCGGGCGCCAGTCGGAAGGCTTCGATGCATCCAGCACCTGTTGCATCGTCGGCGCACTTGCGGACTTCTGCGGCGGCGCGGCACTCGCTGCTGCAGCGAACATCACGCCAAGCGCCAGCATCGAAAGTTTCATCATCCCGCTCCGGTCATGGCCGGAGCGGGATCATACCTTCAATGCGTCCTGGGATTCTCCACCATCCGTTCGATCGCAACGTCCAGATACCGCCGCGCGAAAGCAGGGTGGGTCTGCGCGAACACGCGCCGCGCCTGGTTGGCGCGCGCATCGTCCGGCGCGTACACGAACAGGAAGGCTCCGCCATCGCGCGCGAGATCGGCATCCTCGCGGATATAGCCGGTTTCGGTGCCGGCGAATTCCACCAGCCGCTGTTCCATGCGCTCCAGCCAGTTGGCGCCGTGCCGAGATTCCAGTTGCCCGGTGACGAATTCTCCGGTGGCCGCGCGCACCTCCTCGGATGGAGTGCCGGCCTGGCGGAAGGCGGCTTCGGCCGCTTGCGCATCGGCGATATTGCGATATCCGGCGACGATGTAGTGACGCGGGTAGAACGTCCCCAACGAAGTATCGCCGTCCTTGAAGAAGCCCCAGTGACTGTTCATGACATGCTCCTGTGGCCGGGAAGATCGTCCTGCACCCATGCTAGTCAGCGCGCCTTATGGAGGCGTGAACATCCATTTCGGCTTCACTTCACCGGCATGCCCGCCCGTGCGCCTCGATCAACATCCAGGAGAAACAGGTCGGCGCCGCCGCTGCCGGCGGAAAGGATCATCCCTTCCGATATGCCGAAGCGCATCTTGCGCGGTGCCAGGTTGGCAATGAATACCACGTGCCGCCCGATCAGTTCAGCGGGGCTCGGATAAGCCGCCTTGATGCCGGAGAAGATCTGCCGCCTGCCGAGCTCGCCCGCATCCAGTTCGAAGCGCAGCAGCTTGTCCGAACCTTCCACCGGCTCGCACACAAGCACCCTGCCGATGCGCAGGTCGAGCCTGGCGAAGTCGTCGATGGAGATATTGGCTGCAGCCGACGACACGGGACCGGCAGCCGCGGATTGCGTGGCGGAAGAGAGTGTCTTGTCGTCCATCGAAGGGCTCTTGCTTTGAGTCCCTCCCGCTCGGGTGGGGAGGGGTTGGGGAGAAGGTGTTGCAACGTTCTTCGCACTCGGCTGCAGCGATTCCTTCGAAGCTTCGATCATCGCCTCGATCTTCCTGGGATCCACGCGGGTTGCCAGCGGGGTGAACGCGTTGATGCGCACGCCCAGCAGCGGTGTGCGCGCGTCTTCGAAATGCTGCGACACAGAACCGAGAAACGCGAACGCGCGCTCGGCGATTGTCGGCACCACCGGCGCAAGCCAGATCGTCAGCAGCCGGAAATAATTCAGCGACAGCGTGCAGACGATGTGCAACTCGTCGCGCCTGCTTTCGTCCTTCGCCAGCACCCACGGCGCGTGCTCGGCGACGTAGGCATTCGCCTCGTCCGCGACTTCCATGATCAAGCGCATCGCGGCGGCGTAATCGCGCGACTCGAACAGCGCGGCGCAGCCGGAAAGTTTCTCCGCGGCGGCGTCGTAGCGCGCGCGTTCGGCTTGCGGCAGTGCGGCGGCGAGCCTGCCGCCGGAGAATTTGTGCACGAAGCCCGCGCAACGGCTGGCGATGTTCACCCATTTGCCGACCAGGTGCGAATTGACGCGCTCCTCGAATGCCTTCAGGTCGAGATCGATGTCGGCCAGCGTCGGTCCGAGCATCGAGGCCAGGTAATAGCGCAGGTAATCGGCATCCAGGTGATCGAGCCAGGTGCGCGCATTGATGAAGGTGCCGCGCGACTTGGACATCTTGGCGCCGTCCACGGTCAGGAAGCCGTGCACGTTCACCGCCGAAGGCATGCGCAGCTTCGCGCCATGCAGCATCGCCGGCCAGAACAGGGTGTGGAAATAGATGATGTCCTTGCCGATGAAATGCACAAGTTCGGTGTCGTCGGCATCCACGCGCGTGAAGCGCTCGAAATCCACCGGCGTCAACCCGGCGTGGCCGCTCTCGCACAATTCCTTGAAGGCGGCGAGGTAACCAACCGGCGCGTCCACCCATACATAGAAGTACTTGCCGGGCTGGCCGGGAATCTCGAACCCGAAATAGGGCGCATCGCGCGAAACGTCCCAGCTGCGCAGGCCGTCGGCGAACCACTCCTGCAGCTTGTTGACCACTTCCGATTGCAGGCCGCCGGCACTTTGCGTTTCCTTCAGCCACGCCTGGAGCAAGCCGGTGAAACCGGCGAGCTTCACGAAGAAATGCAGCGATTCCTTCTCGACCGGCTTGGCTCCCGAGACCACGGAATACGGCTCGATCAGGTCGGTGGGGTTGTAGGTGGTGCCGCAGACCTCGCAGGCGTCGCCGTACTGATCCTTCGAATGGCAGTTCGGGCACTCGCCCTTGATGAAGCGGTCCGGCAGGAACATCTCCTTGGCCGGGTCGTAAAGCTGCTTCACCGGCTTCGATTCGACGTGACCGCCTTGCTCCAGCGCGCGCCAGATCTGGTAGGTCAGCTCGCGGTTGGCCGCACTGTGGGTACTGGAGTAGTGGTCGTAGCGCACGCCGAAATCGCGCAGGTCGGCGGTGTGCTGTTTCCACACGCCCTCGATCAGCGCCTGCGGCGTGATGCCTTCGCGCTCGGCGCGCAGCATGATCGAGGTGCCATGCGCGTCGTCGGCGCAGACGAAGTGTGCCGTGTACCCGGCCATGCGCAGCGCGCGTACCCAGATGTCGCCCTGCACGTGCTCGACGATGTGGCCGATGTGGATCGGCCCGTTGGCGTAGGGCAGGGCGCAGGTGACGAGCAGTTCGCGGGGCATCGCAAGCTTCGTGTCGAAAACGATCGCGGATTATCGCACGGGATGCGGCTTGCGCTCGCCCTTGGCTCACGTCATTCCGGGGCCGCGATGCATGGAACCCGGAATCTGCTCCGGAACTTCACCTCTCCCCTTGTGGGAGAGGTCGACGCGCTTAGCGCGTCGGGAGAGGGGGCGCGCACGAAGTGCGCCGCTTTCTGATTAGTCCGACATCCATGTCTCTTTCCGCGCCGTCCCGCGGCGCGGGTTACTTTCCTTTCGGGGAAAGTAACCAAAGCCATTCGCGCTGGACGCGATGGTCTCGCCGACATCGTGTCGGCTCGAC
>DASSEW010000072.1:0-25787 GCA_035695065.1 Rhodanobacteraceae bacterium | reverse complement strand
GATCACGAAGATCACGCCGTTGGATTGCATGACATCGGGAATGGTGATGTGCGCGACATCGCCCTTGTCGTCCTTCACTTCCCAGCCGCCCATGTCGTCCTTGCCGACCTTGATCGAATCGCCTTCGACGGTCTTCAGGCTCACCCAGCCGCCGTTCGCCGCCGCTTCCTTGGCGAGCTCTGCGCTGGTGTAGCGGCCCGGCACAACGTGGTAGGTGAGGATCTTCACCAGTTGCGCCTTGTTCTCGGGCTTAAGCAGGTTGTCGACCGTGCCGGGCGGCAGCGCGGCGAAGGCTTCGTTGGTCGGCGCGAACACCGTGAACGGGCCGGGTCCTTCCAGCGTGTCCACCAGGCCTGCGGCCTTCACCGCTGCGACCAGCGTGGTGTGGTCCTTCGAGTTCATCGCGTTCTGGATGATGTTCTTCGACGGATACATCGGTGCGCCGCCGACCATCACGGTGTGTTCGTGACCCATGGCCGCGAACGCGGCCGGCGCCGTCGCTCCTATCGCCAACGCCGCAGAAAGCCCGATCGCAAGCGCGCGTGCAGGGGTTTTGAATTTCATTTCGATCTCCATTATTGAGGTCCGCTTCGCAAGTCGGAAGCGAGGGGAGATACGGGCGAACGTGGCAAACGGATGCACCGGCCCTGGCGCGCGTTCAGTCGGCTAGATGCGCAGTTCGCCCTTGCCGACGACCGGGCCGGTCGGCTGGCCCGTCGGCGAGCCGCCCGGCGGCTCGATGGAGACTGCGAGCAGCGCCTGCGCGTTGATCTTGCCGAGCAGATTGCGCGACAAGTTCAACGTCGTGGCCTTGTCCGGCGCGAACACGCCGACCGCGATCGGCTTGCCGCCCGGCGGGATCAGCCACAGCTCGGGCACGCGGCCGGCGGGCACCGCATTCGGCGCGGCCGGCACCAGCACCACGCGCGCGTGCGCGGTGTCCACCGTCGCGGTCCAGCCGGGCAGGCCGTTGTCCTGCTGGATGCGCGCGGTGGCATAGGCAATCTGCTGTGCAGCCGGCGGCGCGGAGGGCGCACGCGGCAGCACCAGCAACAGCACGATGCAGGCGATGGCGATGGCACTCGCGCCCGCTGCGACCCAGCGCCACAAGGCCAGGCTCTGCCACAGCGAAGGCCGCTGCGGTGCGAGCGTCGCGCGCGGTTCGAATCCGGCGAAGCCGAGCGCCGAACGGATCCGCGCCCAGACGTAATCGGGCGGTGCGACCGGTGCCACGTCCTCGGCCAGCGGCAGCAGGTGCTTCTGCCAGCGCGCGATTTCCTTCGCATCCTGCGGATTGCGCGCGATCTCGCCCTCCAGCGCGGCGCGCGCGTCGGCGTCCAGCACGCCGAGCACGTACTCGGCGTGGCGCAGATCTTCGCGGTCGTCGTTGGAAGGCTCGTTCATTGTTCGAGACAGCTGCGCAATCGGATCAGGCTGCGCCGGATCCAGCTTTTCATGGTCGCCAGCGGCACGCCGCAGCGATCCGCCAATTCGTTATACGTGGCACCGGTGAAAAAGGCTGCACGCACGGCCGATTTCTGTTTGGCTTCCAGTGCGTCGAGGCAACGTTCCAGCCGCCGGCGCTCCTGGCTGCTCTCGGCGTTCAGCGCGGGCGTGGGATCGTCGTCCACCAGTTCGTTCAATACTGCATCATCCAGCGGCCCTTCGCGGCGCTGGCGCAGGCGGTCGATGGCGCGGTTGCGCGCCAGCGTGATCAGCCAGGTCATCGGCGCGGCGCGCTCTGGATCGAACCCTTCGGCGCGGCGCCATACGGACGTATAGACGTCCTGCAGCACGTCTTCGGCTTCGCCACGCTCGTGCAGCATGCGCAGGCAGACACCGAAAAGCTTGGAGGAGGTGCGCCGATAGAGCTCGGCGAAGGCGCGCTGGTCGCCGCCCGCGACGTCTCGCAGGAGATCCGAGAGTTCCGTCGTTTCCCCGCCCAGCGTCGCGACCATGCGGCAAGCATTGCAGGATTATGCGTCGGGCTGCAAGCGCTTGTAGGAGCGAGCGTGCTCGCGACTGGCCACGCAAGCAGCCATCCGTGGTGAGTCATCCGATCGGCATCCATACCTCACCCTCAGCTTTTGCACGCGATGCCATTCAAGGCATCGCGTAAGCGCAAAAGCTTCGACCTACACTTCGAGCGAGGCCAGGTCGCCTTTCTCTTCCAGCCACTGCTTGCGGTCGGAGGCGCGCTTCTTGGCAAGCAGCATGTCCATCAGTTGCGACGTCGCCGCGCCGTCGTCCACCGTCAGTTGCACCAGCCGGCGCGTGTCGGGATGGATGGTGGATTCGCGCAACTGCGACGGGTTCATTTCGCCGAGGCCCTTGAAGCGCGTCACCGAAACCTGACCCTTGATCTTCTCGCGCTCGATCCGTTGCAGCAGCGCGTCGCGTTCGGACTGGTCGAGGCAATAGAACACCTGCTTGCCGACGTCGACGCGGAACAGCGGCGGCATTGCCACGAACACGTGGCCCTCGCGCACCAGCGCGGGGAAGTGGCGCAGGAACAGCGCCGACAAAAGCGTGGCGATGTGCAGCCCGTCGGAGTCAGCATCCGCCAGCACGATGACCTTGTCGTAGCGCAGGCCGGAGAGATCGTCCTTGCCCGGATCGCAGCCGATCGCGATGGCGAGGTTGTGCACTTCTTCCGAAGCGAGCACGGAACCGGATTCCACTTCCCATGTGTTCAATATTTTTCCGCGCAGCGGCAGGATCGCCTGGTAATCCTTGTCGCGCGCCTGCTTGGCCGAGCCGCCAGCGGAATCGCCTTCGACCAGAAACAGTTCGGTGCGCGCAGGGTCGCTCGATGCGCAATCGGCGAGCTTGCCGGGCAGGGCGGGACCCTGCGTGATCTTCTTGCGGACGACTTGCTTGGCCGCTTTCAGACGCGCGGAGGCGCGCTCGATCGCAAGCTGCGCGATCGCCTCGCCCGCGGCGACGTTCTGGTTCAGCCACAGCGAGAACGCGTCGTGCGTGGCGTTCTCGACCATGCCCGCGGCATCGCGTGAACTCAATCGCTCTTTCGTTTGCCCCGCGAATTGCGGATCGCGCATCTTCACAGAAAGCACAAAGGCGAGCCGCTCCCACACGTCTTCAGGCGCCAGCTTAATGCCGCGCGGCAGGAGGTTCCGCAGATCGCAGAATTCGCGCAGTGCGTTGGTGAGGCCCGAGCGCAATCCGTTGACGTGCGTGCCGCCCTGCACGGTCGGGATCAGGTTGACGTAGCTCTCCTGCACCAGCTCGCCTTCCGGCACCCAGGCGAACGCCGTGTCGAGTCCGCCGCTCTCGCGTTGCAGGTGCTGCACGAACAGGTCCGCCGGAAGACACGGCGCGCCCTGCAATTCGGATTTCAGGTAATCGGCAAGGCCGTCCTCGTAATGCCACGCCTGCTGCTCGCCGGAGGCTTCGTCGGTGAGGCGCACGGTCAACCCCGCGCACAAAACCGCTTTCGCACGCAGCAGGTGTTTCAGTTTCGGCAGCGAGACTTTCGCCGTATCGAAGTACTTCGGATCGGGCAGGAAGCGCAGGGTTGTGCCGGTGCGCTTTTTCGGAACCTCGCCCAATGTTTCCAGTTGGCCCAGTGGCTCGCCGTGCGCGAAGCGCATGCGGTATTCGCGGCCGTCGCGGCGGATCGTCACTTCCAGGTGCGAGGAGAGCGCATTCACCACCGAGACGCCGACGCCGTGCAGGCCGCCGGCGAAGGCGTAATTGCGATCGGAGAATTTTCCACCCGCGTGCAGGCGGGTCAGGATCAGCTCCACGCCGCTGACGCCCTGCTCGGGATGGATGTCCACCGGCATGCCGCGGCCGTCGTCGCTCACTTCGACCGAGCCGTCGCCGTGCACGATCACGTCCACCGTGGTCGCGAACCCGGCCAGCGCCTCGTCCACCGAGTTGTCCACGACCTCCTGTACGAGGTGATTCGGACGGGTGGTGTCGGTGTACATGCCGGGCCGGCGGCGCACCGGTTCCAGGCCGGTCAGGACTTCGATGTCGGCGGCGTTGTAGCGGGTGGAAGGCGACATGGATGCGGTTCGGTTCGTGCGATGGATCAGCCGTGCAGGATGGCGAAGCGCGCCGGCACGGTCAATGCGCCCGCGACCGGACGTGGGGTGCAACCGCTTTCACGCCGCCCTGAATTCGGTTCAGCTTCCGGTGTGCCGTCCGCGCGGATGATTTTGTTGCGCCACGAGGGGGCGCGAAACCAAAACATTCCCAGGAGCAAATCACCATGCGCAAGCTCATCCTCCCGGCGTTGATCGCCGTGGCGTTCTCCATCCCTGCCTTCGCGCAGGAGACCAGTGCGCCGGCCGCGGCTTCCACCGCCAGCGCGATGTCGTCGTCCAGCATGTCCTCGCAGGGCACGATGGAGCACAAGACCACCAAGCATCACGCCAAGCACCATCATCATCACGCTAAGAAGGCTGCGGCCGCGTCCAGCGCGCCGGCTTCCACTTCGACCAGCGGCAAGTAATTCCTTTCGGGTTTCACTGCGGATCTGAACGCCCCGGCTTGCCGGGGCGTTTTTTCATGGGCGACTTCGCCAAGCTGTATCAAACGTAAAACCCGCGACGCCCGATTCAGGCCGCGTTTGCTCGCGCTGCTCAGGATGTTCCTGCGAACCAGGGAATTCGCACCCGTCCACGCAAGGAGATTCATCATGCGCAAGCTCATACTTCCCGCGTTGATCGCTTCCGTCTTCGCCGTGCCTGCTTTCGCGCAGGTCAATCTCGGCGGGGCGGCCGGCGCGATCAACCATGTGCAGGCCGGCACCCTCGGCGCCCAGAACACGATCGGCGGATCGATGCAAACCGGTGCAAACCTGACTCCGCCGCCGGTGACGCCGCCTCCGGTCGGCAACACGGCTTCTTCCACCGTCCAGGGCGTCGGCAACACGGTCGATTCCACCGCGCAGCAGGCCGAAGACACCGCCGGCGGCGTGCCACAGACTGCCTCATCCAGCGTCAATGCCGGCGCCAACCAGGCCAGCCAGGCACAAGGCGTGGTGTCCAGCGACGTGAAGGACGATGTGTCCGGTACCGCGAATGCCGGCGCGCAGGCCGGAGTTGCGACCGATACGCACGGCAACGCGGTGCGCAGCGCGGCGCAGAATGCGCAAACCACCGGCGGCCAGGTCGGCAGTTCGGTGCGCGAGACCGCGCGCCAGAACGCGCAGGGTGCGGACAATGCCAGCCAGAACGCGATCAACAGCGTGAACGGCAACAACGGCCAGGCTTCGGCCAATTCGGAGCTGGGTGTCAGTTCGAGCGCCGGCGTTTCGGCGGGCGGCAACGATGCTTCGCTGGGTGCTTCGGCGAATACCAACGCGAATGCGGGTGCGTCAACCGGCGCGAGTTCCGGCAGCACGGGCTCCGGCAGCACGAGCACCCATCATCGCCGGCATCATCATCACCCGGCTTCGTCCAGTTCGGGTGGCGGCGCCAAGCAATAAAACTGCATTCGAACGCCCCGGGTTTCCGGGGCGTTTTTTATTGCTTCCGCAGGAGCTTGCTTGCAGGCGATCAGCTCGGTAGGGCGGGCATCGCCCGCCGATGATTGGGCGGACAATGTCCGCCCTAGGGCATCCTGCCAAGCGGGGCGCAACGCGCTTGCAGCCACGCGCGATCGTCCGCGTCGGCCAGCAGCGGCGCGAGTTGTTCGCGCACCCGCGCGTGGTAATCGTCCAGCCAGGCGATCTCGCTTCGCTCCAGCAGGTCACGTTCAAGCAGACGCGTGTCGATCGGGCACAGCGTCAGCGTTTCGAAGGCGAGGAATTCGCCGAACTCGGTTTGCTCCGCCGAAACGGTTGCAACAAGGTTTTCGATGCGGACGCCGTGGCGGCCCGGTTTGTAGATGCCCGGCTCGACCGACGTGATCATGCCGATGTCCAGCGGTTCGAGCGGCGACATCGAGCGTGGCGGACGGATCGCCTGCGGGCCTTCGTGCACGTTGAGGCAGTAGCCGACGCCGTGGCCGGTGCCGTGGCCGTAGTCCACGCCGGACGCCCAGATCGGCGCGCGCGCCAGCGCATCCAGTTGCTGGCCGGACGCGCCACGCGGGAACCGCGCACGGCTCAATGCGATCACGCCCTTCAACACGAGCGTGACGTCGCGGCGTTGTTCTTCCGTGGTCTCACCCAGCGCCCATACGCGCGTGATGTCGGTGGTGCCGCCGAGATACTGGCCGCCGGAATCGATCAGCAGCATGCCGCGTGCGTGCAGTTGCGAATGATGTTCTGGCGTGGCTCGATAGTGCGGCAGCGCGGCGTTGGCCTGGTAACCGGCAATGGTGGAGAAACTTTCGCTGATGAAGCCCGGCTGCTGCGAACGCAGTTCGCGCAGCTTTTCGTCAATGTCGAGTTCGGTCAGCCGTTCGCCTCGCGCGAGCGCCGTTTCCAGCCACCGTGCCGCGCGCACCAGTGCCACGCCATCGCGGCGCATGGTTTCGCGCACGTTCGCCAGTTCCGCATCGTTCTTGCGCGCCTTCAGTGCGGCGATCGGGCCGGGCGCTTCGACCACTGCGACATTCGCGGGAATCGCCTGAGCGACTTGCTGGCAGACGTGCTGCGGGTCGAGCAGCAGTTTCGCGTTTCCGGGCAAGCCGGCGAGGGCTTCATGGATTTCCGCATAGCCGCGGATTTCGAAGCCGTCTTCGTGCAGCCATGCGCCCGAATCCGCGCCAAGCTTTTCGCGATCCACGAACAACGTCGCGCCCCGCGCATCCACCAGCAGGTGCGCGAGGAACACCGGGTTGTATTCGATGTCGGAGCCGCGCAGGTTGCCGAGCCAGGCGATTTCGTCCAGCGCGGAAACCAGGTGATGCGTGGCGCCGCGTTGGCGCATCGCTTCGCGGACGGCCGCGAGTTTCTCCGCGCGCATGCGGGTCGCGTATTCGATCGGATGCTCGAAAATCGCTGCATCCGGCAGGGCGGGACGATCGTTCCAGATCGCGCCGGGCAGGTCCTCGCCGAGCAGTTCCGCGCCACGGTCGTCCAGCAGGCGTCGCAACGCGCGTGCGGCCGCAAGTGACAGCATGTCGGATGCACAGGCTACGCGATCGCCCGCGCGTAGATGATCGCGCAGCCATTGCAGGTGCTCGGGCGTGTGCGGCACGCTGAGTTTCATCAACTCGATGCCGCCGCCGGCCAGTTCGCGTTCGGCCTGATCGAAGTAGCGCGAGTCCGTCCACAACCCGGCGAAATCCGCGCCAACCAGCAAGGTTCCGGCCGAGCCGGTGAAGCCGGATAGCCATTCGCGCACTTTCCAGCGTGCGGGCAGGTATTCGGAAAGGTGCGGATCGGCCGTGGGAACGAGGCAGAATGCGATGCCGCGCTCCCGCATGGCGGCGCGCAGTGCGGCGAGGCGGGCAGGGATGGGCGAATTCATCCGGCGATCCTAACCCACACTCTTGCCGCGCGCGTGCTCATGTAGAATGCGGATTTCCGGAAGCGGTCTTTCCATGACTCCCCTGATTTTCGTCACCGGCGGCGTGGTGTCTTCCCTCGGGAAGGGCATCGCGTCGGCCTCGCTCGCGTCCATCCTCGAGGCGCGCGGCCTCAACGTCACGTTGATGAAGCTGGATCCGTACATCAACGTGGACCCCGGCACCATGAGCCCGTTCCAGCACGGCGAGGTGTACGTCACCGACGACGGCGCCGAAACCGACCTGGACCTCGGCCACTATGAGCGCTTCGTGCGCACGCGGCTGTCGGGCAAGAACTCCATCACCACCGGCAAGATCTACGAAGCCGTGATCCGCAAGGAGCGTCGCGGTGATTATCTCGGCGCCACCGTGCAGGTGATCCCGCACATCACCGACCAGATCAAGCACACCATCGAGGAAGCCACGCGCGGCTTCGACGTGGCGCTGGTCGAGATCGGCGGCACGGTCGGTGACATCGAGTCGCAGCCGTTCCTGGAAGCGGCGCGCCAGCTGCGCATCGAGCACGCCGACAAGGTGCTGTTCATGCACCTCACGCTGGTGCCGTACATCAAGGCGGCCGGCGAGATCAAGACCAAGCCGACCCAGCACTCGGTCAAGGAACTGCGCGCGCTCGGCATCCAGCCGGACATCCTGCTGTGCCGCTGCGAGGAACCGCTGCCGGAAGGCGAGCGCCGCAAGATCGCGCTGTTCACCAACGTGCCGGAGAACGCGGTGATCAGCGCGGTGGACGTGGACGTGATCTACAAGTTGCCGCTGTGGCTGCATTCGCAGAAGCTGGACCAGATCGTGGTCGAGCGCCTGCACCTGGATGCCAAGCCGACCGACCTGTCGCAATGGAAGCGCACGATCGAGGCGGTCGAGCATCCCAAGGACGAAGTGCGCGTCGCAATCGTCGGCAAATACGTCGAGCACAAGGATGCGTACAAGTCCCTGGGCGAGGCGCTGAAGCACGGCGGCATCCACAACGCCACGCGCGTGCAGCTCGACTGGCTCGATTCCGAAGAAATCGAGGCACGCGGCGCGCAGGCGGTGCTGGGCGAGGCCGATGCGGTCCTGGTGCCGGGCGGATTCGGCAAGCGCGGTTTCGAAGGCAAGATCCAGGCGGCGCGGTACGCGCGCGAACATGGCGTGCCTTACTTCGGCATCTGCTACGGCATGCACGCGGCGACGGTCGAATTCGCGCGCGACGTGGCGGGCCTCGCCGGTGCGGGCTCGACGGAAAACGACCGCCACGCTGCCGAACCGGTGATCGCGCTGATCACCGAATGGACGCAGGGCGGCGACGTGCAACGGCGCGATGAGTCTTCCGACCTCGGCGGCACCATGCGCCTCGGCGCGCAGGAGTGCCACTTGAAGTCCGGCACGATTTCGCGCGAGCTGTATGGGCAGGACACGATTCGCGAGCGCCATCGCCACCGCTTCGAATTCAACAACCGCTATCGCGAGCAGTTCGAGAAACTGGGCCTCGTTGTCGCTGGCGTGTCGAATGATGACCTGGTCGAGATCATCGAGCTGCCGCAGCAACAGCATCCGTGGTTCCTGGCCTGCCAGTTCCATCCGGAATTCACTTCCACGCCGCGCGAGGGCCATCCGCTGTTCTCCGGCTTCGTGCGCGCCGCGCGCGAGTTCAAGGCGATGCGCGATGCGCCGCGATTCGCGAAGGAAGCGAGGGGATGATTTGCTTTTGCTTTCCCCTCTCCCTCCGGGAGAGCCGCCATCCATGGCAAAAGAGCTCCATGGTGCCCGGAGGGCGGGTGAGGGTACGAATGAAACAGGCGATCCATGACGCGATGAAGGGAGTTCCTTGCGAACAGCTAGCTGATCGCAAGCCCGAACCCTCACCCCTGCCCCTCTCCCGAGGGGAGAGGGGTTCAATATGAATCTGTGCGGCTTCGAAGTCGGCTTGGACAAGCCGTTTTTTTTGATTGCGGGCCCGTGCGTGGTCGAGTCGCCGCAATTGCAGCTCGACACCGCCGGCACGCTCAAGGAAATCACTGGCAGGCTCGGCATTCCCTTCATCTTCAAGTCCAGCTTCGACAAGGCCAACCGTACGTCGGAGAAAAGCTTTCGCGGACTCGGGATGGAAGAGGGGTTGCGCATCCTTGCCGAGGTGAAGAAACAAATCGGCGTGCCGGTGCTGACCGACGTGCATGAATATTCCCCGCTGGATGAAGTCGCGTCCGTGGTGGACGTGCTGCAGACGCCGGCGTTCCTGTGCCGGCAGACGGATTTCATCCGCAACGTGTGCAATGCGGGACGTCCGGTCAATATCAAGAAGGGCCAGTTCCTCTCGCCGTGGGACATGAAGAACGTGGTCGAGAAGGCGCGTTCCACCGGCAACGGGCAGATCATGGTCTGCGAGCGCGGCGCGAGCTTCGGCTACAACAACCTGGTGTCCGACATGCGCTCACTGGCCGTGATGCGCGAGACGCATTGCCCGGTGGTGTTCGACGCCACGCATTCGGTGCAGTTGCCGGGCGGGCAGGGCAGCAAATCCGGCGGCCAACGCGAGTTCGTGCCGGTGCTGGCGCGCGCGGCGGTCGCGGTCGGCATCAGCGGCATCTTCATGGAAACGCACCCCGATCCCGACAAGGCTTTGTCGGATGGCCCGAACGCGTGGCCGCTGGGGAAGATGGAGGCGCTGCTGGAAATTCTCAAACAGTTAGATATGACCATCAAGTCGCTACCGCAATTTTGAAAGTATTCGTAAGCGTTCATCACAAATCCTGAAGGAGAATCCAATGTCTCAGATTAAGGTGAAGTGCGAAGGCTGTAAGAAGCTTCACGAAATTTGCAGTACAGATTTTGACTTCGAAGAAGTAGGTGCCGAAGAACGAGAGATGGGGCCTGAGATCGCTTACGAAGGAAACTATGAATTTCAATGTGAGTGTGAGAAAAAAATTGAAATTACGCATCGTTTTTGGGAGTACCCGGTAGGAGCAGAAAATTATAAAGAAACGGAAGTTTCAGGTGCCGCTGTCATTGAGAATGAACTTTAACGTGCGCTTCGCTTCTGCGTTGGCAAAACTATGACCATCACGAGCATTACAAACATCCACGCCCGCGAAATCCTGGATTCCCGCGGCAATCCCACGCTTGAAGCGGAAGTGACGCTGGCCGACGGTTCGTTCGGCCGCGCGGCGGTGCCGAGCGGCGCGTCCACCGGCACGCGCGAAGCAGTGGAACTGCGCGATGGCGACAAGGCCCGTTACGGCGGCAAGGGCGTGAAGAACGCAGTCGCCAACATCAATGGCACGATCGCGAGCGCATTGAAAGGGTTTGATGCCGCAGACCAGAAAGGCCTGGACGACAAGCTGATCGCGCTGGATGGCACGCCGAACAAGTCGAAGCTGGGTGCCAATGCCATTCTCGGCGTCTCGATGGCCGCGGCACATGCGGTCGCTGCCTCGCACAAACAGCCGCTGTGGCAATACCTCTCGCACGGCAAGCCCGGTGCGTTGCCCGTGCCGATGATGAACATCGTCAACGGCGGCGCGCACGCCGACAACAACGTGGACGTGCAGGAGTTCATGATCCTGCCGGTCGGCGCAGCGAGCTTCTCGGAAGCGCTGCGCGCGGGCGCGGAAATCTTCCAGGCGCTGAAAGCGGTGCTGAAGGCCAAGGGCCTGAACACCGCGGTCGGCGACGAAGGCGGCTTCGCGCCGAACCTGCGCTCCAACATCGAAGCGCTGGACACCATCGCCGAAGCGGTGAACAAGGCCGGCTACAAGGTCGGCGGCGACATCATGCTGGGCCTGGATGTCGCCAGCTCCGAGTTCTTCAAGGGCGGCAAGTACGACCTCGAAGGCGAAGGCAAGCAGTACGCGCCGGAGCAATTCGTCGAACTGCTGGCAAGCTGGGTGAAGCAGTACCCGATCATCACCGTCGAGGACGGCATGGCCGAAGGCGACTGGGAAGGATGGAAATTGCTCACCGACAAGCTCGGCAAGCAGGTGCAACTGGTCGGCGACGACCTGTTCGTCACCAATCCCGCGATCTTCCGCGAAGGCATCGAGAAGCACATCGCCAACGCGATCCTGATCAAGGTCAACCAGATCGGCACCTTGAGCGAAACGCTGGAAGCGATCGCGATGGCCGACAAGGCGAAGTACGCCGCGGTGGTGTCGCACCGTTCCGGCGAAACCGAGGACACCACGATCGCCGATCTCGCGGTGGCGACGACCGCCACGCAGATCAAGACCGGTTCGTTGTGCCGCACCGATCGCGTCGCCAAGTACAACCAGTTGCTGCGGATCGAGGAACAGCTCGGCAGGGATGCACGTTACGCAGGGCGCGCGGCGTTCCCCAACCTGCCAGCTTTCGCAGGCTGACGACGTGCGCCAGGGGTGAACGGCATGCTCCGCTGGATCGCGGTGATCCTGATCGTGCTGCTGGTCGCCCTGCAGGTGAAACTGTGGCTGGGCGAGGGCGGCATGCGCGACCTGCATGCGTTGCGCGCGCGCGTGGCCGCGCAGCAGGCCGAGAACGCCAGACTGAAGCAGCGCAACCAGGCGCTCTCGGCGGAAGTTCAGGACCTGAAGTACGGCCAGCAGGCGGTCGAGGCGCGTGCGCGTTCGGAGCTCGGGCTGATCAAGCCGGGCGAGACGTTCTATCAGGTGGTGCCGGCATCTTCGGCCGCGCCGCCGGCGTCGGGGAGCAGCGGTGGCCACTGAAGCGGGCACGTTATGGTGTGTCGTTCCCGCCGCCGGACGTGGCGCGCGCTTCGGCGGTGCCATCCCGAAGCAATACCTGCCGCTGGCCGGACGGCCGCTGATCCTGCACACGCTGGAGCGACTCGCCGCGCATCCGCGCATCGGCGGATTGATGGTGGTCCTCGCGGCGAAAGATCCATGGTGGCCGAAGCTCGCCAGCGTGAACGGCAAGCCGGTGCGCACCGCGATCGGTGGTTCGGAACGCGGCGATTCGGTGCTGGCCGGCTTGCGCGCATTGCCGGACGAAATCAGTGATGCGGATTTCGTGCTGGTGCACGACGCTGCGCGTCCGTGCGTGCGTTACGAAGACCTGGGCCGCCTGATCACGGCCGGCACGCAGGCTGGCGGTGCGCTGCTGGCGGCGCCGTTGCGCGACACCCTGAAGCGCAGCGATGAAACGGGCCGCAGCATCGCGACCGAACCGCGCGAGGCGCGCTGGCGCGCGCTGACGCCGCAGATGTTCCGCCGCGGCGAACTGACGCTTGCGCTGGAGCGCACCCGCGCGCAGGGCCTCGTCGTCACCGACGAGGCGATGGCGATGGAGCGCGTGGGTATCATGCCGCTGCTGGTGGAAGGTGCCGAGGACAACATCAAGGTCACCACGCCGGCGGACCTGAAGCTCGCGGAGTTCCTGTTGGGAAAAACCACATGACGCGCGTCGGCCAGGGTTTCGACGTGCACGCCTTTGGTCCCGGTGATCACGTGATCCTGGGCGGCGTGCGGATTCCGCACACGCAAGGACTCGTCGCGCACTCCGACGGCGATGTCGCCGCGCACGCGCTGTGCGATGCATTGCTGGGGGCGCTGGCGCTGGGCGACATCGGCAAGCATTTTCCTGACTCCGATCCGAAGTGGAAGGGTGCCGACAGCCTGAAACTTCTCGCGCATTGCATGGCGCTGGTACGCGAGCGCGGTTACGCGCTCGGCAATGCGGACGTCACGGTGATCTGCGAGAAACCGAAGCTTGCGCCGCATATCCAAAGCATGCGTGCGCGGCTTGCCTCCGCGATGCAGTGCGACGCAGATGCGGTGAGCGTCAAGGCAACCACCACTGAGAAGCTCGGATTTACGGGCCGCAGCGAGGGCATCGCCGCGATGGCGGTTGTGTTGCTCGCGAGGAATTAGCGGGTTTTGCGCAGCAACACCACCGTCGCGCCGGTTCCGCCCTGCGCCGGCCGTGCGGAAGCGAAAGCCAGCACGTCGTCGCGACGGCGCAGCACGCGGTCGGTCATGCGTTTCAATACCGGACCCGCGCTGCCCGAGCGCAAGCCCTTGCCGTGGACAACTTTCACGCAGGTGATGCCGCGTTTGCGGACATCGGCGAGGAACTCGTCCAGCGCCGCGCGCGCGGCGCGTTCGTCCATCTGGTGCAGGTCGATTTCGTCGCCGATGCTGAAGTGCCCGCGTCGCAGCCGCTTCAGCAACTGCGGCGAATGGCCTTCGCGCAGGTAGAGCAGTTCCTCGCCGATTTCATGCGCCGCCGGATCGATCGCCGATTCCAGCAGTTCGTCGCGCACGGCCGCTTCGTCGCGCTCGAACATGGCCGGATGCGGTTCTGGCTTCGTGCGCATGTGCCCGGATTCCGGTTTCGGAGCAAGCGGGCGGGTGTCGCCGATCGACTCGCGGAACAGGCGCGCATCTTCGTCGCTGATATTCGCCGATGGCCTGGATTTTTTGTGAGGCATGGACTCAGCTTGCCACAAGGTGTGCCGGAACCCGGGTCCGGAACTTCGGATCGGCGAGCCCAACATCATCTCGTCATTCCGGGGCCGTTCGCGATTTCATCGCGAACGGAACCCGGAATCTGCTCTTCGCAAGTGGATCAGAGCAGATAACAAAGTCCGTCCATGGACTTTGCCCTCCGGGCCAACCTTCGGTTGTTCAAATTCGTTCCAGACGAATTTGTCCGGATCACCGCTCTGCGGTGTCCGGAATGACGAGAATTGTTTGCACTCCGCAGTATCCGCAATGCTGCTTTGCCGCGGCCGGAACGACGATGGTGGGGGCGGATCGGTTAAACTTCATCACGGCATGCGTGTTTCGCGCATCGCTCACGATGGCGTCCAACAGGGAACCCGATGCGCATTCTGGTCAGCAACGACGACGGCGTGGAAGCGCAGGGCTTGCGCGTGCTGGCCTCGCATCTCGCCGAGCTCGGCGAGGTGATCGTGGTCGCGCCGGACCGCGACCGCTCCGGCGCCAGCAACTCGCTGACCCTCGACCTGCCGGTGCGCGTGCAGCAACTGGAGGATGGGCGTTATCGCGTGTTCGGCACCCCCACCGATTGCGTGCATCTCGCGCTCGCGGGTTTGCTGGAGCACGAACCGGACATCGTCGTGTCGGGCATCAACAACTCGGCGAACCTCGGCGACGACGTGATCTATTCCGGCACCGTATCGGCCGCGATGGAAGGCCGCTTCCTCGGTCTGCCCGCTATCGCGGTGTCGATGGTCGCGGGAGAACGTCGTGCCGAGCATTTCGAAACCGCCGCGCGCGCGGTGCTGCTGCTGACGAAGAGGTTGCTGGTCGATCCGCTGCCCGCGGACACCATCCTCAACGTCAACGTGCCCGATCGCGATTGGCACGACATCCGCGGTTTCGAAGTCACGCGGCTCGGTCGCCGCCACCGTTCCGAACCCTGCATTTCGCAGCGCGATCCGCGCGGCCGGCTGGTGTTCTGGATCGGCCCCGCCGGCGAAGCCGAGGACGACGGCCCCGGCACCGATTTCCATGCGGTGCGCAACGGCTTCGTTTCGGTCACGCCGATCCACGTGGACCTCACGCGTTTCCAGGCGCTCGACAAGGTGTCGAAGTGGGTCGGCGCGTTGTCGCGCGAACTGGACACATCCAAGGGCGGGGAGCAGGCCGCATGAGCCACGCGCTGTTCGGCGCCGCCCCGCACCCTCGCGGAAGCGGCATGACTTCGCAACGCGCGCGCGACCGGCTGATCGCGAACCTGCGCGAGGAAGGGATCGCGGACGCGCGCGTGCTGGACGTGATCCGCACCACGCCCCGGCATTTGTTCATCGACGAGGCCCTGGCTTCGCGCGCGTACGAGAACACTGCGCTGCCGATCGGCCTGGGCCAGACGATCTCGCAACCGTGGGTCGTCGCGCGCATGACCGAATTGCTGATCGAGCGCGGCATTCCGAAACGTGTGCTGGAGATCGGCACCGGTTCCGGGTACCAGGCCGCGGTGCTGGCCGCGCTGGTCGAGACGGTCTACACGGTCGAGCGCATCGAGGAGCTGTTGCGGCAGGCGCGCCGCCGTTTCCGCAACATCAAGATCGAGAACATCCGCTCGCGCCACGATGACGGCAACATCGGCTGGCCGGCCGAGGCGCCGTTCGACGCGATCGTGCTCACCGCCGCGGGGGAATCCGTGCCGCGCAAACTGCTCGACCAGCTCGCCGATGGCGGCGTGCTGGTCGCACCCCTTGGTCCGCCGGGCAAGCAGAAGCTGACGCGCGTGCGCCGAGAGGGCGACGCGCTGGTCAGCGATGAGCTGGACGAAGTGAGCTTTGTGCCGCTGCTGGGCGGTCTCTCTTGAAGATCTTCAAGCCGCTCTACGAGTGGGCATTGAAGTGGGCCGCCAAGCCGCGCGCGGACGTGTGGCTGACCGTGCTCAGCTTCTTCGAGGCCTTCATCTTCCCGGTCGCGCCGGAAATCATGCTGGCGCCGATGACGCTGGCGCGGCCGAAGCGATGGTGGTACTTCGCATCAATCAGCCTGGCCGGCTCGCTCGCCGGTTCGATCATCGGCTACGAGCTCGGCCACTACGCGTTCCGTTACCTGCAACCGTTCCTCGCCGACATCGGCTGGTCGCAGCATCTGGATGCGATGATCAGAAAATTCGGCGCGGCGGCGAAGCAGCACCCGTGGGAAGCGTTCTGGATGCTGGTGGCTGCCGGATTCCTGCCGATCCCGATGAAGGTCGCGAGCTGGGCCTGCGGCATCGTCGGCATGCCGCTGCTGCCGTTCCTCGCCGGCATCGCGGTCGGCCGCGGCAAGCGCGTGTTCCTGGTCGCCGGCGTGATCCGCCTCGGCGGCGAGCGCGCCGAACGCGCGTTGCACAAGCACATCGAAACCGCCGGCTGGGTGATCGTGGCGATCATCATCGCGCTGGGGCTGTGGTTCTACTTGCGGTGAGTCAAATAACCGTTCGCGCTGAGCGTAGCTCGCGCAGCGAGCGGAGTCGAAGCACAGCCGTCCTTCGACTCCGGCCCGTCTTTTCAAAGACGGGCTACGCTCGGGACGAACGGTGAACAAAACCATGATGCTGTTCGAACGCGACCGCGAGTCGGTTATCCTTGCGCCCGTCATGCGTACCCTGATTTCGTGGTCCGGATTGCTGCTGGTCGGTATCGCCGCCGCGTTGCTCGGCGGTTGCGCGACTTCCCCCGCGCCGGTGGTGGACCGCTCGATGGGCGGCGAGTCGCCGCACTATTCGCAACCCGGTGGCGACCATGTCAACGGCCGCATGGCCGAAGGCGGCTATGTGGTCGCGCGCGGCGACACGCTCTACAGCATCGCCTTCAAGCACGGCATGGATTACCGCGCGCTCGCCGAGCGCAACCACATCGCGCCGCCGTACGTGATCTATCCGGGGCAGGTGCTGCATATCGACGTGGCGGTGGCGCCCAGTTCGCCGGTCCGCAGCACCTTCGTGCCGCGCACCACGCGCCCGCAGAACAATGCGCCGGTGTTCGAAACCGTGCCGAACGAGCCGGAACCTGCGCACGTACAACCAGCCACTTCAACTTCGGTTGCGGTGGCGACGCGGGCGGAGCCGGCGAGCGGCGCCACCACGGGCCATGCCCAGCCTGCGCCTGCGCCGCCGGTCGTGACTCAAAGCCCGGCTCCTGCGACTCCGCCGGCCAATTCGGCTGCATCGAAACCGTTGCCGCAGGTCGCGTCCGGCAAGACGCGCAGCGTCGACGGCATCACCTGGCAGTGGCCGGCCGATGGCGCGGTGATCAGCGGATTCCAGGATGGCAATGGCGGCAGCGGCGCGGGCCTGGACATCGCGGGCAACGCCGGCGATCCGGTGCGTGCGGCGGCCGACGGCGTGGTGGTGTACAGCGGCAACGGCCTGATCGGCTACGGCGAGCTGATCATCATCAAGCATTCCGACACCTACCTGTCGGCCTACGGCCACAACCGCAAGCGGCTGGTGAAGGAAGGCGAACATGTGCGCGCCGGGCAACTGATCGCCGAGATGGGCTCCAGCGGCGCACCGCGCGAGGAACTGCACTTCGAGATCCGCAAGAACGGCAAGCCGGTGGATCCGGCGGATTACTTGCCGGGGCGGTGATTCGACAGGAGCTGTTGTAGGGCGGGAGAAGCGCAGCGGATCCCGCCGTGTTCGCGCGAAAGGCGGGATGCGCCGCTGCGCGGCTGCTCCCGCCCTACGAATGCCTACAAAAGGATGAACGCCGCGACCACGTTGCGGTGTTCGCCGGCGAGCACGTTCCAGGTGCGCGCGGCGGCGGCGTTGCCCATCACTTCCACGCCTACGCCGCGTTTCAGGAATTCGGCGAGCACGGCTTGCGACGGGAACTGCTGGCGCGCGCCGCTGCCGAGCAGCACCACGTCCGGTTCCAGGGCGAGGATCGGTTCGGCCTGCTGTGGCGTGAACGTAGCAACGTCGGTCACGTCCCAATCCTCGATCGCGCGATCGCGCGCGAGGATGAAGCTGCGCGTGAGTGCGCGATCCACCACTGTCACCGCGTGCGCATCGGCGCGGCGCACGAACAGGAAGTCTTCGGGGCGGTCGAGGGAGAGTTCCATGAGATCTAAAGCCCCTCTCCCCTCGGGAGAGGGGCTGGGGTGAGGGTTCGGAATTTACGATTCATGAAAATCTCGCACGAGCATTGCCGAACGCGAAGTGCCGTACCCTCATCCGCCCTTCGGGCACCACGGAGCTCTTGGGCCATGGATGGCGGCCTTCCCGGAGGGAGAAGGGAAAGCATTGGCGCCGTTCACCGCGGCAACGCAATGCCCGGCTGTTCCTGATTCCGCCGGTACAGCACGGCAATATGGCCGATGGTCTGCACGTTTTCCGCGCCCGATGCATCCAACAGTTGAGCCAGCGACGACGAGCGCTCCTCGCGATCCTCGCCGGTCAGCTTGACCTTGATCAGCTCGTGGTCGTCCAGCGCGTGTTCGAGCTCCGCCAGCACGGAAGGCGTGACGCCCTTGCCGCCCAGCAGCAGCACGGGTTTCAGCGGATGCGCGAGGCCGCGCAGGTAACGGCGCTGGGCCGGCGTCAAGGACATGTCTGTTCAGCCGCGGAACGGGGAGTGAAGACCGGAAAGGTTATCATGGTGGCGAGAGGACTTGACCGAATGGCCCGTTCCAAAAGCAGCGCCCGCTGGTTGAAGGAGCACTTCGACGATCCGTTCGTGCGGCGCGCGCAGGCGGAAGGGCTGCGCTCGCGCGCGGCATTCAAGCTGGACGAACTGCTGGAACGGGACCGGCTGCTCAAACCCGGCATGAGCGTGGTGGACCTGGGCGCCGCGCCCGGCGGCTGGTCACAGTTGCTGCGCGAGCGGCTGGGCGACAATGGCCGCATCCTCGCGCTGGACATCCTGCCGATGCAGGGCATCGGCGGAGTGGAGTTCATCCACGGCGACTTCCGAGAGCCGGAGGTGCTGGAAGCCCTGCAAGCGCGGCTGAACGGGCAGAACGTTGACCTTGTCCTGTCGGACATGGCGCCCAATATCAGCGGAATAGGTGACGCCGACCAGGCGCGCTCGATGTACCTCGCCGAACTGGCTTTGGATTTCGCGCGCAACTGGTTGAAACCCGGAGGATCTTTTCTGGTGAAATTGTTCCAGGGCACAGGTTTCGACGATTACCTGCGCGGCTTGCGCGCGGGGTTCGACCGCGTGACACTGCGTAAACCCAAGGCCTCGCGCGCCCGTTCGCGCGAGGTCTACGCGCTGGCCACCGGCTGGCGCGCCGGAAGTTGCTGATGAAGATCGTTTCTTTAGCGGCTGTTCGTGAGAAGTCCATACATGGATGTATGGACTCTTGCGCAGGACGCGCGCAAAAGGTACCCGCATCGTGAAGCCTCCCATGAACGACATCGCCAAAAACGCACTGCTGTGGCTCATCGTCGCGGTCGTGCTGATCGTGGTCTACCAGTCCCTGAGTCCACGCCTGACCGGCGGCGACCAGCAGATGTCGTACACCGAATTCGTGCAGCAGGTGAAAAACGACAATGTCGCGTCGATCTCGGCCAGCCCGAGCCTGCCCACCGTGATCACGGGCAAGCTGAAGGACGGCAGCAGCCTGCATACGGTGATGCCGATCTTCAGCACCGACAAGAGCGACCTGCAGAACCTGCTGGAACAGCATCGCGTGAAGGTCACGCAGGAGCCGGGCGACAACGGCTTCTCGCTGATGCGCGTGATCATCGAATACCTGCCGTTCCTCTTCATCTTCGGCCTGCTGTTCTATTTCGTGCGCCAGATGCAGAGCGGCGGCGGTGGCCGCGGCGCGATGAGCTTCGGCCGGTCGCGCGCCAAATTGCAGGGCGAGGACCAGGTCAAGGTCACCTTCGTCGATGTCGCCGGTTGCGAGGAAGCGAAAGAGGAAGTCGGCGAGCTGGTCGAGTTCCTGCGCGATCCGTCCAAGTTCACCAAGCTCGGCGGCAAGATCCCGCGCGGCGTGCTGATGGTCGGCTCGCCCGGTACCGGCAAGACCTTGCTTGCGAAAGCGATCGCCGGCGAGGCCAAGGTGCCGTTCTTTTCGATCTCGGGTTCCGATTTCGTCGAGATGTTCGTCGGCGTCGGCGCGGCGCGCGTGCGCGACATGTTCGAGCAGGCCAAGAAGCATGCGCCGTGCATCATCTTCATCGACGAGATCGACGCGGTCGGCCGCCATCGGGGCGCGGGCCTCGGCGGCGGGCACGACGAGCGCGAGCAGACGCTGAACCAGTTGCTGGTCGAGATGGACGGTTTCGAAGGCAACGAAGGGATCATCGTGATCGCCGCGACCAACCGTCCGGACGTGCTCGATCCCGCGTTGCTGCGCCCGGGCCGTTTCGACCGCCAGGTCGTGGTGCCGCTGCCGGACCTGAAAGGCCGCGAGCAGATCCTGAAAGTGCACATGCGCAAGGTGCCGATCGCGGCCGACGTGGACGCGCTGGTGATCGCACGCGGCACACCGGGATTCAGCGGCGCGGATCTCGCCAACCTCGTCAACGAAGCCGCGCTGTTCGCGGCGCGCAGCAATTCGCGCGACGTCAACATGAACGACTTCGAGCGCGCCAAGGACAAGATCATGATGGGCGCCGAGCGGCGCTCGATGATCATGAGCGAGGACGAGAAGAAACTCACCGCGTACCACGAAGCTGGGCACGCGATCGTCGGCCTGTCGGTGCCGGAGCACGATCCGGTACACAAGGTCACCATCATTCCGCGCGGACGTGCGCTGGGCGTCACCATGTTCCTGCCGGAGCAGGATCGCTACAGCCACAGCAAGATGTCGCTGCATTCGCGGCTGGCCAGCCTGTACGGCGGACGCGTCGCCGAGGAACTGATCTTCGGTGCAGACAAGGTCACCACCGGTGCCTCCAACGACATCCAGCGCGCGACGCAGCTCGCCCGCGACATGGTCACCAAGTACGGTTTGTCCGACGAGCTTGGCCCGATGACCTACACCGAGGAAGAGGACGAGGTGTTCCTCGGGCGGTCGGTCACGCAGCACAAGGGCGTTTCCGACGACACCGCGCGCAAGATCGATACCGCGGTTCGCAGCGTGATCGACGGCGCGTACAACCGTGCGCACCAGATCCTCACCGACAACATGGAAAAGCTGCACGCGATGGCGCGCGCATTGTTGCAGTACGAAACGATCGACCGCGAGCAGATCGCCGCGATCATGGACGGCCGCGAGCCCGGGCCGCCGCGCGACTGGCGCACGCCTTCTTCAGGCAACCCGCCCGACAGCGGCAAGCCGGCCACGCCGCGGGATCCGGCGAAGGTCGGGGCGCCGGCAAGCCAGCATTGACTGCGATCTAGCTGGTACCAGCCATCCCTGGAGCGCTTTCCCGCCCGCACATCCCTGTGCGGGCGTTCGCCGGTGCGAGATGCCATTCAAGGCATCTCGCGAAAGCCCCGGCTCACCCGCCGCGAGGCGGCCTTTTTCATTCCGCGCTTGCGCGATCCCGCACTGTTGCGGAAAACTCGCCATCGAGGCCATTGCACCGGGGGACGGGGATCGTGGCAGGCCCGGGATTCTTCGCCGAACTGAAGCGCCGGCACGTGGTACGTGCGGGCGTGCTTTACATCGGCGCCGTCTGGGCGCTTGCGCAGGGCATCGCGCAACTGACGCCGGCGGTCGGCGCGCCCGACTGGGCCGCGCGCTGGTTCCTGGTGGCCGCCGCGATCGGGTTTCCGTTCTGGCTGGTGTTCTCCTGGATCTTCGAGCTCACCTCGCACGGACTCGTGCGCGAAGACGAATTGCCGCCCGATCCGGCGCGCGTGCACTCCACTGCGCGCAAGCTCGATTTCGCGATCATCGCGGTGCTGTCGATCGCGGTGGTGCTGCTGCTCGCCAACACCTTCGTCTGGCGCAAGGGCGCGGGGCTGGAGCAGTCGGCTGTTTCCGCCAAATCCGTGGCCGTGCTGCCGCTGCTGAATGAAAGCGGCGATCCTTCGCAGGATTATTTTTCCGACGGACTTTCCGAGGAATTGATTTCCGCGCTCGGCCAGGTGCGCGATCTGAAGGTGATCGGCCGCAACTCCTCGTTCCAGTTCCGTGGCAAGGACCAGGACGATTCCGCAGGCATCGGCGCCCGGCTCGGCGTGGCGACGCTGCTGGAAGGCACGGTGCGCAAGCAGGGGGATCACGTGCGCATCGTCGCTTCCCTGGTCAAGGCGGTGGATGGAAGCCAGTTGTGGTCGCACACCTACGAGCGCGAAATGAAGGACGTGTTCGCGATGCAGAGCGACATCGCGACGTCGGTGGCGCATGCACTGCAGGCGACGTTGCTCGGCAGTGGCGCCGATGCGGCGAAGGCGCTCAAGCCCGACGCGCCGCCCAGCGGCAATGTCGATGCCTACAACGCGCTGCTGCAGGGCAACTTCTACGGCGCGCGCCACACCGCAACCGACGAGCGCAAGGCGATCGGCTATTACGAGCACGCGGTCGCGCTTGATCCGGCCTACGCATTCGCGTGGGCGCGGCTGTCGATGGCACGCACGGCGCTGGTCAGCAACTATCCGGAGGGGCTTTCGCGCGAGCAGCAGGCCGCGTTCACCGATGGTGCAAAAGACGCCGCAGCCACCGCCCTGAAGCTCGATGCGAACAGCGCGGAGGCACATCTCGCACACGGGGCGGTGCTGGAGAATCTCGAACTGGAGCCGGTGCTGGCCGAAGCCGAATGCCAGCGCGCGGCGGAACTGGCGCCGCACAATCCGGACGCGGTGCGCAGGATGGCCGCACTGCATGCCGAGCTTGGCCACTTCGAAGCGGCCGTGAACGGCTACAAGCGCGCGATCACGCTCGATCCACTCTCCGCCGGCAACTTCAACGACATGGCGATCAGCCTGACCGCGCTGAAACGCTACGCGGATGCCGAGGCGGCCGAGCGCAAGGCGATCGAGCTGCGTCCGCAGGGCGCGTTCCAGCATGCGTGGCTTGCGATCACGCAAATGCTGGCGGGCGACAGGCAACAGGCGGTCGCCACCGCGAAAGCCGAGCCCGATCCGCTATGGCGCAACTGGGCCCTGACGCTCACCGCCTGGGGCAATGGCGACCGCGCACAATCGGACATGCTGCTGAAGAAACTGATCGCCGAAAACGCCGACACGTCCGGCTCGCAGATCGCGGACATTTACGGCCAGCGCAGCCAGCCCGACGAAATGTTCCGCTGGCTCGACCATGCCTACGCCACGCACGACGGCGGCGCCGTGGAGATCTTCACCAGCCCGTTCGTCGCCCGCTACCGCGGCGACCCCCGCTTCGCCGTGTTCGCCCGCAAGGTCGGCGTCATGCCGACCACGGATGCCGGCAGCTCCGCGAAACCCTGAGCGCCCAAGCTGCCCGGGGGCGGCTACACTGCCGCGCCAAGGGGGTGGGCGATGTCGGTTTTCCTGCAACGCCTGAGGTCGCGCAAGCTGGTGCAGTGGGCACTGGCTTATGTTGCGTTCGCGTTCGCGCTGCTGCAGGGCGTGGACATCGTCGCGCAGCGTTTCGCCTGGCCCGATCAGTTCGAACGCATCCTGATCCTCGCGCTTGCGATCGGGTTCCTCGTCGCGCTGGTGCTGGCCTGGTACCACGGCGAGCGCGGCGCGCAACGGGTCAGCGGCACCGAGATCGTGATCCTTGCGCTGCTGCTGGCGATCGGCGGCGGATTGCTGTGGCGGTTCGAGCGCGTGTCGCAGGCGTCGCCAAGCCCGTCCGCGGACTCGTCCAGTGCGTCGGCCGAGCCGTTCGCGAACATTCCCGCCAAATCCATCGCCGTGCTGCCGTTCGTCAACATGAGCGGCGATCCGCGCAATGAGTATTTCTCCGACGGCATGTCGGAGGAACTGCTCAACGCGCTGGCGCAGGTGCGTGATCTGAAAGTCGCCGGCCACACTTCGTCGTTCTACTACAAGGGACGCAACGAAGACCTGCGCACGATCGGCAAGGCGCTCGGCGTGGCCAATATCCTCGAGGGCTCGGTGCGCAAGCAGGGCAACGAAGTGCGCATCACCGCACAGCTGATCCGCGTGGCTGACGACACCCACCTGTGGTCGCACGCCTACGACGGCAATCTGTCCGACGTGTTCCAGTTGCAGGAGAACATCGCGCGCGCGATCACCGATCAATTGAAAGTGGTGCTGGTCGGCGCGCAGAAGACGCGGCTGGTGCCGGTGGCGACCACCAGCGCGCAGGCCTACACGCTGTATCTGAAAGCCACGGACGCCTTGAACCGACGCAATTACAAGGCTATGGGCGATGCGATCGGTTGGTTGAACCAGGCGATCGCGCTGGATCCGGATTTCGCGCGCGCGCATGCGCAACTGGCGATGGTCAACGTGCTCGGCAAGACGCAATACGGTGCATCCGACAGTGAAGCGGAAAAGCAGGCGCGGATTGCGATCGCGCTCGATCCGAAACTGTCCGACCCTTACAACGCACTGGCATTCCTCGCCCGCAAGCAACGCCGTTTCGTGGACGCGCGCGTGGCAGCGGATCGTGCGCTCGAACTCGCTCCGGATGATGTGTCGGCGAATTTCTACGAGGGTCAATTGCTGATAGACACCGGCTACACGCGGCAGGGCATCGCGCGGCTGGACCGTGCGCTGGCGATCGATCCGATGCTGCCGAACGCGCTGCACTGGCGCGCAATCCAGTATTTGTTCGCGGGTGACACGGATATGGCCGAGCGCCTGTGGCAACGAGCAGGCCAAGCGGGTTTGTCGTACGCAGACTACGGCTTTGCAGAGGTCGCCAAAGCCCGCGGCGATTACGCAAAAGCACGCTCGTTGGCTGTGCTTTACCTGTTGAAGCACCCTGGCGAGAGCGATTGCCTGAAAACACCCGAACTGTCCTTGCCGATCTATATCGACGGGGCGTTTGGAGGTGACGACGCGGCGCGTGCGAAAGCGCTGGCCGTGGTGGACGAGTGTCTTGCTGCGAAGCCGACAACGGTGCCGCTCTGGACGGTACTCGGGTTGCTGAAGTTCCAGCAATCCCAGCGCGCTTTGCAGGTCGTCGAGCAGCATCCGACCGACGATGACGCGGGCTGGTTTATCTCCTTCTGGGGTCCGCCGGGGCGCGACGCGCGACGCCTTCCGCAATTCCCCGCATTCGCGCGCGAGGTCGGCCTCGCCGCGTTGTGGGACAAGTACGGGCCGCCCGACGATTGCAGCAAGAATGCGGCGGGCGATTACGTGTGCCAATGAGCGACCGTGCATCCATGAGATTCATCGCCGAACTCAAGCGCCGCAACGTGCTGCGCGCGGGTGTTCTGTACGCGGGCGCGGTGTGGGCGCTGGCGCAGGGGATCGCGCAACTCGGGCCGTTCTTCGGCGCGCCCGACTGGACCGTGCGCTGGTTCGTGATCGCTTCGATCATCGGCTTCCCGTTCTGGGTCGGGTTCGCGTGGTTCTACGAATTCACGCCGGAAGGTTTGAAGCGCGAAAGCGAAATCGCGCCGGGGGATTCGATCGCGCATTCCACCGGCCGCAAGCTGGACAAGTGGATCATCGCGGTGCTGGCGCTCGCGGTGGTGTTGCTGATCACCAACCAGTTCGTGCTGGACCGGAACGCTGGCGGGCGCGTGCACGCCGATACCGGACCGGCGAACATGCCGGCCAAGTCCATCGCGGTGCTGCCGTTCGTGAACATGAGCGGGGACGCCAGGAACGACTATTTCAGCGACGGGATCACCGAGGAAATATTGAATGCGCTGGCGCAGGTGCCGAAGCTGAAGGTGGCCGCGCGCACCTCTGCCTTCGCCTTCAAGGGCCAGGAAGAGGACCTGCGCAAGGTGGGCGAGGTGCTGGACGTGGCGACGGTGCTGGAAGGCAGCGTGCAGAAATCCGGCGACGAGGTGCGGATCACCGCGCAGTTGATAGACACGCGCACCGGCTATCACCTGTGGTCGGAAAAGTACGACCGCAA
>DASSEW010000071.1:0-48217 GCA_035695065.1 Rhodanobacteraceae bacterium | reverse complement strand
GCGCGTGAGGTCTTTCGAGATCGGCTGCCAGTTCGCGCCGCCATCGGTGGACTTGAACACCACGTTGGCGCCGATGTAGACCGTGTTCGGATCGGTCGCCGACACCGCGATCGGCGCGGCCCAGTTGAAGCGGTACTGCAGTTGCGAAATCGGCGTGTCGCCCATGCTCGTCATGACCGGACGGATGAACTTGCGCGTCCAGTTCTTCATGTCTATGCGCGAGGTGAACCCCGTCTGCGAGGCGGCATAGACGATCGTCGGATCCGAAGGCGCGGGCACCACGTAGGTGCCGTCGCCGCCGGACGGATTCCACCAGTCCGCGCCCCAGATGCCCGCGCCGGCGAGGCTGTTGGACGGACCGCACGCCGCGTTGTCGTCCTGGATGCCGCCGCATACGCCGAACGGCACGGTGTTGGAAATCGCGACGGTGTAGAACTCCTCGATCGGCATGTTGTTGAACGAGCGCCAGCTCTTGCCGCCGTCCACGCTTTCGAACGCGCCGCCGTCGTTGCCCTGGATGATGCGTTTGGGATCCTTCGGGTCGATCCAGACCGAGTGGTGGTCCACGTGCACGCCGCGATCGATCACCTTGGCGGTCTTGCCGCCGTCGGTGGACTTCATCAGGTTGAAGGAGCTGAAGTACAGCGTCTTCGGATTGTCCGGCGCGACGGCAAACGAACTGAAGTAGAACATCCGCACCGAGAGCTCATGGTTGTTGCTGATGCACTTCCAGTTGCTGCCGGAATCCGTGCTGCCCCACAGGATGCATTTCTTCGTCGGCATCGTGGCGTACACGGTGCTCGGCGAAGACGGCGCGAAGGCGATCCTGACGCGATCGGTCGGATCGTTCGTCGGCAACCCACCCGCGAGCTTGTTCCAGGTGCGGCCGCCATCGGTCGATTTCCAGATCCCGCCGTCGGTGCTGCCGTTGAGCAGCGTCCACGGCTTGCGCTGCACGGTCCACATGCCGGCGTAGAGCACGTTCGGGTTGGACGGATCCATCTCGATGTCGCTGGCGCCGGTGGTGTCGTTGACGTACAGCACCTTGTTCCAGGTCTTGCCGCCGTCGGTGGTCATGAACACGCCGCGCGTTTCGCTGGCCTTCCACGGATTGCCCTGCACCGCAACGTATACGGTGTTGGCGTCGTTCGGATCGACGATGATCTTGGAAATCAGGCCCGAATCGGCGAGGCCCTTGAACTGCCAGGTCTTGCCCTCGTCCGACGAGTAGTACACGCCGTGGCCGATCAGCACGTCGTTGCGCGGATTGGCTTCGCCGGTGCCGACCCAGATCTGCTTGTCGTTCGACGGCACCAGCGCGACCGCGCCGATCGAGCCGCTGCCTTCGTGCTCGAAGATGTTCTTCCACTTGATGCCGTCGTCGTCGGTCTTCCACAGACCGCCGCCGGCGGTGCCGACGTAGTAGATGTCGGGCTTGCCGGGGATGCCGGTGACCGTGCTGACGCGACCGCCGGAAACCGCGGGACCGAGGTTGCGGAATTTCAGGTTGGCGAAGGGGCCGGTGGGTTTGGGCGGTGTCGCGGCCATCACGCCGCCTGCAACGATCAGCCCAAGGAATGCCGCAACGCTTCGTGCTTTCATGGCCGCCTCCAGACAGACAATCTCTCCACCGTAGTCCTGTGCCGAAAGTCGGGGGGAGTGCCGGAAGTCAGCGGCGGGCGTGGAATTGTGTGACGGGCATGCGAAGCGCGGGCGCGCGACTCCTGTTGGAGGGCTGGCCTTGCCCGCCGCCCAGACCGTTGCGGCGGACCGTGTCCGCCCTACTCGCTGCTCACCGTCAGGGCGCCTTGCCCTGCTGCATCTGCTGCACGATCGCCAGCGCCTTCGTCACGTGCTGGTCGGGCTTGATGTGGTCTTCTTCCGACGACAGTGCGCTGACGATCTTGCCGTCCTTCGCGATCACGAATGTCGTGCGCGGGATAAATCCATGCGTCACCTTCTTGCCGCGCACGTCGGTTACGTTCGGTTGCGGCGGGATCAGCTTCAGCCCATACGACGCCGCGATCTTGCCGCTCGCATCCGAAGCCACCGGGAATTTGCCGGCGCAATATTCCGGATCGGATGAAAAATCGTTGAGGCGCTGGATCGAATCGGCCGACACGCCGATGATCGTCGCGCCCGCGGCCTTGAACTTGTCCGCCTGCGTGGCGAAGGTGTGCGCTTCGAGGTCGCAGCCCCCGGTATAGGCGGCCGGATAGAAGTACACCACCACCGGTCCCTTCTTCAGCGCACTTTGCAGCGAGAAGGTGAAATCCTTGCCGGCTTGGCTGGCCTGCGCGGTGAAATCCGGCGCCTTCGTGCCGGCCTGCAACATCGCGAACGCCGGCGCGGCCAGCAGCAGCGCGGCACCGAACACCATCGAACCCGCAAGACGCTTGTTCATTTCGCTCATCCTCCGGAAGATTCCAAATCAACCGTTCCAACCCGGCGATACCGGGTTCGCACGAACGGGAATCGGCGTTGCAACCACGCCAGTATGACCGCCGCAAGCGCGAGTTGCTTACGAAGCCGAAGCGCGCCCCGTCACGGCCCGCGGACGCCGCGCATGCGATGTATTCCGTTCATGGCGTCCGGATACGGCTCGCGCACGATCGTTGTCGTCTCGCTGATCGGCGACCTGCTGATCGCGATCGCCAAGTTCATCGCCGGCACGCTGTCCGGAAGCTCGGCGATGCTGAGCGAAGGCGTGCACTCGCTGGTGGATACCGCCGACTCCGGCCTGCTGTTGTACGGGCTGCACCGCGCGAAGCAGCCGCCGGATCCCGAGCACCCGTTCGGCCACGGCCGCGAACTGTATTTCTGGAGCTTCATGGTCGCGCTGCTGGTGCTGGCGCTCGGCGCCGGCGTGTCGTTCTACGAAGGCCTGATCCACCTGCGCCATCCCGACCCGCTCACCGACGCGCGGATGAGCTACATCGTGCTGGCGGTGTCATTCGCGTTCGAAGTGATCTCTCTGGCCGTGGCGATCAAGGGCATCGGCGCGCGCAAGGGCCGGATCAGTTATCTCGAAGCATTCCGCCGCAGCAAGGATCCCAGCGGCTTCACCGAGCTGCTCACGGACGGCGCCGGATTGATCGGCGTGCTGTTCGCATTCGGGGGCGTGCTCGGTTCGCACCTGCTGCACGCGCCGATGGCGGACGGCGCGGCCTCGATCGGCATCGCGGTGGTGCTGGCGTTCACCTCGGTGCTGCTGCTGCGCGAGAGCAAGAACCTGCTGATCGGCGAACCGGCGCATCCGCGCGTGGCCGAATCGATCATGGCGATCGCGCGCAGTGATGACGGCGTGCGCTGCGCCAATGGCGTGCTCACGTTCCAGATGGGCCCGGAGCAGGTCGTCGCCAACCTGAGCGCGGAGTTCGACGACCGCCTCAACGCCGATCAGATCGAGCAATGCGTCAACCGCATCGAGAAGAAATCCAAGAGCGAGAACAGCCAGATCGTCGCGCTGTTCATCAAGCCGCAGAGTGCCGAAACCTGGCGCCGGCAGAGCGAACGCCTGCGGCGCAAGGCGCGCGAGGATTGAAGTGCGCGCGACCCGCGCGTGGCATGCGGCCACGCGCGGGCAATGCAGGCCTGACTACAACGCCGACAGGAACGCGACCAGGTCGCTCTTCTGCTGGTCGGTCATGCCGATGTTGAAGCGCGTGTTGTAGAAGTTCACCACGTCGGTCAGCGTCGCGGCCGAGCCGTTGTGGAAGTACGGGGCGCGTGCCGCGACGCCGCGCAGGATCGGTCCCTTGAACTTGCCGATGTCGGCCCACTTGCCGGTCAGCAGCGCCAGCCCGGGATCGGTGGTCTGCACCATCTGCCCGGTGCTGTTGTTGCGCAACGTGTACAGCGGCATGTCCGGCGTGCGCCGGCTGGCGTCCGAAATGCCGATGTTCAACGGTGCGCCGACCGAATGGTTGCCGATGTTGGGCGCGTTGTGGCAGGTGCCGCACGTGCCCTCGATCACCGGCTGGCCGGTGGCGTCGTTGAGGCCAGCCACGCCGCTGATCTCGATCTTCATCGAATTGAACAGCGCCTCGCCGCGCGCGATCGCCGCGCGCGCCTGTGCGCCCGGTCCGAACTGCACGTTCGACGTGCTCCAGTTGTCGAACAACCGCATCACCTTCGGATCGAACGGCTCGAGCGTGGGATCGTTGCCGAGCGGGTCGTTGATGCCGACCCAGAACCGCTGCTGCGCGAGGATGTTCGCCCCGCCCATGCCGCCGGCGTCGTCGAGCATGCCGGCGCGGCGATCAGAAAGCTGCGCGGTCGTGAGGTGCGATTCGAACTGCACGATCGCATCCAGCGTGGCCTGGTCGGGCGTGACCGTGGCCTGCTCGTGGCCGAGGATCGCGTGCAGCGCCTGCGAAGCGAGGCTGCTGCGCATGTCCTCGCGATCGAGCCCTTCATCCATCGGCGGCTTGAACGGCGCGAAGGTTTCACGTCCGTCCCACATCACTCCAGTCACCCAGATCAGGTTGGTCGCCGGCAATGGACGCCGGAACAGCGAAAGCTGCGCGGCACTGGCGTAACCGTAGGGATCATCGACGGCGATCAGCGTGAACTCCGCGTTCGCCGGCATCGGCAGCCCGACGCGGATCACGCCGCGGCTGAGCAGCATCGAGAACGCCTTCTCGCGCGCCGCGAACGTGGACACGTCCGCCAGCGGCGAATCGGCGCCGTCCACCAGCGCGAAGATCGGATCGAGTCCGTTGGTCGCGCTGAAGCGCTGCTGGATTTCCGCCGCGGAGATCCCCCAGCCTTCGGCCTGGCGGTGGCAGGAATCGCAGCTGCGTCCGTTGCTGCCGAGGCTCTTGAAGAACGGATTGGTGTGGTCGATCTGACCCGAAGGCGTGCTGGTCTGCAGCGTGCCGGAGGGATCGGGCGTGACCAGCGAGCCAGGCAGTTGCGGTTGCGGGTGCGGCAGCTTGAAGTCCTGCGCGGCGCTGCCGCCGGACACGGCAAGCAGCAGGATCAACGCGGCGGCGACCTGCCGGCGGCGGACGAAGCGGGAGAAGTTGTGGCGGAACATGAGGGATTCCCCTTCTGCGCGGGTGTGTCATGGGGAAGAACACCGGGCGCAAGGGAATTGCGACATGGTTTGTCTGCGACTCACACCTCCATTCGTCCTGAGCACGGGCCCCGTCTGGCGGAGACGTGGCCGAAGTCGAAGGATCGTGGCGCTTCGACTCCGCGGCGGCGCCACCATCTCGGCGCGAATGGAAGTCGGAGAACCGATTCAGCGCAGCAGGACGCCGCATGCAGCGACCGGCCGGGACAACGTCGTACGTGCGCCGGCCAGTTCGGGATGCGCATCCAGGTGCTCGGCATCCATGATCTTGCGAGCTGCCTGCGCCTGCGTCGCGGCATTGGGGCAATCACCTGCGCGCGCATCCGCCACCGCAAGCCACAATTGCGCGGCGAGCCGACGCGGGTGTGCCGGCGGCAATTCAGCGCTCGCTTGCTGGATCGCCCGTTCGAGGGTCACGCGTGCCTGCGCCGCTTCGCCCTCCTGCAGCTCGACCTGCGCGAGCAGCGTGTACACCCACAGCAGGTGCGGGTCGTGGCGGTTGGCGATCCCGCCCAGATGCTGCTCGACCGTGGCCTGGAGATCGCGCGGGCATTGCGGGCCCGGGGCCTGCGTGCAGGCCAGCAGCAGGCGCGCTTCGGCCACCAGCGGCGGCAGCTTGTAGTCGCGCGTGCGCAACCCGGCAATGGCATCGGGCAGCAGCGCGCGCGCGACCTGCGGCTTGCCTTCGAGCAGCACGATGCCGGCCAGCTCGCTGTCCACCCGCCCGACGCGCATGCGATTGGCCGGATCGTCGCCATAGAGTTTCCGCGCCTGCGCGAACAGTTGCTTCGCGCGATCGAGGTCGCCGAGTTCCACATCACCGAACCCCGTGGCTTCCAGCGAATCGCCGTGCAGCGGCGTGGTCGCGCCCGAGAAGCCGGCCGACAGTTGTTGCGCCAGCGCACAACGCGCCTGCGCATCGGCGCGATCCGCGCGCATGCCTTCCAGCACGCAGGCTTTCTGCGCCGCGTACACCTCCGTGATCTGCGGCTCGCGTCCGTTTCGCGCGTACATCGCCAGCGTCTGCGCGAACAGCGCGTGCGCCTGCGTCCAATGGCCGGCGCGGTATTCGGAGGAAGCCAGGCCGCCGAGCGCCAATGTCGTTTCATTGCTGTACGGGCCAAGGTGCGTGAGCTCGAATTGATACGTCTTGCGCCACATCGGGATCGCTTCGTCGTAGCGCTCCAGCCCTTCGAGCGCGGAAGCGACATCGTTGTAACCGACGCCAACGCGCGGATCGTCCGGACCCCATGCGGCGATCCGTTCCTGCAACGCCTCGCGCGTGAGCGCGAGCGCGGCCTCCGCGTGGCCTTCGCTGTTCTCGACACTGGCAAGCGGCTCCAGCAGATCCACACGCGCCTCGCCGTGGATGTCCTGCGCGAGCAGGCGCCGGTAGGCGAGCCGCAGGTCGGCGCCGCCGGCCTTGTAATCCTCGGCACGCACTTCGGCGTAACCGCGTGCGGTGAGCGCGCGGATCGCATTGATGTCATCAGGCGGCAGGCTCTGCTGCGACAACGCGACCGCGCGATCGGCGAGCTTGCGCGACTGCGCGAGGTCGCCCACGTTTTCGTACAGCCGCGAGAACATCGCCAGCAGGTCCACGCGTTCGCCTGCGCCGAGTTGCGGGGACTTGTCCAGCTTGGTCACGCCCTCGGCGAGCAGCTCGCCGAGGCTGGGCTGCTTCGATTTGGCGGTGCCGTAACGCAGCGGCGCGAACAGGCTCTCGACGAAATCGCGCACCATGTTCGCGCGCGCGGCCTGCTCGCGCGCCACCTTCGCCTGCCACAGCGCGACCGACCAGGACACCAGGATCGCCAGCAGGAACAACGTGGTGATCGCCACGCCGCCGCGATGGCGCGCGACGAACTTGCCGGCGCGATACCAGCGCGAAGGCGGATGCGCCAGCACCGGCTCGCGCGCGAGATAACGCTCGATGTCATCGGCCAGCGCGCCGGCGGAACCGTAGCGATGCTCGGACTCCACCGCGCTCGCTTTGGCGACGATGTTGGCGAGATCGCCGCGCAATTTCGATTTCGCCGCCGGGTGCAATGCCACCACGTTGCGCGCGAGCCGCGGGGTGCGCGGCGAAGCCTCGCGGCGTTCCCCGGTCAGCAACTCGTGCAGCAACACGCCGAGCGCGTACACGTCGGTTGCGGTGGTGAGCGGGCCCTTGTCGAATTGTTCCGGCGCCGCGTAGGCCGGCGTCAGCGAGACATGCACTGTGCGCGTGGCATCACCGGCGTCGAGCAGCTTGGCGATGCCGAAATCCAGCAGCTTCACGTCGCCCTCGGCAGTCACAAGGACGTTGGAAGGTTTGAGATCGCGATGCACGATCAGCGCGCGGTGCGCGGCTTCCACCGCGCGGCACACCTGCACGAACAATTCCAGCCGACGGCTTTCGGCGAGTTCATGCTCGCGTGCGTAGCGCGTGATCGGCACACCGTCGACCAGCTCCAGCGCGATGTACGCCATGCCCTGTTCGGTGATACCGCCTTCGATCAGGCGCGCGATGCCCGGGTGCTTCAGCCGCGCCAGCGCTTCGCGTTCGCGGCGGAACTGCCGCTGCGCTTCGGGCGTGTAGAGGCCGCGCGTCAGCAATTTGATCGCCACGTCCTGGCGCACGCCTTCGGTGATGCGGAAGGCGCGGAACACCGTGGACGAGCCGCCCTCGCCCAGCACTTCCAGCAATTCGAACGGACCGATGCGGCTGCCGGGCGGCAGCGCGATCGGGATTTCCGCTTCGCCGATCGCACGCGCCGTGCTTGCCGCATCGCCGGCTGCCAGCAATTCGTCGTCGGTCGCATCGGCAACCAGCATGCGTTCGAGCGCGGCGCGCGTCTCCGGGTCCCCGCAATGTTCTGCCAACCAATGCGCGCGCTGTGCGGCGGGCACGGCCAGCGCCTGCTCGAACAGCTCGCGCAAACTCGACACGGACTCCACCACGGAACGCTCCACGTTCGCCTTGTGCAGAGAACCCCGGATGCGCGCGGTTTGCGACGCGCGCTGCCTAATCCATCCTCGCCTTGATGAAAGCGCGCGCGAAGCGCCAGTCGCGGTCGATCGTGCGCCGTGCCAGCCCGAGTTGTTCACCGATCTGTTCGAGGCTGAGCCCCGCGAAATAGCGCAGCTCGACCACCCTGGCTGCGCGCGCGTCCATCTGTTCCAGCGCATTCAGCGCGGCATCCAGCGCCAGCGCCTGCTCGGCGGTTTCGAACGCCAGCCCGCCGTCCTTGTCGTCGAGCGTGACCCGCTGCCACTGTCCGCCGGCGCGCAGCCGCAGGCGATCGCGCGCGCGATTGATCAGCAGGTGCCGCATCGCCTGCGCGGCGTAGCTGAAGAACTGCGCCGGCTGCTCGAACCGCAATTCGTCGCGATCACCGATGCGCAGGTACAACTCGTGGACCAGTTCGGTGGTGTCCAGCGTGGCATCGCGGCGGTTGCCGGCGAGCTGGCGCGCGGCCATGGCTTTGAGGCGCGCGTAGACCTCGGCGAACAACGCGTCCGTCGAATGACCGTCCGGCATCTGCGTATCTGCCATCGCGCGGCGCCCCTGCCGACCTGCTTCCATGATACGCGCGCGGGCGGCGGGTCAGAGCAGCCGGCGCCGCCTGCCGCTCGCGGGCGAAAGGTCGATCAGCAGCGCGATCACGATGCCGATCACCGGCACGATCGTCCATTGCCCCGCATACCAATGCTGCACGGCGGTGTACCACAGCAACGTGGTCGGGAGGAATACGAAACCCAGCACCGGCCACAGCGGATTGCTGAACACGTTGAACCAGTGCGAGAACAACCACACCAGCACGATCACCACGCGCGGCACGCACAACGCAAGCAGGACCAGCAGGCAAGGCATGGCGGAATCCTTTCGCGGCTTGGGTGCTTCGATGCTAACCGATCGCGATGTTGCAGGCGTTGTAGGGCGGGAGCAGCCGCGTAGCGGCGCATCCCGCCGATTGGCGCGGCGGGGCCCGAGGAGGGCAGCGCATCCCGCCTTTCGTGCAAACACGGAACGGCGGGATTCACCCGGACAAAGCCCGGGTTACTCCCGCCCTACATTTCTATGGGTCCGGCGGCCCCTTCAATTCCACCGTGTTGCCTTCCGGATCCTCGATGTAGATGGAAGGCCCCTCGCCTTCCGCGCCGTAGCGCCGGCCGATCTCGCCGACCCGCACGCCATGGGCTTGCAGGTGCGCGAGCATCTCCGCTTCGTTCCACGATTCGATGCTCAGGCAAAAGTGATCCATGTTGCGAGCTTCCGCTCCCGGCGCCGCACCGCCCTTGCGCCCGAGCTTGCCTTCGACATCGACCAGGTCGATCAGCGACGCGCCCGCGCGCAATTGCAGCAGGCCGATCTCCGCCTGCTCGCGTTCGAACGCGCAGCCCAGCACCTCGCAATAGAACCTGCGCATCGCCGCGGCGTCGCGCACGCGCAGGACGATGCGGTCGAGTTGCTGCAAACGGAAAGGTACGCTCATGCCATTGACGTCCCCGAAGTCCGGCCGCTAGTATAACGCACGTTATAACGCATCGGGCAACCGCCATGAAACTGAAAATTACCGCGATCGGCAATTCGGCCGGCGTGATCCTGCCCAAAGAACTGCTCGCGCGCCTGCGCGTGGAAAAAGGCGACGAGCTGTACGCGCTGGAAACGCCCGACGGCATCAAGCTCACCAGCTACGACCCTGCCCTCGCCAGGCAGATGGAGGTGGCGGAGAAGGTGATGCGCAAACGTCGCAGTCTTTTGCGCAAGCTGGCGCAATAACGGATCGCGACGAAATGATCGTCTGGATCGAAAAACCGCTCGCGCTCGCCATGCACGAGCGCCAGCTCGCCGAACATGGCGGCGGCGCAGGGGTGCGCGACGACAAACTGCTGGAGTCGGCCCTCGCTCGACCGCAACAGTTGTATGCGTACGGCGATCCCCCACCCGATTTGGCGGATTTGGCGGCCAGCTTGGCATTCGGCCTGGCCCGCAACCATCCCTTCGTGGACGGCAACAAGCGCACCGCCGCGGTGGCTTGCGAAACCTTCATCATGCTCAACGACGCGGTGCTCGAAGCCGACAACCTGGAGCTTTATCCGATTTACATCGCCCTCGCCGAAGGCGCGCTCAAGGAGAAAGAATTCGCTGCGTGGCTGCGCGGCCACCTTCGCATGCAACCCGGCAAACGCGTGCAGGAACCCCGCGCCAGGAAATACCGCGCGCGGGTAGCGCGTTGAATCCGACCCTGTCGAATCCCGCCACCGCCATTCGTCGCCATCATGTGAGCCGTAGGGCGGGAGGAGCGCAGCGCATCCCGCCGCGGGCGGACTGCCAGATCTTCACCGAACAGGAGAATCAAAACATGCCCCACGCCAACGCAACCAAGAACTTCGCGGTCTGCCTGTGGTTCAACGGCCAGGCGGAGGAAGCCGCCAACTTCTACGCCCGCACCTTCCCGGGCTCGCACGTGGATGCGGTGCACCGCGCGCCGGGCGACTACCCGGCCGGCAAGCAGGGCGACGTGCTGACGGTGGAATTCACCGTGGCCGGCGTGCCGTTCCTCGGCTTGAACGGCGGCCCGGGCGTGGACTTCAACCAGGCGGTCTCGTTCCAGATCTACACGCGCGACCAGGCCGAGACCGACCGCCTGTGGAACGCCATCGTCAACAACGGCGGCTCGGAAAACGCGTGCAGCTGGTGCAGGGACCGCTACGGCGTGTCCTGGCAGATCGTGCCGCGCGTGTTGATGGAAGGGATCTCCGATCCCGATCCCGCCGTCGCCAAGCGAGTATTCGAAGCGATGATGACGATGACGAAGATCGACATCGCGAAGATCGAAGCCGCAAGGCGGGGGTGACCGAAGCGTAAGCTGGGCTGGCAAGCCCAGCAACCGTTCGCAGGAAAGCTGGACTTTGCGGCCCAGCCTATGAGTTACGCCTGTTCGCAGGGCGGGAGAAGCCGCACAGCGGCGCATCCCGCCTTCCGTGCAAACGCGAACGGCGGGATTCACCCGGACCACGGTCCGGATTGCTCCCGCCCTACGGTTTCACGCAAACGGATCCTGCAGAACGATATTCGCGTCGCGGTCGGGCCCGGTGGAGACGATCGCGAGCGGGCAGCCGGCGAGTTCTTCCAGTGCGCGGAGATACGCGCGCGCTGCGGCGGGCAGCTTGTCCCATTCGGTGATGCCGTGGGTCTGCTCCTGCCAGCCCGGGAACTCGAGGTACACCGGCGTGCATTCCTTCCAGCCTTCCGCGTCCAGCGGCGCGTACTCGGTGCGCTTGCCGCGGTATTCGTAGGCGATGCAGACCTTGAGCTTCTCCATGCCGTCGAGGATGTCGAGCTTGGTGATGCAGAGCCCGCTGATGCCGTTGATCGCGACCGCGCGCTTGAGCGCGACGATGTCCATCCAGCCGCAGCGGCGCGGGCGACCGGTGGATGCGCCGTATTCCTGGCCGCGATCTCGGATGCCCTGCCCGATCGCATCGTCGAGTTCGGTCGGGAACGGGCCGCCACCGACGCGCGTCGCATAGGCCTTGGCGATGCCGAGCACGTAATCGATGTAATCCGCACCGACGCCGGTGCCGGCCAGCGCGCCACCGGTGGTGGTGTTGGACGAGGTGACGTACGGATAGGTGCCGTGGTCGATGTCCAGCAGCGCGCCCTGCGCGCCTTCGAACAGCACGCGCTCGCCGTTGCGGCGCAGGTCATGCAGGATGCCGGCAACGTCGGATTTCATCGGCTCAACGTATTCGCCGAAGGCGACCGCTTCATCAAGCGTCTTCTGGTAATCAATCGCGTCGGTGTTGAGGTATTTCGTCAGCACGAAGTTGTGGTAGTCCAGCACTTCGCGCAGTTTCTCCGCGAGTTCCTTCGGATAGCTGAGATCGGCGACGCGCACGCCGCGACGCGCGACCTTGTCTTCGTACGCCGGGCCGATGCCGCGGCCGGTGGTGCCGATCGCGCCCTTGCCCGCGGCCTTCTCGCGCGCCTGGTCCAGCGCGATGTGGTACGGCATGATCAACGGCGTCGCCGGCGAGATCTTCAGGCGCGAACGCACCTCCACGCCGCTGGCTTCCAGCTCGCCGATTTCCTGTTTCAGCGCCGCGGGCGAGAGCACCACGCCGTTGCCGATCAGGCACAGCGTGCCTTCACGCAGGATGCCCGACGGGATCAGGTGCAGGACGGTCTTCTTGCCCTTGATCACCAGCGTGTGGCCGGCGTTGTGGCCGCCCTGGAAACGCACCACCGCGCCGATGTCCTGCGTCAGCAGGTCAACGATCTTGCCCTTGCCTTCGTCGCCCCACTGGGCGCCGAGAATGACTACGCTTTGTCCCATTGTTCTCTCGCTTCGATGATGTGTTTCGATGTGGGGCGCCGATCGGTGACTACGCTCGATCGTCCTGATCTCGCCAAGTCACCCTGCCCTCGGCTCCTGCCTCGGGCGCTCGCCCGCGCGCGCGATGCGATTCAACGCATCGCGCAAGCGCGCGGTCTCGCCCCCACTGGGCGCCGAGAATTACGACGGATTGACCCATTTGAAAGCTTCCAGATTGATTCGTGATTATTTGCGGCCGGGCGAGCGCTATTTGCCCGTCGCATTCGCCTCGCCGAACTCTTTCAGGAACGGCGACTGGCGATCCAGCACGATCACCGCGCGGCCGTTGTCGAGCGCTGCGCGATAGGCCTGCAGGCTGCTCCAGAACGCGAAGAACTGCGGATCCTGCGCGCTGGTCTGCGCGTGGATGCGCGCGGCCTGCGCGTCGCCTTCGCCGCGCGTGGCATCGGCTTGCTGCTGCGCGCTGGCGAGGATCTCCTGCGCCTTGTGCTCGCCTTCGGCGCGGATGGCTGAAGCCTTTTCCTCGCCCGCGGCGCGCAAGGCAGCGGCCTGCGATTTGGCGTTGGCCTGCATGCGCTTGAACACCGCGTCGGCGGCTTCGTCCGGGAATTCCACGCGCTCGATGCCGATGTCGAGGATTTCGATGCCCATGCGCGCGCGCGTTTCCTTGTCGACCAGCGTGCGCAGCCGCGTCGAGATCGCGCCGTCGCCGGCGATGATGTCGCCGAGGTCGTGCGCCTGCACCTGCGAGCGCAAGGCATCACGGATCAGCGGCATCATCTGTTGCGTGGCCTGCAGCTCTTCGCCCGAGGTGGCGCGGTAATACGCCTGTGGATCGACCACGCGCCAGCGCGAATAGAAGCCCACGTCCACCGCTTCGCCGTCACTGGTCTGGTAGCGCTCCGGCTCCGATTCGGAAACAATCGCGCGCGTGTCGTAGAGATCAACCTGCTGCGCAAACGGAAACTTCAGGTGCAGCCCCGGCGCCAGCGGCGCGCTGGCGATGCGCCCGAACTGCAACAGCAAGGCGCCGTGGCCCTCGCGCACCACGAACACGCTGTCGGCGGCGGCGAGCGCCAGGATCAGCACGATCAACGCTGCGATGACCTTCATGCCGCACCGCCCTTGGCCTTGTGCGCCGGTTCCTGGTTCTTGGCGGCGGCGGCTCCGCTGCTCGCCGGCGGCGCGGGCACCGAAGTGTTCGCCTTGTCATGCACGCCGCCGGGCGGCGGCATCTGGATGATCACGTTGCCGCCACCGGCGTTGATCACGGTGCGATTTCGCGCCAGCACTTCCTGCATGGTCTGCAACCACAGCTTGCGCCGGGTGACATCCGGCGCGGCGCGATAGGCATTGAGGATCTGGCCGAAGCGCGCGGCCTCGCCCTGCGCAGCGGCGATCCGGCCGGTCTTGTACGCATCCGCATCCGCCTGCATCTGCGAAGCCTGCGCGTGCGCGTCGGCCTCGGCCTTGGCGGCCGCGGCGTGCGCATCGCCTTCCACGCGCTGGGCGTCCTGGCGCGCGTTGCCGATGTCGTTCCAGGCATCCTTCACTTCCTGCGGCACCGACACGTTCTGGATGCCGACCTCCGTGACTTCGATGCCGCTGCCGTAACCGTCGAGCCGCTTCTGAAGGTCGGCCTTGATGCGGTCGGTGAGCACGTTGCCGGTCTGCGCGTTCAACTGCTGCATGGTCTGCGTGCCGATCTGCGCGCGCAGCACCGCGAGCGTGGCCTGGCGCATGGCGTCTTCCGGATCGCGCACCGCGAACAGGAACTTGCGCGGATCGGCCACCTTGTATTGCACGAAGAAATCCACCAGCGCGATCTGCGAGTCGCGGGTGAGCATGCGGATCTGGTCGCTGACCGTTCGCGAGCGGCCGACGTCGACTTTCAGCACCGTCGCGAACGGGCGCGGCAGGTGGAAATGCAGGCCCGGCTGCAACGTGCCTTCGTACTGGCCGAGGCGCAGCAGGATGCCGGCCTCGCGCGCGTCCACCAGCGTCCACGAACCGACCGCGAACCAGACCAGGATCGCGACCACGATCAGCGCGATCAGCCCGGAAGGGCCGCCGCCGAAACGGCCGAAGCGCTGCCGCAGCTTGCGCAGCTGCGCTTCCAGGTCGAAGTCGTTGCCGCCACCGGGTGGCCGCCTGCCGCTCGGCCGGTTGCTCTGGCGGTCGCCGGAGCGCTCGCGATCGCCCTGGCGATCACCGGAATCCCAGGTGTCGTTCGGCTCGCGCGGTTTTTCGCCGGGCTCCTTCCAGGGCATGGCTTTCCAGGATCCAATGAGAACGCGCGGCAAAGGCGCAAACGGGTGCAAGTTTAGCAGGTGAGCCAGCGTGCTGAGCCGATGCCTTGAATGGCATCGGCTGCGCTGGCGAACGCACGAGGCAGGAGGCCGAGGGCCGTGTTGCTTGGCGAGCGCTGGACGCGCGAGCTTAGCAACAGGGTCCAATCTACCCGGCTCTCTGCTTTCCTATCTCCTGGCCACCTTCCGGACCGCGCGCAGGCGCGCTCCTACGCCGGCGGCCTCGAAAGCAGCGGCTGCAACAACCTGCCCTCCCCGTTACGCGCCTCGCCCGCGAGCGGGGCGAGCACGTCGCGCGGCGCATCGATCGCCAAGGTCCAGCCGTGTTCGTCGTAGCGCTCGCTCTGCACGGCGCCGATTTCGATGAGTTTCGCGCGCAGGCGCCCGGCCTGGGGCGGCAGGTGCAGGTCCGCGTGCACGCGATCGCCGGAAAGGCGCTCGCCGATCGCTTCGCGCAACAGGGTCAGCCCTTCTCCAGTCGCGGCGGAAACCCAGACTCGCGAGGGCAGGCCCTCACCAGCCCGGTCAATGCGGGGAAGAGCTCTTCCGGAGGTGCGGACAGGGACGTCCGCTTTTTGATCTTCGCTGACAGGGATGTCAGCACGATCCATGTCGCAGACAGGGACGTCCGCTTTTTGATCTTCGTCATCGTGCATGATGACATCGATCTTGTTGTATACGAGCAACTGCGGCACGTCGCCTGCGCCGATTTCTTCCAGCACGGCGTTGACCACGCCGATCAGTTCGTCGCGTTCGGGATCGGCGGCATCGACGACGTGCAGCAGCAGTTCGGCATCGCGCGCTTCGGCCAGCGTGGCGCGGAACGCGGCGACCAGGTCGTGCGGCAGCTCGCGGATGAACCCGACCGTGTCGGCCAGCACCGCCGGGCCGCAACTCAAACCCTCGATGCGGTGCACGGTGGGATCGAGCGTGGCGAACAACTGGTTGGCGGCGTAGGCGTTGCCTTCCGTCAGCACGTTGAACAACGTGGACTTGCCGGCGTTGGTGTAGCCGACCAGCGCCACCCGCGGCAGCGTGTTGCGCAGGCGCGCGCGGCGTTGCTGCTCACGCTGCACCCCTACCTTCTCGATGCGCTCCTGCAGTTTCTCGACGCGCTTCTGCAACAGGCGGCGGTCGGTTTCCAGCTGGGTTTCGCCCGGGCCGCGCAGGCCGATCGCGCCGCCGCGCTGGCGCTCGAGGTGCGTCCACCCGCGCACCAGGCGCGTCGCCATGTGCTTCAACTGCGCAAGTTCGACTTCGAGCTTGCCCTCGTGCGAACGCGCGCGCTGCGCGAAGATATCGAGGATCAGGCCGGCACGATCCACCACGCGCACCCCGAGATGCTTTTCGAGATTGCGTTCCTGCACCGGCGTGAGCGCGTGGTCGATGAGCACGAGATCCGCGTCCAGCGCGCGCACCTTTTCCAGCACCTCGTCGGCCTTGCCGGTGCCGATGTAGAAGCGCGGGTTGGGCGCATCCACGCGCGCGCCCACCTGGTCCAGCACCTGCGCGCCGGCGGATTTCGCAAGCTCCGTGAATTCTCCGGCGCGGCGCTGCGCATCGCCGCCGCCGCGCGAATACGGCAACACCAGCAGCGCGCGTTCGCCCTTGCGGTTGCGTTCAAAAAACGAAGTGTTCAAAGAGTTCGATCAGGTGCTTTCGGCAGCAGGCGGCGCGTGCTCTTCCTCGCCGGGCTGCGCGTGGTTGTCGCCGTTGACCTTGACGTTGCGGCTTGGGACGACCGTCGAGATCGCATGTTTGTAGACCATCTGGCTCACCTGGTTGCGCAACAGCACGACGAACTGGTCGAACGATTCGATCGTGCCCTGCAACTTGATGCCGTTGACCAGATAGATCGCGACCGGGACGTGTTCGCGACGCAAGGCATTCAGAAACGGATCCTGCAAGGATTGGCCCTTGGACATGGCTTGGTTTCCCCGAATTATTCTGGACCGCTTATGTGGTTTGTTGTCCCGGCACTTGCTTCCTTGCGGCCGGACTGGGAAGGATAGCATTGTGCGGGACCGGAGCCTTGACGGTTCCCCCACGGACCTCCCTGGCGCTGCTCAGGCTCCCGTGAATAGGGCGATCGCCTGCTTTATCGTGGCCGCAAGATCGGCGCGTGCCGGATCGAGCGCGCGCGCATCCACTTCACTGCGCAGCCAGGTGAGCTGGCGCTTGGCGAGCTGGTTCGTCGCGAAGATCGCGCGCTCGCGGAATTCGCGCCCATCGATTTCGCCGTCGAGATGTTGCCAGGCCTGGCGGTAGCCCACCGCGCGCAAAGCCGGCAATTCGGGATCCAGGTCGCCGCGCGCACGCAGCCGGCGCACTTCGTCGAGGAAGCCTGCCGCGAGCATGGCGTCGAAGCGCCGCGCGATCCGTTCACGCAGGACATTGCGATCGGCGGGAACCAGCGCGAGCTTCAGCAGCCGGAACGGAAACGGCGCTCGCGCGCGGCCCTGCTGTTCCGACAGCGGACGGCCACTCAGCTCGATGACTTCCAGCGCGCGCTGGATGCGCTGCGCGTCGTTTTCGCGGATGCGCGAAGCGGCCCGCGGATCCTGCTTTGCCAGCCGTGCGTGCAGCGCCGGCCAGCCGTGTTGCTGCGCGTCCGCCGCAATACGCGCGCGCACGGAGGGATCGGCTTCTGGCAGGTCCGACAGTCCGTTCTGCAATGCGCGGAAGTACAGGCCGGTGCCGCCGACCAGCAGCGGCACGCGCCCTGCCGCGGTGATGCGCGCCATCGCTTGCAGCGCATCCTCGCGGAACATCGCCGCCGAATACGGCGCGCCCGGATCGCGGATATCCAGCAATGCGTGCGGATATCTCGCAAGCGTGGCGGCGTCGGGCTTGGCGGCGCCGACATCCAGCCCGCGATAGACCAGCGCGGAATCCACGCTGACCAGGCCGAGCGGGAAAACATCGACCAATGCGCAGGCCAACGCGGTCTTGCCCGAAGCAGTCGGACCCATCAGGAAGATCGCCGGCGGACGCGTGTCGCCTTCACGTTTCATCTACATATTTTAAAGAATCGGAACGCAGTTCGTGCTTTACACGCCCACGCAACCGGAGTCTCATAGGGCACCCGCTGCAACCAGAGTTGATGAAGACGCGTACCGCGCATATGAAGGCGCGTGCCGCCGAACGATCCCGATGAACGAAGCGCACGGACTCCAGCTTGTGATGTACCTGGCCCAAGCCGGTTGCGCGACCGCGCAGGCCGCGATCTTCGCTTATTACTATCGCGTTTCGCGCCTCGAACACCTGCGCCTGTGGGGCCTGTCGTTCATCGCGCTCGCGTTGTATCTGGTGTTTGCGCTGGTCGGCACGAACCTGGGCGACGCGCCGGCGGCGAGCCTGCTGGTTTCGATGGCTTCGCTGATCGCCGCGTACCTGCAGGTGGCGCTGCTCGCGCTCGGCACGATGGCGGTGCTGGGCCGGCATCCGCCGACGCCGAAAATGATCCGCGGCGTGCTGGTCGCCTCGGTGCTGTTCGGCGCGATCACTGCGTTGCTGTTCGCCGCGCCTGCTTCCATCGCGACCCACCGCGTCGTGTTGCACAGTGCGCTGCGCTACGCGGTCACGGGTTCGGCGTATCTGATCGTCGCGATCCTGCTGTGGCGGCGTGCGCGGCGTTCGGGCCTCGGCGCGCGCGTCGCGGCCTTCGCGATCGGCGCGTATGGCGTGCAACTGCTGCACGTGCTGGCAATCCTGGTGGCGGAAGCGAACTTCGGGCTCGAGGTGAGCTGGGCGCGCTACGTCGGCATCTTCGACCTGATCGCGCAATTGTTCATCGGCTACGGCCTGGTGGTGTGGCTGCTGGAAGACGAGCGCCTGCGCTACGAACGCGCCGACACCGCGCTGCGGCGATTGCGCGATTTCGACCCGGTCACCGGCTTTCCGAACCGCCGCAGGTTGATGTCCGACCTGGAATCGGGCCTGCGCGCCACCAACCAGCACACCGCGGTGCTGCTGGTGCGCGTGGACCAGGCAGACATGCTGAGCAGTTCGCTGGGCATGGTCGCTTCCGAAGCGGTGATCGCGGAAGTCGCCGCGCGCGTGCAGGATTGCGCGCTGCCCGGCTGGCCGCGGCCGGCGCGCCTGTCGGAATCGCGGCTGGTGCAGGTGGTGCCGCACGTGCACGCCACCGGCGACCTCGCCGCATGCGCGGACAATCTTCTGGCGATGCTGCGCGCGCCGTTCTACAGCGGCGGGCGCGAACTGGCGCTGTCGGCGAGCATCGGCATCGCGCTGTCGCCGGATGATGCGATGCAGGCCGCGCCGCTGATCGGTGCGGCCGAAGCCGCCGCGCAACAGGCGCACGACGAGGGCGGCAACCGCTTCCGCTTCTATTCGACCGAGATGAACTCGCTGGTGCTGACGCGGCTCAGCCTGCAGGCCGAACTGCGGCGCGCGTTGCTGCGCGGCGAATTCGAACTGCACTACCAGCCGCTGCTGGCTTCCGGCAGCCATGCGCTGGCCGGCGCCGAAGCGCTGGTGCGCTGGCGGCATCCCAAGCGCGGCCTGCTCGCGCCCGACATGTTCATCGAGGAGATGGAACGGCTCGGGATGATCGAGGATCTCGACCGCCACGTGCTGGAGCGCGCCTGCCGCGAAGCGCAGCAGTGGCGCGCGCATGACGGCAAGCCGCTGACCGTGGCGGTCAACATTTCCACGCGCAGTTTCCAGCGCGAACACTTCCCGGAGCTGGTGCGCGCGGTGCTGGCGTCGACCGGACTGACGCCGCAGCGGCTGGAACTGGAAGTGGTGGAGTCCTCCGCGCTGGAAGACATGGATCGCGCGACCGAATGCCTGACGCGCCTGCGCGCACTGGGCGTGCGCGTGTCGCTGGACGATTTCGGCACCGGCTATTCCTCGCTGAGTCACCTGCGGCTGCTGCCGGTGGATTGCCTGAAGATCGATCGCAGCTTCGCCGACGAGGTGCTGGTGGACCCACGCGCGGCTGCAATCGTCGCCGCGATCATCATCCTGGCGCACAGCCTGGACATCGAGATCACCGTCGAAGGCATCGAGAACGACGCGCAGCTCGCCTGGTTCGAACGCCACGAGGCCGATCGCCTGCAGGGCTACCACTTCGCGCGGCCGATGGAAGCGGACCTGTGGCGGGCACTGCAGGACGAACGCGACACGCTGGTCGCCGCGGAAGCCTGAAACGGTTGCTTGTGACGGTTGTCGGTTACCGCTGGAAGCGCCGCGACTACCGGCGTCTTTCCACAGCTGACAACCGGCGACCTGCTACCGACCGGCAACCTTGGCCTATAATTTCCTGATCGCACTCGCGCTCCGGAGCCCAACGATGCCGCAAATGATGAAGGCGCTGGTCAAGCGCGAACCTGCCAAGGGCATCTGGCTGGATGAAGTGGAAGTTCCGCAGATCGGCCCCAACGAGGTGCTGATCAAACTCGAGAAGACCGCGATCTGCGGCACCGACCTGCATATCTACAACTGGGACGAGTGGGCGCAGCGCACGATCAAGCCGGGGCTGGTGATCGGCCATGAATTCGTCGGCCGCATCGTCGACATCGGTCCGGGCGTGCGCGGCTACACAGTCGGCCAGCGCGTGTCCGCCGAGGGCCACATCGTCTGCGGCATGTGCCGCAACTGCCGCGCCGGCCGGCCGCACCTGTGCCCGTACACGGTCGGCATCGGCGTCAACCGGAATGGCGCGTTCGCCGAATATGTCGCGATGCCAGCCTCGAACCTGTGGCCGATCCCGGATGCGATTCCCTCGGAACTCGCCGCGTTCTTCGATCCGTACGGCAACGCCGCGCACTGCGCGCTGGAATTCGACCTGATCGGCGAGGACGTGCTGATCACCGGCGCTGGCCCGATCGGCATCATCGCCGCCGGCATCGCCCGGCATGTTGGCGCGCGCAACGTGGTGGTCACCGACGTCAACGACTATCGACTGAAGCTTGCCGCGGACATGGGCGCCACGCGCGTGGTGAACGTTTCGCAGCAATCATTGAAGGACGTCGTCGCCGACCTGCACATGGAAGGCTTCGATGTCGGCCTGGAAATGAGCGGCAACGCGCGCGCCTTCAATGAAATGCTGGACGTGATGTACCACGGCGGCAAGGTCGCGCTGCTCGGCCTGCTGCCCAAGGGCGCCGGCATCGACTGGGACAAGGTGATCTTCAAGGGGCTGGTGCTGCACGGCATTTACGGCCGGCGCATGTACGAGACCTGGTACAAGATGACGCAGATGCTGCTGACCGGTTTCCCGTTGCAGAAGGTGCTGACGCACCAGGTCGCGATCAACGACTTCCAGAAGGGCTTCGACCTGATGGCGTCCGGCCAGTGCGGGAAAGTGGTGTGTTCGTGGACCTGAGACCCCCTATGGCCTACGCCGCGCAAGACCGTTTCTCCAGCGAACTCGACGCGATTCGCGATTCGGGCCTGTACAAATCCGAGCGCATCATCGTGTCGCCGCAGTCGGCGGAGATCACCCTGGCCGACGGCCGCAAGGTGTTGAACTTCTGCGCCAACAACTACCTGGGGCTGGCCGACCATCCGCGCCTGATCGAAGCCGCGAAGAAGGCGCTCGACACGCACGGTTTCGGCATGGCTTCGGTGCGCTTCATCTGCGGCACCCAGGACCTGCACAAGGAGCTGGAGCAGAAGATCGCGAGATTTTTCGGCACCGACGACGCGATCCTCTACGCCGCATGCTTCGACGCAAACGGCGGCCTGTTCGAGCCGCTGCTGGGCGAACAGGATGCGATCATCTCCGACGCGCTGAACCACGCCTCCATCATTGACGGCGTGCGGCTGTGCAAGGCCAAGCGTTTTCGCTACGCCAATTGCGACACCGCTGATCTCGAAGCGCAGCTGCAGGCCGCCGATGCCGCCGGCGCGCGCAGCAAGATGATTTCCTCCGATGGCGTGTTCTCGATGGACGGCACGATCGCGCCGCTGGACCGAATGACAGCATTGGCGAAGCAGTACGACGCGATGCTGCACATCGACGAATGTCACGCGACGGGCTTCCTCGGCGCGACCGGCCGCGGTTCGGCGGAAGTGCACGGCGTGATGGACAAGATCGACGTGTTCACCGGCACGCTCGGCAAGGCGCTGGGCGGCGCGGTCGGCGGCTTCACCACCGGGCGCGGTGAGATCATCGAGATGCTGCGTCAGCGCTCGCGTCCGTATCTGTTCTCCAACTCGCTGCCGCCGCACGTGGTCGCCGCCGCGATCGAGGTGTTCGACATGCTCGGAGAAGCCGGGGAGCTGCGCGAGAAGCTGATGGCGAACACGCGCTACTTCCGCGAGAAGATGGCCGCGGCCGGTTTCGACATCAAGCCGGGCACGCATCCGATCGTGCCGGTGATGATCCATGACGCGAAGCTCGCGCAGAGTTTCGCCGCCAAGCTGCTGGAGCACGGCATCTACGCGATCGGCTTCTTCTTCCCCGTCGTCGCGCAAGGCCAGGCGCGCATCCGCACGCAGATGTCGGCCGCGCATACGCGCGAGCACCTCGACCGTGCGATCGCTGCATTCACCTCGGTCGGGCGCGAGCTGGGGTTGATAAAGCAGTAAGACGAAAGTCGAGAATCGAAAGTGGAAAGAATGTGAGCTTCTCGACTTGCGACTTTCCACTCACGACTCTCGTAAAAGCGGGGCGAGTGCCTCGGCCTCAGCCTCACCCAATCGCCTCCATTGACCCTTGGCAAGTTCGCCCAGCGCAAGCGGGCCGATCGCCACGCGGATCAGCCGCAGCACTTCGTAATCCAGCGCTGCGAGCATGCGCCTGATCTGGCGATTGCGGCCCTGGTCCAGCACGATCTCGAGCCATGCATTCTTCTCGCCCGCGCGCAGCAGCTCGACCGAGCGCGCGGAAAGCGTTTCGCCCCGATCCGTCACGCCCGCACGCAACCGCTGTAACGTTTGCGCATCGGGCACACCACGCACCTGCACGTGGTAGGTCTTGGCAAGATGCGACGCCGGATCGGTGATCCGCGCCGCCCATTCCGGATCGTTGCCGAGAAGCAGCAAACCTTCGCTGGCCCTGTCCAGCCGACCGACCGGCGCAAGCCAAGGCAGCCCGGCATTCTGCAGCAGGTCATAAACCGTGGCGCGATCGCGTTCGTCGGCGGCGCTCACCACCACGCCGCGCGGCTTGTTCAAGACGATGCAGACGCGCTCGGCAGCACTTAACGCAACGCCATCGACCGCGATATCGGCGTCTGGATCCGTGCGCCGCTCGGGATCGCGCACTACCTTGCCGCCGATGCTGACGCGCCCTGCGCGAATCCATTCTTCGGCACGGCTGCGCGAGCACACGCCGAGCTTGGAGAGCACGCGCGCGAGACCGTGGGCCGGTGCTCTCGGCTCCTGTCTTCGCGCAGTGCGGGCCGGCATGTTGCTGTGTCGCTTCGGCATTCCCGAATATTCCGCCCGACGCCGCAAAAGAAAAGCCCGGCTTGCGCCGGGCTCTTCTCGCTACTTTGCATCAACCTCACTGACCACTGCTGCTGCCGCTGGCCGGCGGGGTCGTGGAACCCGCTTTGGCCGGAGCCTTGTGGTGATGCGTGCGGTGATGGTGACGCACGTGGTGCTCTTCGGCGGGCGGCTGCTCGGCCGGCGGCGGAGGCGGAGCGGCCTCTTGACCGGAAGCAGCGTTCTGGCCCTGCACCACCAGCTCGACGCGACGGTTGCGCTGACGGCCAGCCGCGGTCTTGTTGGTGTCGATCGGGTGCGTCTCGCCGAAGCCCTTGACCGCGGTGATGCGGTCGGACGAGATGCCGTGCGAGGTCAGGTAACCGTCGACGATGTTCGCGCGACGCTCGGACAAGCCCTGGTTGTACGCGTCGGTACCGACCGAATCGGTGTAACCATCGATTTCGATCTGGACCTGCGGATAGCGGTTCAGCGTATCCACGGCCTGGTCGAGGATGGCCATCGAATCGGATTCCGGCGCCTTCAGGGTCGGGCCGATGTTGGTCTCGCCCTTCTTCGGACGGTCGAACTTGAAGTTCACGCCGCGCAGGTCGATGACCACGTTCTGCGGGCAGCCATCCGGACCGACGATCGTGCCGGCCGGAGTGTTCGGGCACTTGTCGTTGCAGTCGTTGACGCCGTCATGGTCGCTGTCCATCGTCGAGCAGTCGGCCGGCGCCGGAGCGGCGGCCGGGGGCGGCGGCGGCGGGGCGGCGTGGCCCATCTTGATGACCAGGCCGACGGTGGCCAGACCATCCACCCAGGAGGTATCACCACGCTGGCGGCCGAACTGCTTGTCGCCCGGGGTCGTGGTAAACCCTGCCAGACGCGACGAGGAGGTGTCGCGGTAATAACGGGCGGCCAGTTCGCCACGCAGCGCGATGCGATCGTTGACGTTGTACAGCACGCCCACACCGAGGGTCGCCATCGGACCCCAGCCGGCGCCGCCGGTGTTGAAGTGCTCGACGGACGGATTGCCCGTGGTGTCGAACGACGGATAGGTCACGCCCGCGCGGGCGGCCACGCCCGACACGGCCGCGTGACGAACCATGCCGATACCGCCCATCAGGTACGGACGCCACGGCGAGGCGGGATCCATGAAGTACCAGCGTGCGGCGACGTCAAGCTGCAGGCTTTCCCACTGCTTGTCGGGGCGCGGCGAACTGTTCTTGTAGTCCGCATTGTCAATCAGCCCTTCGACATCCAACGTCAAATGCGGATTGACCCAGTAGCCAATGCCAACGCCGCCGAGCAAGCTGTCCTTGACTTCGCGGTCGCTGTCCGGAATGGCGACGCCAATCCGCGGAACGATGTACCAGCTGCTGTAGCCGGTGTCGGCCGCAGCTTCAGGTCCTTGCATGCCGGTGTCCTGGGCGTGCGCCACGCTTACGGCACCGGCACTTCCCAAGACCAGCGCGATCAGTGCGCACAAGCCTTTACGTTTCATCGGAGTCTCCTTTTGTTGTTTCTCTGCGCCCCCACCACCTCCGGTGGAACGCAAATAAAACGCGTACACCTTGCTACGCAGGGCTAGCGGTTCCGACGCCGACAACACCCCGGACTCCGCTGAGGCAGGCGCAGTTTAGCAAAAAACAAACAATTGACGCCAGTGGGCCAATTTCCGTTCACGGCCAAGTCAGTCGCGTGTTCAGGATGTGAAAAGGCCAAGAAAATCCTTGATTTGCATGTCTTCCAGAGCTTCCGGACGGGCACAGGCATCGAGGATCCGGCGCACCTGCGCGGGCTCCAAATGTCCGGCGAGCGCCCGCTCGAATTTCGCTTCCAGAACCGGAATGCCCTCGGCGCGACGCTTGCGGTGCCCGATCGGATAATCGATGGAAACTTTTTCGCTGGGCGCTCCGTCCTTGAAAAACACCTGCACGGAATTGCCGATGTAGCGTTTTTCCGGATCGAAATAATCGCGGGTGAATTGCGGGTTTTCGATCACCGCCATTTTTTCGCGCAGCGCATCGATGCGGGGATCGGCGGCCACGGCATCGGTGTAATCGTCGGCAGTCAGGCGGCCGAAGATCAGCGGCACGGCGACCATGTACTGGATGCAGTGGTCGCGATCGGCGTAGTTGGCCAGCGGCCCGGTCTTGTCGATGATGCGCGCACCGGCCTCCTGCGTTTCGATCTCGATGCGCTCGATCTGGTCGAGGCGATCCTTCACTTCCGCGTGCAGCTTCATCGCGCACTCGACCGCGGTCTGCGCGTGGAATTCCGCCGGATAGGAAATCTTGAACAGGACGTTTTCCATTACGTAGCTGCCGAACGGCCGCTCGAACTCGAACGGCTTGCCGCGGAACGCCACGTCGTAGAAACCCCAGGTCGGTGCGCTCAGCGCGGAGGGGTAACCCGTTTCGTCCTTCCCGACGGCATTCAATGCGTGGATCACCGCGCGCCGGCAGGCGTCGCCCGCCGCCCAGCTCTTGCGCGGTCCGGTGTTGGGCGCGTGGCGATAGGTGCGCAGCGCGCCGCCGTCGATCCAGCTGTTGGAGACCGCGTTGATCACCTGTTCGCGATTGCCGCCGAGCATCGCGGTCGCGACCGCGGTGGAAGCCAATCGCACCAGGATCACGTGATCCAGGCCGACGCGATTGAAGCTGTTCTTCAGCGCGTAGCAGCCCTGGATTTCGTGCGCCTTGATCGCGTAACCGAGCACGTCGCGCACCGTGACCGACTTGCCCTGCCGTCCGAGGTAATCGGCGAGCGCGAGGATGGTGCCGAGGTTGTCGGAAGGGTGGCCCCACTCCGCAGCCAGCCAGGTGTCGTTGAAATCCAGCCAGCGGATTTGGGTACCGATGCAGAACGCCGCCTGCGCTGGATCCAGTTGCAGCGAGGTGCCGGGCACGCGCGCACCGCCGTCGAGCGTCGCACCAGGCACCAGCGGCGCGACATGCTTGACGCATTGCGGGAACTTCATCGCGAGCATCGCACAGCCGAGCGAATCCATCAGCATGTAGCGTGCGGTGCGATACGCCTCTTCCGATTCGATCTGGTATCCGGTGACGTAATCGGCAATGTCCACCAGCGGCTGGTCGGGATTGGGGCGCTGCGCGGAACGGATGTCGTGCTGGCTCATGCTTAAAATTCCTGGGAAGGCAAACCCGTCATTGTGCCAGATCGTCATGCCGTCTTGACTTGGCTGGCCGGGCGTCTCCAGAATGCACGGGCTTACCCAATCCCGGAAGGGAGTAGCTCGGGACCGGATCGCATCCGGTCCGTGCGGCGATCGTCAACACGAACGCGCATGCGTTCCGGTCGCCGCGGCGGTGTTGTCCACCGCGGGCGAGACTTCCGCGAACGCGAACCCGCAAGCGTGCGGGGTGCGCGCTCGCGGACTGTTCCCGCACGCACAAGGCCGCCAATGGAATTCATCACCCATCCGCTCAGCTCCGTATCCGATCCCGCCTTCTGGTCGGGTCTGGCGTCCATCATCCTGATCGATCTGGTACTCGCCGGGGACAACGCGATCGTGATCGCGCTGGCCGCGCGCAGCCTGCCGCGCCGGCTGCAAATGCGCGCCATCTTCTGGGGCACGTTCGGCGCGATCATCGTGCGCATCGCCATGACTGCGGGCGTGCTCTGGCTGCTGAAGATCCCCGGCCTGATGCTGATCGGCGGCGTGATCCTGCTGCCGATCGCGTGGCGCCTCCTGCAGCACAGCGAGGACAAGCACAACGTGCGCACCGCCACGGGTTTCTGGAGCGCGATGTTCACGATCGTGGTGGCCGATGCGCTGATGGGCCTGGACAACGTATTGGCGATCGCCGGCGCCTCGAAGGGACACCTTGGCCTGGTGATCATCGGGCTGCTGATCAGCGTGCCGCTGGTGGTTTGGGGTTCGACCCTCATCCTGAAATTGCTGGCGCGCTGGCCGGCGATCATCTACATCGGCGCGGCGACGATCGCCTGGACCGCAGCGCGCATGGTGACCCAGGACGACCTGGTGGACGATTGGTTCGACGCGCACGATGCGTTGCGCTACCTCGTGGATGCCGTGTTCATCGCCGGCACCGTGGCGCTTGGCTGGTGGACCCAGCGGCGGCGCCAGTTGGCCCGCGCGACCGCAACATCCGACTTGCCGCGCGAGCGGCGCGCGGGCATTCTCAAACGACCGTTTGAACGCTGATCGCGGCGACGATGCCTTATCCGCACCTTTTCGCTCCGCTGGACCTGGGCTTCGTCACCCTGCCCAATCGCGTATTGATGGGCTCGATGCACACGGGGCTGGAAGACCGCGCGCGCGACTACGACAAACTGGCCGCATATTTCGCCGCGCGCGCGCGTGGCGGCATAGGCTTGATGGTCACCGGCGGCATCGCGCCGAATATCGAGGGCTGGTTGAAGCCGTTTTCCGGAACCATGTCGCGGCCATGGCACGTGCCGCGTCATCGCAAGCTGACGCGCGCCGTGCATGCGGAAAGCGGCCTCATCTGCATGCAGATCCTGCACGCCGGCCGCTACGCCGTGCATCCGTTCTCGGTGGCGCCCTCGAAGATCAAATCGCCGATCACGCCGTTCACGCCACGCGCGCTCGGTACCCGCGGCATCGAACGCACGATCCGCGCATTCGTGCGCTCCGCGCAGCTCGCGCGCGAAGCCGGCTACGACGGCGTCGAGATCATGGGTTCGGAAGGCTATCTGCTCAACGAATTCCTGGTCGAGCGATCGAACAGACGCAACGACGAATTCGGCGGCTCGCTGCAAAACCGCATGCGGTTCCCGGTGGAGATCGTGCGGCGCACGCGCGAGGCGGTCGGGCGCGACTTCATCATCATCTACCGCCTGTCCATGCTCGACCTCGTCGACCGCGGCCAGGACTGGGAAGAAATCGTCGCGCTGGCGAAAGCCGTGGAAGCCGCCGGCGCCACGCTGATCAACACCGGCATCGGCTGGCACGAGGCGCGCGTGCCCACGATCGTGACACCGGTCCCGCGTGCGGCGTTCACCTGGGTGACGCGACGGATGAAAGCCGAAGTAGGCATCCCGCTGATCACCACCAACCGCATCAACATGCCGGAAGTGGCCGAAGCGGTGCTCGCGAGCGGCGATGCCGACATGGTCTCGATGGCGCGGCCGCTGCTGGCCGATCCGGAGTGGGTCAACAAGGCGCGCGCGGGTCGCACCGCGCTCATCAATCCCTGCATCGCCTGCAACCAGGCATGCCTCGACCACGTGTTCGAGAACAAGCGCGCCTCGTGCCTGATGAATCCACGTGCGTGTTACGAAACCGAACTGGTGGATGCGCCGGTCGCGAGGCAAAAGCGCTTTGCCGTGATCGGCGCCGGCCCGGCGGGCCTGGCCTGCGCGACGACGCTGGCGCAGCGCGGCCATACCGTGACGTTGTACGAGCAATCGCGCGAAATCGGCGGGCAGTTCAATCTCTCCAGGCGGATTCCAGGCAAGGAGGAATTCGCCGAGCCGCTGCGTTACTGGGACAACCTGCTTGCCGAACTCGGGGTCGAAGTTCGTCTCGGCGTGCGCGCGGATGCGAAGGCCCTGCAGGCGCAGCGGTTCGATGCAGTCATCGTCGCAACCGGTGTCACGCCGCGCGATCCGCACATACCCGGGCAGGATCATCCGATGGTGCACGGCTACGCCGACGTGGTTTCCGGCACGGTGGAAATCGGCCGGCGCGTGGCGATCATCGGCGCGGGCGGGATCGGCTTCGACGTCGCCGAATATCTCAGCCAGCCGCCGCCCTCGCCCACCACCGACATCGCGCGCTGGACGCGAGAATGGGGCGTGGACATGTCGCTCACGCGGCGCGGCGGCCTCGCGAAGCCGCAAATCGAACCTTCGCCGCGCGATGTCTGGCTGCTGCAACGCACTCCGGGCCGGCCCGGCAAGAAGCTCAACAAGACCACCGGCTGGGTGCATCGCGCGACCCTGAAGTCGAAAGGCGTGCAGATGCTGGGCGGCGTGGCTTATGAGCGAATTGACGACGCCGGCCTGCACATCCGCGCCGACGGCGAGCCGCGCGTGCTGGAAGTGGACAACGTGGTGATCTGCGCCGGCCAGGAATCCAATCGCACGCTCGCCGATGAACTGATCGCGCTCGGGATCACCACCCACGTGATCGGCGGCGCCGATGTCGCCGCGGAGCTGGATGCCAAGCGTGCGATCGCGCAGGCCACCCGATTGGCGGCAACCCTGTAGGGCGGACATTGTCCGCCGTTCCGTGCGAGGCGGGCAATGCCCGCCCTACTTGGTGGATTCGCGAACCGCTACGCCCCGCGAGTACAGGTTTCATTGAAGTGCAGCGGGGCAGCACCATGTCCTCGGTTTGGACTACCTGAGGAGATCACGATGAAGCTCTACACATCGCCCGGCGCATGCTCGATGGCCGACCACATTGCGCTCGAATGGATCGGCAAGCCCTACACCGCGCAGATCGTCAGCCGCGAGCAGCGCGCCACGCCGGAATTCAGGAAGCTCAACCCGGCCGGCGCCGTGCCGGTGTTCGAGGACGGCGACTGGGTGCTGACGCAGAATTCGGCGATCCTCAATTACCTCGCCGACACGTTTCCGGAAAGCAAGCTCGGCGGCGACGGCACGCCCAAAGGCCGCGCCGAAGTGAATCGCTGGCTGGGGTTCCTCAACGCCGACGTGCATCCGGCATTCAAGCCACTGTTCGGCAGCACCAAGTACCTCGACGACGAAACCATGGTCGAGAAGAGCCACGCGCATGCGCGCAAGACGCTGCGCGGCTACTTCGAGCGACTGGATGCGCAACTCTCCGGTTGTGACTGGCTGGCCGGCACGCGTTCGATCGCCGACCCCTACCTGTTTGTGATGCTGCGCTGGGCGAAAGGCGCCGGCGTGGACATGTCCGGCTTCCATAACCTCGAAGCCTTCGAGCAACGCATGCGCGCCGACAAGGGCGTGCAGAAGGTGCTTAAGGACGAGGGTGTGGATCAGAAGTAGGTTGTCGGTTGCCGATTGTTGGCCGTGAGTGAACGGCAAATCCACTGATCAATACGTTCTCATTCCGGGGCGGCCCGCAGGGCCGAACCCGGAATCCGCTCTGTGCTCGAACAGGAAAGCAGATTCCGGGTTCCATTTTCCGATTTCGGAAAATGGCCCCGGAATGACGATACCTCTCTTGGGCGACTCCGAGTCCCCCGAGCTCCAAGCCCTCAGCGCTTCTCGATCGCCACGTACGCGCGATCTTCCGGCCCGGTGTAGTTCGCGCTCGGGCGGATGATCTTGCCGTCCTGGCGCTGCTCGATGACGTGCGCGCTCCAGCCGCTGGTGCGCGCGATCACGAACAGCGGCGTGAACATGGGCGTAGGCACGCCCATCATGTGGTAGGCCGATGCGCTGTACCAGTCGAGGTTCGGGAACATTTTCTTCAGTTCCATCATCACGTTCTCGATCCGCTCCGACACTTCGAACAGGCGCGGATTGCCACCCTCGTTGCAGAGTTTGCGCGAGATTTCCTTGATAATCGGATTGCGCGGGTCGCCGATCGTGTAGACCGGGTGCCCGAAGCCGATCACGATCTCCTTGTTGGCTACCCTCTGGCGAATGTCTTTCTCCGCGTCCTCAGCCGAGCGGTAGCGCGCGATGATCTCCATCGCGACTTCGTTGGCGCCGCCGTGCTTGGGCCCGCGCAGCGCCCCGATCGCGCCGGTGATTGCCGAGTACATGTCCGAACCCGTCCCCGCGATCACGCGCGCGGTGAACGTGCTGGCGTTGAACTCGTGCTCGGCGTAGAGGACCAGCGACTTGTCCAGCGCGTTCGAGTGGCTGTCGCTCGGTTTCTTGCCGTGCAGCAGGTGCAGGAAATGCGCGGCGATGGTGTCGTCGTCGGTTTCGGTTTCGATGCGCCGGCCGTTGTGCGAGAAGTGATACCAGTACAGCAGCATCGAACCGAAGCTCGCCATCAGCCGGTCGGCGATGTCGCGCGCACCGGTGACGTGGTGCTCGTCCTTCTCCGGCAGCACCGTGCCGAGCACGGAACACCCGGTACGCATCACATCCATCGGATGCGTCGCAGCGGGCAGCAGTTCCAGCGCGGCCTTCACCGGCTGCGGCAAGCCGCGCAGGCGCTTCAACTTGGCGCGATAGGCCTTCAGTTCCGACCAGGTCGGCAGCACCTCGTGCACCAGCAGGTACGCGACTTCCTCGAAGGTCGCCTTGGTGGCGAGGTCGTGGATATCGTAGCCGCGGTAGTGCAGGTCGTTGCCGCTGCGCCCGACCGTGCACAGCGCGGTGTTGCCGGCCGCCACGCCGGACAGCGCGACGGATTTCTTGGCTTTGGGGAGAACTTGTGTCGCGGTGTCGTTCATTGTCTGCTCCTGAGCCCCTCTCCCGACGGGAGAGGAGTTGGGGTGAGGGTTCGAATCTCGCGCAAAGAACCGGACCCTCATCCGGCGCTTCGCGCCACCTTCTCCCGGAGGGAGAAGAGAAGCATTCAGACGTTGCGCTTGCCGCCCGCGAATAATTGGTCCAGCCGGCGCTCGTAATCGTGATAGCCGATGCGTTCGTAAAGCTCCTCGCGAGTCTGCATGGTGTCGAGCACGTTCTTCTGCGTGCCTTCGCGGCGGATGGTTTCGTACACCTTCTCGGCCGCCTTGTTCATCGCGCGGAACGCGGAGAGCGGATACAGCACGATCGCCACACCGGCGCTGCGCAATTCTTCGACGGTGAACAGCGGCGTCTTGCCGAACTCGGTGATGTTGGCGAGCACCGGCACCTTCACCGCGTCCACGAAGCGCTTGAACGTGGCGAGGTCGTTCGCGGCTTCGGCGAAGATGCCGTCCGCGCCGGCTTCCACGCATTTCAGGGAACGCTCGATCGCGGCATCCACGCCTTCGGACGCGATCGCGTCGGTGCGGGCGATCAGGAAGAAGTCGGAATCGGTGTTCGCATCCGCCGCGGCTTTCACGCGGTCGGCCATCTCCTGCGCGCTGACGATCTCCTTGCCCGGACGATGACCGCAGCGCTTGGCGCCGACCTGGTCTTCGATATGGCACGCCGCCGCACCGGCCTTGATCAGCGACTTCACCGTGCGCGCAACATTGAATGCGCTCGGCCCGAAGCCGGTATCGATGTCCACCAGCAGCGGCAGGTCGCAGACGTCGGTGATACGGCGGACGTCGATCAGCACGTCGTCGAGCGTGTTGATGCCGAGATCCGGCATGCCCAGCGAGCCTGCGGCCACGCCGCCACCGGAAAGATAGATCGCGCGGTAACCGGCGCGCTTCGCCAGAAGCGCGTGATTGGCGTTGATCGCGCCGATCACCTGCAAGGGTTTTTCGGTGGCGAGCGCGGCGCGGAAGCGTGCCCCGGGAGAGTGCATATCGCTCATGCGGCCTCCGGCAAAGCTGCCATTTTAGCCGATCAGCAAGCCCCGTCGCGCGTTTCGCCCGACCCGGCCTGCAGTCATGACCCGGCCAGCGCGCTCGTGGCATGCTGTTCCAGACACACTCAGGAGCTTCGCATCATGGAAGATCGAGCCCTGCCCCGCACCGCGTGGGCAATGACCAAGGCGGTCGTCACCGAATTCCTGGAAGACAAGCCCTTCCAGCTCGCCGCCGCGCTGAGCTACTACACGCTGCTGTCCATGGCGCCGCTGCTGCTGCTGCTGACCGGACTGGCCGGGCTGGTGTTCGGCGAGCAGACCGCACGCGGGCAACTGTTCGGCTACATCAGTTCGGAGATGGGGCCACAGGAAGCCAAGGTCTTGCAGTCGTTGCTGACTACCGTCAACGACCACCACGCCAGCGTGATTTCGACCATCATCGGCACGGCGGTGCTGGTGCTCGGCGCGATTTCCGTGTTCGGGCAGCTGCAGGTGTCGCTGAACCAGATCTGGGACGTGGAAGCGGTCCCGCGCAAGAACGTCATCATGAACCTCCTCGGTTCGCGACTGCTCGCGCTGGCGATCGTGCTCGCCCTGGCCTTCGTCCTGCTGGTCTCGATGGCGATCAGCGCGGGCATTGCCGGCGCGCAAAGCTACGCCGATAGCTGGTTCCCCGGGGCAGGCATAGCGCTGCGGGTGGTGTACGCGCTGGTGTCGTTCCTGATCATCACCGGCGTGATCGTACTGCTGTTCAAGTTCGTGCCCGATGCGAAGATCGACTGGCGCGACACCGTGATCGGCGCGCTGATCACCAGCGTGCTGTTCACCCTCGGCAAGTATGGCCTGGGCGTGTATCTCGCCCACCTTCGTTACAGCTCGGCAGGCGCGGCCGGGTCCCTGATCCTGATCGTGGTCTGGGTGTACTACACCTCGATCATCCTGTTCCTCGGCGCGGAAGCCACGCAGGTGTACGCGCGCCGCTTCGGCAGGCGCATCGAGCCCAGCGAACACGCGCGGCGGATCGAGGCGGACTGCAAATGAAAGAGCGGCCACGGAGCTCTTGGCCACGGAGCTCCTGGCCCTGGATGGCAGCTTTCGCCGCCTTTTCACTCCTCGCGCTCGAGCGGATTACGCGCCCAGCAAGTGTTCGATCGCGGAGCGCTCTTCGCGCAGCTCCTTGTCGCTGGCATCCATCCGCTCGCGCGAGAACTCGTTGATGTCGAGCTTCAGCACGATCTCGTATTTGCCGTTTTTGCACGTGACGGGATAACCGTAGATCACGCCGGGCGCGATGCCGTAGCTGCCATCCGACGGCACCGCCATCGAGACCCAGTCGCCTTCGGCCGTTCCCAGCGCCCACGAGCGCATGTGATCGATCGCGGCCGACGCCGCGGACGCCGCGGACGATGCGCCGCGCGCCTTGATGATCGCCGCGCCGCGCTGCTGCACGGTCGGGATGAAGCTGTCGCGGTACCAGGCATCGGCCACGAGTTCGGTCGCGCGCTGCCCTTTCACCGTCGCGTGGTGGATGTCCGGATACTGCGTGGACGAATGGTTGCCCCAGATGATCATGCGCTTGACGTCGTTGACGTGCGCATTGGCCTGTTGCGCGAGTTGCGCCATCGCGCGGTTATGGTCCAGGCGCACCATCGCGGTGAAGCAGCGCGGATCGAGATCCGGCGCGTTGGCCTGCGCGATCAGCGCATTGGTATTGGCCGGATTGCCGACCACCAGCACCTTGACGTCGCGCTTGGCGTGCGCGTTCAACGCCTTGCCCTGCGGGCCGAAGATCGCGCCGTTGGCCGAGAGCAGGTCCTTGCGCTCCATGCCCGCGCCACGCGGGCGCGCACCGACCAGCAGCGCATAATCCACGTCCTTGAACGCGACATTCGCGTCGTCCGTGGCGACCACGCCGGCGAGCAGCGGGAACGCGCAATCGTCGAGTTCCATCACCACGCCCTGCAGCGCCGGCAGCGCGGGCGTGATCTCAAGCAGGTGCAGGATGACCGGCTGATCCTTGCCCAGCATGTCGCCGGCGGCGATGCGGAACAGCAGCGCGTAGCCGATCTGGCCAGCGGCGCCGGTGACGGCGATGCGGACGGGTTGCTTCATGGTTTTACCTCGAGGTTCGTTGATCTTGATGCATTAAGCGCGAGCGGCGGCGACCTGCTTCGCTTCGGTCAGCTCGGCGAAGAATTCTTTGATGCGCTGCAGGCCGGATTCCAGCTGCGCACGCGGGCAGGTGTAGGAGATGCGCAGCGCACGCGGCTCGCCGAAAGCGGAGCCCGGCACGGTCGCCACGCCTTTCGCTTCCAGCAATGCGGCGCAGAAGTCCACGTCGTTCTCGATCAGCGTGCCATTGTGCGATTTGCCGAATGCCACGGAAATATCCGGGAACGCGTAGAACGCACCCTGGGGACGCGGGCATTTCACCCCGGGAATCGAGAGCAGCGCATCCAGCACTTCATCGCGGCGCTTGGCGAAGTCCGCGCACTTTTCCTTGGTGATGTCCTGCGGCCCGGTCAGCGCGGCGACCGCCGCCGCGGTGACGATCTCGGGAATGTTGGTGATGTGGTTGGAATTGAGCGTCACCACCGCGTTCGCCAGCAGCTCGGGCGCGGCGACGAAGCCCACGCGCCAGCCGGGCATGCCGTAGGTCTTGGACAGCGAATCCACGATCGCGGTGCGCTCGCGCAATTCCGGGCGGAACTGCACCACGTTGTGGTAACCGACGCCGTCGAACACCATGCGGTTGTAGATGTCGTCGGCGATGATCCAGGTGTCCGGATACTTCGCCATCACGTCCGCGAGCGCAGCGATCTCGTCGCGCGTGTAGACCATGCCGGTCGGATTGGACGGGTTGTTGAACAGGAACACCTTGGGCTTGTTCGCCAGCGCGCGGTCCAGTTGCGCGGGCGTGAGCTTGTAGTTCTGTTCCGGCGGGCACGGCAGCAGCGTGATGCGTGCGCCGAGGATTTCCGCGATGTCCAGGTACGACGTCCAGTAAGGCGTCGGGAAAACGATCTCGTCGCCCTCGTCCAGCAAGGCTTCGCACAGGTTGTAGAGCACCTGCTTGGCGCCGATGCCGACCGCGATGTTGGAGCGCTTGTAGCCGTCCAGCCCGGTGGCCTTCATGTGCGCGAGGAAAGCATCCAGCAGGTCCTCGCGGCCGCGATTGGAACCGTAGGCGCCGGTGTCGCGCTTCAGCGCCTCGCGAACGGCTTCATACACGTGCTCGCCCGGCAGGAAATTCGGCACGCCGATCGAGAAATTGACGATGTCGCGCCCGGCGGCCTTCAACTGCTTGGCCTTGTCGGCGATGACCATGATCGCGCTGGGCTTGGCGCGGCTCATGCGGGAGGCGAGTGTGAGCATGGGAACCTCGTGGTCGAAACGCCGGAATCAAGCGCGCAATTTTACCATGTAGGGCGGACACTGTCCGCCGGCTCATGTGCCTAGGTGTCGGCGGGCAATGCCCGCCCTACTTGCGCGCGTCGAGAACCTTGTTCCATTCGGCAACGCGCGCCGATTGCGACGCGAGCAGCGCAGACGCGTCACCTTCGATCGTGACTTTTTCGATGGTGTCGCCGCCGCGGATCGCGTCCACCACTTTCTGGTCGTCCGCGGAAACCACTTCGCCGAACACGGTGTGCTTGCCGTCCAGCCACGGCGTCGGCACGTGGGTGATGAAGAACTGGCTGCCATTGGTGCCGGGACCGGCGTTGGCCATCGAGAGCACGCCCGGCTTGTCGTGTTTCAGGCCGGTGCGCACCTCGTCCTCGAAGCGGTAACCCGGGCCACCGCGGCCGGAGCCTTCCGGGCAACCGCCCTGGATCATGAAATCCGGGATCACGCGATGGAAGCTCAGGCCATCATAGAACCCGCGCTGGACGAGGTTCACGAAGCTGGCGACCGTGACCGGGGCCTTGTCTTCGAACAGGCGCAGGTGGATGGGACCGCGCGAGGTCTGCATGGTGGCGTTGAGGGTCATGGCCGCTCCTTGGTTTGGGGAAACTCCGAAGCTGCTTCTTCAGCGTTTCCGTGGGGGAGCCGGCTAGCTTAACAAGCCTGTTCAGCATCGCAAGCGCCGCGGCGCGCGGCCGGTTATAATGTGTCCCGTCGCGGCGGTCTGTTCGGCCTGCCGATCATCTTTCCTCTTGAAGGTACGGCCGCTTCAGAGCGGCCCTTTTGCGTGTCCCCATGTCCATCCAAAAGCTGCGCAATATCGCCATCGTCGCCCACGTTGACCACGGCAAGACCACGCTCGTGGACCAACTGCTGAAGCAGTCCGGCACCCTGTCGGAACGCGCGGTGGTGCCCGATCGCGTGATGGACAGCAACGACCTGGAACGCGAGCGCGGCATCACCATCCTGTCCAAGAACACCGCGATCCGCTGGACCGACCCCAAGGGCGAGCAGTGGCGCATCAACATCGTGGACACGCCCGGACACGCCGACTTCGGCGGCGAGGTCGAGCGCGTGCTCTCGATGGTGGATTCGGTGCTGCTGCTGGTGGATGCGATGGACGGCCCGATGCCGCAGACGCGCTTCGTCACCCAGAAGGCGTTCCAGATGGGCTTCAAGCCGATCGTGGTAATCAACAAGATCGATCGCCCGGGCGCGCGCCCGGACTGGGTGCTCAACCAGACCTTCGATCTTTTCGATCGCCTTGGCGCGTCCGACGAGCAACTGGATTTCCCGGTGGTTTATGCCTCCGCGTTGCAGGGGTACGCGGGGCTGCAACCTGATATTCGCAGCGGCGACATGACACCGCTGTTCGAGGCGATCTGCAAACACGTCGCCGCGCCACAGGTGGACCCGGACGGCCCGTTCCAGATGCGCGTGTCGTCGCTCGACTACAACTCGTATGTCGGCATCATCGGCGTCGGCCGCGTGCAGCGCGGCAAGGTGCGCACCAACATGCCGGTCGCGATCGTGGATCGCGAGGGCAAGAAGCGCAACGGCAAGATCCTGCAGGTGCTGGGCTTCATGGGCCTGGAGCGGCGCGAAGTGGACGAGGCGCAGGCCGGCGACATCATCGCGATCTCCGGCATCGAGAACCTCGGCATCTCAGACACGATCTGCGATCCGTCGGCGCCGGAGGCGCTGCCCGCGCTGACCGTGGACGAGCCGACCATCAGCATGACGTTCCAGGTCAACAACTCACCGTTCGCCGGCAAGAAGGACCAGAGCGGCGGGCGATTCCTCACCTCGCGCCAGATCCGCGAGCGACTGACGCGGGAGACGCTGCACAACGTCGCGCTGAAGGTGGAAGACACCGAAGACCCGGACAAATTCAAGGTATCCGGCCGCGGCGAGCTGCATCTGTCGATCCTGATCGAAACCATGCGCCGCGAAGGCTACGAACTCGCAGTCTCGCGCCCGGAAGTGATCGTGCGCGAGATCGACGGCGTGCTGCAGGAACCGTACGAGCAGCTCGTCGTGGACATGGAAGAACAATTCCAGGGCGGCGTGATGGAGAAGCTCGGCACCCGCCGCGGCCAGCTCAAGAACATGGAGCCCGACGGCAAGGGCCGCGTACGCCTGGAATACATGATCCCCGCGCGCGGGCTGATCGGTTTCCAGACCGAATTCCGCACGCTCACCGCCGGCACCGGCCTGATGTTCCATGTCTTCGATCATTACGGCCCGCGCGCTGACGGCATCATCGGCAAGCGCCAGAACGGCGTGATGATTTCCAACGGCACCGGCCCTGCCCCGGCCTACGCACTGTTCGGGTTGCAGGACCGCGGCCGCATGCTGATCGATGCCGGCGTGGAGATCTACGAAGGCCAGCTGGTCGGCATCCACGCCAAGGACAACGACCTCACGGTGAATGCGCTGCGCGCCAAGCAGCTCACCAATATCCGTGCGGCCGGCAAGGACGACGCGCTGACGCTGGTGCCGCCGGTGCGGCTGTCGCTCGAGCAGGCGCTGGAATTCATCGACGACGACGAACTGGTCGAAGTCACGCCAAAAGCCATCCGCCTGCGCAAGAAATTCCTGACCGAGAGCGATCGCAAGCGCGCCTCGCGGCAGGCCGCTTGATCTTCGCGGATTTTGTATGACGAGCGCGCAAGGCCTTCTTGCCTTGCACGCCTTGCAGCCGTCGCCGCGGCATAGACATTTCCTTGAGCCTTCCGATGGACAGCTATCCGAGTACCAGGGCAGTCGCCGGCCATCCCCGGCGCGCGTCTGCCCTGGTCAATACAAATCCGAACACACCCCGCAGCGTTGCGCGGGCGGACCGCTCGCCGTAGGCGTCCCGCTCGTCTCCGTCTGCCCCGGATCGGAGATGACCATGCGTTGCCGCTTCACCTTCCTGCTGGCGTTCCTTGCATCCGCATCCACTGTGGCCTTTGCCGACGACGCTCCGCGCGAGTTCGTGCCGCAACTGCTGGGCGCGCAATACACCTTCGTGGACCAGCACCAGTACGCACTGCGTTCGCCCTACGCGGGGCCGCTGAGCCTGCTTCCGCAAGGCGATACCGAGCGGTCGCACACCTTCGGCGCGTACTTCGGCGTACCGCTGCCGGAGCACCTGCAGTTCTACTTCGACCTGGAGATGTTCAAGGGCGAAGGCGTGAGCGGCGCCACCGGTCTGGGTGGGCTGACCAACGGCGATGTGATCCGGTCCGGCAGTGGGCAACTCGGCAAGCGCGCCTATGTCGCGCGTCGTTTCCTGCGCTGGACGCTGCCGCTGGGCGACGAAACGCAGGCCGTCGAGCGCGCGCAGGATCAGCTGCCGGGCACCGAGGCTGCGCGGCGGTTCGATATCAAGCTCGGCAAGATGGCTGTCAGCGACGATTTCGACAAGAACCGCTATGCCAACAGCACCCGCACGCAGTTCATGAACTGGAGCCTGTGGGACGACACAGCCTGGGATTTCGCCGCCGATACGCGCGGCTACACCAATGGAGTGGTGATCGCGTACGTGTCTCCGCACTGGAACCTGCGTTACGGCGTGTATCAGATGCCGACGATGGCGAACGGCCAGACGCTGGAATGGCCGCTGTCGCGCGCGCGCGGCGAACAGGCGCAACTCACCGTGCGTGACAAGCCGGACGGCTGGGCACTGCGGCTGCTGGTTTACCGCAATATCGCCCGGATGGGCGTGTACCGCGACGCACTCGCAATCGCCGAAGCGAACGGAACCGCTCCCGACATACGCGCCGACGATCGCGACGGCCGGCGCAAGTACGGCTATGCCGTCAACGCAGAGCTTCCGCTCGCGGACGACGGCGACACAGGCCTGTTCGCACGTGCGGGATGGAACGACGGCAAGATCGAATCGTTCGTGTTCACCGAGGTGGATCGCGATCTAAGCGTGGGCGCCCAGATTTCAGGCGCGCACTGGCGCCGTCCCAGGGATCGCCTGGGCATCGCCGTGGACATCAATGGCCTCTCCCGTGATCATCGCGATTACCTTGCCGCCGGCGGAAGTGGTTTCGTGTTGGGCGATGGCGCTCTCGACTACGGGCGGGAGGAAATCGCGGAGATCTACTACGCCTTGCAGCCGATCGCGCATGTCACGCTCGGCCCGGATTTTCAGTTCATCCGCGATCCCGGTTACAACAACGACCGCGGCCCGGCGCGCTTCATCGGAATCCGCGCGCATCTCGAATACTGATGCGCATCAGTCCCGGCAACTTTCCGGGAGCAGGTCCGCTTCCACTTCGCTGCTTTCGCACCGCCACAGCACCAGCTGGCCGGAAAGATAGGGCGTCAGCACGATGTGCTTGCCGCGTACGGCGCGTGCGATATCACCACCGAGCGTGATGACGATGCGGCCGTTCTCGATGTGCGTGTTGTCCACGTACTTGCCGCTCACCGCGGACAGCGAAAGCAGGCCGGCCTGGGTGTTGTTGTACGGCCACGCACCGTCATTGCGTGCGCGATAGAGCGCCACTGCGCTGCGCATGCCGTCGGCGGTGGCGATGGCATCGGCAACCTGCGCGCGGATTCCACGCACGCGATCCGCGCGGTGGCGTGATACGAAAAAGCCGGCAAGCAAGGCCGCTGCGACCACCAGCACCCCGATCATGACGATGGCGCGCAGCCTGCGCACCGCGGGCGTCACTGGCGGCAGCAGCGAGTCCGGATCGCTCATGTAACCCTCCGAAGCGGCAGTGCGCGCACTCTAGCGCGCCAGGCAACGCCACGTGAAGCCGTCAAGGCGGCACGATCCGCTCCTGCGGCACGTCGGGTTCGTCGTCCACGCGCAGCTTCGGAAGGTATTGCGGGTAGTCGCGCTGCAGGAAATCGATCAATCCCTCGCGCACCTTGCAGCGCAGGTCCCAGCCGCGACCCGAATCCTTGGTGCTGACAAGAATGCGCACCTGCATCGCATGCGAATCCGCATCGGTCACCTGCAATACGCAGGTGCGTCCATCCCATTCCGGCGCGGCATGGGTGATCCGTTCGAGTTCTTCCCGCAGTGGCGCCAGCGGCAGCGCGTAGTCCACCCACAGGAAGACGGTCCCGATCAGTTGCGAACTGCGGCGGGTCCAGTTCTGGAACGGGTTCTCGATGAACCATTGCAGCGGAATCACCAAGCGGCGCTCGTCCCAGATCCGCAGTACCACGTAGGTGCCGGTGATTTCTTCCACCCGCCCCCACTCGTTCTCGATGATCAGCACGTCGTCGAGGCGGATCGGTTGCGCCAGCGCGATCTGCAACCCGGCCAGCAGATTGGTCAGCACCGGGCGCGCGGCGAAGCCGATCACGATGCCCGCCACGCCCGCGGAAGCGAGCAGGCTGGCACCGAACTGGCGCACGCTCGGGAAAGTCATCAGCACCGTCGCCACGCCGAGCAAACCGAACAGGAACATCGCTGTGCGCGACAGCACGCGCGCCTGGGTCTGCACGGTGCGCGCGCGGAGGTTGTCCTCGATGTCGGCCGGATGCCGCAGCGCGACCGCACGCTCGATCCCGGAAATCGCGCGCACGCACAACCAGGTGAGCGCGGCGATCACCGCGATGGTGACCGCATGGTGCAGCGCGTTCAGCCACGTGCCGCGCGGCAGATTGGTGGTTGCATCCTGCAGCGCGAACTGCAGCGCCAGCAGCGGCAGCACCAGTTCGAACGGCTGCTCGCACCGCAGCAGGACCACGGCCAGCACGTCGTCCTTGCTGAGCAGGCGCCGCGCGACATAACGCAGCACGCGGAACACGATCATCGCCGCGATCAGCGCCAGGATCGCGATAATCGCCAGTCGCGTCCACGGTTGCGATAACACCTGTGACAGCGTGGGCATCGTCACCTCCGTTGTGGCGAGAGCGGACAATGCTAGAACACCGCGCCTGAATTCACGCTGCGCTTACAATGGCGGGATGCAAACGCCCGTCCTGATCGCGTGGAGCGGCGGCAAGGATTGCCTGCTCGCGCTGCAACGCCTGCGCGCCGATCCGTCGTGGAACATCGCCGGCCTGCTGACCACGATCACGCGGCAGTTCGATCGCGTGGCGATGCACGGCATTCGCCGCGACGTGCTGCATGCGCAGGCGCGCGCGCTGGGCCTGCCGCTGATCGAATCGGAACTGGAGTGGCCTTCATCCAACGACGCGTACGAGACTGCGTTCGCGGACGCGTTGCGCCGCGCGCGCGAACTCACGCCGGAACTGCAGCACATCGCTTTCGGCGACTTGTTCCTGGAAGACGTGAGGAATTGGCGCGAGGCGCTGCTCGCTCGACACGGCTGGCACGGCGTGTACCCGCTGTGGAGCACCGACACGCGCGCGTTGTCACGCGAGTTCGTGGCGGGCGGACATCGCGCCGTGCTGACCTGCGTCGATACCACGCAACTGGACGGATCGTTCTCGGGCCGCGACTACGATGCCGCGTTGCTCTCGGAGTTGCCCGCGAGCGTGGATCCGTGCGGCGAACGCGGCGAATTCCACACACTCAGTTACGGCGGACCGCTGTTCACGCACAATCTGGAATTGCGTCGCGGAGAATCGGTGCTGCGCGAGGAGCGGTTCCAGTACACGGATTTCGCATTGGCGTGAGCCACGTCTCTTATCCGTCATTCCGACGCCGCGCAGCGGCGATCCGGAATCCAGTGACTTTGCTCTTCAATCAGAACAATGGCGCTGGATACGAAGTCCATCCATGGACTTTGCCCTTCGGCCCTTCAAATTCGTTCCAGACGAATTTGTCCGGGTTCCGCTCCCGAGCAAGCTCGAAGCGGCCCCGGAATGACGAAACAACGGCTAAGGCAAGTCCTTGCCCTCGTCCGGCTCGCCGGCATCCAGCTTGTCCGGTGGCGGAACACTGACCACCTGCATGCCGGCGGCTTTCAGATCCGCGTTCAATTTCGCCAGATCGCCCGACTGCAGCGCCTCCCATTGCTGATTTGCAGTTTGCAGGCGCGCGTTCGCGCTGGTGAGAACCTCGCGTTGCGCGGCGGTCGGCGCTGTATCGGCGGATTCCGCATCGGACTCCAGCGTCGCGAGCTGCCCGCTCAGAGCCCCGAAGCTCGTGGTCTCGTCGAGCTTCGCATCTTCATTGCCCTGCAGCTTGTCTTCCAGTGCCTGCACTTCGTCCAGCAGGTTCTTGCGCGAAGACTGATTGCCAAGCTGCCTGGCCAGCGCCTCCAATTGCTGCTTCACCGACTTCTGCTGCGCGTAGCCGACGTAAGCCTTGTCGAGCGAAGTGCCAACCGACTGCGAGAAAGCGAGCGCAGCCTGCAGGTCGGCCATGCTGGTGTGCACGCGTGGATCCATCTTCACCGTCAGCGGCTGGCGTTGTTCGTGTCCATCCGCCTTCAGCACGACCGTGTACCGGCCCGGCAGCACGAACGCACCCTGCGGCGAGGTCGGCGTGTCTTCGCCGAACACCGCGGCGATCGAGTAGTCGTAGCTCGCCGCGCGCGGACGCGGGTAGCGCAGGTTCCAGACGAAGCGATGCAGGCCGGGCGCTGCGGACGGCATCGGTTCGGGCTTCAGCCAGTCGGCATCGAAGTAGCGCTCCGCGTCCGCCGCTTCCGGCTTGGCGTCGCTTGCGTAATGGCGGACCAGCCTGCCGCTGGCATCGAGGATGTCGATCGTCACCGGCCCGTGGGTGTTGGCACCCAGCGAATAGTCGATGATCGCGCCATTGGGCGGATTCTTGCCGAGCGGCGTTTCCGGCGGCAGCGGCGTGTCCTTGTTGTTGTTCGCGTGCACGCGCAGCGCATCCGCCGGCTTGAACAGGTGCAACGGTTGCGAAGCGATGTTCGCGTTCCACTGACGCAGCGGCGAGAGGTCGTCCAGGATCCAGATCGCACGTCCTTGCGTCGCGGCGATCAGGTCGTTGTCGTGCACCAGCAGGTCGCGCACCCAGACCGTCGGCAGATTCAACTGCAGCGGCTGCCAGTGATCGCCATCGTCGAACGAGACGAACGCGCCGGCATCGGTGCCGGCATACAGCAGGCCCGCGCGCACCGGATCTGCACGCACCACGCTGACGTAATGCCCTGCAGGCAGGCCGTTGTCCACTTGCTGCCAGGTCTTGCCGAAATCGTGTGTGCGCCACACGTGTGGCGCAAAGTCATCCTGGCGATGATTGTCGGCCGCGGCGTACGCGGTGCCCGGCTGCAACGCCGAAACATCCAGCGACGAGATCTTGGTCATCGGCGCGATGCCCTTCGGCGTGACGTCGCTCCAGTGCGCGCCGCCATCACGCGTATTTTCGATCACGCCCGAATCGCTGCCGGTCCAGATCTCGTTGTCGTCGCGGGGGCTGACCGCGATCGAATAGATCACGCCGTAACCGCAGGCACGTGCGTTGGCGATCACGACGTTTTCGCAATTCTTCGCACCCTGCTGCTGGCCCGTGAGGTCCGGACTGATCACGGCCCAGTGATCGCCGCGGTCCGTGGAACGGAACAGTACCTGCGCCCCGAAGTAGAGCACGCTCTTGTTGTCGTGATTGCGCGTGGCGACCAGCGGCGTGATCCAGCCGTAGCGATATTTCGTGGTGGTCGGCTTCGCGCCGTAGCTCATGACCGGCCACGGTGAAACGTTCGCGACTTGTCCGGTGATCGCGTCGAAGCGGCTGATCCGGCCGCCAAGGCCGGTGCCGTAGACGATGGTCGGATCGATCGGATCGGGCACGTCGTAGTCGCGCTCGTCGCCACCGACCGGATGCCAGTCGCGGAAGCTCAATGCACCGAAATCGCTGCGCGAGGCGATGCCGACGGTGCCGGAATCCTGCTGGCCGGAATACACCCAGTACGGGAAGCGGTTGCCGGTGGCGAGGTGATAGAACTGTCCGGTCGGCTGGTTGTACCAGGACGACCAGGTCTTGCCGCCGTCCACCGTGATCACCACGCCTTGGTCGGAAGCGGTGATCATGTGATCCGGATGCTGCGGATTGAGCCACACGTAGTGGTAATCGTCGCCGCCCGGCGCGCCCTTGATGATGTCCCAGGTCTTGCCGCCGTCGCGCGACTCGCGGATGGATTGGCCGGCCGAATAGATCACGTCGGGATTATGCGGGTCCACCGTGATGCGGCTGAAGTAATCGTTCTCCAGCCAACTTTCGGAACTCACGCGCTGCCAATGCGCGCCGCCGTCGTCGGAGCGATACAGGCCGCCCTGGTCTTCGGATGCCGCGTGCGGCACATTGCCGCTGCCGGTCGTCGCCGCGTCCACCACCGCGTACACGCGGTTGCCGCTCGCGGCCGCAATGCCGACGCGCGCCAGTTGCGCTGTGGGCCAGCCGTTGCCGCTGATGCGCGTCCAGGTCTTGCCGTCGTCGGTGGACTTGTACAAGCCGCTGCCCGGCCCGGCATTCGGCTGGAAATACGACAGCCACGGGTAGTTGCGAACCTGCCACGCCGCCGCGTAGATCACGTTTGCGTTCTGCGGATCGCGCGCGAGATCCACCACGCCAGTGTCGTCGTTGATATAGAGCGTCTGCTGCCAGGTCTTGCCGCCGTCGGTGGAACGGAACACGCCGCGCTGGTGGTTCGGCCCGAAGTAATGGCCGAGCGCGCCGACCAGCACGGTGTTCGGATCATTCGGATCCACCAGAATCTTGCCGATGTATTTGGTTGCCTGAAGGCCGGCCGAGTGCCAGCTCTTGCCGCCATCGGTGGATTTGTACACGCCGTTGCCGGACTGGATGTCCCAGCGCGCGGCGACCTGGCCACTGCCGAGATAGATCACGTCCGGATTCGACGGCGCGATCGCGATCGCGCCCATCGCGGAGGCCGGCAGATCGTCGCCCAGCGACTGCCAGGTGCGCCCGGCATCGATCGTCTTCCACACGCCGCCGCCGGCCGAGCTGAAGTAGTAAACGTTCGGTTGGTCGGGAATGCCCTGCGCCATCGTGCCCCAGCCGCCGCGGAACGGACCGATCAGCCGCCATTGCAGGTCGCCGTTGAAGTTCGATGATGTGGTTGCGGCGAAGGTCGCGAGCGGCGCGGCGAGCGCTATGCCGGCCAGTGCGAGCGCGAACGAGGACAAACGGAAGCGGCGAGCAGCCATGGGTGATCCCCGAGTTCAACGATCCTGCAACATACTCTGGTATTTGCCCGCGCAACAAGGGTGGGTGGTCACGTCCATACAGGTCCGTTCGCCCTGAGCGTAGGCGCGAAGCGCCGAAGTCGAAGGGCACCGCGCACGTTTCGACTCCGCTCGCTGCGCGAGCTACGCTCAACGCGAACGGTCACTTCACAAGTATTCGCTGGATGAGTAAATCGAGTCGAGCCCACATCCTTCCCGACGTGCTCGCGCCCGGCCTGCGCGTGGTGTTCTGCGGCACCGCCGCGGGCACGCGCTCGGCGCGCGAAGGTGCCTACTACGCGCACCCCGGCAACTATTTCTGGCGCACGCTGTTCGAAGTGGGCCTGACGCCGCGGCGGATCGCTCCGCACGACTATCGCGATGTCCTGGAATACGGGATCGGAATGACCGATCTCGCCAAGCTGCATTTCGGCGCCGACCACGAACTGCCGCGCGACGCCTTCGACGCCGTGGCACTGAAGCGCAAGCTCGCGAGCTACAAGCCGGCGATCGTCGCCTTCACCAGCAAGAACGCCGCGTTCGGCTATTTCGGTCGCGTGCTGCCCTATGGCGAGCAGAAGGAGAACATCGGGACAACCCGCGTGTTCGTACTGCCCTCGCCATCCGGACAGGCGCGCAAGTTCTGGAACATCGGACCATGGCGGGCGTTGGCTGGCGCGGTTTCCGCTTTATAGGGCGCGTCTGCGCATGTAACGCTGCGTGAGGCACTCCGCGCCGAGCGCCTGCAACAAGCTCCTACAGTGCGATCGCCTGATTTCCGGATTTCCTGACAATGAGCATCGCCAGCTCCAGCGATTGCTCGTAATTCAGGCGCGGATCCACCGAAGTCTTGTATGCGCGCGCGAGGTCCGATTCGGAAAGATCGCGCGCGCCACCCATGCACTCGGTGACGTCTTCGCCCGTGAGTTCCAGGTGCACGCCGCCGAGATGCGAACCGGCGGCGGCATGGATGTCGAATGCCTGCTCCAGTTCCGAACGGATGTTGGCGAAGCGGCGCGTCTTGGTGCCGTTCTCCAGCGTCTCGGTGTTGCCGTGCATCGGGTCGCAGCACCACAGCACGCGCCGGCCGGTGGACTTCGTCGCCTCGATCAACGTCGGCAGATGCTGGCCGATCCCACCCGCGCCCATGCGGTGGATCAGCGTCAACCGCCCCGGCTCGTCGTCCGGATTCAACACCTCGATGAGTTTCTTCAACTGCTCGGCGCCCATCGCCGGCCCGACTTTCACCGCAACCGGATTGCGGATGCCGCGGCAGAACTCCACGTGCGCGCCGTCGAGATCGGCAGTGCGCATGCCGATCCACGGGAAATGCGCGGAGAGGTCGAACCAGCCCCACTGTCGAGGCACGTGCCGCGTCAGCGCCTGCTCGTAATCGAGCACCAGTGCCTCGTGCGAGGTGTAGAACTCGGCGCGCTGGAAACTCGCGATCGGCTCGCCGGCCAGCGTTTCCATGAAACGCACCGCATCACCGATGCCCTCCACGATGTGGCGGTATTCCTCCGCGAGCGGCGAATGCTCGACCCATGCAAGGTTCCAGTATTCCGGGTGATGCAGATCCGCGAAGCCGCCATCCACCAGGGCGCGCACGAAATTCATCGTCATCGCCGAGCGCGCATGGCCTTGCAGCAGGCGTTGCGGATCGGGACGCCGTGAGGCCGCATTGAATTCGGCGGCGTTGACCAGATCGCCGCGATAACTCGGCAACGTCAGGCCGTCGCGCGTTTCCAGATCCGCCGAGCGCGGCTTGGCGTACTGCCCGGCGACCCGGCCCACCTTGACCACCGGCACGCTCGCCCCGTAGGTGAGGACGACGGCCATCTGCAGCATCGTGCGGGTGGTGGCCTGCAGGTGCGGCTCGGTGTTGAGGTCGAAGGTCTCCGCGCAGTCCCCGCCCTGCAGCAGGAACGCCCTGCCCTGCGCGACGTCGGCGAGCTGGTCGCGCAAGGTGTCCACCTCGGCCGGCGCCACGATGGGCGGCACGGTCGACAGCGTGCCGAGCACCGCGTCCAGGGCCTCCCGGTCCGGCCACTGCGGCTGCTGGGCAGCGGGCAGGTCCTTCCACCGGTCGAGACCGGGGACGAGGTCGGCGGGATCGGGGAGGGTCACGCCCTCCAGGGTAGTGGTGAGGTGCTGGAACGGCCCCCGTCCAGGGGCCCGCCCCGAGCCTGCGAGGGGTGGGGAGGACGGGGGCCCTTCATCAGCCGAAGAAGACCTC
>DASSEW010000070.1:0-53969 GCA_035695065.1 Rhodanobacteraceae bacterium | reverse complement strand
CTTGCTTCCGCAGCGGCTGTCAGACAAGGTGCGCGCCGCAGCGCCATAGCCAGTCTATGGTCAAGGCGCGCGCTGCCGTATGGCAGCCGCTGCGGAGCAACCCGAAGGGCCGTGGCCCATTGCCCGCATGGCTGTGTCATCACTCGTCTATGTATCGACATACATCTTCCTCGTTCTTCCTTGCCCTTCGGGCAATGGGCCGACGGCGCGGCCACTTGGGATAGCGTTAACAGGCCCTAATTCACCGCAACCTGCGGCGGCGACCACGGCTCGCCCGGTTGCATCGGCAGGTCGCGGCCCAGGCGCAGGAACCAACGCCGCAACACCTGGTCGTAGCCGGCGAACAGGTGCGTCATGATCAGCGTGTTGGTCACCACGCGATGCGACACCTTCACCTCGCTGCCGCAGGTGAAGCCCGGCCGCTGGTGGATCAGTTGCAGCGTCTGCACCGCGAGCCCGAGCGCGAGCAGGCAGAAGCGGCGGATGCCGGTTTCCTGTTCGGGGATCAGCAGCGTGTATTCGAAGCCGTTGCGCAGGTGCCCGTGCGCGATGCTGATCAGGCGCGAGTAGGCCGCGCCGAAGCCGGGATGGTATTGCCCGCTGTCCACGCGATGCAGTTCCACGCCAGCGCGCTGGAACAGGTTCTGCGGCAGCCAGCACACGCCGCGATCGTGGTCTTCCCAGAAATCCTTCAGGATGTTGACCATCTGCAGCCCCTGCCCGAATGAAATGCCGAGCGTGCGCATGCGTTCGCCGTTCGCGGCGACCGCGGGCGAGTAGTCGCAGAACAATTCGGTGAGGGTTTCGCCGACCACGCCGGCCACGTAATAGCAGTACTGGTCCAGCGCGCGCTGGTCGCGCAGGCCGGCGGTGCTGGCGGCGCGCTCGTAACGCGGCATGCCCTCGCACATGATCCGCACGCAGCGTTCGAGCGCCGCGCGTTGCGCGGCATTGAAGCCGCGCGTCACCTCCAGCACCGCGCCGCTGTGCCGCACCAAGTCCTGCTCGGACTCCAGCGCGTCCTTCACCAGCAGCGGTGCAAGTTCCAGCGCGAAGCGGTCGGCATCGCTCTTGCCGGCGACCACCTCCACGAACGAGGCATGGAAATACTGCTTCTGTTCGACGCTCAACGAGGACTCGTCCTCGATGGTGTCGGCGATGCGGCACAGCAGATAGAAATTGGTCACCACGCGCCGCAAGGCCCGTGGCAACTGGGGGATCGTCAACGCGAAGGTGCGGGAAACACGCGGCAGTATCTCATCCTGATAGCTCGCGCGCCCGCTGGCGTGGGCGTACCGATGCATGCGTTCACTCCTTGATCGCAGCCGGTTTGAATATATAGCAAAATATCTGAACGCTGCCACCCGAATGCTTCGTCGGCTCCGTGAATCCAGAGTTGACGCTGGATGATTTAGCATCGGCGCTGCCGCCGGCACGACCCTCAATGGACTGATCGCGATGAAAGGAATTCGCCGTGAACGTGAGCGCCCTCGCCTGCGAACCAGGTTTTGACAGCAGGCTGGACGATTACCGCGCGCGTATCGAACGCCTGCTCGACGCGCGGCTCCCGCCCGCCCACACCGAGCCGCGTTCGCTGCACGAGGCGATGCGCTACGCCACGCTCGGCGGCGGCAAGCGCATGCGTCCCCTGCTTTGCTATGCGACCGCGGAGACGCTTTCGCTCGCGCCGGAAGCGGTGGACGAAGCAGCCTGCGCGGTCGAGATGATCCACGCTTTCTCGCTGATCCACGACGATCTCCCCGCGATGGATGACGACGCGCTGCGTCGCGGCCGTCCCACCGTGCACAAGGCGTTCGGTGTCGCCACCGCGATCCTCGCCGGCGATGCGCTGCAGACGCTCGCCTTCCAGGTGCTCGCGCAGGCCGGTGGTTCCGCGGCCGCGCGCGCGGCGATGCTGCGCGAGTTGACCGAAGCGGCGGGTTCGCTCGGCATGACCGGCGGCCAGGCGATGGACCTTGAGGCCGAAGGCAAGCGGCTGGACCTTCCGCACCTCGAAGAACTGCACCGCCGCAAGACCGGCTGCCTGATCCGCGCGAGCGTGATGATGGCCTGCGCCGCCGATGCTCGCGCCAACGACGACACGCGCGAAGCACTCGACGCCTTCGCCACCCAGATCGGCCTCGCCTTCCAGATCCGCGACGACCTGCTGGACGTGACCGGCGACGAGTCGGTGGTCGGCAAGACCCACGGCGCGGATGCCGCGCACCAGAAATCCACGTTCCCCGCGCTGCTCGGCGTGCGCGCGGCCGAACAACGTTGCGATGACACGTACGCGGAGGCGCTGCGCGCGCTGGAACCGCTCCGCGACGCGGCGCAGCCGTTGCGCTGGATGGCCGATCACCTCGTACACAGGGATCGTTGATGGGAAAGAAAGTCCTGTTCGCGGTGCACGACTGGGGCCTGGGTCATGCCACCCGCAGCCTGCTGCTGATCCGCGCGCTGCTCGAACGCGGCGACGCGATCACCGTGCTGATGGCGCCGGGTCCCGGCATGGATCTCCTGAAATCCGAAGTCGGCAGGGAATGCGAATTCATCGCCGAGCGCGACATCCCCAAACCCTTCAGCCGCTGGCCGGCGCTGTTCTACCTGCGCATGAGCCTGGACATGCCGCGCGTGTTCGCGCTGTTCAAGGCCGAGCATCGCCTGACCGAGCGCCTGGTCGCGCAGCGCGGTTACGAGTGCATCATTTCCGACAGCCGCTTCGGCATCTGGTCGCGCGAGACGCCGAGCTATTGCATCCTGCACTCGCTGCGGCAATTGATCCCGGGCCGGCCGCGCTGGCTGGAGAAGCAGGTCGAGAATTCGCAACGCAAACTGCTGCGGGGGTTTGTCAAGGTGCTGATCCCCGACGCGCTGGCCGACGGCGGCATCTCCGGCGAACTCGGCCATGATCCCGCGATCAACTGGGGCAACGGCCGCCTCGCGTGGATCGGGCCGCTCTCGGGCGTGCGACGCGCGTACACGAGCGAAGACATCGATTTCTTCTTCTCGGTTTCCGGCGTGGAGCCGCACCAATCCATGCTCGGCCGCTGCGTGCTGGACGCGCTGCCGCACCTCCCGGGCAAGGTGGTGGTGACGCTCGGGCGTCCATCGCGCGCGGGCGAGAAACGCCGCATCGGCAACGCCGAGGTGTACGAATACCTGGACCGGCACGCGCAGGCGGAGATGCTCAACCGCGCGCGCGTGGTGGTGACGCGCTCGGGCTACACCACGCTGATGGAACTGGCCGAGCTCGGCAAGCGCGCGCTGTTCGTGCCCACGCCAGGCCAGAGCGAGCAGGAATACCTGGCGCGCTTCCATCGCGCCCGCGGGCATGCCTGGGCGACCACGCAGCGGGCACTGGATATTCCCAAGGACGTTCAGCACGCGCAGCGCGCGTCCGGCATGCCGCGCATCAGCAGCGCGGATTCGGTCCGGAATTTTCTTGCGGCGATTGCCTAGCCTGCTCGCGCTCGGATTTAGAGCGCAGGCGGTGCCAGAACGCAATCGCGACCGGGCCGCACAGCAGCCACATCGCGCCGGTCCAGGCAAGGCGGAAGCCGAGCATCAACGCAAGGCCATCGGTGTAGCCGATACCCCACGCGCGCGCCGCGTTCATGCCGATCACCTCGATCGTGCCGATCTGTCCGGACAACCCGCCGGTCAGCAACACCGCGGCCAGCGAGAACGCATAGATCGTCGCCGCCTGCAGGTAGGTGAGCTGGTGTTCGCCGACGCCATGGCCGACCACCCAGAATCCCGCCGCGAGCGCGCCCAGGTAAACGGGCGTGATCAGCATGTTGACCCACAGCACGCGCCAACCCGCCAGCTTCTTCAAACCGCGGATCAGGCCGATGGCTTCGTCCAGCGCCTTGTGCACCTTTTCGTGCCGGACCTTGCCGGCGAGCTTCTGCGCGAAAGGCTCGAAGCGCAACACGCTGAACACCACTGCCGCGATCACCAGCACCAGGCACCCGGCAAGCGGACGCAACGGCGGCCAGTTGGGGATGCCGACCACGGTCAGCAGCAACAGCACGACGACGGTTTCCATCAGCAACATCACCACCGTCGCGGCGGAACTGCGGCCGAAGTGGATGCGGTCGGCCTCCGACAACACCCAGTTCTGCGCGAAGATGCCGAGCGGGAACGTCACCGCCATCTCGCCCACGGCATACGCAAGCAGGAATCGCTGGGGCGAGGGATCGGCACCCAGGTCCTTCAGCAGCAGGTGAAGCTGCAGGCCCTTGAAGAACAGGTACACCGCCGCGAATCCCAATACCAGCGCGAGGTCGGCCAGCGGGATCCTGCTGATCCGTCCCATCACCTTCCCCATGTCGCCCAGCGAAATGGCCAGGAAGAACAACGCACCGGCAAGCACGATCGGCAGGAATACCTTCGGCCTCGCCAGTGCGCGCAGGGCGCCGTGGATGCTCACAACTCGAGAGCCTGCGCGTAGTCAGGCGCAAAGTCCGTCAACGAGTTGTTCAAATACGCAACGATCGCCGCCGGCGCGTCCCAGCCGGGCTTGCTGTCGCGCGGCCAGATGGTGCGCCATGTTTCGCCGCCCTGGTGCTCGAGCAGGCGCTTGCGGCGCATCCAGCGCACGCGCTCGCTGGCGATCATCGCCCCGCTGCTGCGTGTCCAGATCGGGTCGAGCCCCACGCCGGCGGCGTGCGCCGCGTCGCGCCCGCGCTCCAGCCACGCCGCGAGTTGCGACGTCGTGAAGCGCTGCGGGCCATGGCGCAGATACCACGCCAGCAGATGGCTCGGTGTGAGCATGCACAGCGCCAGCAGGATCTCGCGCAGCTCCGCGCCGAAGCGGCACTGCCCGGACAGATCCGGATGACGCAATGGCGCCCCGCCGTGCACGACCACGCGCAAGCGCCCCGGCCCGAGTGCGTCGTAGCTCAGCCCGACCGGACGGATCAGGGCCGGCGACGCACGCCGGCGACTCACCTGCCACGGGCCCGCGCGCACGCGACCGAACTTGCCGGTGAGCGAGATCGTCCCTTCCGGCGCCATGTACAAGGAATGCCCGCCGTCCAGCAGTGCGGCGAAGCTGTCCAGTTGCGTGTCGATGGCCTTGCGGAACCCGGGCTCGATGCGCCGCAACGCGCTCAGGCGCAACCGGCGCAGCCCCCAGTAGGTGCGCCACGCCCCACCAAGTGCGTCGCGGGTAATGTCGCGCACCTGCGCGGGCAGTTCCTGCATCCGCGCGATCACCTCGCGCTGGCCGCGCGCATTCAACACCGCTTCCGGCGGCTCGTCGCCAAGCCCCGCCGCGATCAATGCCTCGATGGTTTCGCCAAGCATGTACTCGCGCAGTCGCCGCATCGGCATGGTGCGCACGCCCTGGAACAGCCACCGCAACGGAATCAACCCCAGGGCGCGCCGCAGCGGGCGCGGCCATCGCCACAACAGGTTGGTGAGCGCTTGGCGATCGAGCAGATCTTCGCGCATCGCGAAGAACGGCAGCGGATCGAGGATGCGCAATCCCCTGCGCCGCACCAGCGCCGCGCACACGATCGGCACGTCCGATTCGCGCTGATGATTGGAAACGACCAGGGTGCCGGGCCGGCAGCCCGGCTGCAGCAGGCGCTCGACGCGATAGAGCCCCCACACTGTGAAATCGAAGCCGAGTTCGATCAGCCACGACAACTTCGGATGCGGGTAGTACTCCGCTTCCGGCAACAGGCTGAAGCTCATCGCATCGCTGGATTGCATGGCGCCTCCGTGCGCGCAAACACAGGCGGGGAAACCGCTAGCTCATCATTCTCCGGTGACACATTTGAATCGGGCCTAATCGGGACGTCGCCCTGCTCATGCCGCGCGCGGGATGGCGGCACAAAGGCTTCCCGAATGTGCGTTGCGCAACGTGAGTGTCCCGTGTAGCGGACACGCCAACCGGCGCGCGAGGAAAGCTTCCTGTCACCACCGCGTGCGATCTGGCAGCAATCCGGCCAGCTCCGCCCCGCTGAGGTTGCGCCATTGCCCGACTTTCAGGTGGGCGAGCTTGATGTTGTTGATGCGTACGCGGCGCAACTGGGTGACGCGGTAATCGAATGCCGCGGCCATCAGGCGAATCTGCCGGTTGAGGCCCTGGGTCAGCACGATCGAAAAACCGAACTTCGCGATCCTGCGCACACGGCAGGGCCTGGTCATCTGGCGATGGATGAACACGCCTTTCGCCATGCCGGCGAGGAACGCGTCGGTGACCGGCTTGTTCACGGCGACCAGGTATTCCTTTTCGTTGTTGTTCTCCGAGCGCAGGATCTCGTTCACGATGTCGCCGTTGCTGGTCAACAGGATCAATCCTTCCGAATCCTTGTCGAGCCGGCCAACCGGGAATATCCGCTGCGGATGACCGACGAAGTCGACGATGTTGCCGGGCACGCTCTGGTCGGTGGTGCAGGTGATGCCGACCGGCTTGTTCAGCGCAATGTAAACGGCCTTCTTGGCCGCCGGCGAAGCAGCGAGGACGCGCGGGCGCACGATTTCCCCATCGACGCGCACCTCGTCGCCTTCGAGCGCCTTGGCGCCCGTACCCACGACTTCGCCGTTGATGCTGACGCGGCCGGCGAGCAGCCACTCATCCGCCTCGCGGCGCGAGCACAACCCGGCTTCGCTGATGTACTTGTTCACGCGCATGGGGAACGCCTGCGCAGAGACTCGAGTGTGGAGCAGAATCCGGCTCGTGCCAAATCACCAGGTCCGAAACAAAAGGGCCAATGAGCGCTAACTCACTGGCCCTTCTGATTTGCAATGGCGCGCCCGGAGAGATTCGAACTCCCGACCACCAAGTTCGTAGCCTGGTACTCTATCCAACTGAGCTACGGGCGCGTGGAACCGACAATTATTCAGGGTTGCCGGGTGAACGTCAATGGAGCGAATGCGCTTTGGCGTTTTCGACACAAAAACGGGGCCGAGTGGCCCCGTGCTGTATTTGGCGGAGAGAGGGATTGTTCGGCCCATCCATGGGCCTCACCCCTCGCGCGGAGCGCTCGGGGCCAGCCTTCGGCTGTCCAAATTCGTTCCAGACGAATTTGTCGAACTGGCTTCCAATCCGCATCCCGTCTCCCAGACATAAGAATGGGCCCAGCGGGCCCATTCGTATATCTGGCGGAGAGAGAGGGATTCGAACCCTCGATCAGGCTTTTGACCCGATACTCCCTTAGCAGGGGAGCCCCTTCGGCCTCTCGGGCATCTCTCCGAACTGTATCGCGCAAGCAGAAGCACGCGCAATCAGCGCGCAAGCATAACGACGAGTGGAAGGATGGTAAAGCTCAACCGGCTTCGGAGGAGCCCGCGGCACCACCGGCGGGCAGGTCGTGCTCGTGCTTGATGCGCTGGAAAATCTCCTCGCGGTGCACGGCAACATCCTTCGGCGCGTTGATGCCGATCCGCACCTGGTTGCCTTTGACCCCCAACACGGTGACCGTCACCTGGTCGCCGATCATCAGGGTTTCGCCTACCCGGCGGGTCAGAATCAACATATTGATTGCTCCATGATCGTCAGATCTTCAGACCCGCAGCGCGTGCGCGCGTTCCCGAGATGTACCTGTCGCGGTCGCCTCGACCCGCTTTTGCAAGATTCCTCCGCATCCAACATTGCATCACGTTCGGTGATGGATGCGGCAAGGGCGAAGAAGGCCAATATAGCCGAGCCGTCGACGCAGGTGCAACGAAACCTTGCGTTTTGCAATCCCAACTAATGGGCTAGATGCTCATGCCTCCAGTGCCCGCGAAAGCCACTTCGGCAGATCTTCCAGGGCCCGGTCCAGCGCCGGTGAATCCACGCCACCGCCCTGCGCCATGTCGGGCCTGCCGCCACCCTTGCCGCCGATCTGCGCGGCCACGTGCGCGACCACCTCGCCCGCTTTCACTCTGGCAAGGGCCGTGCCATGTACGCCGCCCACCAGCGCAATCTTGCCTTCGGAGCCGGCAGCCAGCAGCACCACGCAATCGCGCAGCTTCTGCTTCAAGGTGTCCACGGCATCGCGCAGCGCCTTTGCATCCATGCCCTCCACGCGTGCTGCGATCACTTTGATGTTGCCGACCGCTTGGGCCGCCGCGGCCAGATCGCCCGTTGCCGCGCTCGCATTCTTCGCTTTCAACGCGTCCAGTTCGCGCTCGAGTTTCTTCTGGCGATCCAGCAGCTGACGCAATTTGTCGGTCACGTCATTGGGGCTGGCGGAAAGCAGGTTCGCGATTTCCCCGAGCCGACGTTCCTCGTCATCCACCATCGCGATCGCACCCGCGCCGGTCACCGCCTCGATGCGACGGATGCCGGCGGCGACACCGGATTCCGAAACGATCTTGAACAGGCCGATGTCGCCGGTGCGCGACACGTGGGTACCGCCGCACAGCTCGGTGGAGAAGCCGCCCATCTTCAGCACGCGCACGCGATCGCCGTACTTTTCGCCGAACAGCGCCATCGCGCCGAACTCCAGCGCCTCCTGGTAACCCATATTGTGCACTTCGGCTTCCGCATTGCGGCGGACCTCGGTATTCACCAGATCCTCGATGCGACGCAACTCGTCATGCTTGATCGGTTGGAAATGCGAGAAGTCGAAGCGCAGCCGATCGGGCGCGACCAGCGAGCCTTTCTGCGCGACATGCTCACCCAACACCTGACGCAGCGCGGCGTGCAGCAGATGCGTCGCCGAATGATTGAGCACGATCGCTTGCCGGCGCGCAGCATCCACTCGCGCATGCACGACGTCGTTGATGCGCAGCGGCGCATCGCCTTTCCATTCGCCCATGTGCGCATGAAACTGCCCGCCGAGCTTGTGCGTATCGCTGACGATGAAGCGCCCGGCCGCGAGCTCCAGCGCGCCGGTGTCGCCGACCTGGCCTCCGGACTCCGCATAGAACGGCGTGCGAGCGAGGATGACAGCGGCGGATTCGCCGGCCGCGAGCGATTCGACGCTGCGGCCTTCGCGCAGGATCGCCGCGATCCTGCAGCCATCCGCTTCCAGCGCTTCGTAGCCGAGGAATTCCGTCGGCTGCAACTTGCTGGCGAGTTCCGCCGGCATCTGGCCCTTGCTTTCGAAACGCGAAGCGGCGCGCGCGCGTTCGCGCTGCTCCTCCATCGCCCGCTCAAAGCCTTCCATGTCCACGGCCAGCCCGCGCTCACGCGCGATGTCGGCCGTAAGGTCCACCGGGAAGCCGTAGGTGTCGTAAAGCTTGAAGGCGTCCTCGCCGGCGACGATGTTGTTGCGGGCGCGCGTGGCGATGTCGTCGAAGATGCGCATCCCCTGCTCCAGCGTTTCGCCGAAGCGCTGCTCTTCCGCGCGCAGCGCTTCTTCCACGAACTTCTGTTTCTTCGCCAGCTCCGGATAGGCCCCGCCCATTTCCGAAACGAGCGGCGCGACCATCTTCCAGAAGAACTCGCCGCGCACGCCCAGCATGTAGCCGTGGCGCAGCGCGCGGCGGATGATCCGGCGCAGCACGTAGCCGCGGCCTTCGTTGGAAGGCAGCACGCCATCCACGATCAGGAAGGAACAAGCGCGGATGTGATCGGCGATCACGCGCAACGACTTGTTCTCGCGATCGGCGCAGCCGGTCAGTTGTGACGCTGCCGCGATCAGGCGCTGGAACAGGTCGATCTCGTAATTGGAGTGCACGTGCTGCAGCACCGCTGCGAGGCGTTCCAGGCCCATGCCGGTATCCACGCAAGGTGCGGGCAGCGGCGAGAGCATGCCGTCCGCCGCGCGATCGAACTGCATGAACACCAGGTTCCAGATTTCGATGTAACGGTCGCCGTCTTCATCCGGCGAACCGGGCGGGCCACCGGCCACGTCCGCGCCGTGGTCGTAGAAAATCTCCGTGCATGGCCCGCACGGACCGGTGTCGGCCATCTGCCAGAAATTGTCGGAAGCGAACGGCGCGCCCTTGTTGTCGCCGATGCGCACGATGCGTTCCGGCGGTACGCCGATCACGTCCTTCCAGATCGCATAGGACTCGTCGTCGGTGTGATAGACCGTCACCCACAAGCGTTCCGGCGGCAGTCCGAACACTTTTGTCAGCAGTTCCCACGCCCAGACGATCGCGTCCTTCTTGAAGTAGTCGCCAAACGACCAGTTGCCCAGCATCTCGAAGAAGGTGTGGTGGCGCGCGGTATAGCCAACCGAATCCAGATCGTTGTGCTTGCCACCGGCGCGCAGGCAACGCTGCACGTCGGCCGCGCGCGCGTACGGCAGCTTCTCGCTGCCGAGGAACACGTTCTTGAACTGCACCATCCCCGAGTTGGTGAACAACAGGGTCGGATCGTTGGCCGGCACCAGCGTGGCCGAAGGCACGATGGTGTGGCCCTTCTCGCGGAAGAACTCGAGGAAGGTCGAGCGGATTTCGGCGGTTTTCATGCGGACAATGATCGCTGAAGCGAGCCCGCAACGATAGCAGAGATCGGCAGTTTCCGAAGCCGCCCGGCGCGGCGGAAAGCCCGTCAGTCCTCGACTTCGGCGTGGGTGGCCGCCCTCACCATCGCCGCCGCAAACCCGCGCCGCAACAGGAACTGCGCGCGCTTGCCGCGCTCGGCGTGATCGGTGGCCGGCTTGCTGCCGTACTTCTTGCGCAATTGCGTCAGTGCGAGCGCGTTCCAGTCGACATCGGCGGACTGGATCAGCGCGTCGATTCCGGCCGCTTTCAGGCCATGGGAAAGCAGTTCGGCGCGAATGCGTGCCGGCCCGTAACCGTGCGCGATGCGCGCGCGCAGCAGCATCTCGCCGAAACGCCCGTCGTCCTGGTAATTCTGTTGGCCGAGCCGTTGGATCGCCTCGGCGGCTTCCGCTTCGTCGTACCCGCCGTGTTCCAATCGGGCACGCAGTTCGCGCTGCGAATGTTCGCGGCGCGCGAGCATGGACAGCCCGCGGTCGTAGGCGGTGCGCTCGGGGTTCTCGGCATCTTTGCTGCCACGGCGTTTCATGGAACAGGGACTCCCAAATCCCGGCAGACCTTGCGCGCGAGATGCTCGTTGATCTCGCTGTGGCGCGGGATGGCCGTGCGCCGGCCGGATTGGGGATGATGCCACCAGGAATGTCTTGCACCCTCGCGCAACAGCAAACAGCCACATTGTGCAAGGTGCCGCAGAAGATCGCGGCGTTTCATACCGCGATCTTCAATTCCTCGTAAGCGCCATTCGCCGCATTGCGGGCTTCGGTACGGTTGAAATCCAGAGCCTCGCCTAGGGCAATGCGCAGGCTTTCGAGCAAATCCTCACGCGAGCGTTCCTGCGCATTCACGCCCGGCACTTCCTCGATCCAGCCGATCCACCAATCGGCATCCTGTTTCACCACTGCGGTGTAGGTCTGCTGCATGGCTGCACTCCCGGAGAACGGACGAGACCCGCCTTACGCTTCCACTTCCTCGGCATCTTCGGTCACGGTCGCGCCGCCGCCATTGCGCGCAGCAACCAGCAGCTTGGCACGCAATGCCGCATCCAATTCCTTCGCGGCACTGGGATTGTCCTTCAGGTACTGGCGGGCATTTTCCTTGCCCTGCCCGATGCGCTCGCCGCCGTAGCTGTACCAGGCGCCGGATTTCTCGACCATGTTGTTGTTGACGCCCAGCTCGATCAGCTCGCCCTCGTAGGACGTGCCTTCGCCATAGAGGATCTCGAACTCGGCCTGCCGGAACGGCGGCGCGACCTTGTTCTTGACGACCTTCACGCGCGTTTCCGAACCGATCACTTCCTCGCCCTTCTTGACCGCGCCGATGCGGCGGATGTCCAGGCGCACCGAAGCGTAGAACTTCAGCGCGTTGCCGCCGGTGGTGGTCTCCGGGTTGCCGAACATCACGCCGATCTTCATGCGGATCTGGTTGATGAAGATCACCAGGGTGTTGGAACGCTTGATGTTGGCGGTGAGCTTGCGCAGCGCCTGGCTCATCAGGCGCGCGTGCAGGCCAACGTGCGAATCACCCATCTCGCCCTCGATTTCGGCCTTGGGCGTCAGTGCGGCGACCGAGTCCACCACCACCACGTCCACGGCATTCGAGCGGACCAGCATGTCGGCGATTTCCAGTGCCTGTTCGCCGGTGTCGGGCTGCGAGACCAGCAGGTCATCCACGTTGACGCCGAGCTTCTCCGCATAGCTCGGATCGAGCGCGTGCTCGGCGTCCACGAACGCGGCGGTGCCGCCGTTGCGCTGGCAGTTGGCGATCACCTGCAAGGTCAGCGTGGTTTTGCCCGAGGATTCCGGACCGTAGATCTCGACCACGCGGCCGCGGGGCAGGCCACCGACGCCGAGCGCGACGTCCAGTCCGAGCGAGCCGGTGGAGACGACGTCGATCGCCTCGTTGGTGCGGTCGCCCATGCGCATCACCGCGCCCTTGCCGAACTGCTTCTCGATCTGGCCCAGCGCGGAAGCGAGCGCGCGGCGCTTGTTGTCGTCCATTGCGAAATCCTCGATGTGTGTAGCTGACGTGCAGTTTATGGGGAACGATCTCATCGTCTGCGACGATCGATGCCGAACTCTTGCGGGATTATTTCATAGTGGCGAGATAGCGAAAGTGGCCCGCGCCTCGTCACTGCGTAAGGATTTTCCGAATCCCTTCCAGCGCGCGCGCCACGGTCTGCCGCCGCACCGCTTCGCGATCGCCATCGAACTGGAATACTTCGGCATGCGCGTAGCCGCCGCGGCGCTTCCAGGCAATCCACACCGTGCCGACCGGCTTGTCGTCGGTGCCGCCGGAAGGTCCGGCGATGCCGGTGACCGCTACGGCGATCGTCGCGCCGAATCGCGCCAGCGCGCCGGACACCATCTCGACCGCAGTTTCCTCGCTGACCGCGCCGTGCTGCTCCAGCGTGTGCGGGTTCACGCCCAGCAGCGCTTCCTTGGCCTCGTAGCTGTATGCCACCACGCCACATTCGAACCAGGCCGAGCTGCCGGGCAGATCGGTGAGCACTTTCGCGATCCAGCCACCGGTGCAGGATTCGGCGGAAACCAGCATCTCGCGGCGTTGCGTCAGCGCCTCGGCGAGCGTGTGCGCCAGCGCGTGCAGGTTTTCATCGGTCGGAATGAGCTGCGTGTGCATGCGCGAATGGCCAGGCCAAACCCGCCTTTTACTCCGCTCACGCGTGCGCGCCAAGCGCTGCAACCATACTGTCATGGGGCGGACATCGGGCCGTAACCTCAGGCATCGATCTTTGCGGCGACGGAATGAACCGGGAACAGCAAACATGCACAGCTTGCCATCGTTGGTTGCAGGAATCCTCTTCGCGGGCCTCGCTACCGTCGCGCGCGCGGCTCCCGATGATGCACCGCCCGCAACGCGCTTCAGCGGCACGGTGTTCCTCGACATCACGCATCTGGACCAATCCAGGCACGGTGCTCGCACCGATGCCTCGGGTACGGACGGAGACATCAAGCGCTTCCAGCTTTCGCTGGATCACACCTTCGACGACATCTGGTCGGTGGATCTCACCACCGATGCCAATTACAGCCGTACCGGCGAGCATCATTTCTATTGGAAGAAGGCCTACCTGCAGGGCGCGTTCTCGAAGCTGGCAACATTGCGCGCAGGTTCCGCCAGCCTGCCGTGGATTCCATTCGTGGAAGACTGGTACGGCTACCGCTTCGTCGAGCCCACGCTGATCGATCGCGCCAGGTTCGGCACCTCGGCCGACTGGGGCCTGCACCTGCTCGGCGACAACGGCGTGTTCGACTATCAGGCGTCCATCGTCAACGGCGGCGGCTACAAGCATCCGGCGCGCGGAGACGGCGCGGATTTCGAAGGACGCGTCGGCTTCCAGCCGATCAGGAACGTGGTGATCGCAATCGGCGGTTACAGCGGCGAACTGGGTGCGCACGCCACGCCTGCCCTGCACGATGCGCATCGCGAGGACGCGATGATGGCTTACAACGCCAACGGCTTCCGCCTCGGCGGCGAATACTTCCGCGCCAGCGACTGGAACAATGTCACGACGCCAGCGAGCGATTCGGCCGACGGCTGGTCGCTGTGGAGCAGCTACGACTTTGGTCGCGCTTCAATCTTCGCGCGCTATGACCACGTGCGGCCGAGCCGACAACTCGATGCGGGTCTGAAGGACATCTATTACAACTTCGGCGTGGCCTTCCCGGTCACCAGGGGCGTGCGCGTGGCGGTTGCCTACAAGAACGAGCGGCTGACGAACGACACCACCACCGACACGCGAACGCGCGAACTGGGGGCCTGGGGCGAATTGAAATTCTGATCCTCAGGCCGGATGCTCAGGTGGAAGCACCCGCTCCGCTCCGAACACGCAGGCAAAAGTCGAGCCCCTGCCCGGTTCGCTCGCCACTTCCAGCCGGGCCTGGTGCAGGGCCAGCACGTGCTTGACGATGGACAGCCCCAGGCCCGTGCCGCCGGTCTCGCGCGAGCGACTGGACGAGACGCGGTAGAAGCGTTCGGTCAGGCGCGGAATGTGCTGCGCCGGAATGCCGTAACCGGTGTCGGTGACGCTGAAGCGCGCTTCGCCATCGCGCTCGCGTTGCCAGCGGATTGCGATGCGGCCGCCTTCCGGCGTGTAGCGCACGGCATTGCTGACGAGATTGGAAAACGCGCTGTGCAGGTCGCGCGGCGAGCCGAGCAGGTCGCAATGCGCGGTGTCTTCCACGGTGATGGCGTGGCGTCCCTGGCTCAGCGCTTCGGCTTCCCGGGACAGGGTCGCAAGCAGCGGCGCCATCTCGACGTCTTCTTCGCTCAAGCGCTGTTGTGTCTCCAGGCGCGAGAGCGTGAGCAGGTCCTCCACGATCTGGCCCATGCGCTTGGATTGCGCGCGCAATTCGCCCAGCATCGGCGCCAATGCCGGCACGTCCTCGGGTTCGATCAATTCCAGATAGCCGTGGATCACGGTGAGCGGCGTGCGCAGTTCGTGCGAGACATTGGCGACGAAGTCGCGGCGCACCTGTTCCAGGTGCAATAGCGCGCTGATGTCGCGCGCCAGCAGCAGGCGCTGTCCGTCGGTCAGGGGGATCAGCGAGAACGACAGGTGCACGTCGGGCGCGTTCGGCGCCGGCACTTCGTCCAGTTCATCGCGACCGCCCGAAGCCAGCCACGCCGTGACCATCGCAGAGCCCAGGCGATCGGCCAGGGGCGCCCCGCGGTCGCTGCGGTCCAGGCCGAGCAGGCGCCGAGCGGGGCGATTGCTCCAGAGGATGTGTCCGCGTTCGTCCAGCAACACCAACGCATCCGGCAGCGCGCCCGCCGCGTCGCGCAGCGCGCGCAGTTGCCGCGCCAGCCGGCGCGCGCGCCTGAGATCCGGATCGCTTTTCATTGCGCCGCTTGCGGATTCGCGGAAAAGCGGTAGCCCGCTCCACGCACCGTCTGCACCATGCCGTCCAGCCCGTGCGGCTCCAGCGTCTGCCGCAGGCGGCGGATGTGCACGTCCACCGTGCGCTCCTCCACGTAGACGCTGCCGCCCCAGACATGGTCGAGCAGTTGCGCGCGCGAATACACGCGTTCGGGATGCGTGATGAAGAAATGCAGCAGGCGGTATTCGGTGGGACCGATCTGGACCGGTTCGTCATTCGCATGGACGCGGTGCGCGGGCCCGTCCACGCGCAGAGCCCCGATCACGATCGTGCCGCTGCCGTCATCGCCCTGCGTGCGCCGTAGCACCGCGCGGATGCGCGCCAGCAGCTCGCGGGTCGAGAACGGCTTCACCACGTAATCGTCCACGCCGGCCTCCAGCCCGTTGACGCGATCGACCTCTTCGCCGCGCGCGGTGAGCATGATGATCGGGATCTCGCGCGTGGCTTCCTCGCGGCGCAGGCGGCGCGCGAGTTCCAGGCCCGAGGTGCCGGGCAGCATCCAGTCGAGCAGGATCAGGTCGGGAATCCGCTCGGCGATCGCGTGCTGCGCAGCGCGCGCATCGGCCGCGTGCAGCGGCTCCATGTCCGCGCGGCGCAGAGCGAAAGCCACCATGTCGCGAATGGAGGCCTCGTCCTCGACGATCAGGATGCGCTTTTGCATGAGGGCTCCCGTGGGGATGATCATTATTGCAGCCGCGCAACATGACAGTTGCATGACACGCCTCTCCGCTTGGGTCGGGCGACGGCCCGTGCGAAACTCGCGGCTTCGCAAAGCCCGCCCGCCATGAACCGCGACGACTTCTCCCAGCACACGCCGTTGATGCGCCAGTACTTCGCCGCGAAGGCGGAGTACCCGGACACGCTGGTGTTCTTCCGGATGGGCGACTTCTACGAGTTGTTCTACGACGACGCGCGCAAGGCCGCGCGGCTGCTCGACATCACGTTGACCCAGCGCGGACAGTCGGCCGGCGCGCCGATCCCGATGGCGGGCGTGCCGTACCATGCTGTGGAAGGCTACCTCGCCAGGCTGGTGCGGCTGGGCGAATCGGTGGCGATCTGCGAGCAGCTCGGCGATCCGGCGGCGTCGAAAGGACTGGTCGAACGCAAGGTCGTGCGCGTGGTCACGCCCGGCACGGTGACCGACGAGGCGCTGCTTCCCGAGCGCCGCGACAACTTGCTGCTTGCAATCGCGGCATCCAAGTCGGGCTTCGGTCTGGCCTGGGTGGACCTGGCCGGCGGGCGTTTCCTCTTGAGCGAAGTTTCGGATGCCGAAGCGCTGTCCTCCGAACTGGCGCGACTGGCGCCCGCGGAAACCCTGGTTTCCGAAGACGTCGTGTGGCCCGCCGCGGTCGCGTCATTGAACGGCTTGCGCAAGCGTCCGCCCTGGCATTTCGACGCCGACAGCGCGCGCCGCGAACTGACAAGGCACTTCGGTACCCGTGATCTTTCCGGCTTTGGCGCGGAACACCTGCACGCCGCGATCGGTGCGGCCGGCTGCCTGCTCGCTTACCTGCAGGAAACACAAAAATCCGCGTTGCCGCATCTGTCCGGTTTGGCGGTCGAACAGGCCGACGAAACCATCGCGATGGACGCGGCCACGCGCCGCAACCTGGAACTCGACACGCACGCCAGCGGCGATCCGCGTTTCACGCTGCTGGGCGTGCTGGACAACACGATCACGCCGATGGGCGCGCGCGCACTGCGGCGCTGGCTGCATCGCCCGCTGCGCGATCGCGGCGTGCTGCGCGCGCGCCAGCGGGCGATCGGCGCATTGATCGAAAGCCGCGCTTTTGAAGCCTTGCGCGAGCAACTGCGCGCGATCGGTGACCTGGAACGCATCCTCGCGCGCGTGGCATTGCGCAGCGCACGTCCACGTGATCTGGCGACACTGCGCGACGGTTTGCTTGCCGCGCCCGGGTTGAAGGAAAAGATCGGGACACTCGACAGTCCGCTGCTGCACGATCTGGTATCGCGGATTGGCGAACACGCCGCGACCGCGCAGCGGCTGAGCGCCGCCATCGTCGAGCGCCCGCCGCTGCTGCTGCGCGACGGTGGCGCGATTGCCGACGGCTACGACGCCGAGCTGGACGAACTGCGCCAGCTCGCGACCAATGCCGATCAGTACCTCGTCGAGCTGGAAGCACGCGAGCGTACCGCCACCGGCATATCGACCCTGAAGGTCGGCTACAACCGCGTGCACGGCTATTACATCGAGTTCGGCAAGACGCACGATGCCAAGGCGCCGGCGCACTACACGCGCCGGCAGACCACCAAGAATGCCGAGCGCTACATCACCGAGGAACTGAAGGCGTTCGAGGACAAGGTGCTTTCGGCGAAGGAGCGTTCGCTGATGCGCGAGCGCGCGCTGTATGAAGGCGTGCTGGATGCGTTGACCGAGTGCCTGCAGCCATTGAAGGAAGCCGCGAACGGCATCGCCGAACTGGATGTACTGGCCACACTTGCCGAGCGAGCGGAAGCGCTGGACTGGTCGCGCCCGCAACTCACCGACGAGCCCGGCATCGCCATTGATCGCGGACGGCATCCGGTGGTCGAACAGGTGCGCGAGGAACCGTTCGAACCCAACGACCTGGCGCTCGACGATTCGCGCCGGATGCTGGTGATCACCGGCCCCAACATGGGCGGCAAGAGCACCTACATGCGCCAGTGTGCGCTGATCGTGCTGCTGGCGCACATCGGCAGTTTCGTGCCGGCGAGCGAAGCGCGAATCGGTCCGGTGGATCGCATCTTCACTCGCATCGGCGCCGGCGACGACCTGGCGCGCGGGCAATCCACCTTCATGGTGGAGATGAGCGAGACCGCCAACATCCTGCACAACGCGACGCCGCAGTCGCTGGTGCTGATGGACGAGGTCGGGCGCGGCACCTCCACCTACGACGGCCTGTCACTGGCGCGCGCGGCGGCGGTGCACCTGGCCACGGCCAATCGCGCGTTCACGCTGTTCGCGACGCATTATTTCGAGCTGACGGAACTGGCCGCGCAGTTCGAACACATCGCCAACGTGCATCTCGATGCCGTCGAGTATCACGATCAGAAGCAGGGAGACCAACTGGTCTTCATGCATGCGGTGAAGGAAGGTCCGGCCAACCGCAGTTTCGGCCTGCAGGTCGCTGCGCTCGCGGGCCTGCCGAAGAGTGTCATTGCGGAAGCGCGGCGCACGCTCGCGGAACTGGAGAACGGTACGCATACGCACTCGTCGCGGGCGGGTGCACAGAACGGTGATGCGAAGCCGCAAGCCGATCTGTTCGCCCGCCGCGAACCCTCCGCCGCCGAACGCGCGCTCGCGGAAGTGGATCCGGATGCGCTGACGCCGCGCGAGGCGCTGGAGGCGTTGTATCGGTTGAAAGCGCTGTCGTAGGAATGACAAATCGCGCTGACGGGCATTGCCCGCCGCCGTTTCGCATCCATTCAACGGCGGACAGTGTCCGCCCTACGGCAGCGAATCGATATCCCCGAGCGCGCGGATCAACCGCCGCGCACGCTTGTCGGGCTTCCCGGCCGGAGCCTGATAGCCTGCGCGTTCGGCGCGGCGCCGTTCACGCGCAGCTTCGCGTGCCAGGCGCGAGCTTTCCGATTCACGGTAGAGCGTCTGCGCGACCGCGGCCGAACCGCGCTTGCCGCTCAGCGCCAGCACTTCGATCTCGAAAGATTCTTCACCGCGCCGCACGCGCAGCCGGTCGCCGATGTGCATCGGTCGCGAAGGTTTGCACGCCGCGCCGTTGATCTCGACCTGCCCGTGTTCGATCGCCTGTTTCGCCAGCGACCGGGTCTTGAAGAACCGCGCCGCCCACAACCACGAATCGGCGCGCACGCCAGCTTGTTCCGAACTCACGCCTTTTCCGTGGTCTCGTCCACGCGCAAACTCTGCGCCACCGCGTCGCCGGTCTGCGCATCCGGCATCGCGACATCCGGAATCGCAGCCCACTCTTCGGCACTGATGCCGGCGGGGACCACCGGCTCCGGTTCTGCTTCCGGGGCCCGCTCGGGCAGGCGCCCGGCTTCGACCAGTGCGCGGATGCGCTCGAACACCTCGGCCCGGCCGAACGGCTTCTTCATGAAATCGTCGGCGCCGAAGCGTTGCACGTAGAACTGCTCGGTGGCCTGCATGTTGCCGCTGATCATCACGATCGGCGTGGCCTTGGTGTGCGGGTCGCGGCGCAGGGTACGCAGCACCTCGAAACCGCTCATGCCCGGCAGCACGATGTCGAGGAAGATCAGGTCCGGCAGCTCGCCGCGCGCAATCGTGACCGCGGTTTCGCCATCCGGCGCTTTCAGGACCGTGTACCCGTCCTGACCCAGCATCTTGCCCAGCACCGCGCGGATGGTCGGCGAATCGTCCACCACCAGCACCTTCGAGCCCGCGGGCGCGCGCACGCGCGGGGCGTGCCGCCGCTCGCCGGGCGCGACCTCCGCCTGCGGTTTGGGGGTGCTGACGAAACGCTTGAGGAAATCGAAAGCCATGGCCCGTCCGCCGTGGTGGACGGGCATAGTGTCAGCGGAAGCGGGGCTGCGCGCAATCAGCCCGGCGAATTCCTCAACGCGGCGATGCGTTCTTCCAGCGGCGGATGGCTCATCCACAACCGGCTGAGGCCCTGCGCCGCGCGATCGGAAATCCCGAACGCCGCCATCGCCTGCGGCAGGGTGCTGGCGCCGTGCTGGGCCTGCAACCGTTGCAGGGCGGCGATCATGCGGTCACGCCCGGCCAGCCGCGCGCCGCCGGCGTCGGCACGGAATTCGCGCCGGCGCGAGAACGCCATCACGATGACCGAAGCGATCAGGCCGAACACCAGTTGCAGGATCATCACTACGGCGAAATAGCCGATCCCTCCGCCGTCGCGATTGTTGCCGCCGATCGCGCCGTCCACGATCCGACCGACCACCCGGGCCAGGAAGATCACGAAGGTGTTCAGCACGCCCTGCAGCAAGGTCATCGTGACCATGTCGCCGTTGGCGACGTGGGTGATCTCGTGGCCGAGCACCGCGTCCACCTCGTCGCGGTTCATGCCGCGCAGCAGGCCGGTGCTGACCGCGACCAGCGCGTGATTGCGGCTGGCACCGGTGGCGAACGCGTTCATCTCCGGGCCATCGTAGATTGCGATGTCCGGCATGCCGATGCCGGCTTTTTCCGAATGATGGCGCACGGTGTCGAACAGCCAGCGCTCGTCGGGGCTGCGCGGCTCCGCGATCACCTGCGCGCCGGTGGTCCACTTCGCGATGGATTTCGACATCGCCAGCGAAATGAACGCGCCGCCGAAGCCGAACACCGCCGCGAACCCGAGCAGCGGCCAGAACCCGCCCACGCCCTGCACCGCCGCGAAGCGATCCAGGCCAAGGAAGTGGACGATGATGCCGAGCAGGAGGACGACGCCAAGGTTGGTGCCGATGAACAACAGGATTCTTCGCATGTCGCTTCTCTTGGATAACCGCTACTTAGATCGTGACGACGCCTGATTGGTTCAAGTCCGGCGCCGCTTGACTCCGGTCAAGGCGCGCCGCACGTTGACACGGCACGCTCCAGTTTCCGCAAACACCGATCGCCATGCCTCCCTCGATCCCGCTTCCCAGCCCCATCCAGCGCGCCCCGCTGCCGTTCCGGCCGCTGTTCCTGTGCGCCGGCCTGTTCGCCACGCTCGGCATGTTGCTGTGGGCGTTCTTCCTGCACATGGGCTGGAATCCTTCGGTGGTGCTGGCGCCGATCCCCTGGCACGCGCACGCGATGCTGTATGGATTCGCCGGCGCCCTGATCGGCGGATTCGTATTGACCGCATCCGGCCATTGGACCGGCATGCCGACGACCACGCCAGTCACGCTGGCGTTGGCTACGCTGCTGTGGCTGGCCGCGCGGATCGCGTTGCTGCTGGGTGCGCCACTGCCGCTGGGTGCGGCGTTCGATGTCGCCTTCCTGCTGCTGGTCGCCTTCATGGTCGGACGGGTGATCCTGCTCACCAACAACCGCCGCAATCTTTTCCTCGTCGCGATCCTGCTCGGCTACACCGCGCTCGACATGTGGTTCTACGTCGCCGCCGCCCGACTGGACTTCGCACACGTCACGCGCGCGCTCCTGGTGTGCGTGGATCTGATCACTTTGCTGATGCTCGCGATCGGCGGGCGCGTGGTTCCGTTCTTCACCGGCCGCAAGATCCCGGATTTGAAGATCACCCAGTTCAAGCCATTGAACACCGCCGTGAACGTGGGAGCCGCCATCGTGCTGCTGCTGGACCTGGCAGGCGTGAATGGCATGCCGCGCGGCGCGTGCCTGCTCGCCCTCGCCGCGCTCGCTTTCATTCGGCTGCTCGGCTGGCGGCCCTGGGGCACGCTGCGCGAACCGATGTTGTGGGTGCTGCACCTTGGATACCTGTGGCTTGCGATCGGCTTGCTGCTGCGTGGGCTCGGGCTGGTCGGCGCCTGGAACCAGCCGGAGATCGAAACCCTGCACGGCATCACCGTCGGCGCACTCGGTACGCTCTCGCTGGGCATGATGACGCGCGTGTCGCTGGGCCACAGCGGGCGCGAGATCCGCGCCAACCTTGCGCTGGTGATCGTCTTCATCCTTCCGACCATCGCCGCCGCCCTGCGCCTGGGCTTCGGCACGCCCGGCTGGACCTGGGCCGCGTGCGTGTGGGTCACCGCGTTCCTGATCTGGTTGATCGTGATGACGCCGGTACTGCTGCGTGGGGTGCCGAAGCGCGTGGAATCTGTCCGCACCTGAGCCCGCAATGCGCTAGGCTCCCGCTGTTCAACGCGGGAGAACCGAGGTGCACCGAGAAGACGACGCGCTGCGCGCGCATTACCTGCTGGCCGGCATCACCGACACGCAATGGCGCGCGCTCGCCCCGCATCTGCACCGCCGACATCTTGCCGCCGGCCAGATACTGTTCTCGCAGGGCGATCGCGCCGATGCTTTCTTCATTGTGAGCAGCGGCGCGATGAAATTGTTCCGCGTCTCCGCGCAGGGCGCGGAGAAGATCATGCGGCTGGTGCGCGGCGGACAGAGTTTCGCCGAAAGCATCCTGTTCTCCGATCCGCCGCGCTATCCGGTGCACGCGCAGGCGGCAGAGGATTCCGAGCTGGTCGCCATCGAGCGCGAGGCGTACCTGCGCATCCTGCGGGAATCGTTCGAGACCTGCCGCGCAGTGATGGCCCAGATGACCCAACGCATCCAGGCACACTGGAACGAGATCGAGGCCTTGAGCCTCCACGGCGCGGTGCCGCGCGTCGCGCGCTACCTGCTGGAACAGCTCGCATTGCAGGGTCGTCCGGAACAACTTCGCCTGCCAGCTGCGAAGACGCAAATTGCCGCACAACTGGGGCTGGCGCCGGAAACACTGTCACGCGGCCTGCGCACGCTCAGCGAGAACGGCGCGATCAACGTGCGCGGTGCACTGGTGCAGGTACGCGACGAGCAGGAACTGCGCAGAGCCACCCAGGTGTGACGCGGAAGTTCAGCTCCGCGCCATCCTGATGATCCAGCGGTACAGCACGATCACGGTGACCGCGAACACCACGCCACCGATGATGATCGAAGGCGTGGCGAAGGAATCGCCCACCAGCGCGATCGGGTTCTGCTTGCCGCTGAAGCCCACGATGCCGGCGAAGATCACCGCCAGCAGGCTCTCGCCGACGATCAGTCCGGACGCCAGCAGCACGCCCAGTTGCTTGGTCGCATCGGTGTTCGGGCGGCGTTCGGCGCGGCGATCGAACCACGCACCGACCAGCGCGCCCACCACCACCATCAGCGTGGTCGAAGTCGGCAGGTAGATGCCAAGCCCTACCGCCAGTGGCGGCAGGCGCGGCGTGTCCTTCTTCTTCGAAAGCCCCAGCAATTCGTCGAGGATGATGATGGCGACGCCGATCGCCGCGCCCAGGCCGATCATGTCCCAAGGCACCGCGCCGGTGATCACGCCCTTGGCGAGCGCCGAAATCAGGCCCGCCTGCGGCGCCGGCAACGCGGTGGCGGGATTGGCGCCCGGCGCGCCGAGGAACCCGTAAGTGTTCTGCAGCAGGTCCAGCACCGGCGGGATCACCACCGCGCCGGCCAGCACGCCGATCACCAGCGCCCACTGCTGCATCGAAGGCGTGGCGTCCACCAGTTGACCGGTCTTGAGGTCCTGCAGGTTGTTGTTGGCGATGGATGCCACCGCGAACACGATCGCGGTGATGAACAGCGCGAACCCGACCAGGGGCTTCTCCGCGCCCGCAGGCAGGAACGGCTTCACGCCGACCACCAGCAGCAGCGCGGCGATCACCACGACCAGAATGCCGACGCCCGAGAGCGGACTGTTGGACGAACCGATCAATCCGGCCATGTAGCCGCACACGGCCGATACCAGGAAACTCAGCAGCACCACGAACACCAGGCCGCCGACAACCAGCGGCCAGATCGCGCCGCCGAGGCCATTGGTGACCGAGAAATGCCAGAGCAGATACGCGATAGGCACGAAGCAGATCAGCGAAATCAGGCCCACCAGCCCGATCGGCATGTCGTGCTCGGTGCGCGGCAACTCATGCAGCGTGCCGGCCTTGCGCGCGCGCGAAGCGCGGAACGCGCCGGCGAGGCCGCTGGCCAGCGGCTTCACGAGTTTGGCCAGCGTCCAAATCGCCGCCACGCCGATCGTGCCCGCACCGATGAAGCGCACGTAATGGCTCCAGCCTGCCTGCGCGACGTCGGAGGCGGCACCCGCGGCCCAATGCAGGTGCGTGAAATACGGCACCGCCCACGCCCAGCCGATTGCGGCGCCGACCAGCATCGCCACGCCGACCCACAATCCCACGAGGTGTCCGATCGCGAACAGCGCGAACGACAGGCCGAAATCAAAACCGCTGGCGCCGCCGCGATCGCCCCCGACGCGGAAGTAATCGGTGACCGCGCTGGCGAAGATGCGGGTCTGCACGATGATGTAGAAGACCGCCGATACGATCGCACCCCACAGCACGGCTTTCAGGCCCGCGCTGCTGGTTTGTGCGGCGGCGGCGGGATCGGAAGTTGCGACCGCGCGCGCGCCGTTCGCGGCAGGCACCGACTCCACTTCGGCCATGCGGCCGATCTGCTCGTCGGAACCGCTGCCGACTTTCAGCACCTCGGCGCAGGCCACGCCTTCGGGATACGGCAGGTCGGAATCGGTGACCAGCGCGCGCCGCAGCGGGATCGTGTACATCACGCCGAGGATGCCGCCGGTCGCGCAGATGCCTGCGGAAATCCAGAACGGGAACCCGCTCCAGTAACCGACGATCACGAGCCCCGGCAGCACGAAGATGATCGAGGACAACGTGCCGGCGGCCGAAGCCACCGTCTGCACGATGTTGTTCTCCTGGATCGTCGCGTCGCGCATCGCCTTCAGGATCGCCATCGAAATGACCGCGGCGGGGATCGACGTCGAGAAGGTCAGGCCGGCCTTCAGCCCGAAGTAGACGTTGGCCGCGGTGAACACCACCGTGATGACGATGCCGATGGCGATGCCGCGGATCGTCAATTCGCCGCGCGACTTCATCCCGATGGCTGCGGAATTCATGGAGCCCTCCCCGATCGAAAACGCTGCCGCATACTAGCGGTTCCCCTCTCCCGCCGGGAAGATCGCCTTCCATGGCGGAGAGCTCCGTGGTGGCCCGCAGGGCCGGGTGAGGGTTCGGTAGTGCGAAATTTTTCAATTCTCCGCGTAAAGCTGGAGAACGAGTGATCCGCGGGACGACCGCCTTGACCGGACCCCTGCCCCTCTCCCGAGGGGAGAGGGGTTCTTATCGCGGCCGCTTCGCGCCTTCGCCTACCGGCAAGTTGCACCTTGGCTCGCTGATCGCCGCGCTCGGCAGCTGGTTGCGCGCGCGCGCAGCGAATGGCGCGTGGCTGGTGCGGATCGAGGACATCGATCCGCCGCGCGAGGTGCCCGGCTCCGCCGAATCCATCCTGCACGCCTTGCACGCATGCGGGCTCGAACCCGACGAGCCGCCGCTTTACCAGGGCACGAGGCTGGATGCTTACGAAGCGTCATTTCATAAGCTGAAGACACTCGGCGCGGTGTTTCCCTGCTGGTGCTCGCGCACCGATCTGGCCGCGCTCGGCGGCGTGCATCGCGGCGCATGCGTCGCCCCACCCGATCCGCAGCGCGCGCCGGCGTGGCGGATGCGCGTGGACGACGCGCAGGTCGAATTCGAAGATGCTTTGCAAGGACGGCAGCGATGGAAGCTCGCCGACGGCGGCGATTTCGTGGTCAGGCGCAGCGACGGGCCGTTCGCCTATCAACTCGCCTGCGCCGTGGACGATGCCGCGCAAGGCATCAGCGAAGTGGTGCGCGGCGCGGACCTGCTGGACTCGACGCCGCGCCAGATCTTCCTGATGCGCCTGCTCGGCTTGCGTGAGCCTTCGTACCTGCATCTGCCGGTGCTGCTGGATTCCAGTGGCGCAAAGCTCTCGAAATCGGAAGGTACAGCGGCGGTGGATGCGGATGATCCGCTGCCGGCGTTGCGCATTGCGCTCGCATTGCTGGGCACGCCCGAAAGCGCGTTGCGCGCGAATTCACCTGAAGCCCTGCTTCGTGATGCGCTGGCCGCGTTCGAGCCGGATGCGATCCCGCGCGTGCGCGAAGTGCGATTGGGCTGAACGCGATCGCGCGATGGGCCGCCAAGCTTGTCGCGGGCGAGCGTGTGTCCACAAGTCGCGCTGCAACATGCATTGCGGACGGAGACGAATAGAATCGTCCGCAACCCACCACGGAGAGCGACATGGCCCAGCAGCGCGTGGCATTGGTCACTGGCGGTACCGGCGGCATCGGCACCGCGATCGTTTGCAGGCTCGCCGGCATGGGCCACAACGTCGCCACCAATTACCGGGACGAGGCAAAGGCGCAAGCGTGGCAACAGAAACTCGCCGCGCAAGGCGTGCACGCCACGCTGGTGCCGGGCGACGTGTCCGACCCGGCTTCATGCGAGGCAATGGTGCGCAGGATCGAAGACCAGGCAGGCCCGATCGAAATCCTGATCAACAACGCCGGCATCACCCGCGACACCACCTTCCACAAGATGACGTACCAACAGTGGACCGACGTGGTGAACACCAACTTGAACGCGTGTTTCAACGTGACGCGACCGGTGATCGAAGGCATGCGCGCGCGCAAATGGGGGCGCATCGTGCAGATCAGTTCGATCAACGGCCAGAAGGGCCAGTACGGTCAGGCCAACTACGCCGCGGCCAAGGCCGGCATGCACGGTTTCACCATTTCGCTGGCGCAGGAGAACGCGAAGTTCGGCATCACCGTGAATACCGTTTCGCCCGGCTACATCGGCACGGACATGGTGATGGCCGTGCCTGAAGACGTGCGCGCCAAGATCGTGGCGCAGATTCCAGTGGGGCGCCTGGGCGAACCCGACGAAATCGCCTACGCCGTTTCCTTCTTCCTTGCAGACGAAGCCGCTTGGATCACCGGCGCGAACCTCGCGATCAATGGCGGGCACTACATGGGTTGGTAGGGTCGCGCTGGCCGATCCCGAAGGGCTGCCCGCGACAGCTTCGAACCAGGCGCGTGCCGGATGCGCCGCCATTGCGAAGGCGTCTCCGCGAGCGGCTAAACGACGCCAAAACCGCTGGATTCCAGTGGCGTTCCGCGCCGCTCCAGTTCGTGCGCGGTTCACTTTTTGCGCGCAAGGATGAATCGTGAACAAGGAGAGTTCGTCATGGCATATGTATCAGAAAACTATCGGAACCCGGAAAGCTATCGCCTGCCGGCCACCTGGCGGCCCGCCAATGCATCCAGCGTCGGCTACGCCGCGTTCGCCTTGACCTTCTGGATGTTCTGCATGATCAAGGCTTCGTGGTTCGACACCTCGCAGGTCACCCTGGTGATGATGCTGGCGGTGGTTCTTGGCGGCACCGCAATGGCCCTGGCGGGCTTGATGGCATGGTTCCGCGGGCGCGCCCACGACAGTTGCCTGTTCCTCGCGTTCGCCGCGTTCTGGTGGACCTGGGCGCTGGTGGTGCACGACGTGAACACCGGCGCGATCGCGCCGAGCGCCAATTTTTACGGCTGGTACTTCGCGGTATGGGCGGTGGTGGCGTTTTTCCTGTTCATCGCGGCCTTCCGCGCGGGCACCGGACGGGTGCTGTTCGACCTGGCGCTGTGGATGTCGCTGATCTGGTTCGCCATCGGCGAGTGGAGCGGCGTCGGCGGCCTGACCATACTCGGCGGCTACCTCGGCCTGATCGCTTCGGTGCTCGCGATCTACCTGGCCGGCGCGGGCGTCATCAACGCGACCTTCGGCCGGATCCTGCTGCCGACCGGCGAGCCGCGCGTGGTCGAACCGGTCGCGGTCGAAACCCACCGAGAGATCTGACCCGCGGCAACGGTGAAACAAGGCAAAGCGGCGGTGCCCTTCTAGTGCGCCGCCGCAAGCCATGCTAGCTTTGCGGCATGGCAGCAGCGCGCATCATCAAGAAGTACCCGAACCGCCGGCTCTACGACACCGAGATCTCCAGCTACATCACGCTGGAAGAGGTGCGCCAGCTGGTGCTCGCCGGTACGCCGTTTGAGGTGCACGACGCCAAGACCGGCGAGGACCTGACCCGCGCGGTGCTGCTGCAAATCATCGCCGAGCACGAGCAGCACGGGCAGCCGATGTTCTCGGCCAACCTGCTCTCGCAGATCATCCGCTTCTACGGCGATTCCATGCAGGGCTTCGTGGGCGGCTATCTGGAGAACAGCCTGCAGATCTTCCTGGACCAGCAACACAAATTCCGCGCGCAGTTGAACGAGATGCTCGGGCAGACGCCGTGGTCGATGTTGAACGAGATGACCGAGCGCAACATCGACCTCTGGAAATCGCTGCAGCGCGGTTTCCTCGAAGCCAACGCGCCGGGCGCAAAGCCCGCGGGCGACACCAAGAAGACGCGCTGAGCCGCCGGCCGGGTATTTGACACCTTCCGGTGTCGCTTTTTACTATCCCGAATCTGTTGCGGCGCAGCATGTGCCGCTCTGCATCAAGTTTTGCGATCGCCCCTGATCGCGAGAATCAAAAAGCGGCGACGGAGCTCTTGGTCCAGGGATGGCGGCCTTAGCCGCACTTTTCACCGCGAGGTAAAGATCCAATGGCACAACGTGTAGCCATCGTCACCGGTGGCATTGGCGGTCTGGGCACCGAAATCTGCAAGCACCTCGCGCGCGCCGGACGCAAGGTCGTCGCCGCCGACCTCGGCAACCGCCAGGAACGCCTCGCAGCATTCCGCGAGGAAGTGAACGAGTTCGACGGCAACGTCCTTTTCGCGCCGGTGGACGTTTCGCGCTTCGAGGATTGCGCCGCGCTGGTGAAGCACGTCGCCGAGACCTACGGCGGGGTGGACATCCTGGTGAACGCCGCCGGCATCACGCGCGACGTCAGCCTGCGCAAGATGGAAGAAAAGCAGTGGCACGAGCTGATGAACGTCAACCTCGACGGCGTATTCAACATGTGCCGCCAGGTTGTCGATGGAATGAGCGCGCGCGGCTTCGGCCGCATCGTCAACATCTCCTCGGTCAATGGCCAGACCGGCCAGTTCGGCCAGACCAACTACTCCGCGGCCAAGGCCGGCATGCACGGCTTCACCATGGCGCTGGCGCGCGAAACGGCGAAGAAGGGCGTGACGGTGAACAGCGTCTCGCCCGGCTACTGCAAGACCGAAATGGTGATGAAGGTGCCGGAAGAGATCCGCGCCCAGATCGTGGCGCAGATTCCGGTCGGGCGCCTGGGCGAGCCTTCCGACATCGCCCGTACCGTGGCGTTCCTCACCGCAGACGATGCCGGCTTCATCACCGGCGCCAACGTGCCGGTGAACGGCGGGTATTTCATGAGCTTCTGACGCGAGTTTGCGTTCGAAACAAAAAGCCCGCCGATCGGCGGGCTTTTTGTTGCAACATCCTTGCGGATCGCATCAATGATGCTTGTGCTTGGCCGCCGGTTTCTTGGCGGCTTCCTTCTTGCCCTTGGCCGCAGCGTTCTGCTCCGGGGCCGCCGCGCTCGAAGCGGGCGCAGGCGCCGCGCCGGACCACGCGGCCGGATTCAGGGCAGGCATCGGCTGCACCTTGCCGGCGGCCTGTTCCGGAGTCTGCTGCGGCACATCGCCTTGCAACGGCAGGAACACGCGGAACTGCTGCTGGTCGTAGGCGACGTTCGGCAACGAAACCAGCTCGTCGTAATAGCGGTGCGTGGTGTCGTCGAAGGTATAGCCGTGGGTCAGCGCGTAAGCCTTCAGCGCCAGGCGCATCAGCGGGATGCCCGCCGGCGTGCCCTGCCAGTCGGCTTCCAGCGCCGGGCCGCCCGGGAGCATGCCGGCACGCACGTTGGCGTCCACGATCAGGTTGCCCTTCGGACCCGTGGAACCCGGCGCAGGCGCTGCGGGCGGCGCACCATTGGACGAGGCCGGCGCCGGCGCGCTGCCGGGCGAATTGGTCGGCTTGGCGACGATCTGGGTCAGATCATGGCTCTGGCCATCGATGTTGAGCGTGGTGCTGTCGATCGGCACCGCCACGTCGAACACGTAGTTCTCGTCGCCGTAATCGGTGGTCAGGGTGATGCGCGGACCGCTCTGGTGCACATTGAGCTTCTTCATCGCCGCGTCGATCTGCTGCATCGCCTTGGCGGTCGCGGCATCCACGTCATCCAGCGTGCGCGGCGCCTGCGTGGAAACGAACAGGATCGCCTGCGGCTGGGTCTGCACGATGCGGGTATCGATCTTGGTGTAGTCGACGTTCGGGATCGAGGCCAGCGTGTTCTGCAGGTTGTTCAGGCCGTACTGGATCAGCGTGTCCGGCGCACCGCGCAGGAAGAAGCGCGAATAGCGATCGAGCAGGTTCCAACCGTAGTCGACGTCGTAGGACCAGGTCACCTTGGTCAGGCGCTGGTTGTTGGTCGGCTCCAGGTCCAGCGTGAACTGCTTGTTGGTGCCGCGCCACGCGGCGCTGTCGAGCGCCCAGACGATTTCGCCGCGACCGTAGGGATCGAGGCTGCCGGACTTGTTGGTAAGCGTGCTGGGCGGAACCTGGTCCACGCCGCCCTGCCAGGTCACCTTGGCACCGGGGCCGTAGGGCGCGCCGGAAACATGCAGCTGCAGGCCCGGATCTTCGGCCTTCAGCACCTGCCCGGCGTAATCGTCGAAGCGGCCGAAGTTGTTCAGCACGTCATAAATCTGGTGAGGGTCGTGGCTGATCGACAGCGACCGCTGAATATGGCCATGGCTGGGCAGGAACACCCCGACGATGATGGCCAGGATGAAGACCAGGATGATGGCCACGATGAATTCAAGCACACGCGTCATGCCAGCAGTCTCCGCACTCTCTTGTGTCAGTGGATCCTCGAGGGCGCGCGTGGCGGGCTTGGACCCCGCCGCCAAGCAACACACGCGCCGAATGGCGGATGGTAGCCGCTCCTGAGCGCGGACGCCATTGGTCCGGGGGTGCCGAGGCCATAAAACGTGCGCGAATTGCCGAAGTTCACCGACATTTGCATTGACGGTTGTTGCACGGGCGCAGCGCCATGGTGCCCGCGTGGCCCCCCGCCCTGCCCGCAAGCCGCCCGTCCACGACCCGCCGGAGGTGCCGCTGGCCAAGCCGGTCGCAGTCGTCCCGCGCGGACGACTGGCTTCCGTGCGCCGCGAAGCCGCCGACTGCCATGCCTGCCCGCTCTGGCGCGGCGCCACCCGGACCGTGTTCGGCGAAGGGCCGGCGCACGCCATGGTGATGCTGATCGGCGAGCAACCCGGTGCACAGGAAGACCTTGAAGGCCGTCCATTCGTCGGCCCGGCCGGGCGCATGCTGGACGAGGCGCTGGAAGCCGCCGGCTTGCAACGCGAATCGCTGTACCTCACCAACACCGTCAAGCATTTCAAGTACGAATTGCGCGGCAAGCGCCGCCTGCACAAGAGCGCGAACGCCTCCGAACAGGCCGCCTGCCGCATGTGGCTGGCGGCGGAACTGCTGCGCGTGCAGCCGCGGATCGTGGTCGGCCTGGGTTCGATGGCCGCGCGCACGATGTTCGGCGACGCCTTTCGCATTACCCGCGAGCGGGGCGAATGGCGGGAGCTGGGCCAGGGCGTGCGCGGCATCGCCACCTGGCACCCTTCCGCGTTGCTGCGCATGCCCGATGCGCAATCGCGCGCTGCTGCGTTCGATGAATTGGTCGGGGATTTGCGGAAGGTCGTGGAGGCTGCAGGGCAGTAGGGCGGACATCGTCCGCCGATGAAGCGCGATCACAAAATCGCCCGCGATGATCGCGACACGGTCCTTTCATGATTCGCATGGCGGGCAGTGCCCGCCCTGCATGCCGCGCGAGCGGTAGGATGTTGTTGTCCGCCGATTCCAGATTCCGCTCAATGAAAATCCCGCGACCTGGCATCCAGCTTGCCCAACAGCTCGCTGACATCGAACAACCGATACGCGATCAGATGGCTGACGCCGTCCACGCGTTCCCATCGCCCCTGCACGCCCAGCAGCTTCGCTTCCAGGTACGGCCGCCACTGGCGCGCGGCGACGTCACGCCAGACGATCACGTTGACCGGGCCGTGCTCGTCCTCCAGCGTGATGAAGGTGACGCCGCTGGCGGTTTGCGGACGCTGGCGTTGCGTCACCAGGCCGGCCAGCCGCACTTCGCTCTCGTGCGGCAGGGCCTGCAACTGCTTCGAATCCAGCCAACGTTGTGCGCGCAATCGCGCACGCAGCAACTTCAGCGGATGCGGCCCGAGCGTCAGGCCGGTGCGCGCGTAATCGGCGTGCACGTCTTCCGCGACGGATGGCAACGGCAAATGCATCGCCGCTTCATCCGGACTGCGATGCTCGAACAGCGGTCGGTGCGCCTCCACGCCGATCGCCGCCCACTGCGCGCGATGCCGGTGCCCGGCCAGGCCACGCAGCGCGCCAGCCTGCGCCAGCAACGTGCGATGGCGTGAATCCAGCGACGCACGTGCGCACAGGTCGGCGACGTCCGCGAATGCGCGTTGTGCGCGCGCGGCCATCAATGCCTGCGCGGCTTTTTCCGAACAACCGCGCACCTGTCGCAAACCCAGCCGGATCGCCAGCGCGCCATGGCGATCGGCTTCCAGCGTGCAATCCCAATCGCTATGCCGCACGTCCACCGGCAGCACGCCCACATTGTGGCGCTGCGCATCCTGCACGATCTGGCTCGGCGCGTAGAAACCCATCGGCTGGCTGTTGAGCAGCGCACAGGCGAACGCGGCCGGGTGGTGGCACTTCAGCCATGACGAGGCGTAAGCGAGGATCGCGAAACTGGCCGCGTGGCTTTCCGGAAATCCGTAACTGCCGAAACCCTTGATCTGGTTGAACGTGCGCTCGGCGAATTCGGGCGTATAGCCGCGCGCCAGCATGCCGGCGCGGATGCGCTGCTCGTGCTTTTCGATCCCACCGCGCCGTTTCCACGCGGCCATGTCGCGGCGCAACTGGTCGGCCTCGCCCGGCGTGTAGCCGGCCGCGACCATCATCAGCCGCATCACCTGCTCCTGGAACAGCGGCACGCCCAGCGTACGTTCCAGGACGGATTTCGTTTCATCCGATGGGTACGTGACTCGCTCTTCGCCGCGGCGGCGGCGCAGGTACGGGTGCACCATGTCGCCCTGGATCGGCCCGGGCCGCACGATCGCGACCTGGATCACCAGGTCGTAGAACGCCTTTGGTTTCAGGCGCGGCAGCATGCTCATCTGCGCGCGGCTCTCGATCTGGAACACGCCGATGGTGTCGGCGCGCTGGATCATTTCGTAGGTCGTTCCATCATCCTGCTCGATGGACGTCAGCGTGTAATCGCCGAGATCATGCTTGCGCAGGAGATCGAGGCACTTGCGGAGGCAGGTGAGCATGCCGAGCGCCAGGCAATCCACCTTCAACAGGCCCATCGAATCCAGATCGTCCTTGTCCCACTGGATGATGGTGCGATCGGCCATCGCCGCGTTCTCGATCGGCACGAGATCGGAAAGCGGCGCATCGGAAATCACGAACCCGCCGACGTGCTGGCTGAGGTGCCGCGGCATGTCCAGCAACTGCGCAGTGAGCGCCAGCACGCGTCGCAGCAACGGCGAATCTGGATCAAAACCGCACTCGCGCAGGCGCTGGTCCAGCGCGCTCGTGCCATCCCACCAGCCGACCGCACGGCTCAGCTGGTCGATCTGCTCGGGCGACAAGCCCATCGCCTTGCCGACGTCGCGGGCCGCGCTCTTGCCGCGGTAGGAAATCACGGTGGCGGCCAGCGCCGCGCGCTCGCGTCCGTACTTCCGGTAGATGTACTGGATGACTTCCTCGCGCCGCTCGTGTTCGAAATCCACGTCGATGTCGGGCGGCTCATCACGCTCGCGGCTGATGAAACGTTCCATCAGAAGATTGCTGTGCTCGGGATTGACCGCGGTGATGCCCAGCACGTAGCACACCGCTGAGTTGGCCGCCGAGCCGCGCCCCTGGCAAAGGATCTCCCGCGAGCGCGCGTAGCGCACCACATCATCCACGGTCAGGAAGAACGCCTCGTATTCCTTGAACGCGATCAATTCGAGTTCGTGCTCGATCTGATCGCGGACTTTTTGCGGCTCGCCTTGCGGCCAATGTTCGCGCAATCCGCGTTCCGTCAATTCACGCAGCCAGGTGGTCGGCGTATGTCCTTCCGGCACCAGCTCGGCGGGATAGCGGTATTGCACCGCCTTCTTCAGATCGAGCGTGCAGCGCGCGGCGATGCGCCGCGTCTCTTCCAGCAATTCGCGCGGATACAACGCTTCCAGTTCCTCGCATTTGCGCAGGTGCCGCTCGCCGTTCTTGAACAGCAGCGGCCCGGCTTCGGCAATCGTGGTGCGATGGCGGATCGCGGTGAGCGTGTGCTGCAGCGGCAGGCGCGCGCGCACGTGCATGTGCACGTCGCCGCTCGCGACCAGGGGCAAGCCGAGTTCTTCACCAATGCGCCGCAATGTTTGCAGGCGCTTCGCATCGTCGGGCCCGCGATGCAGTTCCACCGCGAGCCAGGCGCGATCTTCGAAAACATTTTTGATCCAAAGGCCGTCTTCGAGGTCCGGTATTTCTTCTGGAATCCACAGCGCCAGCACGCCGGAGAGGTCGGTTGCGAAATCCGCGCGCGTCAGCGTGTATTCGCCTTTTTTAGACGCGCGCCGGCCACGCGTGATCAACCGGCACAAGGCGGTGTAGCCGGCTTTGTCCTCGCACAGCAGCACCAGCTTCGGACCGTCGCGCAGTTGAATTTCCGCGCCGACGATCAGCTTCATCTGCGTATCGCGCGCGGCCTCCCACGCGCGCACGATGCCGGCGAGCGAGCATTCGTCGGTAATCGCCAGCGCTTCGTAACCACAAACCTTGGCGCGCTCGAACAGCTCGCGCGCGCTGGAAGCGCCGCGGCCGAACGAGAAGTTCGACAGGCAATGCAGTTCGGCGTAGCCGCAGGCGTTCATGCGAACCACCCGTGCAGCATCCACGGGCCGCGCTGCCCGGCCGCGCAGAAAATCCACGCGCGCTGGCCTTGCGCGGTTCGTGCGACGTAATAGTCGCGCCGCACCGGTTCGCCATCCCACCAGCCGGTTTCCAGGCGCTCCGGCCCGGCGATCAGTTGCGGCGTCGGCCCGCGTAGCGGAATCGGGCGTTCCAGCAACCAGGTCGGACGCGGCAATGTTTCATGGATTGCAGCTTCGCTTTCGCGCGACTGCGCACGCTCGGGGCGCGGGTCGAGCGTGTCGTGCAGGCGGTAGATCGCGTCATCACCCAGCCGCGCGCGCAGGCGCTCGCGCAATTGGGTCATCGTCAACGCGTGCGCGGGACGCCGGTCGAACAGGTCGCGCCCGGCCGGCACGAACGGCGGCAGCTCGTCGGCCAGCACCCGCATCACGCGCACCGGGGCGCGCAGGCGCTGCGCTTCCAGACGCCCGCGCGAGAATTCGAACAAGGCTTCCGGATCGCGCAACGGCTCCAGCAGGCCGACCTGCACGCGCGTGCAGTCGTTGGCGCGCTTGCCGTCACGGGCATGCTCCAGCTCGATCGTGAAGCGCTGCACGCCACCATCGCGGCCGGAAAGATAGGCGGCGAGATCGCCGGTCAGCCGGCGCAACGGGAACAGCAGCACGGAAAGGCTCTCGACCTCGGGTTCGAACTCGACGCGCTGCGCGAAGCGATCCGGCGGGCGATAGCGCGCCAGGCCATCCGGCGCGGCGCCGGTCAGGCGATCCAGCGCCTGCAGCAAGGCGTTGCCGAAGCGACGACGCAGGCCGTCGCGCGGTGCATCCAGCACCTGTCCCAGCGTGCGCAGGCCGGTCTGCACCAGGGTCGTCGCGGTTTCTTCCGGCAAGCCCGCCTGCAATACCGATAAACGCGACAAGTTCGCGCGCAGATCCTTCCCGTCCAGGATCGCGCTGCCGTCGGCGTGTTCGGCCAGTGCGCGCGCGGCGTGCGGCGTGGGCGCCGCGGCGAGGCAATGGCGGAAGCCGAGTTGCGACAGGTCATCGCGCAGGCGTTGCGCCAGTTCCGGCCACGGCCCGAACAGCGCGCGGCTGTGGCCGACCTCGAGCACGATCGCATCCGGCAACAGCGCGACTTCCGAGCTGTAGCGATAGGCCACCGCCGCCAGGAAGCGATGCCAATGTTCCGCTTCACTTGCGTCGAACGGTACCGCTTCGAAGTGCGCCAGCAAGGCGCGCGCGGCGGTCAGCGGCTGGCCCGCGCGCAGGCCGACACGCGCCGCGGCTTCGTTCACGTCCCTCAGCACGCGCGCATGCGGCGGACCATCCATCAACGCCAGCGGCGCACGCGTGTCGGCGCGCTGGCGCAGCACGCCATCCAGCGCGAGATGCGGCAATGCAATACAGGCCCACAACATCGTCATTCCGCATGAACGCCAAAGCGCAAGCCCTCCCCTTCAAGGGGGCGAATCGGCGCGCTGGCGGACCGCAGGTCCGCGCGCCGATGAGCGCCCGAAGCAGGAGCGGAGGGCGGGGTTGCTGGCGAGGACAGGACGTCCGAGCCGTGCAACGTGGGTAGGGATGGTGTTGAGAATTCTGCGACTCGCGTGGATGCAAACATTGCATGATCACCATCCCCCTCCCGGCCTCCCCCTTGAAGGGGGAGGAGAGAAATCGGCTGCGCGGGCGCCGGACCACCGCGGCACTTGCGCACGCGCAATTGTGCGGGACTCGCTTCGATCTCGATGCGCAACGCGGCCGGCGAGGCCTGCGCCGCGTGCTTGCGATCGCGGAACACGAACCCCAGCGAGCGACCGCTGTCGGCGGCCACCTGCAGGCGCCGCAACTGGCGCTCGTCCACCTGATGCGGCCAGCCCAGCACCGCCGAACAACAGCCCGCGCGCAGCGACTGTTCCATCGCCCACAGCACGCGCGGCTCATCGGCGGCCACGATCTCGACCTTGCCCATGTCCACGCCGCGCGCGCGCCAGCCGGCCACGCACGGCGCATACGGCGGCGCGACCAGCAGCACAGGACGATCCGTCTGCGTCAGCCGCGCCAAAGTCGGCATCAACAATTGCAGCTCGCCGACGCCGTCGGCCGGCAGCAGGATTTCAGTGAGCGCCGCATCCGGCCAGCCGCCTGCGGGCAGCGCGGCATCCAGTTCTGCCCAGCCGGTCGGCTGCGCGGGCGCGACAACCGGCGCGGCCCGGCCCCGCCAGACCTGATTCGAGAACGCGGGCAACGATGCAACCATCAACTTATCCCGGAAAGCCCGCGAAAACCACATGGCTCGACCGATCGGGCGATCCGTGGTTATCGCAACGGGAAATCGTAGCGCTTCCCGTTCTCGCCGTCCGCGACGCAGGTCGAGACGGGGCTTTCAGGATCGAAATCCGGTCAACAAAACTCCCGCAACCGCGCATGCAGTTCATCCAGCCGCAAGTCGCCCGCCGCGCCCGGCGACACGCGCGCGGCGAGGCTCGCTTCGGGCCTCCGGCCCTCGCCTGCCGATTGCGCGGCTTCCGCAGCGCGCTGATATGCCTCGCGAAACGGCACGCCGGCAACGGCCTGTTCGATGGCGATGTCGGTTGCGTACATGGAAGATTCGATCGCCGTGAGCATGCGTTGTTCGTTCCAGCTCAGGCCGGTGAGCAAGTCCGGCAGCAATTCCAGCGCCACCAAGCCACGGCCGAAGCCGTGCACCAGCGCGCCCTTGCTGGCCTGCAGATCGCGCTGGTATCCGGATGGCAGCGACAACAACTGTTCGATCTCGCAGCGCGCGGCGGCGACGCTGGCATAACTCGCGCGCATCAGCTCGACCACGTCCGGATTGCGCTTGTTGGGCATGATCGAAGAGCCGGTGCTGAATTCATCCGGCAGCGTGACGAAGCCGAATTCGGCAGTCGTGAACAGCGACAGATCCCACGCCAGCCGCCGCAGATCCAGCAGCGCCGAGCCCAGCGCTTCCAAGGCCGCCATCTCGAACTTGCCGCGCGACAATTGCGCGGCGACAGGATTGATTTGCATGCGCGCGAAGCCGAGCGCGCGCGTGGTGTGCTCGCGATCGAGGGCGAGGTTCACGCCGTAACCCGCCGCGGTTCCGAGCGGATTGGCATCCAGCCACGCCAGCGTGTCGCGCGCGCGCCGCGCATCGTCGATGAAGGATTCGGCGAAACCCGCGAACCACATCGCGGTCGAGGACACGACCGCGCGCTGCAGGTGGGTGTAGCCGGGCAGCGGCAACGATTCGCTCGCCGCTCGTTGCAGGCACACGTGCGCGGCCTCGCGACAGAGCTGCGCCAGCGTGGCGAGGCGCTCCTTCAACCATAACCGCGTCGCGACCAGGATCTGGTCGTTGCGGCTGCGACCGGTGTGCACCTTGCGGCCGATGTCGCCCAGGCGTTCGGTCAGGCGCGCCTCGATGGCGGAGTGGCCATCTTCGTAGCGTTCATCCAGGGCAAAACGGCTGGCCGAGAAATCCTCTGCCAGTGTTTTCAATTCGCGATCCAGCGCGCTCGCCTCATTCGCGCTCAGCACGCCGATGCTCGCCAGCCCTTCCACATGCGCGCGGCTGGCGGCGATGTCGGGCAGGAAAAACTCCCGATCGAGCAACACGTCGTCGCCGGCAAGAAATCGCATGATGCGATCGTCGGTGCGCGTGCCTTTCTTTTGCCAGAGCAGGTTGCTCATGCTTCCACCTCGATCGGAATGCCGGCGAACTCGTCGAATCCCAATGCGGGATTGAGATTCTGCATCGCCTGCGTGGCCGCGCCTTTCAGGAGGTTATCCAGCGTCGCGACCACTACCGCGCGCTTGCCGCCTTGCGCGACCGTGAAGCCACCTAACTCGACGCCATGCTGTCCGGCGATCCGGCTGACCCACGGCGGCTCGTCCACGATGCGGACCAGCGGTTCGCGTGCATACCGCGCCGCATAACGCGTCTTCAGCGATTCGGCGCTCGACGGTTCGCGCAACCACAGGTTCACCGTCATGGTGATGCCGCGAAAATGCGGCGCCACGTGCGGCATGAACTCGACCGGGACGCCCAGCCGCGCGGAGACTTCACGCTCGTGCATGTGGCCGACCAAGCTGTACGGCATCAGGTTGTCGCGCAGTTTCTGCGGATCGTTCTTGTCGGAAGGCGTGGTGCCCGCGCCGGAGTAACCGGACACACCGAAGCACTGCGGCGGTCCGGCGAGCAGTTCCCGCACGGGAGCGATCGCGAGCTGCATCGCGGTGGCATAGCAGCCCGGATTGCTGATGCGCCGCTCGCCTCGATAGGCTCCGCGCGTCAATTCCGGCAGGCCGTAATACCAGTTCCCGTCGAAGCGGCGATCGGCGGAAAGATCCACGATGATCGTCTCCGGCGCGTGCGCATCCAGAACCTGTACGAACGGCTCCGACTTGCCGTTGGGCAAGGCCAGGATCACCGCATCCGCGCCTTTGTGTGCCGCTTGCGCGGCGTCGAGATTCTCATAGCGCACCCGCTCGCTCAGATCCTGCCCGGCGAGTTCCCTTGAAGAGACGAATGCAAGCTCGAGCTGCGGATGCCGCGCGATCAGCGCGATCAATTCCGCGCCAGTGTGACCGCGTGCCCCGATGATTCCAACCCGTTTCATGGGCACTCCATCAGTGTTGCCGGACGCGCGCCGCAGTGGTCCACGCACGCTTCGATCTGCGCGAACGATTCCAGCCCGTACCAGAACACGTTCCAGCGCGGCTGCTTGAAGCTGCCGTCCGCTTCCGCCGCATAGAATTCGTTCACGCCATTGCCGTGGCGCGAACGCCAGAACAGCGCCGGATTGTCCGCCCGCATCACCTGCCAGGCTGCGCGCCCCAGGCCTTCGCCTTGGGCGTCCTCGGCGACTGCGAATTTGTCGAGATAGGCGATGCGCGCGCCGTTCGCGAACGATTCGCGCGTCAGGATCAACGCGGCGCGATAGTTCTCGCTGACGTACGCGCGAAACAGTTTGGTGCGCTCGAAATAATCGGACACCAGCTTGCGCCCGAAGCTCGACTCGATCAGGGCGCGCAGGCGCTCCAGGTCCAGTTGCGACCAGCGCGTGCAACGGCGGACCTTCTCGCCACGCCGCACCAGCGTGCCCGAACCGCGATGGGTGAACAGCTCGCGCGCCAGCTCCGCAGGCCGGGTGATGGAAACCGATGAAGCGAGCGGCAGCGCGTCCAGAAGATCCTTGATCTGCTCCAGTTTCAGCCGCATGCCCGAATGCAGCCAGGGCGCCCGCGTCAGCGACGCGTAGTCGGTGCACAGGTTGATCGAATCGATCACCTTGCCTTCGCCATCCAGCAGGCCGCCGGTGCCGGTCAGGAAAACAATCTTGTACGGGCGCACCGCGCGCACCAGTTCGTTGACCGCGAAGTCGGCGTTGATGTTGAGGATATTGCCTTCCGGCGTTTCGCCCAGCGACGCGATCACCGGGATCGAACCCGCCTTGATGCTGGCTTCCACCGGTGAAAGTTCCACGCGCGTTACACGACCGACCATTCCGTATTTGCGGCGATTGAGGAACGCGGCTTCGAACACGCCGGAGACGATCGAGGTCGCGCGCACGTCGTGCCGTTGCAACGCTTCGACCAGCGCCAGGTTCTGCGCCTGCAATACGCGGCGCACGATCGCCAGTGCCGCCGGCGAAGTCACGCGCAGGCCGTCGATCGTGCGCTTGGCGATACCGGACGCAGCCAGCGCATCGTCCAGTTGCGGGCCGGCGCCGTGCACCACGATCGGCGTCAGCCCGACCTGCTGCAGGAATGCGAGCGAGGACGTGAGCGCGTCGAGATCGTCGCGCAGCACCGCCCCGCCGACCTTGACCACGGCGAAGCGCTTCGCATCTACCCGCGCGAAGCGTTGCAGGTACTGTCGCACCTCCTTGGCGCCTTCCATGCTCGAAAGCAGGCGCACGATGGTCTGCCGCAACGGCGTATGCGTGTCGGCAATCATGTGAGCCCCGCCTCCAGCATGCGACGCATGCTCTCGGCATACGTCCGCAATTGGCCGAGCGCGACCCATTCGTCGGCGCCGTGCGCCTGCGCGATGTCGCCCGGCCCATACACGAATGCGGTGCAGCCGCCTTGCGAAAACAGCGCAGCTTCCGTCCAGAAATCCACCGCGTTGCCGATCGGCAATCCCAGTTCATCGGCAAGATCGCGCGCTGCCAGGCGGCGCGTTTCGGCGCTCGCCACATCTCCCGCAGGCAGCGAAGGTCCGCGAAAGGTTTCCTCGAAACGCGCCGGTGCCGGATCGGTGAGCGTGCGCAGTGATTGCAACAAGGTTTCGGGCGCCATGCTCGGCAGCGGGCGCAGGTCCACGCGCATCTCCGCCGAAGGCGCAATGACGTTCGATTTGATGCCGCCTTCTATCAGTCCGATGTTGAAGCGCAGGCCGGTCAGGCCGCCGAAGCGCTGATGGCCCTGCGATTCGGCTAATTCGAGTGCGGCTTGGCCCCAGCGCAGGGCCTGGTGCACGGCGCTGTCCTCGCGCAGTTGTGCGTTCGATGCGTGCCCGGCGCGCCCGGCGAAGCCGACCTGCAGCGAATGCACGCCGCGATGCGCCAACACCGCCTCGCAGCGGGTGGGCTCGGCGACGATCACGGCTTCGAACGCATGCGCCTGCTTCAGGAACGCAGAGATGCAGCGCGGATCGCGACCTTCCTCGTCGGTCGTGAACAGCAGCGCGAGATCGCCGGTGCATGTATTCGCAACCGCAAGCAGCGCCGCCGCCGCGCCCTTGATGTCGCAAGCGCCCAGGCCGATCGCGCGCTCATCCTCGATGTGCAACTCGAACGGACTCGCACTCCACTGCGGCGCATCCGGCACGGTGTCCAGGTGCACGTTGAACAGCAGCCGCGGCTTGCCGCGCACGGCCAGCAGGCTGACCGCACCCGCGCCGTGATCCGTTTGCGTGCATTCGAAGCCGGGCAGCTCCGCGCGCAAATAATCAAACAGGCCTTCGCTGCCGATCGAGCGCGGCGGATTGCGCGTGTCGAAACCGACCAGCACGCGCAGATGGGCAAGCGTGTCTTCGAGCAGCGCGTTCATGGCGTGCGGTTCACCTGTGCCCAGAGCGTGCTGCTCATGCCGAAGAGCTTGATGAAGCCCTCCGCTTCCGCCACGCCCCAGTCCGCGCTCTGCGCATAGGTCGCGCCCTTCGCGTTCAGAATGTGCGGCGACTCGACCGCGATCGCATCCACACGTCCGCCGCGCGTTTCCAGCGTGACGTCGCCATTGACGCAGCGCTGCGACGAAGCAAGGAATGCTTCCAGGTCGGCCTTCAGCGGATCGTGGAAGAAGCCCTCGTAAACCAGTTCGATCCACTTGCGGGCCACGTCCGGCTTGAAGCGATTCTGCTGCTTGCTCAGCACCGCTTCTTCCAGCGCGCGGTGCGCGGCAAGCAACGCGGTCAGGCCCGGCGCTTCGAACACGATCCGCCCTTTCAGGCCGATGGTCGTGTCGCCGGTATACAGGCCGCGACCAACCCCGTGCTGCGCGAAAGCCTGGTTGAGTTTCGCCAGCAGCTCGTGACCGGACAGCGACTCACCGTCCAGCGCCACTGCTTCGCCCTGTTCGAAACGCAGCTTCATCCGCAGCGGCTCCAGCGGCCATTCCGGCCGCGATGCGCACCAGCCGCGCGCACCCTCGCCCGGCGCTTCCCAGCGATCGATCTCGCCGCCGGACATCGTCAGGCCGAGCAGGTTCTCGTTGATCGTGTACGCCTGCTGTTTCGCGCGCACCTCGAAGCCGCGCTCGCGCAGGTACGCCTGCTCGTAGGTGCGCACCTGCGCGTGCTCGCGCTGGATCTCGCGGATCGGCGCCACGACGTCGTAATCGCCGAGCGCTTTCACCGTGAGATCGAAGCGCACCTGGTCGTTGCCCATGCCGGTGCAGCCATGCGCGATGGCGCGCGTGCCGAGTTCATCCGCGCGCTTCAGCGCGGCCTCGACGATCAGGTAGCGATCGGAAACCAGCAGCGGATACTGGCCCTGATAGCCCTCGCCCGCCCAGACGAATGGCTTGACGAATTGCGCCCACAGCGCTGGACCGCCGTTCACGGTCAGGTGCGTGGCCGCGCCGAGTTCGCGCGCGCGCTGTTCGATCCACGCGCGTTCGCCGGCATCCACGCCGCCGGTATCGGCAAATACGGTGTGCACCGCGTAGCCGCGCTCCCGCAGCCACGGGATGCAGAAACTGGTGTCCAGGCCGCCGGAAAAAGCCAGCACGATGTCTTTGGAATTCATGGTCCTTCCGTAGGGCGGGTCTTGACCCGCCATCAAATTGTTCGAGTCGGCGGGTTGAAACCCGCCCTACCCCACCAACGCAGCCATCACCGCCTTCTGCACGTGCAGGCGGTTTTCGGCCTCGTCGATCGCGATGCACTGCGGCGAATCCATCACCGCGTCGGTCGCCTTGACGTTGCGGCGCAACGGCAGGCAGTGGCTGAAAACGGCGTTGTCGGTCAACGCCATCTTCGATTCGTCCACGATGAAATGCCGGTGCGCATCGCGAACGGGCTTTTCCTGATCCCAACGCCCGAAATACGGCAGCGCGCCCCAGCTTTTGGCGTACACCACGTGCGCGCCGCGATAGCTTTCACCGATGTCGTGCGACACGCGCAACGATCCGCCGTTTGCATCCGCGTTCTCGCGCGCTGCGTCCATATAGCGCTCGTCCAGCACGTATTCGGGCGTGGGACACAGCAGCGTCACGTCCATGCCGAAGCGCGTGGCGATCAGCAGCGCCGAGTTCGCGACGGCCGTGTTCAGCGGCTTCGGGTGATACGTCCAGGTCAGGACGTATTTCCTGCCGTGCAGGTCCGGACCGAGGTGTTCGCGCAGCGCCATCACGTGCGCCAGCTCCTGGCACGGATGCGTGATCGTCTCCATGTTGATCACTGGAACGGTGGCGTGGCGCGCGAAAGCGCGGATCACCGTGTCCTCGCGGTCCTCGTTCCAGTCGCGGAACTTCGGGAACGCGCGTACGCCGATCAGGTCCACGTAACGCGAGAGCACGCGCGCGACTTCGGCCACATGCTCCTCGGCCTCGCCATCCATCACCGTGCCGAGCTCGAATTCGATCGGCCACGCGTCCTTGCCGGGCGACAGCACGATCGCGTGGCCGCCAAGCTGGCGCGCGCCGAGTTCGAAACTGGTGCGCGTGCGCATCGAGGGATTGAAGAACAGCAGCGCGATGGATTTGCCGGCGAGCTGGTCGCCCAACTTGCCGCGCTTGAAAACGGCGGCCTGGTCCAGCAGCGCGTGGAGCTCGGCGCGGCTGAAATCCTGGGTGGTGATGAAGTGACGAAGCGTCATCGGTCGTTCCTGCTGGCGGGAAACGTCCGGGTTTCACACAACAAAAAACCCGGCGCGAGGCCGGGTCTTGTCGAATGCGAATGCGTGCGACGACTTATCCGGCCGGATGGAGAAGTTCCGGTCGGCGCGCGCGCGAGGTCATGCCGGCGGCCATGCGGGCGCTGGTCAGGACGATGGCGTTGGCGCGAAAGTCGTTCATGGGGCGCGGATCATGCCAGCCGGTTTGCCCGGACGCAAGAAGTTTCAAGGGTTGCTCATTCCGCCGGCGTCACGCTGACCCGGACGCGCAACCGCTCGCCCGGGTCGAAGCCAAGCCGCGACACATAGACCTCGCCGCGATAACGATATTCCACGTCGTATGCAGCGATCCGGCGCTGCGGCGGATAGTCGCTGACCATGCGGCAATGGGTTTCGGTATCGGTGTAACTGCGGTCGTGCGCGCGCGAAATGCCATTTCCGATCGCACCACCCGCGACCGCACCGGCAATCGTCGCCGCCTTGCGGCCGTCACCCTTGCCGACCTGGTTGCCCAGGGCGCCGCCGACGATTGCGCCCAGCACGGTGCCGCCGACGTGGCTGTTGTCCTCGCGCGTGACCTGCTGGTCATAGCATTCCTGGCGCGGCGGGCCGCCGGCGTCCGCAACGTAGATCGGATCGACGCGCAGCACGTCGGCCCAGCCGAAGTGGGCATTGTTGTCGTCGGACGACGGCGGATAAGCCTGCGCCTCCGCCAGGCCCGCAAAAGCGAGCAGCGCGGCGACGATCATCGGCTTGTACATTGTCATGGCGACCTCGGGACGGGCGCTGGGAGCCGCCCTATTGCTCGGGCGCCATTCCAACAAAGCGCGGCTGAATCGGCGCCGAAGGAATCACGCTTTTGCACGTTAAAATGCGAAGCCGCCCGCCGATTTCGCCTGAACCGATGCCGATCCGCCTGCACAACAGCCTGACCCGACGCACCGAAGCCTTCACCCCGCTCGATCCTGAACGGGTGACGATGTACGTCTGCGGGCCGACCGTTTACCACTACGTGCACATCGGCAACGCCCGGCCCTACGTGGTGTTCGGTCTGCTGGCCCGACTCCTGCGCCGGCATTACCCGCGCGTGGTGTACGCGCGCAACATCACCGACGTGGACGACAAGATCAACGCCGCCGCGCTCGCGGCCGGCACGCCGATCACCGCGATCACCGACCGCTATGCCGCAGCCTTCCGCGAGGACATGGCAAAGCTCGGCGCGGATGCGCCGGACGTGGAGCCGCATGCGACGGCGCACATCGCGCCGATCATCGCGATGTGCGAACGCCTGATCGCGGATGGACACGCCTACGCAGCGGAAGGTCACGTGCTGTTCGACGTGGCGTCCTATCCGGATTACGGGCAACTGTCGCGACGCTCGGTGGAGGACATGATCGCCGGCGCGCGCGTCGAGGTCGCGCCGTACAAGAGGAACCCGGCCGATTTCGTGCTGTGGAAGCCATCCACGCCTGAACTCCCCGGTTGGGACAGCCCGTGGGGACGCGGCCGCCCGGGCTGGCACATCGAGTGTTCGGCGATGGCTGCGGCCCATCTGGGCGACACGATCGACATCCACGCCGGCGGCAATGACCTGATGTTCCCGCACCACGAGAACGAGATCGCGCAAAGCACCTGCGCGCACGACGGCAAGCTGTTCGCGCGCTACTGGCTGCACAACGGCATGCTGACCTTCGATGGCAAAAAGATGTCGAAATCGCTGGGCAACGTGCTGCAACTGCATCAACTGCTCGAACATCATCAACCCGAGGTACTGCGCTACCTGCTGCTGCGTGCGCACTACCGCCAGCCGCTGGAATGGTCTGACGAAACGCTGAAGCAGGCGAAAGCCACGCTGGACGGCTGGTATGGCGTGCTGCGCGACCTGTCCGATGTGGCCGTGACGATCGGCGATGCGGATGTTCCCGCAAGCATCGAGGATGCGTTGTGCGATGACTTGAATACACCACAGGCGTTCGCGGAATTGGCGAAGCTGTCGAGCGACGCGCGCGCTGCCCCATCAGTGGAAGAGAAACGACGCGCAAAGGCCGCGCTGCTCGCGGCCGGCGGATTGCTCGGCTTGTTGCAACAGGATCCGCAAGCCTGGTTCCAGCAGGCGAACGCCGGCAGCGAAGTGGATGGTGACGCCATCGAGTCGCTCCTGCAGGATCGCCGCACCGCACGCGCCGCGCGCGATTTCAAACGCGCCGACGAAATCCGCGACCAGCTCGCGGCGATGGGCATTGCGATCGAGGATGGCCCGCAAGGCACGCGCTGGAAACGAATTGCCGTGTGAGCGATAGCCGTTGTGTGACCGCATAGTCGTGGAGTCTGTGTGCAGGCGACCCATGCTCTTCCTTCTCCCTTCGGGAGAAGGTGGCGCGCAGCGCCGGATGAGGGTTCGGCTCTTGCGTGAGATTGGAGCGGCGCCGTATCGCCGAACCCTCACCCCAACCCCTCTCCCGAGGGGAGAGGGGCTTTACCTCGCCTCCGCATGCTTCGTTCCGCACGCAGTCGGCCATCCCGCGCGATAATTGGCGGATGAACGATCTTTCCGTCAACACCGCCCTCGACGCCCAGCGTGAGATCATTGACGAGTTCGCGCTGTTCGGCGACTGGACCGAGCGTTATCAATACCTGATCGACCTCGGCCGCAAGCTGCCGCCGCTGCCGCCGGAACTGATGACCGAAGCCAACAAGGTGCACGGCTGCCAGTCGCAGGTGTGGATGGCGGTTTCAGGGAATGCGGACAGGCTGGACATCCGCGCGATCAGCGACTCGGCGATCGTGTCCGGCCTGATCTCCCTGCTGCTGCGCGTCTACTCGGGGCGCCCGGCGCGCGACATCCTGGATACCGGTCCCGATTTCATCGACGCGCTCGGCCTCAGCAAGCACCTCTCGCCCACCCGCTCGAACGGATTGAGCGCAATGCTCGACACCATCAAGGCGCACGCGCGGGAAGCGCTGGTTCTTGATCCCTCTCCCGCTTGCGGGAGAGGGTCAGGGTGAGGGGAATACTCGCGAAGTCACGGCAAGAGTCCCCATCCGCCTTCGGCACCTTCCCCCGCGGGCGGGGAAAGGAAAATCAATCGCCCATCTGTTTCTGCAGATGCTCGCGCCGTTCCTGCGCATCCAGCGAGAGCGTGGCGATCGGGCGCGCTTCCAGGCGCTCGATGCCGATCTCCTCGTCGGTTTCCTCGCAGAAGCCGTAGCGGCCTTCCTCGATCCGGCGCAGTGCCTTGTCGATCTTGGAGATCAGCTTGCGATAGCGATCGCGCGTGCGCAGTTCCAGCGAGTTCTCGGTCTCGCGGGTGGCGCGCTCGGCGTCGTCGCCGACGTCGCGCACTTCCTCGCGCAGGTTCTCCATCGTCTGCCGCGATTCCTCGACCAGTTGGTCGCGCCAGTCGCGCAGCTTGTTGCGGAAATAGGCGAGCTGCTTCGGACTCATGTACTCCTCCTTCGGAGAAGGACGGTAGCCCTTGGGCAGGTCGATGTTGATGGTGGCCGGCAGCGCGTAGCGGCCGTCCTCCTTGGTGATGGTCGGCTCGCTGCCCGGCGTGGCCACGGCGACGCCGCCGCGCTCGGCTTTCGCGTTGTGATGCGACTCGGCCTTGTGCTGCGGCTGCGGCTTCGCAGGCGCACTCTTGGACGGCGCCGGGCGCTTGGCCGGCGCGCGGCTCTGCACCGGCTTCTTGACGACGGCCTTCTTCGGCGCGGGCTTGCGCGCGGCAGCAGCCTTCTTCACCGGCTTGGCGGGTTGGCGCGTCGCAGGCTTGGCCTTGGATGCGGATGGTTTCGCCGGCTTGCGCGGCGCGGCCTTCTTGGCCGATTTGCTCGACTGCTTGATCGGATTAGCCCTCTTCACGTGTTTCGGTTTCGCCTTGGCCGCCCTGGCCACGGTCTTCTTCGCGCCGCTTCTGGCGGCGCCGGATTTCGATTGAGCCTTGGTCTTTGCCTTCGCCATGTCCGTAGCATCCACTTTGTGATGTGGCGGTCGCGTGTTATAGCCTAGGAGCCGACCGCCCGGCAACCGACCGCGTAGTGTAGCGCGCCTCCACCAGCGAATCATCGTCTTGACCCGCCTGCTGCTGATCCTGATCGCGGTCTACAAGCGCCTGCTGAGCCCGCTGCTCGGCAGCCAGTGCCGGTTCCATCCGACCTGTTCGAGCTATGCGCAGGTCGCGATCGCGCGATTCGGCCCGCTGCGCGGCAGCCTGCTGGCGATTTGGCGTATCCTGCGCTGCCAACCTTTGTGCACCGGTGGGCTCGATCCGGTACCGGAGCGCTTCGTGCTGCGCGGCTGCCGCGCGCATGACACTTCAGGAAAATCGCAATGAGCGAAGCTTGGCTGATCGAAAACGCCGAACTGGTCAATGAAGGCCGGCGCCGGCGCATGAACCTGCGCGTCCAGGGTGAACGCATCGCGGAGATCGGCGAGAACTTGCGTCCGCGCACCGGCGAGCAGGTTTTCGACGCCGCCGGGCTGTGGCTGCTGCCCGGCATGATCGACGACCACGTGCATTTCCGGGAACCGGGCTACACGGCCAAGGCCGACATCGCGTCCGAATCGCGCGCCGCGGTCGCGGGCGGCGTCACCAGCTTCATCGACATGCCCAACACCAGTCCGCCGACGCTCACCCACGCGTTGCTGGACGACAAGTACGCACTGGCGGCACGCAATTCGGTTGCCAACTACGCGTTTTATTTCGGCGCGAGCAACGACAACCTGGACGCGATCCGCGCGCTCGATCCGCGCCGCGTGCCGGGCGTGAAGGTGTTCCTGTGCGAATCCACCGGCAACCTGTGTGTCAGCGACCCGGCCGCGCTGGACGGCGTGTTCCGCGATTCGCCGGTCAACGTGGTCGTGCATTGCGAGGACGACCGCATCGTGCACGCCAACCTCGATCGCATGAAGGCGCAGTACGGCGACAACATCCCGATGCGGATGCATCCGGAAATCCGCTCGCGCGAGGCCTGCTACGAATCCACCAGGTGGGCGGTCGAGACCGCGCGCCGGCACGGCACGCGCCTGCACGTGCTGCACGTGTCCACCGCGGACGAGCTGGCGCTATTCGAACCGGGCCCGATCAGCGGCAAGCGCATCACCGCGGAAACCTGCGTGCATTTCCTGCGCTTCACCGATGCGGATTACGAAGAGTACGGCGGCAAGATCAAGTGCAACCCGGCAATCAAGGCGGCTTCGGACCGCGACGCGCTGCTGCGCGCGCTGGTCGACACCCGCATCGACGTGCTGGCGACCGACCATGCGCCGCACCTGATCGAGGAAAAGCAGCGGCCCTACACGCAATGTCCGTCCGGCATCCCGCTGATCCAGTACGCGCTGCAGAGCGCGCTGGAACACGTGTTCGACGGCGCGCTGAAATTGGAGCGGCTGGTGGAGGCGACCGCGCACGCGCCGGCACAGCTGTTCGACATCAAGGATCGCGGCTTCCTGCGCGAAGGCTGTTTCGCGGATCTGGTGCTGGTGGACCCGGACACAAAGCACACCGTGCGCAAGGAAGAGATCCTCTCCAAGTGCGGCTGGTCGCCGTTCGAGGGCCACACCTTCCGCTCCAGCATCGCCGCGACCTTCGTCAACGGCCACCTCGCCGCGCGGCATGGACGGCTGCTGGAGGAAACGCCGGGGATGCGGCTGGAGTTTGATCGGTAACCTTGATTCCCCCGCTCGTCATCCCGGCGAAAGCCGGGATCCATTTGCCGTTTTCAAGATCAAAATGGATTCCCGATCTCCGCCCAGCGGCGTCCGGAATGACGATTCGTTTTCACGACCTGCTCGCCACCGCCATCGCATCATGCGGATGCAGGCTTTCGTGGTGTGACGCGACGATGTGATAGCCGCCGATGCGCGGATCGGCTTCCAGCCCGGCGCGGATGCGGCGCGCGGCGTCCTCGCAGAACATCGGGTTCTCGGCATTCAACCTGGCGAACGCCTGTTCGTCCTCGCGCTTGACCGCGGTCTGCACCGGCGTCGCCAGCGCGCGCTCGATCGCGTCGATCAGGTCGGCCACCGGCAGGTCGAACCCGTTCGCCAGTTTCACGCGCACCTTGGCGGTGCTGCGCTGCGCGTGCGGCGCCGCGGCCATGCCGCGTTCGGAACCCAGCCATTCGCGTACCGCGTGCTGGGTGGGCGTGGTGCCGGAAAAGTCCTCGTCGAAGCGCTGCTGGTTGGCCTGTTTCGACAACGCGAGCGAAGCCGGGCAGGTCGAGGAATACTGCACTTCGCAGCCGAGCTGCACGGCGAAGTGGCCATCCTGCAACGTGGCTTCGATGTTCACCGGATACGCCTTCCAGCCCGTGTTGGCACTGACCAGCGCGGCGCGTTTCAACAGATGCTGGTATTCGATGCGCAGGCGCACGCGCGTGGACAACCCCGCGTGTGATTCCAGCAAGGCGTGCAGCAGCGCGCGCAGCGAGGCCGGCGTCAGCGGCTGTTCCGCGAGCGACTTCTCCAGCAACAGATACAACCGCGACATGTGGATGCCGCGCGCGTGCTCGTCGGCAAGATTGACCTGCACGGAAACGCGCGCCGGCGCGGTCAGCATGTTGCCCTGCGCGTCCGCGTAGCGCAGCGGCAGGTCGATGCCGTCCATGCCGACCCAATCGAGCGCACCGGCGTGATCCGGGTGCGCCGCGGCGGCGATGTCGGGAAGTTCGTCTTGGATGTTGCGAGTGGCCATCGGATTTCCTGTCGGCCTGCCGGATATCAGGGCTGTGCTGCGCGATGCCAAGCCCTTGCTTCGCTCCATGCATCCAGCAGGTTGCGCGCGCCCTGTCCCTTGCACAAAGCCCGCAGCGGCTCGGCGGCTTTCCCGGCCGCGCGCAAGGCGCGCCGGTCCAGTCGCGCCTGCAGGCCGCGGAACAGGCTCAAGGGACCTTCCATTTTATCGCTTTCGGCCAGCGCCTGCCCGAGCAAGCGCGCCTGGTCGCGCAGCGCGGCGCGACGCGCATCGCTGTCGTCGGCCAGCTCGGCAAGGCTCAATCCATGCCGCGCCAGCAGCGCCATCGGCAACGGACTGCGGCCGTGTTCCAGCTCACTGGCGAAATTGCGCAGCAGCTCGACCCCATGTTGCGCAACGGCCACGGCCTGCGCGCGTTCCGGACTGGCGTCCGCGCCGAACCACAGCGCGGTTTCGATCCGCGCCAGCGCGCCGTGGAGTGGCCGCGCCGCGGCAAGCTGTGCCGGGAAGTCCGCCGGAGGCGCGGAATCCATAGCCATCATCGCGGCTTCCGTCACGCCATTCCAAAGCGGCGCAGGAATCGCGCGCGCACGTTTGTCGGCGAAGATCGCCTGCGTCAGCGGATGGCGTGCGGCACCGGTTTGGGCGAGTTGCATTTCCTCGCCCCACCACTGCAGCTTGACCGCAGCGACGTGCGGCTCGCGGATCGCGTACACCACGTCCAGCCACTCCTGCTCGAGCGCGGCAAACGCGGCGTAAACCTCTTGACGCGGATCCGCGCGCAGGAATGGCCAGGCAGGTTCGAATTGCGGATGCGACTCGCGCCAGGCGTGCAGCCAGTCTCCGATCGCCTCGTTCATGCGCTCAGTCGAACCACTGCGCGATCTGTTCGGCCTCTTCGGCATAGGCTTCCGCGCCCCAGCCGCGTGCATCTTCCGGATCGAGATAGCCCCAGCCGGCGACGATGGTGTAAAGCCCCGCGGACTGCCCGGCCTGCACGTCGCGCGGGTCGTCGCCCACGAACACGCAACGCGCGGGATCCACGCCGGCCTGCCTGCATGCCAGCAGCACCGGATCGGGATGCGGCTTGCGCACCGGCAGCGTGTCGCCCGCGACCAGCGCCGACGAACGCGCGGCGTAGCCCAGCCGCTCCATCAACGGAGCGGCGAGGAAGCCGGCCTTGTTGGTGATCACGCCCCAGGGAATGCCGCGCGATTCGAGCTTGCGCAGCAGCGCTTCGATGCCGACGAATGGATGCGTGCGAGCGGTGCCGGTATCGGAATACAGTTCAAGGAAGCGTGGCATCACTGCTTCCACCACGTCCTCGCCCTGGTCACCAAAGGCGGTGGATACGATCGCGCGCGCACCGCGCGAGGTGACCGCGCGCACCGTTGCATAGTCGGGCGCCGCGATATCGCGCTCGCCGCACAACGCGACCAGCGCGTCATGCAGGTCCGGCGCGCTGTCCACCAGCGTGCCGTCGAGGTCGAAGAACATGCCTTCGAGCGGTTGAGGCAAAGGGTTGTTCATGCCGGCTTGCGCGCGCAGACGAGGTAGTTCACGTCGACGCGCGACGAAATCGAGACTTTTCGGGTCAGTGGGTTATAAGCCAGTCCGGCAAGCTCTTCGAGCTCCAGGCCGGACCGGCGAAGCAGCGCAGTCAGCTCGGAAGGTTTCAGGAATTGCGCGTAATGATGCGTGCCCCGCGGCAGCAGCCGCGCAATGTATTCGGCGCCGACGATCGCCAGCGCGAATGCTGCCGGCGTGCGGTTGAGCGTGGACAGGAGCACGTGTCCGCCGGGTTTGATCAGCGCGGCGAGGTCTGACACCAGCGCGGCCGGATCGGGCACGTGCTCGATCAGTTCCATGCAACATACCGCGTCGAAAGCCGCCGGCTCCGCTTCGGCGAGTTCGCGGGAGGAGCACAGCCGGTAGTCGATTTCGACTTGCGATTCGTAGCGATGCAGCCTTGCGACATCAATGAGCGACGCGGCAAGATCGATCGCAGTGACGCGCGCGCCGGCGCGCGCCAGCGCTTCGGAAAGGATGCCGCCACCGCAACCGATGTCGGCCACTCGCGCATCGCGCAGGTTCACGCGCTGCGCGATCCAGGCCAGCCGCGCGGGATTGAGGTCGTGCAGCGGGCGCGACTCGCCGTCCGGATCCCACCATCTGGAAGCGAGTTTCCCGAAGCGCGCAAGTTCTTCCGCGCTGACATTGGTGCTCGCGGTGTTCACGCCGGCGCACACTCCTTCGCATTCCATTCGTAAACCGTCACCCTCGACGAACCGGAAACGTGCACCGGATCGGCGTGCGCGATCGCGCGCGCCTCTTCCATGCTTGCCGCGCGGATCAGGTAGGCGCCGCCGGATTTGTCGGTGAACGGACCAAACAACTCCAGCAGTCCGCGCGCCTTCAGAGTATCCAGGTGCGCATAGTGCGCATCGATCACCGCGGGATCGAACTGCGGCGTGCGCAAAGTCATGATCAAGTAGCGCTGCATGCAAAATCCTTGGGAGTCACGAAGCCAGCGAGGCGATCCGCTCGCGCCAGCGCGCAGCCTTTGCACGCACGGCATCCAAATCCGTGTCGGCCAGCTCACCCTCGCGCAACTTGCGCCGGCCGGCGATCCAGACATCGCTCACCTGGCGGCGCGAGGCGGCGTACACCAGTTGCGAAATCGCATGATAGAGCGGTTGTGTCTCCGGCTCGTCAAGTTTGATGGCGGCGAGATCCGCCTGTTTGCCGGATTCGATCGAGCCGATCCGGTCGGCCAACCCGAGCGCACGCGCGCCGTTGAGCGTCGCCGCGCGCAGCGCGTAAGCCGCATCGAACGCGCTTGCGTCGTTCGCCACGCCTTTCGCGAGCAATGCCGCGGTCCGCATCTCGCCGAACATGTCGAGGTCGTTGTTGGATGCGCAGCCGTCGGTGCCGAGCGCGACGTTCACGCCGGCGCGCCGCAGTTTCTCGGCGGGACAGAAACCGGAGGCCAGCTTCAGGTTCGATTCCGCGCAATGCACCACCGACACGCCCGCTTCCGCGCACGCCGCGATTTCCGCCTCCGTAAGTTGCGTCATGTGCACCGCGATCAGGCGATCGTTGACCAGCCCCAGCCCGCGCATGCGCGCGAACGGCCGCGCACCATGTTCGCGCCGCGCGTCTTCGACTTCCTGGGCGGTTTCGTGCAGGTGCAGGTGCACGGGAGTATCGAGTTGATCCG
>DASSEW010000069.1:0-38781 GCA_035695065.1 Rhodanobacteraceae bacterium | reverse complement strand
CGCGCGCGCCTGCGGGAGAACATCGAACTGCTGCACGCACTCGCCGGCTCGATCGCGGATCTTGCCTCGGCGGAGTGTCCGGAGCTGGATGTCTCTGCGCTGCGCGCGGCAGCGGGCGAGCGGGAAAGGCCGGCGCTGTTCGTGCCAATGCGTGGCGGCCTCCCGGCATCAGCCCATTCCGCCATTCACGCCAATTACCTGGCCGTTGACGTATGACGCGCCGTCCGAACACAGGAATGCCACCGCGTGCGCGACCTCCTGCGGCGTGCCCATGCGCGCGGCAGGAATCATCTGCCTGATCTGGTCCGGCGCGAACAGCTCGTGGGTCATGCTGCCCTCGATGATGCCGGGCGCGACCACGTTCACGGTGATGCCGCGCGACGCCATTTCCCGCGCCAGCGATTTCGCCGCGCCGTGCAGCGCGGATTTCGCGGCCGCGTAATTCACCTGGCCGCGGTTGCCGAGCACCGCCGCGACCGAGGACACGCACACGATGCGTCCAAAGCGCGCGCGCGACATCGGCAACAGCAGCGGTTGCGCGACGTGGAAGAAGCCGTTGAGCGAAACGTCGATCACGCGCGTCCACTGTTGCTCGCGCATGCCCGCCAGCGGCGCGTCGTCATGGATGCCGGCGTTGTGCACCAGCGCCGCGATCGGGCCGCTTTCCAGCAATTGCTCCAGCGCCGCGCGCGTGGCCGCGCCATCGGTGAGGTCGAAGGCGATCGCTTGCGCGCTGCCTCCGGCACGGACGATCTCCTCGGTCAGCACATCTGCGCGTTCGCGATTGGCGTTCGCATGCACGATCACATGGAACCCCTCGCGCGCGAGTACGCGGCAGATCGCGCCGCCGATGTCGCCGCTGCCGCCGGTGACCAGTGCGCGCCGCGAGGCTTGATTCATGGCTCGTCTCCCCGTCGCACCAGCACCGCCGCGCGTCCCGTGGCGAGCGGCTTGCCACGATGCTCCACCCGGAAGGCATACTGCAGGCTTCCGCCCGCGTCCAGCAACTGTTCGGCGAATACGTCCAGCGTGCCGGGCAGGTCTTCAATGTATTCGACGTGCAAGCCGACTTCGCGCAGCGAAACCAGGTAGCCCGGCTGCGCATGGCCGCCGCGCTCGCGCGCCAGCAGCGCGCCGTGCACCGCCATCGCCTGCGCGCCGTACTCGCACAAGGCCACCGCGTGCAGTCGCCCATCCGAACGCAGCGGATTGTCCGCGCTCGAATGCGTGGCGCTGATGGCGTGGACGCGCGCGGCGTCATGCGCGACCACCGCATCCAGCAGGCACATCGTGCCCGCGTGCGGGATCAGGTCCTGCCAGTTACTCTTCGGCAACACGCGCCAGTTCCTCGTGTCGCAAATGCGCTGCCGGCGCCATCAATACCGACAGCGTGAAGTGGAAGGCGACGCCGAGCGCCACGGTCAGTCCGATTGCGCGCAGCACCGGCACGCTCGACAACGCCAGCACGCCAAAGACCAGCAGCGCCGAGATCACGCAGACCAGCGTCGCGTGCAGGGTGCGGCGCTCCTCTTCGGGATCGTCGGTGCGGCGCTCGAAGAACAGCGCGTAATGCAGGCCGAGGCCCGCCGCCAGCGTCAGGGATACCAGGTGGAACAGCGACAGCGGAATGCCGGCCGCGCGCAGCACCACCAGCACCATCAGCGTGGCGAGCGTCATCGGCGCCAGCACGTGCAGTGCGCGACGCGGCCCGCGCAGCGCGATCGTCACGGTCGCGCACAACAGCAACCCGGCGATGCCGAGCGCGATCAGGATGCGCTGGCGATACGCGATCAGCAGCGATTCGGACGAAGCTTTCAGATCCAGCAGGTGCACCTCGCCGTGCGTGGATTGCGAAAGCGCCGCGATCGCTTGCGGATCGTTGACGCCGATCAACGTGCCAAGCCCGATCCATTGGCCATCGTGCCGCACCAGCATCGCCTGCAAGCGTGCACCGAGCGGGGATTTTTCGAACTGCTCCGGCGTCAGCGGCGGCAAGGTGCGCGCACGCTCCACGTCGGCGACGAATGGCGCGAACAGGCCGGCCCGGAACGGGAGATCCTGTTCGGCCTGCGCCAGCGATGCCTGCAACGTGGCTGCATCCGGCAGCCTGGACTGGCGCGCGCGTTGCGTTTCGAGGCTCGGCAGGTAGCGCGACGGCAGTTCCACCGCGTCCATTGCATGCCTCGCGATCAGCGCATCCACCTGCGGCGTGATCTGCTCCGAGAGTTTCAAGACACCATCGGCGCCCGGTGCGCGCAGCACCAGCAGGTAACGCACATCCGGCGCGCCGAGTTCCGAACCCAGCCGCGCCTGCGTCATTAGCATGCTGCGCGGCACCGGCGCGAGCGCGGAGAGATCGTTTTCCCAGAACTTCGCCGGCGCGAAAGCGACGACCAGCACGCCGACGATCAGTACGATCCACGGCAGCCAGCGCGGCCGCGGCAGGGCGCTCAGAAAGTGCCACGCACCCGCCAGCCCCGGCGTGTCCGCCGCATCGCGGAAGCGTTCCGGCAGCACGCGCGGCAGCAGGTAGCGCGTGCACGCGCCGGCGACGACCAGGCCGGTGATGGTGAACACCGCGAGTTGCTGCAGTCCCGTCACGCCGGAGGCGAAGAAGGCGAGATAGGCGATGCAGGTCGAGACGATCGCGGTGGCGAGCAGCGGCCACAGGCCGCGCACGCTCTGCAATGCAGTCAATCCGGCGCGTCGATGGCTGAACACGCGGATCGGATATTCCTGCGCCACGCCGAGCAAGGTGAACCCGAAGGCGATGGTGATGCCGTGCGCCTGTCCGAACACCAGCGCCAGCGCGGCGAAGCCGCAGGCCGCGCCGGACAGCAACGGCAGCGCGGTGACGACCAGCGGTACGGCGCTGCGATACGCGAGCAACAAAAGGATCACGAAGCCCGCGGTGGTGATGAAGCCGAAGCGGTCGGCTTCCGCTTTGGTGCGCTGGCTGACTTCGACCGAGAAGTAGCCCGGGCCGCTGATCAGCAGCTTTGCGTTTTTCGCGCCGGGCAATTTCGCGAAGTCCGCTTGCAATGCATCGATCGCATCGCGCTGCGCCCCGGGATCGAAACCCGGTGCGCGCGTTTCGGTGACGAGCAGCGCTTCGCCTCGCGAAGAGAACCACACGCCATCGCGCAGAGCCGGCTGCTTCGGCGGCGCCCAGCGCTGTGCCAGTTTCAGGATTTCCAGCGTGGGATCGCGCGGCAGCAACGGCTTCAGCAGCGTGGCGGCGGGCGATGACAGGTCTTCCAGCCTTTGCGTCAACTGGTCGCGCAAATAGTCCGCATCCAGCCGCTGCGTATCCAGCGTCGGCGACAGCAGGTAGCGATAAGGCAGAAGATCCGATGCGAGCGCATGGATGTCCGCATTGCCGTTGGCCACGCGCAGGAAGCGCGGGTCGTCCTGCAGCGCCGCCTTCAGGCCCTGCGAAAGTTGCGCGAGCTGTTGCGATGATTCACCGGAAATGGCGAGCAGCAGCAGCCGCGAACCCGGCCCTTCGCCGATTTCGTCCAGCAACAATTTCTGATCCGCCGTCTGCGGCGGCGGCATGAAGCTGCGCAGGTCCGAGCTGATCCTGAGCGTGCGCGCCACGCCCAGGCCGAGCGCGGCGATCGCGACCACCCAAACGACGAACAGCCCGATTTTCGCGCCGCGGCTCACGCGCGGAGTATGTCAATCATTGCGGCAGCGCGCCGCCACTGCCGACTGCAGCGGCGCGGTGCTCCGCAACCCCTGCTCGGCCAGCTTGCCGAGCAACGTGATGGTGGTATCGCCGTCGCTCTCGCTGAGGGTCATGCAGCGTGGCGCATTGTCGCGACCGTCGATCACGATGGACTGCACACGATGTTTCAGCTCATCCGAACGCGGTCTCAGCGTCAGCACCCAGCGTGCGGGATTGCCGACCGCCTGCACCTCGAAATCGCGCGCCAGCGTGGCAGTGTCACCGCCCAGCAGCGCGCGGAAGCCCGTCAGGATCGCCGCCATCTGTGGTGCGCGCGAGATCGGCATCGTCTGCACGGGATGCCCCGGGCGCTCCACGCTCATCTGGCCATCGCCGATTTTCGCGACCGCCCGGTACGGCTTTTCGACATCGCGCTCGAGCTTGTCGCCGCCCAGCCATTTCATGGTGCCGGACGTGATCAGCGGCCGATCCAGCATGCCGCGATAGCTCACCTCGATGAAGGCGGTCTGCGCCGAGCCCTGCTTCGCCATGCCGGCAAGGATGCCGGTGGCGAGATCGGTGTTCGCGGCGATCGCGGCCAGCGGTGCCATCGCGAGCAGCGCGCATGCGATCCGCTTCGTCGTCTTCACGCGTTCACCCGGCATGCTGCAGCGGGCCGGCCGGTGCGGGGGTGGCGTCGTCATCGGGTTGCGCATGCCAGAAATCATAGAAGTTGAACCAGTTGTAGGGCGCCTCGCGCACATAGTGTTCCAGGCGCGCGGCATACGCGCCGACGTAGCCGTCCAGCGCGGCCTGGCGATCCGCACGCGGCAGCACCACGTGGTCGGCCAGCGGCTCGAACACCAGATCGTAGCGGTTGCCGCCGCGGTAGATGCCGATGCACAGCATCACCGGCAATTCGAGCGCGGCAGCGATCAACCACGGCGCCACCGGGAACGGTGCCGGCTCGCCGAGGAACATCGCCTTGCGCAGCACCTCGTGCGCGCGACCGCGGTCGCCCAGCATGGCCACCATCGAGGATCCATCGCGCACGGCTTCGGACATCGCCAGCACCACTTCGGTCCCGCCGCGGGCGGCATCGATGATGTCGGCGGCGAGATCGGGCGCAAGCGCGCCGAGCAATTCGGTCAGCGCCGGCATCTTCGATTTGTCCATCACCAGCCGCAACTTGTACTGCGGCCGGTGGGTGGCCAGCACGCGCGCCGCCTCGAAGCTGCCGTAGTGCGCGCCGATCAGCATCACGCTCCGGCCCGAATCGAGTTGCGCGTGCAGGTGTTCGAGGCCTTGCGTGGTGATCCGGAAGCCTTTCACGCCGCGCGCCAGCAGGAACACGCGATCCAGGATCGTGCAGGCGAAGGCATGGATCAGCCGCATCACCTGCCAGGCATTCGCCGGCTTGCCGAGCACGCGACGCAGGTAATCGTAGGACGCGCGCCGCTCCGGGCCGCGCCGGAAATAGAAGTACAGCGTGATCGGATACAGGAACAGCCGCGCGAAACGGCGGCCGCAATACAGGCCGATCGCGCGGATCAGCCAGAGCGCGAAATGGCCGCCGCCTTCGGGGCGCGATTGCCAGTGCTCGGTCATGAGAGCTTGAGGAAATCTGATGGATTATCGACTTCGATCTGTCTAGGCAGCCTTCCACAACCCCCATCAAATCCTTGCCGGCAAGGATTTGATCGCACCCTTGACTCAAGGGGGCTGAAATCAAAAGCCCGCACCGTCGAGCCAAGCCCGATCATGGCGCGGACTCCACGACGCCTTTCGCCAGCACGTCTTCGCCACGGCGGATCGCAAAGCGCACGCGCGAAGCGTCTTCGCGCAATTCGATCATCGCGTCCTGCTCCGGGAGGAGTGGCGAGAGGAATTTCACTTCGAAGCGCGCCATCGCGTGCCCGCGCCATTGCGTCAGCGCATCGGCGACATGGCGCAGCAATACCACGCCGGGCACGACCGGATTGCCGGGGAAATGCCCGGGCAGGGCCGGATGATCGGCACGAATGCGCAACGACGCGATGAATGCCGGGCCGCTCACGACATCGTCTCTTCGCGCACCAGCTGCGGCCAGCGCTGGATCAGCCGCGTCACGAACCCGCGCACGGAGGGATGCGGCAGATGGCGCAGGCGCCAGCGCCGGACCCCATATTCCAGCGTGAACGCGACCACGAATACCGCCCAGCAACCGGCTTCCGGATACCACGCCAGCGTCGAGCGCGGAATCGCGAACGGCGCGCGTAGCCCGAACGCATCCAGCAAACCGCCCGGCACCGCGCACACCAGCAACACGGTCAGGATCACGGCCTGCCCGGCCAGCACGCAGGCCCAGTAGATCGTCACGCTGCGGGCGTAACCGGCCACGCCGGGCAGCGCGAGCCGCTGCTCGCTCTCGACCACGCGGATGCAACGTGCGATCAAGGGCTCGCGTCCCGCGCGCAGCGTGCGCGCGAACAACGCGGCCACCGCGACCAGGATCAGGATCGGCAACGCCGAGAACGCCAGCTGCAGGTGTCCGCTCCACGCCGCGGCGATCATCAGCGCCGCGAATGCCAGCCAGGCCGCGATGCCGAATGCGCTCCGCCGCTGCACGACCGGTACGCCCAGCGCGACCAGCAACAGCACGATCGCGGCGAAGCCCAGCTCCGGCCGATGCAGCACGCCGCCGAGCAACGCCAGCAATGCGTAGCCGATCAGCAGCGGCAGCATCCAGCGTGCGGAACGCGGGCGGGCTGCGGTCGAAGGAGAAGCGACGGAAGACATGAACGGAAACGCTGCGTAAGTATGAGCCGGTGCGGAACAGCTAATGGAAGTGTGCGGACGAAGCCACCGCCTGTGGCGAAGAGTTCGCGCCCACCGTGGGTTGCGCGATCGCAAGATCGCAAAACCGCGGCGCGCGAGTGTATATCATAGGCTGCTGCAACAGCCGTGCCGAGGGAGCGCGGCTATTCGTGAAAGATTCCGTTCACCCTGAGCGCAGGCTTCGTCTTGAGAAGATGGGGCCGCAGTCGGAGGCGTTTCGACTCCGCTCGCTTTGCGAGCTACGCTCAACGCGAACGAACTTCGGGGAGACGGATGGACGGCAACAACAACGCGTATGACTGCGATGTGCTGGTGATCGGCGGCGGCCCCGGCGGTTCCACGGCCTCCACCCTGCTGGCGCGGCGCGGCTGGCGCGTGACGATGCTGGAACGCGATCGCCATCCGCGCTTCCACATCGGCGAATCGCTGCTGCCGGCGAACATGCCGATCTTCGAAGAGATCGGCGCCCTCGAAAAACTCCGCGCGATCGGCCGCCTGAAACTGGGCGCTGACTTTCCACGCGAAGACGGCAGCTACTACACGTTCAAGTTCGATCGCGCGCTCGGCGACACGCCGCATTATTCATTCCATGTGTTGCGCGAGGAACTCGACCAGATGCTGTTCGAGCACGCGCGCGAGAACGGCGTGGACGCGCGCGAAGGCGCGAAGGTCGAGCGCGTCGAATTCGATGACGAGGGCGTGACCGCGCAGGTCAGCGACAACGGCACCGCGCGCAACGTCCGCGCACGCTACCTGGTGGACGCGTCCGGGCGCGATACCTTCCTCGGCAAACAGTTGAAGCTGGTGAAGCGCAGCGATCAGCACCAGAGTGCGGCGCTGTTCGCCCACTATCGCGGCGTCGCGTTCAACGAAGGCGACGACGAGGGCAACATCATCAGCGTGTACCGCTTCGAGCACGGCTGGGCGTGGTTCATTCCGTTGCCCAGCGGCGAGATGAGCCTCGGCTGCGTATGCAAGCCGGAATACCTCAAGCAGCGGCGCGGCATGGACAACGGCGAGTTCATGGCCAGGACGCTGGCCATGGTGCCGAACGCACAAACACGCCTTGCGAACGCGCAACGCGTCTCCGACGTGCGCGTCACCGGCAACTATTCTTATGCGTGCACGCGCATGTGCGGACCGCGCTGGATCATGATCGGCGACGCCTGGGCGTTCCTCGATCCGATCTTTTCGTCGGGCGTGTTCCTCACCATGCACGGCGCGCAACACGCGATCGAAGTGGTGGACGGCGCCTTGCGCGAACCCGCGCGCGAACGCGCGCTGCAACGCGCGATGGTCAAACGCTTGGAAGCCGGTTACGCGCGCTTCGCATGGTTCATCTACCGCTTCAACTCGCCGGTGATGAAGGCGCTGTTCGCCGATCCACGCAATGTCTTCCGCGTGGAGGAAGGCGTGGTCTCGATGCTGGCGGGCGACGTCTTCGACGACCAGCGCGTGCTGCTGCGCCTGAAGATCTTCAAATGCATTTACGCCGTCGGCTCGCTGATCAACCTGCGCCGCTGGTGGGCGGACCTGCGCGACCGCAGACGACAGAACCGCATGGCGTTCTCGGGCGGCAACACGCCGGCCGACGCGGTGTAATTGTCAGCTTCGTAGGGCGGGAGGAGCGCAGCGCATCCCGCCTACGCGCTTGAGATTCTTCTTATATGAGAGAGGACTCGCACACGAAGCGAGTCGAATGGCACAGATCGTGCTTCTAAAGCGGCGATGCTTTGAGGGAAGCATCGTTGGCTCTTTAAACACCGGGGATAACGAAATGGGATTGTTCAGCGGGATAAAAGATACTTTCAAAATGAGTGAAGCGGCCGTCGTGGTGCAGAATCTCTTAGAGCACCAAGCGAAATGTGGCCTATTTGATCTGAGTCCCGCGGCATACGCCACTGAGCTGGTAGGAAAGGTATGGCAGGGTAAACCCGACGTATTCGGAGGCAAGTTCGGTCAGCGGCCTCACAAGATTTCTACCGCGGCAGTAGCACTCGGATTTGGCTACAGCCGGATGAGGGAAGACGATTTAAATCGGAATGCTGTGCTACTTGCGCTGGGAATGCTCCTCGCCGAAGTGGAAAGGAACGGAAATTTATATCCGCTTAATAGCCTTGATCACCAACTCCTGGAGAACGTGGCTAAGAGGTTCGCCGAGGCAGTTGAAAAATTGGAGCCGGAACTCGCAGCAGCGGACAGCTTATTGAACGGCCGCAGCTAGGCATCTCTGGTTCCGACGAGCAGGCCATGGATGGCCGTGTCGAAGTGAGCTTTCCGGTGCCGTCGCGTGACGCCGAGCATCGCAGCCGGGCGCGCGGGAAAGGCGCGACTGTTTGAGCACAGGGACGTGCGAGTTCGCGCCGGCGCGCGCCCGGTGAGAAGCGCAGGGCAGTCGAGCCAACCGGATGTTGGCGAGACCGTCATGCCGGCGCCAAATGGCTTTGGTTACTTTCCCCGAAAGGAAAGTGACACGCGCGCTGTGCGCGCGGAAGCAGTTCAAAACGGCAGCTGCAAGCTCGAATCCACGGCCAGCAACTGCGCGCGGAACGTGTCCTGGATGCGTTTCAGTGCATCCTTGTCGTCGGCGTCGAAGCGCAGCACCAGCACCGGCGTGGTGTTGGACGCGCGCACCAGTCCCCAGCCGTCCGGCCAGTCGGCGCGGATGCCGTCGATGGTGGTGATGCGCGCGCCTTCGAACTGTGCGCGCTCGCGGAAACGTTCGATGAAGGTGTAGTGCTCGCCTTCGCGCATCGGCACCTTCAGTTCCGGCGTGGACACGCCTTTCGGCAGCGTCGCGAAAATCTGCTCCGGCGTGCGCCCGGCCGGGTCGTCGGCGAGGATTTCCAGCAGCCGCGCGGCGGAATAGATACCGTCGTCGAAGCCGTACCAGCGCTCGCGGAAGAAGAAGTGCCCGCTCATCTCGCCGGCGAGCTGCGCGCCGGTTTCCTTCATCTTGGCCTTGATCAGCGAATGCCCGGTCTTCCACATCAGCGGGCTGCCGCCAGCCTTCAGGATCATCGGCTGCAAGTGGCCGGTGCACTTCACGTCGTAGATGATCGTCGCGCCCGGATTGCGGATCAGCACGTCCATCGCGAACAGCATCAGCAGGCGGTCGGGATAGATGATCTCGCCGTCCTTCGTGACCACGCCGAGCCGATCGCCGTCGCCGTCGAAGGCGAGGCCCAGGTCCGCGCCGGTCTTCTTCACCATCATGATCAGGTCGGCGAGGTTCTCCGGCTCCGACGGATCGGGATGGTGGTTGGGGAAGTTGCCGTCCACTTCGCAATAGAGCGGCGTCACCTCGCAGCCGATCGCGTGGATTACTTCCGGTGCCAGCGCGCCGGGGATGCCGTTGCCGCAATCCACCACGACTTTCAGCGAGCGGCCGGTCTGGATGTCGCCGGCGATGCGCTGCACGTAATCGGCCGAAACGTCCATCTGCCGCAGCGAACCCTGGCCGGTGGCGAGGCGGTTCTCGGCGATGCGCGCGTACAGATCCTGGATCGCATCCTCGGCCAGCGTGTCGCCGCCGACCACGATCTTGAAACCATTGTAGTCGGGCGGGTTGTGGCTGCCGGTCACCGCCACGCACGAGCCGGTGTTGAGATGGAAACTCGCGAAATACACCAGCGGCGTCGCGGCGGGACCGATGTCGATCACGTCGATGCCGGCTGCGCGCAGGCCTTCGATCAATGCGGCGGACAGTTGCGGGCCGGACAGGCGGCCATCGCGGCCGACCACGATCTCGGAAAGATTCTTGTCGCGCATCACGCTGCCGATCGCCTGGCCGATCAGCCTTGCGGTGGCTTCTGTCAGCGTGCTGCCGACCACGCCGCGGATGTCGTACGCACGGAAGATGCTGCGCTCGACCGAGGCGGCGGCGGGATTGGGCACGGGTTTGGACTCCACTTCGGTCGGTGCTTTCACTGCAGCAGGTTCGGCAGTCGCGGCGGCAGCCACGGGCGCGGCGTCGGTCGCGGGCACGGGTTTGGCCGGCGACACTGCCGGCGCATCGCCGCCCTGCGTCCCCTCTGCCCGCGCACGAATGCGGGTGCGCACGACGAACAACACGATCGCGGCAAGGAACGCCAGGATGGCAAGCACCACTGCAGCCGCGAACGATTGCGTCACCGGCAGCCAGTACGCCGGCGGCACCGCGGCGATGCGCAGCCGGCTGTGCGGGATCGCGGTGCCGGGATCGTTTTCCGTCGAGAGGCCGTGGTCGCCGCGCGTCGCGAGCACCAGGTCGCCGCTGCCGTCGCCCTGGCGCAAGTCCAAACGTCCACCGCTCACGGCCAGCGATTCGAAAGCGATGCGCTCGGGCGTGAACGGCAGCTCCACCGCCACGTACGCCAGCACCTGGTGTTGCGCGTCGTCCAGCGGTTGCACGAACGAGAGCATCTGCGGCGGACGGGCCCGCACTTCCACCGGCGCGGCGGCGTGGTCGCTCTGCGCTCGCAACAATTGTGCGGCACGCGCGTAGCCGAGCTGCTGCAGGTTGCCGTTCAGGACTTCATTCAGCGCGGCGCTGTAGAACGCCACGTTCTTCGCATCCGGGAATTTCGCCCGGATCCACTGTGTGGCGAGCGCGCGGCCGGCTTCGTCGTTCTGCGCCAGCGCATTGCGCAGCGCCGGCAGGTCCAACGCCTCGTCCAGCTTGCGGCGTTGCGCATCCAGCACGGCGGAAACTTTTTGCACCGCGGTGGCCTTGTCCTGAATCACCGCCTGCGATTGCTCCGATTGCTGCGCGGCCAGCCACGCCTGCCAGCCCATGAACAATGCGAACAACACCAGCAATACCGATAGCGCGAGCGCAAGTTCGGCGGCCAGTTCCGTGGCACCGCGGCGCAGGTCGAAGCGCGCGCGCACGGCGGCAAGCGGATTTTTCCCGGTGACACTCATGGTGCTGGCCTGCTCAGTTGACGCCGGTGGATCCGAATCCGCCGGCACCGCGCCCGCTCGGCGCGAATTCCTCGACCTGACGGAACCGCGCGCGCGCCACCGGCACGAACATCAGCTGCGCGATGCGATCTCCCGGCGCGATGGTAAAAGCCGCGTGGCCGCGGTTCCAGCACGAGATCATCAGCGGGCCCTGGTAATCCGCATCGATCAGGCCGGTGAGGTTGCCCAGCACCAGCCCGTGTTTGTGGCCCAGGCCCGATCTCGGCAGGATCAGCGCGCACCAGCGCGAATCGTTGATGTGGATGGCGAGCCCGGTCGGGATCAACACGCTCGCGCCCGGCTCGATGGTGAGCGCGCTTTCCGGCGCGGCGCGCAGGTCCATTGCCGCGGCGCCCTCGGTGGCATAGGCGGGCAGCGGGATCGAATCGCCGAGCCGCGCATCGAGGATCTTCAATTCGACGTCCAGCGCGGATGCTTGCGTGGGCATGTCCATCATCGGGTTCCGCGGTAACGCGCGGTGATGCGCTCGACCAGCGCCGCGGCGAGTTCGGGTTTGGGCGCGCGCGGCAATGCTTCGTCGCCGCCGTTCCAGTACAGGTGCAGCGCGTTGTCACTGGTTTCCATGCCGCGGCCGGCGCCGACTTCGTTGGCTGCGATCATGTCCAGTTTCTTGCGCGCGAGTTTGTCGCGCGCGTTGCGTTCGACATTTTCGGTTTCGGCGGCGAAGCCGACCACGAACGGCTTCGATTTCATTGATGCGACTTCGGCGAGGATGTCGGGATTCTCGACCAGCTCGATCGTCGGAGCCGCGCCGCTTTTCTTCGTCTTCTGCGCGTTCACCTGCGCGGGCCGCCAATCGGCGACCGCCGCGGTGGCGATAAAGATGTCCGCATCCTTCATCGCGGCGAGCACGGTCTCGTGCATTTCGCGCGCGCTGCGCACGTCGATACGGTGCGCGCCTTGCGGTGTGGACAGCGCAACAGGCCCCGCGATCAGGGTGACGCTCGCGCCGGCATCCAGCGCGGCCTGCGCGACGGCGAACCCCATCCGGCCGGAACTGCGGTTGCCGAGGAAACGCACCGGGTCAATGTCTTCGTAGGTCGGGCCGGCGTTCACCACCACGCGCACGCCACGCAGCGCTCCTGCCGCGGATGACGCTCTTTCGCCATCAAGGCGAACCAACTCCGCGACGATCGCCTGCGGCTCGCGCAAGCGGCCGGGGCCGGATTCGCCTTCGGCCAGCGGGCCATCGTCGGGACCGATGATGGCAACGCCGCGCGTGCGCAATGTCTCGATGTTCGCCTGCGTGGCCGGATGCAGCCACATGCGATGGTTCATCGCCGGCGCGATCGCCAGCGGCGCGGTCGTGGCAAGGCACAGCGTGCCCAGCAGATCGTCGGCGAAGCCGTGCGCGAGCTTGGCGATCATGTCGGCCGAGGCCGGCGCGACCAGCACGTGCTGCGCCCAGCGCGCCAGCTCCAGGTGCCCCATCCCCATTTCCGCGGCTTCGTCCCACAGGTCCGCGCGCACGGGCTGGCCTGACAGGGCCTGGAACGTGAGCGGCGTGACGAAACGCGCCGCGTTCTGCGTCAGCACCACGCGCACTTCGGCGCCGGCATCGCGCAGGCGACGCACCAGCTCGCAGGCCTTGTAGGCGGCGATCCCGCCGGAGACGCCCAGCACGATGCGGCGATGGTGGAGAGCGGGTGCGCTCATCGAGGGCTTGCGCGGCCGGAATGGAGTGCAAGCTTACGGCAACCCCCGTGATTCGTCATGCCGGCGGGCGTGTGCGCGGTCCCGTTTCCAACAAGCCGGCCACGCGATCGCTCAGCCGCCGCTGATCTCCCGCAGCGGCGCATCCAGTTCGCAACTCAGGCCGCTGTCGGTGAAGTCCATGCGCACCACGCCGCCGAGGTCATGCGCCAGCCCTTCCTCGATCAGCCGCGAGCCGAATCCGCGGCGCGTGGGAACGCGCGCGGGCGGACCGCCGGATTCCGTCCAGCGCAGGCGGAAGCGGGCCGCCCCATTGCTGCGATCCGTTTCGCCTTCGCACCACCAGCGGATCGCCACCTTGCCCTCGTCGTTGCACAGGGCGCCGTATTTCACCGCGTTGGTGGCCAATTCGTGCAGGGCCATGGACAGCGAAAGCGCCGCGCCGGGACGCAGGCGCAGGTCGGGGCCGTCGACTTCAAATCGTCCCGCGAACGCCGTGCTCGCATAGCCCGCGGCCGCGTTCTCCACCACTTCGCGCAAACCGGCGCTCTCCCAGTTCTCGCGGGTCAACACGTCGTGCGCCTTGGACAGCGCGACCAGGCGCTGGTCGAGCACGTCGCGGGCGTGCGCGCGACTCTCGGCGTGGCGCAAGGTCAGCGCCGCCACCGATTGCACGGTGGCGAGCGTGTTCTTGACGCGGTGGTTCAATTCGTGGATCAGCAGTTCGCGATGTTGTTCGGCGCGTTTGCGTGCCGAAATGTCGATCGCCGTGCCGATCACGCGAATGCACGTGCCGTTCTCGTCGAAGATGCCGCGGCCCTTCGCCGCGACCCATCGCAGGATGCCGTCTTCCTTGCCGATGGTGCGGTATTCCACGTCGTACAACGACCGTTTGCCCGGGTCGGCCGCATTCGCATAGGCGAGGCTCGTTCGTTCGCGGTCTTCCGGATGCAGGCAGTGATAGAAGTCGGCCATGGAGACCGGCACGTCGGCGGAAATGCCGAACAACGCCTTGACCCTCGCCGGCCAGACCAGCACATCGTTCACGGGATCGACGTCCCAGAAGCCGACTTCGGCAAGTTCGGTGGCGAGCCGCAGGCGCTCCTCGCGTTCTTCCAGCGCGCGTTCCGCGCGCGCGCGCTCCACCGCATCCCAGGTGCGCGCGGCGACTTCCTGTATCAGGCTCACTTCCTCCTGCTTCCATGCTCTGGGCGCGGAGTGGTCGACCCCGAGCGCGGCCCTGAATCGTCCGTCCTTGACCAGCGGCACGCCGACGATGGCGCGGATGCCCAAGGCTTCGTAAGCCGGCAGGAGCGCCGCGGGCACCAACGGATGATCCGCTGCGTCGTTGACGACGAAACTGCGGCCGGCGCGGTATTCGGCAGCCAGGTTGGCTCCGTAGTCGGACAACCGGTAATTGCCCGCCAGGCTCGGCATGCCGTCGACCGTGTAATCGGCTTCGACGCTCAGGCGTTCTTCGTCCGGCTCCACTTCCACGTAGAACACGCGGCTCGCGCCGAGATGCTTCCCCAGCAGGCGCGTGGCCTGGGCCTTGATCGCGGTGGCGTCGGTCAGCGGCTGCAGCGTGTCGCTGAGCTTCAGCAGGAAGGCTTTCCGCTCTTCGCTTGCGCGCAGGGCCGCTTCGATTCGATCACGCTCGAGATCGGCCTTGACGCGCTGGCTGGTTTCAAAGGCGGTGATCAGCACGCCGGCGATGTCGCCGGCATCGTTCCGCAACGGGCTGTAGCACAGGGTGAACCAGGCATCCTCGATCGCACCATGGCGGGTGTCCGGATAATGCTGGTCTTCGAACGAGACCGTTTCGCCGGTCCACACGCGCTCGATGACCGCCGCGTTGAAATCGCCGATTTCCGGCCAGCTCTGGTGCATCGGCGAGGCGAAGGCCGCCGGATGCTTGCCGGCGATCATCCTGCCGTAGGCGTCGTTGTAGAGCTGGATCAGCTCCCGCCCCCACAGCACCGTCATCGGGAATTCGCAGGCGAGCACGATATCGAGCGCGGTCTTCAGGCTGCGCGGCCATGAGACGATCGGGCCGAGCGGCGTGGCCGCCCAGTCGTACGCGCGGATGCGCGCGCAGATCTCGCTATCGCCGTCCGGCCACCCTGTTCCGTGAGCGCTCAAAGTCCGTCTCGAGTTTGTAGGCCTGCGCCCACACGCCAATCCTGTCGAGCTTACCTCGTCTTCCGCACCTGTGCTGACTGACAGCTGCGGCGTGCCGCGCCAAGCTGTGCGCATGACAATCAAGGACTGGCCCATCGACGAACGCCCGCGCGAGAAGCTGCTCGCGCGAGGCGCGCAATCATTGTCCGTGGCGGAACTGCTGGCCGTGTTGCTCGGCAGCGGCGTACGCGGCGTGAGCGCGGTGGACCTCGGCCGCAAGCTGGTGGTCGAAGCCGGCGGCCTGAATGCATTGCTGGCGCGCGATGCCGGGCGGACGCGTGGACTCGGGCCGGCCAAGCGCGCGCGTCTGTCGGCCGCGCTGGAACTCGCACGACGCTGCCTAGCCGAAGAACTGCATCAGCAACCGGCGTTGGCCACGCCACGCGACAGCGCGGATTATCTGAAAGCGCGGCTGGCCCACCTGCCGTATGAAGTCTTCGCCTGCCTGTACCTGGACAATCGCCACCGCGTGCTCGGCTTCGAGGAATTGTTCCGCGGCACGATCGACGGTGCTTCGGTACACGTGCGCGAAGTGGTGCGCGCCTGCATCGGCCGCAACGCCGCGGCGGTGATCTTCGCGCACAACCATCCCAGCGGCGTGGCCGAACCCTCCGCTGCCGACCGCGCAATCACCCGCGAGCTGCGCGACGCGCTGGCCCTGGTCCACGTCCGCGTGCTGGATCATTTCGTGGTCGGTTCGGGCGAACCGACTTCAATGGCCGCGCGAGGGTTGATCTGAGGAAGCCGTCGGCTTGGGTCTTGACCGATTCCCGGCGAGCTGATCCGCGTTCCCGCTCCACTTATTCACATTGCGAGCTGGCGCGGATTTGCCGGCCACTCTTGCCGGAGTCTCGCGATGGTGCTTGCAACCCACTGGTGACAGAGGATTTTTCTTTGTGACTGACGGGTGAATGCGGCTTTGCGTCGGTCGTCAGGATTTCCGGCGCTTCGCCTGCCCACAAACTTATCCACACCCGTCGCGCTCGCAACGCGCTGCGGTTTTCGCTCGCCCTGCGTTACGATGTTCGATCGTTCTCATGGAAGCATGGACGTGAAAGAGACCCTGTGCGATCTGCTGTTGCACGCCGTGGATACCCTCCACAAGCGCGGCGAGCTGACCCTGAACAGCCAGCCGGAATTCTCGGTCGAGCGCACCCGCAACCGCGCGCACGGCGATTTCGCCAGCAATATCGCCATGCAACTGGCCAAGACGCAGCAGCGCAAGCCGCGTGAACTGGCCGAACTGATCGTGGGCGCGCTGTCGGCCAGCGACCAGGTGGAAAAGGTCGAGATCGCAGGGCCGGGCTTCATCAATTTCTTCCTGCATCCCAAGGCCTACCACGCCGAGCTGGGCCACGTGTTCTCGCGCGGGCTGGACTACGGTCGCAGCCGCGTCGGTGCGCACAAGATCGTCGGCGTGGAATTCGTGTCGGCCAATCCGACCGGGCCGTTGCATGTCGGCCACGGTCGCGCCGCGGCGATCGGCGACACGATCTCGCGACTGCTGGAAGCCACCGGCTGGAAGGTGACGCGCGAGTTCTACTACAACGACGCCGGCGCGCAGATCAACAATCTCGCGCGCTCGGTGCAGGCACGCTGCCGCGGCATCGAACCCGACGATCCGCGCTGGCCGGAAGACGGTTACCGCGGCGAATACATCCGCGACATCGCGCAGGCATTCGTCGCGCGCGAGCCCGCCGGCCGCGACGACAGCGCCTGGGACAGCGCGCGCGTCGCCAGCGGCGACGTGGATGACCTGGAGGCGATCCGCCACTTCGCGGTGGCGTGGCTGCGCAACGAGCAGGACATGGACCTGCAGGCGTTCGGGGTGAAGTTCGACGTGCATTTCCTGGAGTCCTCGCTCTACAGCGACGGCAAGGTCGAGCAGACCGTGCAGCGCATCCGCGACGAGGGCCATGCCTACGAGGCGGACGGCGCGTTGTGGCTGAAGTCCACCGACTTCGGCGACGACAAGGACCGCGTGATGCGCAAGTCCGACGGCACCTATACCTATTTCGTGCCGGACGTCGCCTACCACTTCAGCAAATGGCAGCGCGGCTACAAGCGCGCGATCACCGAACTCGGCGCCGACCATCACGGCTCGCTGGCGCGCGTTCACGCCGGGCTGCAGGCGCTGGACCTCGGCATCCCGAAAGGCTGGCCCGAATACGTGCTGCATCAGATGGTGACGGTGATGCGCCACGGCGAGGAGGTGAAGATCTCCAAGCGCGCCGGCGGTTACGTCACGCTGCGCGACCTGCTGGACGAAGTCGGCCGCGACGCCACGCGTTATTTCCTGATCTGCCGCAAGAGCGATTCGCAGCTCGTGTTCGATATTGATCTTGCGCGCTCGCAGAGCCTGGACAATCCGGTGTACTACATCCAGTACGCGCACGCGCGGGTCTGCAGCGTGGAACGGCAGATGCACGAGCGCAGCATCATGTTCGACCGCGGGCTCGCGCTGCACAGCCTCGATCGGCTGGAGAGCCCGCACGCGCAAACCTTGCTGATCGAAGTGTCGCGCTACCCGGAAGTGGTGGAAGCCGCGGCCGGTTGTCTGGAGCCGCATCTGCTGGCGCAATACCTGCGCGAACTCGCCCAGGCGTTCCACACCTGGTACAACGCCGAGCAATTCCTGGTCGAAGACGAGCGCCTGCGCGATGCCCGGCTCGCGCTCGCCTTCGCCACGCGGCAGGTGCTGGCGAATGGTTTGGGGCTGCTGGGATTGAGCGCACCCGAAACCATGTAGGGCGGGCACTGCCGCCCGTGCGGCGGACGGTGTCCGCCCTAAGCTGGCCTTGCACCCGGACGGCGATGCTGTAGCCTTTCCTCTTTGGCTTTTCGCCTCACGAGCACACATGGCAAGCAAACGCGGCAACGGCAGGCAGGCGGTGCGCAACGGCAACGGCGCGTCGGGTTGGATCTTGTTCGGCAGTGGCGTGGTGGTCGGCGCGGTGTTGTGCGCGATCGTGGTGCTCGGCGGCTATGCGCCCTCCCTGCGCCGGCACGACCAGCCGCAACCGAATCCGCAAGCGACCGCACCGCAGGCCAGCGCGCCGGGCATCGCCGACCAGGCGGCGAAGGACACGTCCAAGCCGACGTTCGACTTCTATTCGGTGCTGCCGGAAAAGGAAGTGGTGATTCCGGACGCGCAATTGTCCGCGCAGGCGAAGGCCGAACAGCAGAAGGCCGCCGCCGCGAACAATGCCGGTTCCGCGACGTCGAGCAACAGCAGCGCGAACGGCGGCACGGGATACCTCCTGCAGGTCGGCTCGTTCCCGAGCAGTGCCGACGCCGACAGCATGAAGGCCAAGCTCGCGCTGCAGGGTTTCACCGCCAACGTGCAGCCGGTGAACATCAACGGGCAGACCTGGCACCGTGTGCGTCTCGGCCCGTTTGCGTCCGCGACCGACCTGGAAGCGGCGAAGCAGCGACTGTCGTCCGCCGGCATCCACGCGATCGCGTTGAAGGAAAAATAGGAAGATGGGCAAAACCATCCTCGTTACTGGTGCATCCTCCGGCTTCGGCGCCGCCATCGCGGCGTTGTTCGCGCAGAACGGCTGGCGCGTGATCGCCTGCGCGCGACGCGCGGATCGTTTGCAGAACCTGGTCGAGCGCTTCGGCAGCGAGCGCGTGCACACGGCCGCGTTCGACATCCGCGATGAAGCGGCGATGCGCAGCGCACTCGCTGCACTGCCGGAAGACTTTCGAAGCATCGACGTGCTGGTGAACAATGCGGGACTTGCGCTCGGCACCGCACCCGCGCAGGAAGCCGACCTCGTTCAATGGCGGCAGATGATCGACACCAACATCACCGCGCTGGTCACGCTGACCCGCCTGCTGCTGCCGCAACTGATCGAGCGGCGCGGCGCGATCGTCAACATCAGTTCGATTTCCGGCACGTATCCGTATTTCGGCGGCAACGTGTACGGCGGCACCAAGGCTTTCGTCACCCAGTTCTCGCTGGGGCTGCGCACCGACCTGCACGGCAAGGGCGTGCGCGTGACTTCCGTCGAACCGGGTATGGCCGAAACCGAATTCACGCTGGTGCGCACCGGCGGCGACCAGGCCGCGTCCGACAAGCTCTACGGCGGCGCGCATCCGATCACCGGCGAGGACATCGCGCAGACGGTGTGGTGGATCGCCAATCTTCCCGCACATCTCAACATCAACCGCATCGAAGTGATGCCGGTCAGCCAGTCGGCGGCGGGGCTTCAGGTGGCGCGGGATTCCCAAGGCAACCGGCCCTGAGGGGACGCCAGGGTTGCCGTCGTTGGCCAGGAGCTCCGTGGTCGCGCGCGAAGCGTAGGGCGGACACCGTCCGCCGCGGCATCACGACAAATGACGGCGGGCAATGCCCCCTTACATCTCTTGCAGATAGGTGTATCCCGTCAACCCCGCTTCCAGCGCGGCTTCCAAGCGTTGTGCTTCTTCGGATGACAAGCGCCCCGTCATGATTTTGTCGCGATAAGCCGCGCGCAAATCGTCGAGTTTGTAACCTACATAATCGAGCAGCATGTCGGAACCGTCGCCGCGGCGCAGCCCGTCCAGTTCGAAGCCGCCGTTCGCGATCCGCACGTTCACCGCATCGGTGTCGCCGAACAGGTTGTGGATGTCGCCCAGGGTTTCCTGGTACGCGCCGACCAGGAAGATGCCGAGGCGATACGGTTCGTCCTTGCGCAACTCGTGCAAAGGCAGGCTGACGTCCAGCCCTTCCGAATCCACGTACTGGTCCACGCGGCCGTCCGAATCGCAGGTGAGGTCGGCCAGCGTGCCGCGCCGCGTGGGCTCCTCGTCCAGCCGCGTCAGCGGCATGATCGGGAACACCTGGTCGATCGCCCACACGTCCGGAATGGACTCGAACACCGAGAAGTTGCAGAACACCTTGTCGACGAGTTTCGCGTCGAGCTGGTCCAGCACTTCGCGATGCGCGCGCTCCTCCGGCTTCAGCCGATCGCGCACGGCGTGCGCGATCGCGTAATAGAAATCATCCAGCTTCGCGCGCGCAGCCAGATCCAGCGCGCCTTGCGCGTACTGCGCCTGGCCTTCGGCCAGCAGGTGTTGCGCCTCGTGCCAGACTTCCAGTACCGGGCGAGTGTCCAACGCAGCATGCGTGGCGCGCAGCGCACGCAAGACCTGCGGTTCGCTGGAACCCTTCGCCGCGATTTCTCCTGCCGGCGCGCGCTCCACCTCGCTGACATTCACCACCAGCACCGCATGATGCGCGGTCATCGCGCGACCCGATTCGGTCAGCACGTGCGGATGTTCCAGGCCCATTTCAGCGCATGCCGCGAACAATGGCTCGACGATCGCGCGCGCGTACTGGTCGAGGTCGTAGTTGATCGAACATTCGCTGCGCGAGCGCGTGCCTTCATAATCCACGCCGAGGCCGCCGCCCACGTCCACGTGATCCAGCGGCAGGCCAAGCGCGCGCAGTTCGGCGAAATGCCGCACCGCCTCGCGCATGCCGTTGGCGATGTCGCGCAGGTTGGAAATCTGCGAGCCCATGTGGAAGTGCAGCAGGCGCAGCGTGTGCGCGAGGTTCGCCGACTTCAGTTTGTCCGCGAGCGCGAGCAACTGCTTCGGGGTCAGCCCGAACTTGCCCTTGTCGCCGCCGGTGTTCTGCCACTTGCCGGCGCCGATGGATGCCAGCCGTACCCGCACGCCGAGTTTCGGTTCGATGTTCAATGCGCGCGACTGCTCGATCACGTGTTCGAGTTCGGACGGCTTCTCGATCACGATGATCACGTCCAGCCCGAGCTTGCGGCCGATCAGGGCGAGGCGGATGTAGTCGGCATCCTTGTAGCCGTTGCACACGACCGTGGAGCCGGGTTGCGCCAGCCCGAGTACGGCCAGCAATTCCGGCTTGGAACCGGCTTCCAGTCCGAAGCCTTCGCCGCCTGCCAGTGTGCCGGCGACCGCGCGTTGCTGGTTGACCTTGATCGGATACAGCGCGGTGTAGCCGCCGCGGTAGTCGCGCTCGCGCATCGCGTCCACGAAGGCCGCGCGCAACTTCGCACGACGGTCGAGCAGGATGTCGGGAAAGCGCAGCAGCAGCGGCAGGCGCGCGCCCAGTTCCTTCGCGCGTGCGACCGCCTCGTCCAGCGCGATCGCCGGGCCATTCTCTCCGCGTGGACGCATTTCCGCACGGCCGTGCGCGTCGATGCCGACGTAGCCATCGCTCCAGTGCGCGACCGAATACATGCGGCGGGCGTCGTCCAGGCTCCAGTCGGGCATTGCGATTCCTAAAGCAGTGCAAAAGTGCCGTTCGCCTTGAGCGTAGGCCCGCCAGGGCCAGAGTCGAAGGGCCATGCGCTTCGACTCCACTCGCTTGGCGCTCGTTACGCTCAGCGCGAACGGAGTTGGAGGATCGACGGCAATTGTAGCGCTCGCATACGCGGCAACCGCTAAAATCACAGGTTCACCTTGCCGCAGACCCAGGATCGTCATGCCGCAGCTCAGCTGGTTCACCGAAGCGCACGCCGCGTCCGGTTCCTCGATCGGATTCCGCACCGAGCGGCAACTGCACGCCGAGAAGACGCAGTTCCAGAACATCGAGATCTACCAGACCACTGATTGGGGCAACCTGATGGTGATCGACGGTTGCATCATGCTGACCAGCCGCGACAACTTTCTTTATCACGAGATGATGTCGCACCCGGCGCTGTTCACGCATGCGCAGCCGAAGCGCGTGGTGGTGATCGGCGGTGGCGATTGCGGCACGCTGCGCGAAGTGCTGCGCCACAAGGACGTCGAGCAGGCGGTGCAGGTCGAGATCGACGAGCGCGTGACGCGGCTGGCCGAGCAGTATTTCCCGGAGCTGTGCGATTCGAACAACGATCCGCGCGCGCAACTGCTGTTCGACGACGGCATCAAGTACATGGCCGATTGCGCGCCGGGCTCCGTGGACGTGGTGATCGTGGATTCGACCGATCCGGTCGGGCCGGCGGAAGGCCTGTTCAATGCCGCGTTCTACGCATCGTGTTTCCGCGCACTGGGGCAGGGCGGCATCCTGGTGCAGCAATCCGAATCGCCGATCGCGCACCTGGAACTCATCAAGTCCATGCGCAAGGAAATGCGCAAGGCCGGCTTCAACGCGGTGCGCACGCTGCCGTTCCCGCAGCCGTGTTACCCGACCGGCTGGTGGAGTTGCACCATGGCGCGCAAGGGCGGCGAGCTTTCCGCATTCCGCGAACAGGACGCGAAGAACAAGGCGTTCGCCACGCGCTATTACAACGCCGACATCCATCGTGGAGCACTGGCGCAACCGGAGTTCATGCGCGAAGCCTTGGGAGTCTCCGCATGAAACCGCGTACGCGCCAGCAGCGAAATGGCAAGCAACCGTCCATGGTGCGCCATCCGATCGGCGTCCATGCCTCACCCTCAGCCATTGCACGCTATGCCTTCGGTGGCATAGCGTAAGCGCAATGGCTTCGACCTGCCCGGCCTAGCTTCATCTCACTTCACCACGGAAATCGCGCCATGCGTCGCCACCTCCTGACGATCGCCCTCGCCACAGCATTGCTCGCTTTCGGCGCGCAGGCGGCCACCAAGCACACGCACAAGTCCAAGGCTGCGGCGAAGCCTGCATCCGCGCAAAGCAGCGCGCCCGCGAGCGCATCGAGCGCGCCTTCCCCGGCCGACCAGGCGCGCATCATGGCGCTCATGCAGTACCAGAAGGATCTGGTCAGCGTGCTCGCGTTGCGCGGCGACGCCGAACACCTGCTCGGCGCCGCGCTGCTGGCGCGACCGCTGCCGGATCAGCCGCAAGGCCTGAGCTATCACGACCTGATCACGCGCGCGGCCAAGGCGCCGCACGCGGGGGCGGCCGTCACCTGGGCGCAACTGGCCGATTGCGATGCCCAGGCCGATCACTGCCCGAACGCCGATGCATTCGCGAGCCTGCAAAAGCAGGTACCCGGAAACGCCGCGGCGTGGATGCTGGCGATGGACCTGGCGGCGATCAAGAAGGACGACGCCGGCGTGCGCGCCGCGCTGGCCAAGGCCGCCGCTGCGAAAACCTACGACGACTATTTCGGCGTCGAGTTGCAGGGCGTGGCGATGGGCGTCGGCACGCTGCCGCCGCTGCCCGACACCATGGCCGGTGCGCAGCAAGGCGATCCGACCACCGCACTGGGCGTGGAATTGCTGATCGCCGTCGGCATCACCAACCAGCAACCGCGGCCGTCGCTGCAACCGGTGTTGCAGCTGTGCAGCGCGGAGCGCGCATCCAAGGACGACGCGTTGAAGAGCGACTGCCTGAAAGCCGCACACCTCCTGCAGTGGGGCAGCAGCCCGATGGGGCGCGCGGTGGGCCTGCACATCCAGGGCGAGCTCGATCCGGCCGCCAAGGCCGCCACCGACAAGCAGTCCCGCGACCTCGCCTGGCAGATGGAGAATTACGGCGTGCTCGGCATGAAGGCGATGAACGACGACAAGATCGCGCAGCCCTTGCTGGATGCGGCGCGCAGCGGCGGCACCGAATTGAGCCTGGTGTTGTCGACCCTGCGCACCAATGGCATTCCCACCGAGGCCCCTGCCGACTGGCAACCGCCGCAGCCGCAAGCCGCGCCGGCCTCCAGCGCGGGCGGGCCGTAGGACGGACAAGGTCCGCCGTGTGCGCGAATCCGATATTGGCGGGCGGTGCCCGCCCTACTGAACTTGATTTTTGATTCCCGGTTACCGCCATGCGTGAGTTGATCCTGCTGAGACATGCCGAGGCGATGCAGATCGCACTCGGGAGCAGCGATCGCGCGCGCCCGTTGAGCCTGCGTGGCGAAGCCGAAGCCCGCGACGCCGGCGCGTGGCTGCACGCGCAGGGCGCAGCCTTCGACGCGGTGTTGTGTTCGCCGGCACGGCGCGCGCAGATGACGGTGGAACGCGTGCTGGACGTGTTCGGCGCGCAGGCGCCCGCGCCGCGGTTCCTCGGCGAAATCTACGAGGCCACGCCCGGCACGCTGATCGCACTGCTGGAACAGCACGCCACGCTTGCGCAGAGCGTGCTGCTGGTCGGCCATAATCCCGGCATGGAGCAATTGCTGGCCTTCCTCACCCAGGGACGTTCCGATCGCGCACGCGGCATGCCACCCGCGGGACTGGCCTGGATCGAATTGGGCGAGGCCGGATTCGAGCCCGGCAGCGCGCGCCTGCGCGCCTTCTGGTCGCCATGATCCACCGCGGTGTCGCGGCGATCGGACTGGCGCTGGCGCTCGCCGCCCACGCGGATGCACCGCAGACCTGGCCGATCAGCAGCGAACATTCCTTCGTGCAATTCAGCGTGCGCACGCTGTGGTTCACCCACGAGCGCGGTCATTTCGATGCGGTCTACGGGCAGTTGCGCCGCAACGATGCCGGCCGCGACGTGGTCGACGCGTGGATCGATGCGGGCAGCCTGCAGATGGACGACAGCCATGCGCTCGAGGAAGCGCGCGGGCCAGGCTTCTTCGACGTGGCGCAGTATCCGCGCATCCATTTCGTGTCGTTGCCGTTCGCCGACGCGCTGCTGCGCGAGGGCGGCACGCTGGAGGGCATCCTCGACCTGCACGGCGAGCGTGGCCAGGTCCAATTCACATTGCAGCCTTCCGGGTGCCCGCAGCGACCGCTGACCTGCGCGATCCGCCTGCAGGGCTGGCTGTCGCGCAGCGCGTTCGGCATGCGCGCGCACCGCGCGTTGTTGTCGGACAAGGTGGCGCTGGACTTGAACATCGTCCTCGGCGAACCGGGTTAGGATCGGATGCGCCGGGGAGTCCGAGCGATGACGTTGCGACGCCACCTGCTGTTGCTGTGTGCGCTGGCCGTGCTGCTGGGCGGCTGCGTGCCGCTGTCGCCCAGGCGCATCCATCGCGCGGACGCGATCGTCGCCGCCAGCGTGGATCGCAGGCTGGACTGCCACCGCGCCGATGCCTGCGCGCTGCCCTCGCCGTTCATCGACCAGGCCAGGGCCGCGATCGCGCAATCGGATCCGCAGCATCCGCACAACGAGGCCACGCTGCTGGAAGTGGGCGAGGACGCGCTGGTCGCGCGCATCAACCTGATCCGCGCCGCGCGCAAGTCCATCGACATCCAGACCTACATCTGGGCCAGGGACGATGCCGGCCTGCTGGTGCTGGACGAACTGGTGAACGCCGCGCGGCGCGGCGTGAAGGTGCGCATCCTCGCCGACCAGCTGGGTTCGTTGAACGATCCGGCGCTGCTTTCGCGGCTGGCGCGCGCCAGCAACAACCTGGAGATCCGCCTCTACAACCCGACCTTCGACAAGGCGCGCAGCAACTTCGCCGAATACACCGCCAGCGTGCTGTGCTGCCTCGCGCGCTTCAACCAGCGCATGCACAACAAGCTGTTCCTGGTCGACGACGAAGTGGGCATCACCGGCGGGCGCAATTACGAAGACCGCTATTACGACTGGGATCCGCAGCTCGATTTCCTCGACCGCGACGCGCTGATCGCGGGGCCGGCCGCGCGCCAGATGGCCGAGAGTTTCGAGATCTTCTGGAACCACAAGCGCTCGGTGCCGCTGACGCACCTGCGCGATGCCAACGCGCGCATCCTGGAGCACCCTTACGACGCGCCGCGCTGGGTGACGCCGGTGTACGGCAACCCGCAGCGCGTGGCGCGCGTGCAGGCCGAGGCCGAGGATCCCGACTTCCTGCGCACGCACTTCACCGACGGCAGCATGGCCGTGGGTCGCGTGAATTATTTCTACGACCTGCCGTCCAAGACCAAGGCCGTGCATGGCCACGACGCCAAGGAGCTGACCCGCGACCTGATGCGGCTGCTGGCCGGCGCGCAGCATGAAGTGGTCTTGCAGACGCCATACCTGGTGCTGACCGACCGCGCCGGCGACATCTTCGAGGCGCTGCACAAGAAACGACCGCCGGTGCACGTGCTGGTGTCCACCAATTCGCTGGCTTCCACCGACGCGCTGCCGGTGTATGCGCTCTCCTACAAGCACCGCAAGAAGTTCCTGGTGGACTACGGCTTCGACATCCACGAATTGAAGCCCGATCCGCTGGACGCACCGCAGATGATCGCCAACTACGCGACGCTTTCCGGCGAGAACGCCGCCGCGGCGATGGGCGGCCGCCGCGGCGCGGTGCCGATCAAGCTGGAGGATTTCGGCCCCCGCGTCAGCCTGCACGCCAAGTCGCTGGTGGTGGACGATGACGTGGCGATGGTCGGCTCGCACAACTTCGATCCGCGCTCGTCCAACTACAACACCGAATCCGGCGTGATCGTGTACGACCGGAAATTCGCGGCCGCCGTTCGCGCATCGATCGTGGGTGCGACGCAGCCGCAGAACGCCTGGCTGATCGCGCCGCGCCATCCGATCCCGGTGATCGGGGACGTCAGCAACGCCATCGGGGAAGTCTCGCGGCACCTGCCGATCTTCGACCTGTGGCCGTGGGATTACGCCACCGCCTACGAATTGAAGCCCGGCTGCGATCCGCTGCCGCCCAGCGATCCGGATTTCTCGAAGTGCTACGAGTCGGTCGGCGATTTCCCGGAAGTGAACCTGTCGCTGACCGCGATCGTCACGCGTTTCATCACCGCGTTCGGCGCGGGGGTGCAGGGCTTCCTGTAACGCTCAGACCGCCGCCATTTCGCCGGTGCCGGAACCAACCTGCAGCGGCAGGTGGATGCAGAACCGCGTTTCCACGCCCGGCATGGACTGCGCCTCGATGCGGCCGCCGGCGCGCTCGACGATTTCGCGGCAGATCGTCAGGCCAAGCCCCGAGGTGCCGTGCTTGTCGCCGACCTGGACGAACGGATCGAAGATGCGCTGCAATTCGTGCGCGGGGATGCCCTCGCCGCTGTCGGCGACGCACAGCTCCAGCTCGTTGTTGTCGCTCGCCATCGCCAGTGAGAGCAGGATGCGCCCGCCCGCCGGCGTGTAGCGCAATGCGTTGTCCAGCAGCGCATCCAGCACGCGATCGCATTCGGCGGCATCCAGCCTCAGCTCGGGAAGATCGGGTTCGATCTGGCCGCGCAGCTCGATCCGGCGCGCCAGTGCGCGCGCCGCGAACCGCTGCAAGGCCGAGTGCGCGGCGCGTTCGGGCCGGCACGGCTGAGCGAGCTTCAGCGGGCCGCGCGGACGCGAAAGATCCAGCAGGTGGTGCAGCAACGTGGTCAGCCGCGTGGTTTCCTCGCGCAGGGTCTGCATCAGGTCGGCTTCGCGCGAATCCGGCGCGAAACGCGCGCGTTCGCTGAGGATGTCCAGCGCCATCCGCAACCCGGTCAGCGGCGTGCGCAGTTCGTGCGAGGCGCGCAGCACGAATTCGTTGCGTTCGCGCGCGAAGCGCCGCTCGGCGGTGACATCGCGCACCACCAGCACCAGGCCCGGGCGGCTGTCCACGAACGGCATGAAACTGCAGCGCAATTCGCGTCGCAGCACGCCTTCGCCCAGGCTCAGCTCGATCGCGGCGGCGTGGCCGGCCGGATGCACGCGCTGCATGCACAGCCGCGCGTGCGCGTCGAGGTCGTCGCGTCGCAGCACTTCGTCGAGGCGCTTGCCGAGCGCGTCCTCGCTGCGCGTGCCGAACTGGCGCGCGGCGATCGGATTGAGGCGTTCGATCCGCGCGGCCTCGTCCAGGATCACCAGCCCGTCGTCGATGCTGTTGAGGACGGTCTCATTGCGGCGCTGTTCGGAGAGCAGCCGGTTCACGTCGCTGGCGTGAAACGCGGCCAGCGCTTCGGCCATTTCGTTGAAGGTCGCGCCGAGCGTGTCGCCCTCGCTGTAGCCGGCGCCGCCCACGCGCACGTCGAAGCGTCCCGCCGAAATCGAGCGCGTGGCCGACGCGATCCGCTCCAGCGGATGCGCGATGTCGGCAGCCAGGCGCAGGCTCAACCACACCGCCGCCAGGATCAGCGCCATCCCGCCCAGCCACAACAGCCATTCCGCAGTGCGCGTGAGCTGGCCGAAATGGGTGAGCAGCACGCAGAACGACACCACCCCGGCCGTGGCCAGCACCAGGAAGGTGCCGTGGCTCAACAGGATGGCGTGCTTGAGTCTCATGGCTTCCCGGTAGTCATATCCCGTAGCGCTTGCGTTTGCGGTACAGCGTGGAGACGTCGATGCCCAGCGTGTGCGCGGCGTTCTCCAGCGTGTCGGCGCGCGCCAGCACGCTCTGGATGTGCACGCGTTCCAATTCGTCCAGCGTTTGCGGCAGGTAGCTCGGCGCCGCGGGTTCTGCGACCGTATCGCCCAGTGCCAGATGATGCGCCTCGATGCTCGGCTCGTTGCAGAGGATCGACGCGCGCTCGATCACGTTGCGCAGTTCGCGCACGTTGCCCGGCCAGCGGTAGCCGACCAGCGCGCGGCGCGCGGAGTCGGCGAAGCCGCGCGCGTGCCGGCCGTGCGCGGCGACGAAGCCGGCGAGGAAGCGTTCGGCCAGCGGCAGGATGTCCTCGACGCGTTCACGCAATGCGGGCAGGCGCAAGGCGATCACGTTCAGGCGATACAGCAGGTCCTCGCGGAACGCGCCCTCGGCGACCCGCTGCTTGAGGTCGTGGTTGGTCGCGGCGATCAAACGCACGTCGGCGCGGCGGGTGACCGGATCGCCCACGCGTTCGTATTCGCGATCCTGCATGAAGCGCAGCAATTTGGATTGCAGGTCCATCGGCACGTCGCCGATTTCATCCACGAACAAGGTTCCGCCGTCGGCCTGGCTGACCCGGCCGGCGGCGTTCTGCACCGCGCCGGTGAAGGCGCCGCGGCGATGGCCGAACAATTCGCTCTCGAACAGGGTCGGCGACAGCGATGGCGCGTTCACCGTCACGAACGGACCTTGCGCGCGCTTGCTCCAGCGATGGATCGCGCGCGCAAGCATGCCCTTTCCCGTGCCGCTCTCGCCGAGCAGCAGCACGGTGACGTCCGCCGAGGCCGCGCTCTGCGCGGTGTCCACGATCTGCCGCATGGCCGGCGAGCGGCTGGCCAGCGCGTCGTCGGCTTCATTGGCGCCGGCGGTGCGTTCCAGTTCCTCCAGGCGCAATTCCATGCGCTGCGCGCTGAGCTGGCGCTCGGCCGCCGCGCGCAGCTGTTCGCACGAGCACGGCTTGATCACGTAATCGGAAGCGCCGGCGCGCATCGCCGATACCGCGTTGTCGATCGAGGAATGCGCGGTGACCATGATGATCCGCATCCACGGCGCGGCGCTGCGCAGCACTGGCAGCAGCTCGATGCCCGAGGCATTGCCGAGCCGCAGGTCGAGCAGGCACAGGTCGAACACCATCCGCTGCACCAGGCTCTCCGCCACCTCGGCGCTGTCGGCGCAGGTGACTTCGCAACCGGCATCCTCGAGGCAGTAACGGAAGGTCTTGCGGATGGCCGCTTCGTCATCCACCACCAGCACGCGCGCACGTGGCCGGTCTTCCGGCTGACGCTCGGGTGCTGGCAGTTCCACGCGCGCCTCGTTGGTGTCCATCGCCGCTCCGTATCGCGCGTCCATGCAGGTTCAATGTGCGCCGCAGATCGTCCGCGATCCACGACCGGTTTCACACTCTGCCGCCTGCGCGCAGATGTGCGTGCCTCGTCCGTGGCGAATCGGATTGCGCCGCGGCTTCCATGGCGCGGCAGGATGGCAAAACTTCCGCGTGGCTCCCGCTGCAAGCCGGCGCGAGTTCAGTTGCGCGGCATTTTGCAATCGGGAATGTGACGGTTTTGCAAATTGCAACGCGTCCGCGCCGGGCCTGCGCGCAAGCCCTTGTCGGACAAGGCGCGGAGCGGTGCGCCGGCTTGGCACGTGTCTTGAGACAAATCTGCGCGGCGGAGCGTCGCGGATCCCACAAGCCAAGGCCGGCAAAGACAACCAAGGCAGGTTCCCCACCGTTGCAATCCCCCTGTTGCGATGGTTCCCCCCAAGGCAAGGACGCAAGCTCGCATCGGATGCACCGGGATCCGCGACCCCGCCGTTCTCGTAAACCCAATGGAATGGAGTTTGTCACTCATGACGAAGCAGTCCTCGTCGAAATCCGGCCAGCATGGTTCCCAGCGCAGTTCGCAAAGCGCCTCGCGTCCGCGTTCGAACGGCAACAGCTCGCGCAGCGCGCCCGGTCGCTCGCAGTCCAACCACTCGCAACAAGCTTCCGGCCGGCATCGCGCCAGCAGCGAAGAAGAGGAATGAGCCACGGAGCATCGGCGCAGGCGCGGCACGCGTCTGCGCCGTTTTCGCGCATGCACCAGGAACCCGATTACCTTCCGCCGCCGGCGAAGCAGCCGCTGCCCCCGGCCAGGCAGCCGACCGGACCCATGCCCGACCAGGACCAGCCGCCGGGTGAGCCGCATCATCTTCCGGATGATCCGCTCGCGGCGCCCGAAGAAGGCGATCTGCTGCACTGGACGCCCAAGGCGCTGGGTGAAGCCGCGCTCGGTGCGAGGATTCCGCTGTGAACCGGCTGACGAGTGCGTGGCTGAATCGCGACCTCGTGCAGGGTCGCTTGCGGCAGGGCCGGGCAGGGATCAGTCGCGTATGGGCACGGCTGCGTCGCGATCCCGTGCTGGAAGCGCGCATGGTCGCCGACGCGCTGCAGGGCGCGGTGCAAGCGCGCTATGGACGGCACCTCGCGCAAGCCGAGTGGCGGATGCGCCGGATCGCAAGAGGCTGTTGAGGCGCGTGCCCCACCTGCGCAACGCGGCCTGCACTAGGCAGGCTCGGCGTTGCTCAATTCATTTTTCAGCGCACGCATGCGTTCGTGCGTGGCACGCGCGGCCGGCAGGTGGAGGCGCACGAATGCCAGCGTGTCGTCGGGCGCAAGATGCAGTGTTGCGCGTTCCATCGCGTGCAGCAGGCGATCCTCGATGTTCTCCAGCTCGGCGACGTACACGCGATCACGATCGCTGAAGCGCGCGCGCAGGTTCGCGCACGTCTTGCGGGCCCCGCCATAGAGCGTGCCACCGGCAGCCGGTGCACCGCGCGCCCTCAGCAGCAACGTGAACTCGCGATGCAGTTCCCCGCGCATCCGGCCCACTTCCCTCGCCAGTTCGCGCAGCGCGGGGCTGCGCATCCGCACTGCCGCCGTGTGGTACAGCCTCTCGCCATCGCGGCAGATCCGTGCGAGGTCACGCAAGGTGGCGAGGACTTCGGCCATGGTGCGCGACGTTAACCTTGCCGGCCCCGATCGGACGCCCGCCAATTGTGGAGAATTGAAAACTGGCGCCGGCGCCGCCGCCTCGCCCCGGTTTTCGCGGCATTTGACGGCCCTCGGGCCGCTGGTTACGCTGGCGCGCTCATCCGCTCGCGAGAACGACCATGGCGCTGGACATCCAACTCACCCTCAGTGACGACGACCTCGGCCATTTCACCCAGGCCATGCGGCAGGCGCAGGATTCGGCCAAGGCTCGCGAGGGTTCGGACATCATCGCTGCCGCCCGCAAGCTGCTGGAGGAAATCCAGAGCACGCAAGTGCCGTCCTTCATCCGCGAACGGCTGGACACGGTCGAGTCCATGATCGGCATGGCGACCGACGCCGGCTTCGGCATGCCCGCAGAGGACTGCCAGCGCGTGCTGGCGGTGCTCGCGTACCTGGCCGATCCGGTGGACTTCATCCCCGACACGGTGCCGGCGCTCGGCTTCCTCGACGACGCGATCATGATCGAGTTGTGCCGGCAGGAGCTGCGCTTCGAAATCGAAGCCTACGAGGATTTCACTGCCTGGCGCGAGCAGGAAGCGCATCGCCACGGCGTGGATCCCGCCACGTTGACCGTGCAGCGCGTGGACTGGGCCGAGGCACGCCGGCAGGAATCCATCGAACGCATGCATCGCCGCCGCCGCGAATCCTATGTCAGCGGCGATTGGAAGCCGACCCTGTTTTCGGTGCGGTGATGTAGGGCGGGCATTGCCCGCCGCGGCGGACGATGTCCGCCCTACGCGTCATCGTTCCATGATCGCCACCACGCCCATCCCGCCCGCCGTGCAGATCGAAATCAGTCCGCGGCCGGAACCGCGCTGCGCCAGCAGTTTCGCCAGCGTCGCCACGATGCGCGCGCCGGTCGCGGCAAACGGGTGGCCGGTCGCGAGACTCGACCCGTGCACGTTGATCTTGGCGGGATCGATCGAACCCAGCGGTTGCGGCTTGCCCAGCCGCTCGCGGCAGTAATCGGCCGATTCCCACGCGCGCAGCTGGCACAGCACCTGCGCGGCGAAGGCTTCGTGGATTTCGTAGTAGTCGAAATCCTGCAGCGTCAATCCTGCGCGATCGAGCATGCGCGGCACCGCGATGGTCGGCGCCATCAGCAGGCCTTCGCCGTGCACGTAATCCACGCCCGCGACCTCCGCGAAGGTGAGATACGCGAGCACCGGCAGGCCGCGCTGCGCGGCCCATTCTTCGCTCGCCAGCAGCACCGCCGCCGCGCCATCGGACAACGCGGATGAATTCCCGGCAGTCAACGTGCCCTGGCCCGACGTGCGATCGAACGCCGGTTTCAAAGTGGCGAGTTTTTCGAGAGTGGTATCGGCGCGCAGCAGGTTGTCGCGCATCACGCCGCGGAACGGCACGACGAGATCGTCGAAGAACCCCGCGTCGTACGCAGCCGCGAGTTTGCGATGGCTTTGCAGGGCCCACTCGTCCTGCTCGGCGCGGCCGATCTTCCATTGCTTCGCCATCAACTCGCAGTGCTCGCCCATTGACAGGCCGGTGCGTGGCTCGACCACGCCGGGCACCGCGGGTTTCAGTTCGCGCAGGGAGAACCCGCGCGTGGCCGCCTTGAACTTCTCGCCAAACGTGCGCGCGCTGTTGAGATCGAGCAATCGTTGTTGCAGCCGATTCGAATACGTGATCGGAACCTGGCTGGTGGTATCCGAACCGCCGCCGATACCCGCTTCGATCTGTCCGCTCGCGATTTTCTGCGCGACCAGGATTGCATTGTCGAGCGACGTGCCGCAGGCGCGCGCGGTGGTGATGCCGGGCGTGGTCATCGCCAAGCCTGAGGATTGCGCGGCCTCGCGCGCGAGGTTCCAGTCGGCCGGATGCTTCATCACCGCGCCGAAGGCGACCTCGCCCAGCTCGACGCCTTGCAGGCCGAACTTCTCGACCAGCGCGCCCAGCACCTTCACCGACATCCCCATGTTGCCGAGATCGGCGTAAGCGGTGTCACGCTTGCAGAACGGAATGCGCGTGCCGCCCAGCACGGCCACGCGGCGTTGTTGCGGGATCATCGCGGCTCTCCCGGTGCATGAAGGTCAATGAAGCTGCGCGCGAACATCCGGTACGCCTCCTCTTCCATGCCGAGCGAAGCATAGGTGTTCTGCGCGCGCACGTTGTCGCGCTCGACGTACAGGCGCAAGCCGATCACGTCCGGGGTTGCGCGCGCACGCCGCTCCACTTCCGCGTACAGCGCGCGGAACACGCCGCCGCGCCGTGCCGCGGGCACCACGTACACGCTCTGGAACCACCACCAGTCGCCATTGCGCCAGTCGCTCCATTCGTACGTGATCAACAGGCACCCGGCCGGCGCACCGTCGTGTTCGGCGATCAGGTAGAAGCCGCGGCGCGGATCGTCAAACACCGCGGCCACCCCGCGCGCCAGCACCTGGGTGTCCAGCGTCTTGTGCTCGGTCTCCAGCGCCATCGCCGCGTTGCTTTCGACGAGGAAGGGAATATCGGCGCGCGTTGCATCGCGCAGGTGGATCGCATCGGTCATTTGGAATCCTTCCCGCGCCGCGGGCGCGAGCTTCCCAGTTTACGCGTCAGCGTGTTCCGCCCCAGCCCCAGCGCTGCCGCGGCGCGCTGGCGATGTCCGCCGTGCTCGGCGAGCGCCGCGTCGAACAGCGCGCGCTCGAACTTTTCGCGCGCTTGCGCGTGCAGCCCGGCGCGACCTTGCGCAAGTTGCCGTTGCGCCCAGTCGCGCAGTGCGGCTTCCCAATTCTCCGCACCGGATGTGCTCGACGCCGCGCCCTGCGCATCCAGGTCTTCGCGACGGATCTGCGCGCCCGGCGCGATCACCGCCAGGCGCCGGCACAGGTTCTCCAGTTCGCGCACGTTGCCGGGGAACTCGCGCTTGCCGAGCGCGTGCAGCGCAGCCGACGCGAACTGTTTTCGCGGCAGGTTGAATTCGCGCGCGGCGTTTTCCAGGAAGTGTTTCGCGAACGGCGCGATGTCCTCGCGGCGTTCGCGCAGCGCGGGCAGGTGGATACGCACCACGTCCAGCCGGTGCTTGAGGTCGGCGCGGAATTCGCCGCGCGCGACCTTCGCGTCGAGATCCTGGTGGGTGGCGGCGATGACGCGCACGTCGCTGCGGATCAGTTCGCGCCCGCCGACCCGATAGAACTCGCCGCCGGCCAGCACGCGCAGCAGGCGCGTCTGCAGCGCCAGCGGCATGTCGCCGATCTCGTCCAGGAACAGCGTGCCACCTTGAGCCTGTTCGAAACGACCGAGCGTGCGCCGCTGCGCCCCGGTGAACGCGCCCGCTTCGTGGCCGAACAATTCGCTTTCCAGCAGTTCGGCCGGGATCGCCGCCGTGTTGAGCGCCACGAACGGCCGAGCGCTGCGCGCACTCTCGCGATGCAACGCGCGCGCGACCAGTTCCTTGCCGGTTCCAGTCTCGCCGGTCACCAGCACGTTGAGGTCGCTGGGCGCCACCCGGCCGATCAGCCGGAATACCTCGCGCATCGGCGCGCTGTGCCCGAGCAATGCAGGTTCGTCGCTTCTCGCCGAGATCGCTGCCGCAGCCGGCGCTGATTCCAGCGCGCGTTGCGCGCTCGCCACCGCCTGTTCCAGATCGAACGGCTTGGGCAGATAGTCGAATGCGCCCGCACGGAACGCCGCGGCGGTGCTGCCGACATCGGTCCAGGCGCTCATCACGATCACCGGCAGATGCGGATGCAAGGCTTTCGCCGCACTCAGCAGGTGCAGGCCATCGGCCTGAGGCAGGCGCACGTCGGTGATCAGCAATGCCGGCGCACTACGCTGCAACGCGCGCTGCGCGGCTTCGGCGTTGTCGAACTCGGTGAGCGCGAAACCCGCGTTGCGCAGCGCGGTGCCGAGCACCAGCCGCACGCCGCGATCGTCGTCCACCAGCCAGATGTCATGCATGGGCAATCTCCCGAGCGCGTGCATGGCGCGGCAAAACGAGCGCGAAGCAGGTTGCGCCGGACTTGCGCTGGAAGCCCAGCTCACCGCCGTGTTCGCGCACGATCTCGCGCGCAAGCGCCAGGCCAAGGCCGCTGCCGTTCGCGCGGCCCGACACCATCGGCTCGAACAGCGTGGATTCGATCTGCGCCGGCACGCCTTCGCCGTCGTCCTCGACCTCGATCCGCAGCGCCGGCACCGCTTGCCCGATCGCGTTGCGCAATCCCGCTTCGGCGCGGCTGCGCAGGACGATGCGGTGCGCGTTTGCTTCAGTCGCGTTGCGGGTGAGATTCAGCAGCACCTGCAGCAGCCGGTCCGGATCGCCATGCAGCGCCGGCAGGCTGGGATCGTAGTCGCGCACCACCTGCACGTCCGCGCGCTCGGCTTGCAGGAGTTCCGCAACGCGCTCCAACATTGCGTGCACGTTGATCGCGCGCGTGGCCATTTCGGTCCGGGTGCCAAGCAGGCGCGCGGCGAGGGTGGTCAGCCGCGCGGCTTCATCGCGGATCAGCCCGGCGAGTTGCGCGCGTTGCGGATCGCGCTCGCCCTGCTGCAGCAACTGCGCGGCACCGGAAATCGCCGCGAGCGGGTTCCTGATCTCGTGCGCGAAGCCGCGCAAGGATTCGGACAGGCGCGACGATGGAACCTGCACGGACGTCGGCCGCGCCTCCAGCAGAACCTGCGCACCGCCCGCGGCGCTCACGAGCAAATCCAGGCCGCACTCCCGGCCCGGGGCCGCACACACGGCAATGCCGTCCAGCCGGATGGTGATGGCGCTTTCGAGCGCGCGCCGCGCGGCCTGCTCCAGCGCCGCGGGTGCGTGCAAGACGGTGAGCGGCTGATCCAGCAGGCGCCGCGCACCCAGTCCGACCATCTCGCAAAATGCGGGGTTGGCGGACCGAAAGCGCAGGCGCCCATCCAGCTCGGCCACGCCGGTGGCCAGCAAGTCGACGTCAGGGCACAAACATTCACCGGATTGGCTCATTGCACCATGATAGTGCAGACCGCGCCGGTGCTGCGCTGGTCCGTCGCCGCCGCGCCCGACGGCCATTGCAGCAGCTCGCCTTCGCCAGCGCGTGCAGCGGCGCAAAAATCCTGTGGCACCTATACTCAGGTCAGTTCTCAAGGAAGCCGTCTGATGCGCAAGCTGCTCCTGTTCGCAATGGTTGCCATTCTGGCCATCCAACATCCCGCCGTCGCTCGCGCAGGGTCCGATGATCTGTCGTTCCTGCAGCTGCTCGGACCGAACGGGCAGACGGGCTTTGACCTGGATCTGGCATGCGCGGGCGAAACAACCACATCGGGCGTGCAGTGCGCGACCGTGAGCAGTGCATTCGAGGCATGGGCCAACGGGCGTCAGATCAAGCTGCGCTCGATCGGAAAGGATGATCCCGAGTTCGAAGGCAAATCCACTCCCGCACCGGCGCCTGCGGCAGCGGCTTACCACGTCGCCATCCTGTTCGAACCCGTCGTCGTACCGCCGATGCATAACTGGAGCGGCACGTTCAACACCATGTCGAACAGTTACACGCCGGGCTCGGTGGGCTACCGTGCCACGGTTTTCATTTACGACGCGAACTCGGGCGCACTCGTGCGCAAGATGAAGCTGCACGACCGCAAGCAGCTGCCCGACAACGCCAACGTCACGCCGGCGATGGCAGCCGAAGTGCAGGCCGTGATCGCGAAGCTCGATCCCGGCTATTCCCCTTGAGGATTGTTTCGGGAAGGGCTTTCTCCGGGGCGACTGCGAGGCTTGCGCAAAATGGCATCAAGTGCTGCGCAAGTATTCGCTCGGCAGAGGGGATCATGGTGCGCAAATTGATCTTCTTTATGACCATCGCCCTGGCGCTGCAGGCGGGGCTCTCGCGGGCGGGATCGAACGACGACCTTCTTTTTCTGCAGCTGCTCGGTCCAGGCGGCCAAACGAGTTTTGACGTGGATCTCGCGTGCGTGGCTGAAACGGCTACATCGGAACCGCAATGCGCGACCGTACACAAGGCGTTCGACGAATGGGCCAATGCGCGTCAGATCAAACTGCGCTCGATCGGAAAGGATGATCCCGAGTTCGAGGGCAAGTTGACTCCGGCACAGGGGCCTGCCGCGGAATACCGCGTGGCGATCCTGTTCGAGCCCGTCGTGGTGTCGACCATGAATATCTGGGGTGGGACGTTCAATAACTACACGCCCGGGTCGGCAGGCTTCCGGGCCAGACTTTTCATCTATGACGCGAACTCGGGCGCGCTCGTGCGCAAGCTGGAATTCCACGACCGCAAGCAATTGCCAGACGATGCCAACGTCACGCCGGCGATCGGAGCCGAAGTGCAGGCCGTGATCGCGAAGCTCGATCCCGGCTACACGCCGTGAGCCGGCGCATCCGCCGACACCGGCGGATGCGCTTTGATCGTCAGATCGAGTAGTACATCTGGTATTCGAGCGGGTGCGTGCTCGCGCGGAAGCGGGTGACTTCCTGCATCTTCAGCGCGATGTAGCCGTCGAGGAAGTCGTCGCTCATCACGCCGCCGGCGGTGAGGAAGGCGCGGTCGCGATCCAGTGCTTCCAGCGCCTGGTCCAGCGACGAACACACCTGCGGGATGTTGCGCTCCTCTTCCGGCGGCAGGTCGTAGAGGTCCTTGTCCATCGGCGCGCCCGGGTCGATCTTGTTCAGGATGCCGTCAAGGCCCGCCATCATCAGCGCGGTGAAGGTGAGGTAACCCGAGTTCATCGGATCGGGGAAGCGGATCTCGATACGGCGACCCTTCGGGTTGCTGACGTGCGGGATGCGGCAGCTCGCCGAACGGTTGCGCGCGGAGTAGGCCAGCATCACCGGCGCCTCGAAGCCCGGCACCAGTCGCTTGTAGGAATTGGTGGTCGAGTTGGCGAAGGCGTTGATCGCGCGCGCGTGCTTGAAGATGCCGCCGATGTACCACAACGCGGTTTGCGAAAGCCCACCGTACAGTTCGCCGGCGAACAGGTTCTTGCCGTCCTTGCTGAGCGACTGATGGACGTGCATGCCGGAGCCGTTGTCGCCGACCAGCGGCTTGGGCATGAAGGTGACCGTCTTGCCGCCGGCATGCGCGACGTTGCGGATCACGTACTTGGTCGTCAGCAGCTCGTCGGCCTTGCGCAGCAGCGTGTTGAAGCGCGTGCCGATCTCGCACTGGCCGGCGGTCGCCACTTCATGGTGATGCACTTCCACCTCGATGCCGAGCGACTCCAGCACCTGGCACATTTCCGCGCGCAGGTCGGAGAGCGAATCCACCGGCGGCACCGGGAAGTAGCCGCCCTTCACGCCCGGGCGATGGCCGTGGTTGCCTTCCTCGTAGCGCTTGCTGGAAGACCATGCGGCTTCTTCGGATTCGATTTCGTAGAACACGCGGCCCATGTCGTTCGCGTAGCGCACGCCGTCGAAAATGAAGAACTCCGGCTCCGGTCCG
>DASSEW010000068.1:0-14636 GCA_035695065.1 Rhodanobacteraceae bacterium | reverse complement strand
CGTGAACGTTGCCGTCGCACCCGGCGCCACATTGGCCACGCTGGTGCCGTTCGCAACGCCTGAGCCCGTCGCTGCCGTGGTCACGTTCCAGCCTTCGCCGGCCGTCTGCTGCACCGCGTACAACTGCGAGCCGTTCACCGCATCGGTGCTGCCCGGAGCAATGGTGCCCGCCTTGAGGTTGGTGATGGTCACGCCGCCCGCCAGCGCGCCGGCACCGCCGGTTGCACCCAGCGTGATCTTGCCGCCGCCGGCCGCGTCGTACTTCACCGCGACGTTGGCAGTGTTGTCCACGTTGGTATTGAGCTGCGTCAGGGCCGCGCCCACCGTGGTCTGTTCGATCGAAAGGAAATCGAAACTTTCCGGTGATAGGTCCTCGCTCCGTGCGATCATCGCGCGATGCTTTACCTCGCTTCCCAGTCCCCGCGCCGCAGGCAGTTGCTCGAACAACTCGGCGTGGCGTTCCAACTGGTGCACGTGGAGGTGCCGGAAGTCCGCCGGCCCGGCGAGCGCGCCGGGGATTACGTCGATCGCGTGGCGAGCGAGAAGGCGCTGGCCGGACTGGCGGCCGTGCGCGACCGCCATGAATGGGCCATCGTGCTCGGCGCCGACACCGAAGTCGTCTTGAGCGAACGCGTGTTCGGCAAGCCGCGCGATCAGGACGATGCGCGGGCGATGCTGCGCGAGCTTTCCGGACATGCGCACCGGGTGATTTCGACGGTGTGGTGCGTGGACGCGGCATGCCGGGAATCCGCAACCAGCGTTTCCGAAGTCCGCTTCGCCGAATTGAGCGGCACCGAAATCGAGGAATACGTCGTTACCGGCGAGCCGTTCGGCAAGGCGGGCGCGTACGCCATCCAGGGCCGGGCCGCGGCTTTCATCGCGCATCTCTCGGGCAGCTATTCCGGCGTGATGGGGTTGCCGCTGCACGAAACCGCGCGGCTGCTGCGGGCATTCGGCGTGTAGGACAGGCATCGCCCGCCTGCGGCGGAGCGGCGGACAGCGTCCGCCCTGCGCCGGCCAAAGGAAACCCACATTGATAGGTTCAGGGCTGCCGGGCTATAAGAGGTGCTTGACCTCCGGCCGGCGCCCCGCATGAGCGAGGAAATCCTGATCAATGTCACGCCGCGCGAAACCCGCGTTGGCGTGGTCGAAAACGGCATGCTGCAGGAAGTGCACGTCGAGCGGACCGGCAGGCGCGGCTACGTCGGCAACATCTACTGCGGGCGCGTGCAGCGGGTGATGCCGGGGATGCAGGCGGCCTTCGTCGAGATCGGCCTGGCGCGCGCGGCGTTCCTGCATGCGTCCGACATCGTGCGCGCGCCGCCGGCGCTCACCACCGAAGAGGGCGATGGCAATGGTGCCGCGCCGGCCAATGGCAATGGCGCGCCGCCGCACCCGCCGATCACCGAGCTGGTGCACGAGGGCCAGCGGATCATCGTGCAGGTGATCAAGGACCCGATCGGCGGCAAGGGCGCGCGCCTGTCCGCGCATCTTTCGATCCCTTCGCGCTACCTCGTGCTGCTGCCGCACACGCGTCTGCACGGCGTGTCGGTGCGCATCGAGGACGAGGCCGAACGCGCGCGTTTGAAGGAAATCCTCACGCGGCTGTCGGGTGACGGCGAGCGCGGCTACATCGCGCGCACCAATGCCGAAGGCGAGGACGAAGCGGCGCTGGCCGAGGACGTCGCCTACGTCGGCAAGGTCTGGCAGGCGGTGCAGGAGAACATCGCGCGCGCCGAGCCCGGCACCCGGGTGTACGAGGAGCCGCCGCTGCCGTTGCGCGTGCTGCGCGACCTGATGCACGACGACATCGAGAAGGTGCGCGTGGATTCGCGCGAGACCCACCAGCGCACGCTGGATTTCGCGCAACGCTTCATGCCGCACCTGGCCAACCGGATCGAACACTACGCCGGCGAGCGGCCTATCTTCGATCTCTACGGCGTCGAGGATGAAATCCAGCGCGCTTTGCGCAAGGAAGTGCCGCTGAAATCCGGCGGCCATCTCGTCATCGACCAGACCGAGGCGATGACCACGATCGACGTCAACACCGGCGCGTACCTCGGCACGCGCAACCTCGAGGAGACGGTGTTCCGCACCAACCTCGAGGCCGCGCAGGCGGCCGCGCGGCAACTTCGCCTTCGCAATCTGGGCGGCATCATCATCATCGACTTCATCGACATGCACGATCCGGAGCACCGCCGGCAGGTGCTGCGCACGCTGGAGAAGTCGCTGGTCAAGGATCATGCCCGCACGACGGTCTATGAAATGAGTCCGCTCGGGCTGGTCGAGATGACGCGCAAGCGCACCACCGAAAGCCTGGAACGGCAGCTGTGCGAGCCGTGCCCGGCCTGCGCGGGGCGCGGCAAGATCAAGACCGCCGAGACGATCAGTTACGAAATCTTCCGCGAGATCACCCGCGCGGTGCGTCAGTTCGATGCCGAAAAATTGCTGGTGCTGGCCAGCCCGCGCGTGGTGACCCGCATCCTGGAGGAGGAATCCGCGGCGGTGACCGAACTGGAAGCCTTCATCGGCAAGACCATCCGTTTTCAACCCGAGGAGCAGTACGCGCAGGAGCAGTTCGATGTGGTCTTGCTTTGAAAGCCGGGATTCGGGATTCGCGATTCGGGATTCGGAAGCAGCGATTCCCGCACGATATGAGACCGCTGTCTTTTGCCAATCCCCAATCCCCAATCCCCAATCCCGCGGCCGTGAGGCCGCCGCATGAATCCCTGGCGCCATCGCCTTCGCCGCGCACGGTTTTTCCTCGGCGCGCTGATTGCCGCGGCGCTGATCGCCGCGGCGGTGGCGATCGGCCTGTTGCAGCTGGCGATGCCGTTGATCGCTCATTACCCGGATCGACTGGCGGGTTTTCTTTCGCAACGCATGCACCGGCCGGTGCATTTCGATTCTGTGCAGAGCGAGTGGCAGCCTTCCGGCCCGTTGCTGATCGTGCACGGGCTGACGCTGGGTCCCGAATACAAGGGCGGTGAATCGCTGTCCTTGCCGCGCGCGGCGATCAAGTTCGATCTTTCGGCCTGGTTCAAGCCCGCGCATCGCTGGATCACGCTGCGGCTGACCGGGCTGGAATTGCACATGCGCCACGACGCGTCCGGCTGGCGCGTGCTGGGGCTGGGCAATCCGAACCAGAACCAGCAGGCGCCGCTGCAGTCGTTGCCGGTGGACCTGGATCTGCGCAACCTCACCGTCAGCATCGAGGATGCGCAAGCGCAACGCAGTTACGTGTTGTCCTCGCCGCGGTTGCGGGTGGTGAGCGTCGGCAAGACGCTGCGCTTCGGCGGCAATGTGTCGCGCCGCGGTTCGGCGCAGCCCATTACCGTGATCGGGCGCTTCAATCCGGCGAGGCAGGATGCCGATCTCTACGTCGCCGGCCACGCGCTCGACCTCGTCAGCATGGCGCGCGACGTGGACCTGCAAGGCTTCGACCTGCGCAGCGGCCATGGTGACCTGGAGCTGTGGGGAAGCTGGCGCGACAACGAGCTGCGCAGCGCGGCGGCGCGTTTCGACCTGCGCGATCTTGCGCTGAATGCGCCGGGCGGACGCCACGCCGAATCGCCGGCGCTTTCCGGCGCGGTCGAATTGAATCGCAAGCCGGACGGCTGGGAACTGCGCTACCGCGACGCGGGCAAACCCGGCGCCGACATCGATGATGTCGGCGGCCTGATTCTCCGGATGAACGGTGGCGGCAGCGCGCGCAGGATCGCATTCGCGGCGCGCGACCTGGACCTCACGCCGCTGCTGCCGTTCATCGGCCTGCTGCCACAGGCACCGGCAGGCCTCGGCGACTGGATCGCATCCGCCCATCCGCGCGCGCAGATCGCCGCGGCTGCGATGTGCTGGAACGCGGATGGCCGTTACGCGGTGGTCGCGCACCTGCACGCGCTGGGCGCAACCGCGCAAGGCAAGCTGCCGGGTGCCGATGCGCTGGACGGCACGCTGCGCGGCGACAACGAATCGCTGTCGTTCGAAATCCCGAAGCAGGCGGTCACGTTCGCCTATCCGGCGGTGTTCCGGCAGCCGTTCGCGTTCAAGGCGTTCGGCGGCACGCTGGTCGCGTGGCGCGAGGATGCGCAATGGCACTTCGCCACCGACCAGGTCGATTTCGACAACGACCAGTTCGGCGCGCAAGGGCGCGCGGAAGTGATCCTGCCCGGCAACGGCGCCAAGCCCTTCATCGATGCCTACGCGATCCTGACCCACGGCCAGGTACCGGCCGCGAAGTTGTTCCTGCCCGTCACCATGCCGCAGTCCACGATCGAGTGGCTCGACCACGGGCTGGTCTCAGGGCAGGTGGACGCCGGCAGCGTGGCGATGCGCGGCAGCCTCGACGACTGGCCGTTCGTCAACCACAAGGGCCGCTTCGACGCGCTCGGGCGCGTCAGCGATGCGGTGCTCGATTACGGCGACGAGTGGCCGCGCGCCGATCACATCGATGCGACCGCGGAGTTCCTCGACAACCAGATGATCATCGAGGCCACGCATGCGGAAACGGCCGGCAACACGGTCACGCATGCGATCGCGACGATTCCCGATCTCGGCAACGGCGAGCTGAACCTGGCCGCCGAAGGCCAGGGCAGCGGCGCCACGCTGCTCGGCTTCGTCCGCAACAGCCCCGTAGGCAAGGATGCCGCCGCCACGCTCTCAAACCTCAGCCTCACCGGGAATGGCAAGCTCGCATTCACCCTGGTGCTGCCGTTCGCCAAGCCGGATGCCTTCTCGCTCGACGGCAACCTGCAATTGAGCAACGGCACGGTGGTGGCCAAGCAATGGAACCTCGTCCTGCAGGCGATGAACGGCAGGTTGCATTTCGACCAGAAGGGTTTTCGCGCCGACAACCTGCAGGCGAAGTGGCATGGTTCGCCGGCGTTGCTCTCGATCGCGTTAGGCGGCGACACCGGCAATCCGGCCTACCAACTGCAGGCCGCGTTGACCGGTACGTTCAGTCCGGTTGCGATGCTGCAGGATTACCCCGATCTCGCGGCGCTGTCGAAGATCGCGCAGGGCACCGCGAAGTTCCGCATCGGTTTCGACATCGCGGCCGGCGGCAAGCCGGAAGACGCGCCGAAGTCGCTCAGCGTGCAGTCGGACATGCGCGGCATCACGTTGCAATTGCCCGCGCCGCTGGACAAGCCCGCATCCACCGCGTTGCCGATGGACCTGCGGCTCGGCATGCCGATTGCCGGCGCGGAAATCGACCTGGGCCTCGGCGACCTGCTGCGCGCGCGCGGCCATCTGCCCGATGCGTCCGCGAAGAAACCCGCCTCGCTGGGCGTGATGTTCGGCACCGCGCAACCGGAGATTCCCGCCAGCGGCATGGTCGTGAATGGTCGCGCGCCCACGCTGGACCTCGGCGGCTGGGCGCAGCTCGCGGCGGGCGAGGGTGCCGCCAGCAATCCGCAGACCAGTACCGCCGCCGCAGCGGTAAGCGGGCTGCCCGCGCTCACGAGTGCGCAAGTCACCACCCCGCAGGCGCTGGCGTTCGGCACCAAACTCGGCGAGCTTTCGCTGCACTTCGCTGCCGACGCGGGCGCCGATGTGATCAGCTTCGATGGCAAGTCGCTCGCCGGCACCCTGACGCTGCCGACGCAGAATCTCTCGCAGCGCGGCATCAGCGCGAACCTGCAGCATCTGTACTGGCCGCAAACGCCCGCCGCCGCGACAGCTCCGCCGGCGGCGGAAGGCACGACCGCTGCCGCGCCCGGCGTGCAGACGACAACGGCCGCCACGAAGCCTGCGGTTCCGACCAGCGTTCCGCGCGCACCACCGGCGACGACCGCTGCGCAACCCGCGGCGACAGCGTCTGCGCCGCCCGATGCGCTCAGCGGTGTTGCACCTTCGTCATTGCCGGCGCTGCATGTTTCCGTTGCAGACTTGCGCCTCGGCGACGCCAAACTCGGCGAGACGCATTTCGAAAGCGCGCCGGTCGCGGATGGCATGCACATCGCGCGCATGGACACGCAATCGAAGAACGTGCAGATCAAGGCGAGCGGCGACTGGCTCGGCACCGCGCAGGCCAGCCATTCGCAGATGAAAATCGACCTGCATTCGGACAATCTCGGCCGCATGCTGGAAGCCTTCGGATTCGGCGGGCTGATCGGCGGCGGCGAGAACACGCACGTGGTGATCGACGGCTCTTGGCCCGGCGCGCCGACCGCCTTCGCGCTGGCCAACCTGGAGGGCACGCTGAAGTTCAGCATCGGCGAGGGCCGCATCCTCGAGGTGAAGCCCGGTGTCGGCCGCCTGTTCGGATTATTCTCGATCGCCGACCTTCCGCGCCGCCTGACGCTCGACTTCGGCGACGTCTTCAAATCGGGTTTCGGGTTCAACTCCGTCACCGGCGATTTCGTGCTGAAGAACGGCAACGCTTACACCGATGACGTCGAGATCAAGGGTCCGGCCGCGGACATCCACATCCGCGGACGCACCGGTTTGCGCACGCACGACTACGACCAGATCGTGGATGCCAACCCGCACACCGGCGGCGCGCTCGCGGTGGTCGGTGCCGTCGTCGGCGGTCCGATCGGCGCGGCCGCGGGCCTCGCGATCAGCCGCGGGCTGAACCAGGCCGCGCACGCGCGCTACAGCATCACCGGGGATTGGGAGCATCCGGTGATCACCACGATTTCCAAGACCGTGCCCAAGCCGGCGCCTGCGCCGGCGTCCTCGAGTGCGGCGCCGCCCGCTTCAGGATCATCGGCCGCGATGCCGCCTGCGCCAGCTTCGTCACGCACGGTTGCGCCCGTTCCCGCAACTTCGGCGGCGACGCCGGCATCTGCGAGGCCGCGCGTCACGTCACCTGCTTCGACCGGATCGCATGCCACCCCTTCTGCGTCGGCAACTTCGGGTGGTTGACACTGCTACGCTGGTACCTTTCATGTAGGGCGGACATGGTCCGCCGAGTCGTCTCGGGGATCGGCGGGCAATGCCCGCCTTACGTCGGTGGGAAATGCGATGAGCCACTTCTTCTACAAGCTCGTACCGCCGCGGCCCACCTTCGCGCAGGGCATGAGCGCGGAAGAAGCCGCGATGATGGCCCAGCACGCGATGTACTGGAAAGGCCGGATCGACGCAGGCGTGAAGATCTTCGCGCTCGGGCCGGTCGCCGATCCCGCCGGCGTGTTCGGCATGGCAGTGATCGAAGTGGAAGGCGAAGCGGCCGCGCACGAACTTGCGCGCAACGATCCGGCAATCGCGCAGGCGCAATTCGGATTCCGCTACGAAATGCACCCGATGCCGCGCGGAGTGATGCACAGCGCCTGAGCGCGATCAAGCTTGCGATCCGGTGCTGCCGCCCTTACGTTTGAAGATTCGCCGTGTAGAAGATCGCAGCCCATGGATTCCCCTCTCGCCCTCGTCGAACGCAACCTGCTCGCGCCGGGCGGTCTCGCCGCCAATGACCTGGAGCGCGTGTTCGCGAAGGTGTGCGCGCCGTCGGTGGATGCGGCGGATCTGTATTTCCAGCATTCGCGCAGCGAGTCTTGGGTGCTGGAGGACGGCATCGTGCGCGACGGCAGCCATTCGATCGAGCAGGGCGTGGGTGTGCGCGCGATCTCGGGCGAGAAGACCGGCTTCGCCTATTCGGACGACATCGTCATGCCGCAGTTGCTGGAAGCGGCAGGCGCCGCGCGCGCGATCGCGGCCGGCGGCAACGGCGCGGGCAAGCCGTTGAGCGTGCGCAACGCGCGCGCGCTGTACCCGGCCGACAATCCGATCGATGCGCTCGACAACGCCGCGAAGATTTCCGTGCTGCGCGAACTGGATGCGCTGTGCCGCAGCCTCGATCCGCGCGTCAAGCAGGTGATCGTGAGCCTGTCCGCGCACCACGAGAACATCCTGATTGCTTCGAGCGACGGCACGCTCGCCGCGGACGTGCGTCCGCTGACGCGCATCGGCGTGCAGGTGATCGCCGAGCAGAATGGCCGTCGCGAATCGGGCAACGGCGGTGGCGGTGGCCGTTGCAGTTATCGCGAACTGATCGATGACGGCCGCGCGCATGCATGGGCGCGCGAAGCGGTGCGCCAGGCCATCGTCAACCTTGATGCGGTGGATGCGCCGGCCGGGACCATGGACGTGGTGTGCGGCCCGGGCTGGCCCGGCGTGCTGCTGCACGAGGCGATCGGCCACGGACTGGAAGGCGACTTCAACCGCAAGGGCACCTCGGCATTTTCGCACCGCATGGGCGAGAAGGTCGCGGCCGACGGCGTCACCATCGTGGACGATGGCACGCTGCCCGGACGGCGCGGCTCGCTGAGCGTGGATGACGAAGGCACGCCGACGAATTGCACCACGCTGATCGAGAACGGCCGCCTGCGCGGCTACATGCAGGACACCCACAACGCGCGGCTGATGGGCATGAAGCCGACCGGCAACGGCCGCCGCGAGTCCTTCGCTCACCTGCCGATGCCGCGCATGACCAACACCTACATGCTGCCGGGCGAGCGCGATCCGGCCGAGATCATCGCTTCCGTCAAACGTGGTTTGTACGCGGTGAATTTCGGCGGCGGGCAGGTGGACATCACCTCCGGCAAGTTCGTGTTCTCCGCCAGCGAGGCCTACCTGATCGAGAACGGCAAGGTCACGCGCCCGGTGAAGGGCGCCACCCTGATCGGCTCGGGGCCGGACGTGCTGACGCGCGTCTCGATGATCGGCAACGACCTGAAGCTCGACGAAGGCGTCGGCGTCTGCGGCAAAGACGGCCAGAGCGTGCCGGTGGGCGTCGGCCAGCCGACGTTGAAGATTGATGGGATGACCGTCGGCGGAACCGCTGCATGAAGAGCTTCTTGACGCGGATCAGCGCGGATAGACACGGATCAAAGCTGTAGGCGGACACCGTCCGCCGGTCGTCTTGAGGCGGGCAATGCCCGCCCTACAATCTGAATTCCGCAATGATTATGTGGTTTCGCCATGGATCAAAGCAGAAAAATCCGTGTTCATCCGCGTCAATCCGTGTCAGAAGCTTCTTTGAGTTCTCGCAGAATTCGAAACAGTTCCCGATAGGCATGCAGCGGCTTGTTCGCCTCGCGTTCGATGCGTGCCTGGCGGATCAGCGCGCGCAAATGTTGGCGATCGAGATCGGGATGCGCGGCGACCAGCTCGGAAAGCGCGGCATCGCCATCATTGAGCAGGCGCTCGCGCAGGGCTTCAAGGCGATGTGTGGCCGCGGCTTCGCGCGCGCCGGCTTCGCGGTCGTTCGCAAGGGATGCACGGGCGGCGGCAAAGGCTTCCTCGTCGTGGCGGCGCATCAGCTTGGCGAGGTAGCTGAGCTGGCGCTTGCGCGCGATGTGCGAGGTGATCTTGCGCACGTTGGTGATTTCGTCGCGCACTTCATCCGGCAGATCGAGCTTGGTTACGCGCGACGGCGGCAGCTCGACCAGTTGCTTCGCCAGCGCGAGCACGTCCAAGGCCTCGCGGCGGCGCGCGCTGCGGCTGGGCTGGTCGTCTTCCGGGATTTCTGGATCAGGTGGTCTCATGTCAAACGCTATAATCAAATAAACAGGATGCTTTATTCCGCTCGCTCTGAGCGTAGCGGCCAAAGGCCGCGAAGTCGAAGGGCGGTGCTTCGACTCCGCTCGCGATGCTCGCTACGCTGAGCACGAACGGCCAGGGAATATTCTTGAACGCCACGCAGATTTCTCAAAGCGACAGCAGCCTCGAAGAACTCGATCGCCTCGCCCAGTTGAGCGAGGACGTGATCCGCCGCGCGCGCGCGGCCGGCGCGAGCCAGGCGGAAGTTTCCGCCAGCGTGGAAAGCGGGCTCGCGGTCACCGTGCGGCTGGGCGAGGTGGAAACCGTCGAACGCACGCGCGATCGCGGCTTCGGGCTCACCGTGTACTTCGGCAAGCGCAAGGGCAGCGCTTCCACCGCCGACCTGAAACCCGAATCCATCGAGGCCACGCTGGCGCAGGCCTGCGCGATCGCGCGCTACACGGAAGAAGATCCGTGCGCGGGTCTCGCCGATCCGGCATTGATGGCCAAGGGGCCGTTTCCGCACCTTGATCTGTGGCACCCGTGGCAACTTGAAACAGCGCAGGCGATCGAGATCGGCAAGGAAATCGAAGCCGCCGGTCGCGCGCATGCCGCGATCACCAATTCCGAAGGCGCGACGGTGCAGAACGGCGAGAGCCTGGGTGTTTACGCCAATTCGCACGGCTTCACGGGCCGCGAACGCGGCACCTATCAATCGTTGTCGTGCTCGCTGATCGCGGGACAGGGCGATGCGATGCAGCGCGATTACTGGTACGAAAGCACGCGCGCGGCATCCGACCTTCCGGCGTTCGCGAGCATCGGCGCGAAAGCAGCCGAACGCGCCGCTGCACGCCTTGGCTCACGCAAACTGTCCACGCGCGAATGTCCGGTGCTGTTCGCGTCGGAGATGTCGCGCTCTCTGATCGGGCATCTGATCGCAGCAGTGAGCGGCGGTTCGCTGTACCGGCGCGCCAGCTTCCTGCTCGACCACGCCGGGAAGAAAGTGTTGCCGGAATTCGTGCGTGTCACCGAGACGCCGCTGCTGCCGCGCGGCCATGCCTCCACCGCGTTCGATGCCGAAGGCGTGGCGACGCGCGAGTCCGATCTGGTCAGCGAAGGCGTGTTGCAACGCTACGTGCTCGGCAGCTATTCCGCGCGCAAGCTGGGCTTGCAGACCACGGCCAATGCCGGCGGCGTGCACAACCTGCGCGTGTCGGCCGGCGCGGCGGATGGCGCAGCCGGCGAGTTGCGCACGCTTCTACAACGCATGGGCAGCGGCCTGCTGGTGACCGAACTGATCGGCCACGGTGTTTCGATCGTCACCGGCGATTACTCGCGTGGCGCGGCCGGCTTCTGGGTCGAGAACGGCGAGATCGCCTACCCGGTGCAGGAGATCACCATTGCCGGCAACCTGCGCGAAATGTTCGCGGACATCCGCGCGATCGGCACTGACGTCGATCCGCGCTCATCCATCCTCACCGGCTCGATCCTGGTCGGCAAGATGACGGTGGCGGGCGAGTGACCCTCGACTGAGTCAACGGAGCGTGCGCGTCGTGCGTTTTACTCGCAGCAAGTGCGAGGTGCGCGCATGAACGGTACATCCAATGCGGCAGCGGCCGCGGTCAATCGCTTCGGCCTCGGCGCGCGGCCGGGCGACTTGCAGAACGTGCGCGATGCACACGGCTGGCTGGAGGCGCAGATCGACTCGGGCGCCGACGGGGCGCAGCTGTTCGCCGCGCTCCCGAGCAGCCTCGATTACCTGAAGCGCGAGAGCGAGTTCAAGCTCGAACGCCGCGACTTCAAGCAGATGGCGAATCCGCAACGACGCGCCTTGTTCGGGGGCGCCAGGGATTCAGCGAATGACGGCGCGCAGGCAGACGGCAAGAAGGAAAAGCCCGCCGAGCTGAAGGCCTACATCCGCGAATTCCGCGACGATCTTTTCGCGGAAGCGAGTGCGCGCTTTCGCCTCGCGGCGATCACCGACACGCCGTTCATGGAGCGAATGGTGCGGTTCTGGTCCAACCACTTCGCTGTCTCGCTCGACAAGGGTCCGGCGCGCATGTACGCCGCGCCGATGGAGCGCGAAGCGATCCGCCCGCATGTGAACGGCCGCTTCGCCGACATGCTGCTGGCGGTGGAAACGCATCCGGCGATGCTGCGCTATCTCGACAACGTGCAATCCATCGGGCCGGATTCGCGCGTGGGCGAGTTGATCAGCGAGCGGCTCGCGCGCAAGGGCAACGACGACAAGGGCAAGGCCGGCGGGCTGAACGAGAACCTCGGCCGCGAGATCATGGAGCTGCACACGCTGGGCGTGAACGGCGGTTACACGCAGGCCGACGTCACCGAACTCGCGCGCGCGATCACCGGCTGGAGCACGCCGCTGCCTCGCGACTTCGATCCGAGCGCGAAGCGCGGCCGCTTTGCGTTTTTCGATCGTGCCGAGCCCGATTCCGCATTCGTGTTCCGCGCCGCGGCGCATGAGCCGGGTTCGCGCAAGGTGATGGGCAAGACCTATGCCGAAGGCGGCTTCGAGCAGGGCTGCGCGGTCCTGCTCGACCTCGCGCGGCACCCGGCGACCGCGAAACATCTCTCGACGCAACTGGCGCGGCATTTTGTTTCCGACGATCCGCCGCCGTCGCTGGTTGCCCGGATGTCGAAGAGCTACCTCGACCACGACACCGATCTCGCCGCCGTCTATCGCACGTTGATCGCGAGTCCCGAGGCGTGGAGCGCCAGCGCGCGCAAATTCAAGACGCCGCAGGATTTCGTGGTCTCGTCGCTGCGCGCCGGTTCGATCGACATCGGTGACAACCCGAAGCCGCTGCTGGGTCTGCTCAATACTTTGGGGGAGCCGATGTTCACGCCGCGCTCGCCGGCGGGTTTCCCGGATGTTGCCGCCAACTGGATCGACGCGGACGCGTTGTGGAAACGCGTGCAGGCGGCGGAGGCGCTGTCGCAACGCGTCGCGCTCGCGACGATGCAGCCGATGGAGCTCGCGGCCGGCGTGCTCGGGCCGGATCTGGATTCCGAAACCGCGACCGCGATCAAGCGCGCCGAATCCATGCAGCAGGCGGTCGCGACCTTGTTCGCTTCGCCAGCGTTCCAGTGGAGAGTGTGAGATGGACGCCGTCAGAACCACGATGAATCGCCGTCAATTCCTGGGCGGCGCGCTCGTTGCGACCGCTGCGTTGACGCTGTGGCCGAAGCTCACCTTCGCTGCCACGGGTTCCGATACGCGTTTCCTGCTGGTGATGTTGCGCGGCGGGCTCGATGGGCTCGAAGCGGTGCCGCCGTATGGCGATCCCGGTTATGCCGCGATCCGCGGCGCACTGGCGCTGTCGCCGCAAGGTTCCGCACAACCGAACGGCAAACCCGCGCACAAACTCGACAACGTGTTCGCGCTGCATCCTTCGCTGGATTACGCGTCGCAACTTTATGCGCAGGGCCAGTTCATGCCGCTGGTCGCCGCGGCGCCGCCGTACTGGGGCCGCTCGCATTTCGATGCGCAGGATTGCCTGGAGAACGGCACGGCCGAACCGCACGGCGCGCAGACCGGCTGGTTGAACCGCTGCGTCGCCGCGATGCCGGGCGTGGAAGGATTGGCGGTCGCGACGGTGATGCCGCTGACGATGCGCGGCCCCGGCAAGGTGTCATCGTGGTCGCCGCCGCTGCCGACGCAGGTGAATCCGATCCTGCTGCAACGATTGCAGCCGCTGTATGCGGCGGATGCGCGATTGGCAGAAGCGTTTTCGCGCGCGGTGGATCAGCAGCAGGAAGCGCCGATGCAGGCCAGGGCGCCGATGGATGCATCCGGCAAACCCGGCAAGGCGAACCTCGGGCAACTTCCGGTGCTGATGGGCGCCGCCGGCGGTTTCATGGCGAAAGCCAACGGGCCGCGCGTCGGCTTCGTCGAGGACAACGGCTGGGACACGCACGCCAACGAGGCGGCAATCCTCACCCGCAAGCTGGCCGAATTGGATGCCGGCATCAAGGCCTATCGCGAGGCGATGGGCGACACGTGGAATCACACGGTGGTCGCCATTGTCACCGAGTTCGGCCGCACCGCCGCGATCAACGGCACCGGCGGCACCGACCACGGCACCGGCGGCGCGATGTTCCTCGCCGGCGGCGCGTTGCGCGGCGGACGTGTGGCCGGACAGTGGCCAGGCATCGCGCGCGGCGAGCTGTACCAGGACCGCGACCTGCACGCGACCACCGACCTGCGCGCGGTGTTCAAGGGCGTGCTGGCCTCGCATCTGGGCGTGTCCGAATCGGCGCTTGAAACGGCCGTGTTTCCCGGCAGCGCCAAGGCGCGGCCGGTCGAAAACCTGCTCTCGGATGCGCGCGCTCGCGCGTGAATACGATTCGGGCAGAAAGCGGGATTTTTGTGGGCACCGGGATGCTTGACAGCTACCCGGGAGCGGCGGAGAGTCTGCCTCGCGTTGTCCAACCGCAAACGTGAGGGGAGTTCAAATGAGTGTTCCGCCGGAATCCGTAACGCCGCCTTCAGCCACGACACCGCCGCCGTCCCCGGCGGGTGTGCCGAGCGCGGAGGAGCGGCAGTGGGCGATGTTCGCCCATCTTTCTGCACTGCTGGGGGGGCTCGTCACCGGCTGGGTGGGCGGCTGGGGATGGTTCCTGGGCCCGCTGATCATCTGGCTGGTCAAGAAGGACACCATGCCCTTCGTGAATGATCAGGCCAAGGAAGCGCTGAATTTCAACATCACCATCGCGATCATCTTCATCATCCTGACGATCCTCAGCGTCGCAACGTTGGGCGTCGGCCTCTTCGTTGCCCTGCCGCTGATGTTCATCATCGGCATCGCCGCGCTGGTGTTCATCATCATGGCTGCGATCAAGGCCAATGAGGGCAAGGCCTACCGCTATCCGTTCGCATTGCGCCTGATCAAGTAATCGAATCAACTTCGGGAAGAAAAAAGCGGGCCGGAAGGCCCGCTTTTTTTGTCGGGTGCAGACACCCTCAACGCGAGTGCATGCCGCCGCTCCCGGGTTTTTGGGTCAGCGATTGCGTTCCGCCACATACCGGGCCAGTTCCGCGAGCGGAGCGGCCTGGTCGCCCAATGGGTGCAATGCGGCGAGCGATTCGTCCACCAGTTCGCGCAGGTGTTCGCGCGAGGCATTCATCCCGA
>DASSEW010000067.1:0-69035 GCA_035695065.1 Rhodanobacteraceae bacterium | reverse complement strand
CAACCGACCTCGGCAATCTCGGCAGCTCGACGGCTGCCGCCTTGGGCGGCGGTGCGGCGTACAACTCCGGCACCGGCACGATCTCGGCGCCGAGCTACGACGTGTACGGCAGCACCGACAGCAACGTGGGCCAGGCGATCACCGACCTCCAGACCAAGGCGCCGGTGCAGTATTCGGATGCTTCGGGCAATCCGACCCCGCTGGTTCCGAGCAATGACGTGACACTGGTAGGCGCGGCAGCGGGTCCGGTTGCGTTGCATAACGTCGCGGCGGGCGCGGTGGGTTCCACCAGCACCGACGCGGTGAATGGTTCGCAGCTCTATGCGACCAACCAGAGCGTTGCCGCGAACACTTCAGCCATTGCAACGAATAGCGGCGACATTTCCGCGCTGCAAACCGATGCGCTGCAATGGAACAGCACGCTCGGCACCTACGACGCGAGCCACGGCTCCGGCAACCCGCAGAGGATCGGCAACGTCGCCGATGCCACGCAAGCGCACGATGCGGTCAATCTTGAACAGTTGCAGTCCACGGTGGGCACCGCCACCGCCGACGCGGTGATGTACGACAACGCCACCCACGGCAGCGTGACGCTCGGCGGCACCGGTGCGACCTCCCCTGTCGCGTTGACGAACATCCAGGCCGGCGCCCTGAACGCCACCAGCACCGATGCCGTGAACGGATCGCAGTTGTACGCGACCAACCAGAACGTCGCCGCCAATACTTCGGCCATTGCGACCAATACCGGCAACATCACGGCCCTGCAACAGAATGCCCTTCAGTGGAACCCGGCGTTGAACGGTGGCATGGGCGCCTACGACGCCAGCTACGGCGGCAGCGCGCAGGTCATCACCAACGTCGCGAGCGGCGCGTTGAACGCCACCAGCACCGACGCGGTGAACGGCTCGCAATTGTATGCCACCAACCAGAACGTGGCCGCGAATACGACGGCGATCGCCACCACAACCACCAACCTCGACAACCTCGGCAACTCGACGGCCTCCGCGCTGGGCGGCGGTGCGGCGTACAACTCCGGCACCGGCACGATTTCGGCGCCGAGCTACGACGTTTACGGCAACAGCGACAGCAACGTCGGCCAGGCCATCAGCGATCTGCAAACCAAAGCGCCCGTTCAATACTCGGATGCTTCCGGCAACCCGACGCCCCAGGTGCCCAGCAACGACGTGACACTGGTAGGCGCCGCGGCGGGTCCGGTCGCTTTGCACAATGTCGCGGCGGGCGCGGTGGGTTCCACCAGCACCGACGCGGTGAATGGATCGCAGCTTTATGCCGTGCAGCAAACAGCGGGCGCGGGCTGGAATTTGAGCGCGAATGGCGGCACGGCGGTCAACGTCGCGCCCGGCGCAACGCTGGATATTTCCGCCGGTCCGAGCGGCAACGCGATCGTGACGCAAAACGGCACCAGCCTGACGTTCGATGTCTCGGACAATCCGAACTTCACGACCGTGACGGCTTCCGGAGGCATCACCGCCGGTGGCGCGATCAACGCCAATGGCGGGCTGGCGATTGCGGCTGGCCAGACGATCAACATGGGTGGCAACACGGTGGGCAACGTCGCGGCGGGTTCGCTCAGCGCGACCAGCACCGACGCGGTGAACGGCTCGCAGTTGTACGCGACCAACCAGAACGTCGCGGCCAATGCCGCGAACCTGCAGACGCTGGGCACCGGCATGGCCGCCGGGCTCGGCGGCGCGAGCAGCTACGATCCGCTCACCGGCACCTTGACCACGAGCATCGAATACGACGGCAACAGCTACGGCTCGGTGCAGAGCGTGTTCGACCAGATCAATGGCGCGGTGAATGGCGGCGCCGGCATCAAGTACTTCCATGTCAACTCGACCGGTGCGGATTCGCAGGCACTTGGTAGCGACAGCGTGGCGATCGGCGCCGACGCCGTGGCGACCAATGTCGGCGACGTGGCAATCGGTTCCGGCTCCGTGACCGGCGCGGCCACCGCCACATCGGGAGTCACGCTCTGGGGCAGCGCGTATAACTTCGCGGGCGCGGCGCCGACGAGCGTCTTCAGCGTCGGCAGCGCTGGCAACGAACGCCAAGTCACCAACGTCGCGGCCGGCCAGTTGAACGCGACCAGCACGGACGCGGTGAACGGCTCGCAGCTCTACGCCACCAACCAGGCGGTCAACTCGCTCGGCACGCAGGTCAATACCAATACCAGCAATATTTCGAACCTGCAGGGCCAGATCAACACCATCAACCAGAACGGCGCCGGGATGTTCCAGGTCAGCAGGGACCTCAACAACCAGCCGATGCCGACTCCGACCGGAACCAATTCGGCGGCCGGCGGTGCGGGCGCTTCCGCCTCCGGTACCAACTCGCTGGCGATGGGCAACGACAGTAATGCAGGCGGCGACCAGAGCACGGCGGTCGGCACTTCCGCCGCGGCGAGCGGAACCGGCAGCACCGCGATCGGCCAGGGCGCGGAGGCATCCGGCAACAACAGCGTCGCGATCGGCGCCGGCTCAGTCGCAACCGGCGACAATACGGTGTCGGTGGGCTCGGCCGGCAACCTGCGCCAGATCACCAACGTTGCGGCCGGCACCGCACCGACCGACGCCGCCACGGTGGGCCAGTTGCGGGCCGCGCAAAGCGGTGGCGTGCAGTACGACAGTAATACCGATGGCAGCACTGACTATACGAATGTCACGATGGACCAGGGCGGCGCACCCGCTACCATCCACAACGTGGCGACCGGCACCGCAGCCAATGACGCAGTGAACGTCGGGCAGTTGAATGCAGGCATCTCCACTGCTGAGAACTGGGCCCAGACCTACACCGACCAGCGGTTCAACCAGGTGCAGAGCGACCTCAGCAAACTTGGAAACCGGGCGAATGCCGGCATCGCATCGGCCATCGCCGCGGCCAATCTGCCGCAACCGTATGCACCCAACCAGAGCGCGTTGAGCGTCGGTCTCGGCACGTTCCGGGGCGAAACCGGCATGGCGGTGGGTTTGTCCAAGATCACTGAAAGCGGACGCTACATCCTGAAAGCCAATGCCAGCAGCGACACGCGTGGTGATCTCGGCGCCGGCGTGGGCGCGGCGGTCGTCTGGTGATCGCACCGGATCGGCAGGCGGGAGTTTCGCTCCCGCCTGCGGCCATGCGGCGTGATGATGCTGAAGTGCAGACACCTGCCGTGCAGGGAACGAACGATTCAACCGCGGTGGTAGGGATGTCCGGCGAGGATCGTGGTCGCGCGATACAACTGCTCGGCCACCACAAGTCGCACCAGCATGTGCGGCAAGGTGAGCGATCCCAATGACCAGCGCTGGTCCGCGCGTTGCAGGACGGCTTGCGCATGGCCTTCCGCGCCGCCGATCAGGAAGGCGAGGTCACGCCCGTCCATCCGCCAGCGCTTCAGTTGCTCCGCGAGCTGGTCGCTGCTCCAGGGGCTGCCGCGGCCATCCAGCGCGAGCACGTGCGCATCGCGCGGCACCGCGGCGAGCAGTGCATCGCCCTCTTCCGTCATGGCGCGCTTCAGGTCACGGCCGCGCGCGGGCGGTTTGATCTCGACGAGTTCCAGCGGCAGTTCGCGGCTCAACCGCTTCTGGTATTCGGCGAAGCCTTCGGCCACCCATGCGGGCATGCGCTCGCCCACGGCGACGATGCGCGCCTTCATTTTTGCGATCGTCCCTGATCGCTCCTTCGAACACCAGAAGGCGAGCGCATAACCCCCCGGCGTTTGCGGCTTTCAAAGCAGCCGTCCCTGGCTGCACTTTTCGAAAGAGCACTCACTCGTTCGCGGCGGCCGCGTCATGATCGCCTACCGTCCACAACCGTTCCAGTCCATAGAACTCGCGGATGCGCGGCAACATGACGTGCACGATGATGTCGCCCAGGTCCACCAGCACCCATTCGGCCTCGGTTTCGCCTTCCACGCCCAGCGGCAGCATGCCCGCGCGCTTGACGAACTTCACCACCTCGTCGGCGATGGATTTGACGTGGCGGGTGGAAGTGCCGGAGGCGATGATCAGCAGGTCGGCGATCGAGGTCTTGCCGCGCACGTCGATTTCGCGGACGTCGCGGGCCTTCAATTCGTCCAGCGCTTCGAGGACGCGCTGGCGCAGGACCTGTTCGGATGGAGCGGAGGGAGTGGGTTCTTCGGTACGGCGGGACAGCGGCTGCTTGCTCAAGTGTGTGCGGCCTCGGCCTGAGTGTGCGCGGGATGCGCGGCTCCAGTATGCGCGTCCTGGGCTCGGGCGCAAGTGCGTCAGCGGTAGGGCGCCAGCAGCCCCGGATCTGCGAACAACGCATCCGGCAGCAGCCAGCGTGGCTCGCTGCCCTCGCGCAACAAGGCGCGGATGCGGGTGGCGGAAATCTCCAGTTGCGTGATTGCGATGCGCAACACGCGGCCGGTCGGAGTCGCGCGCAATGCGTCAGCGCCGGTCACCTCACGCTGCGCCATTTCCGTTGCGAGTTCGAGCGGCAGCGATGGCACGTGACCCGGCCGCGTCAGCACGCCGAAATGCGCGAGATCGAACAGCTCGCGCCAGCGATGCCAGGTCGGCAACGCGGCGAACGCATCCGAGCCGATCAGCAGCACCAGCGGCCGCGCGCCGATTTCTTCGCGCAATCCGGACAGCGTGTCGAAGGTATACGAGGGGCCGTTGCGATCCAGCTCGCGCGTGTCCAGCGCCAGGTGATCCTGCCCCGCCAGCGCTGCGCGCAGGATCGCGACCCGCTGCTGCGCACTCGCCACCGGCGCAGGTCGGTGAGGCGGCACGTGCGCCGGCATCAGCCGCACTTCCGCAGCCAGCGCCTCGGAAGCCTCCCACGCCGCGCGCAGGTGCCCGAGGTGCACCGGGTCGAACGTGCCGCCGAGGATGGCGAGCGGGCTCATCGTGCTCACGCCAGGGCGGCCGTCGCGCGCGGTTGCGCAATCGCGACCAGCAAACGCTCCATTTCCTGCCAGGGGTCGCCCATCGCCTTGCCGGCATCGTCCACGATACGACCCTTGGCCATGCGGTCGATGCGCGCGCACCACGCCACGCAATGTTCCCAGTGCGAAGGACCGCGGCCGGCGCGCTTCAGGGCGCTCGCGAACACACGCTGTTTCGCCGGCCAGAAGTTGTATTCAGCGCGTGCGGCAGCGGCGAAGTCGTCGGCCGAAGCCAGCCGCAACGCGAGCTCGAGCTGGTTGAGCATCCAGCCGAGCATCGGGATCACGTCCTCGCCTTCCGCGCGCAACCCGGAAAGCACGCGCAACGCACGTTGCGCATCGCCACCGAATGCTGCGTCGGTCAACTTGAAGACGTCGAACAGCGCGTTGTCGGCATCCAGCGCTTCCAGTTCACTCGCAGCGACGCGCCCGCCCTCGCGCAGCATCGACAGCTTGTCGATTTCCTGCGCGATCGCCAGCAGATTGCCCTCGGCGCGCGAGGCCAAAAGCGCGACGGCATCGTCATCCGGGTTGAAACCGCGCACGTGCATGCGCGCGCGAATCCACGCCGGCAACTCGTCCACCCGCAGCGCCTTGATCGGAACATAGACGCCATTGCGCTCGATCTCGCGCACCCACGCGCCTTCGTTCTTCTTGCCCCACTGCGCCGCGCTGATCAGCAGCACGGTGTCAGCGGCAGGCGACTTGCACCACTCGACGATCGCAGCGGAGCCTTCCTTTCCGACCAGGCCCGTCGGCACGCGCAATTCGATCAGGCGTCGCGAGGAAAACAGCGACATGCTCGCCGAAGCGCGCGCGAGCTGGTTCCAGTCGAACTTGGCATCCACGTCCAGCACTTCGCGCTCGGCGAATCCCAGTGCACGCGCGCGCGCGCGCAACGCGTCACACGCTTCCTGCAACAGCAACGGTTCTTCGCTCGCGATCAGATAGACCGGTGCGAGTTCGCCCTTGCCGAGCGCCTTGTGAAAGTTTTCGAGCGTGCTGGCCATCCGGCCTCCGACCTCAACCCGAAGACGCGCTCGCGGGCAGCGAGGTCGAGGCCGGCGCAGGCAGGGAGGACGCGCCGGCAGGGATGGAAGTGGATTCGTTTTCGTTCCCAGGCGGTATCAGCGTGCCCTTGCGGCCGGCGGCTTCCAGCCGGCGCATGATCGCGTCGGTCATCTCGCGGGTGAGGTCGCGTTCGATGACTTCGGTTTGCGCGGCCGTGCCGATCGCCTGGAATGGATCGAAGGTGAATTCGTGCGAGAGGTCGATGCCCTGCTGCGGCAGCACCACCGTGCCGCTGCCGTCCTTCAGCGACAGATCGACGTGATAGCGCACCGCGTATTCGCCGACGCGCGCGAAGCCGGTCGAAGTCAGCACGTCGGTGCGGAATTGGGCCGCGACGTCCAGTTCGGCCACGCCCGGCGCGGCCTGATCCACCACCTGCACCTCGCGCACGTTGAGCGCGCGCGCCAGCTCGCGCGGCAATTCGCCGCCACCGGTGACGTTCAAATAAACCTGCTGCTGCATCGGCACAGGCAGCGCGGCGCTCTGGCGCAGGTGGAAGCCGCAGGCGGAGAGAAGCACCACACCCGCGCCGCATGTCATCATTTTCAGCAGACGCCTGAAGCTTGCCATGTGCAGCTCCGTACTTTGCGGATCAGAGAAGCATACCGAGTTCGTCGCCCCGGCGTAGGCCGGGGGCCCAGTGGCGATGCGGCACGAACATGCCTGTCGTAACTGGATTACAAAGTCCATCCATGGACTTTGCCCTTCGGGCCGACCTTCGGTCGTTCAAATTCGTTCCTGACGAATTTGTCCGGCCTGCGCCGGAATGACGCCCTCGTCTGTCACACCACAATATTGACGATCTTCCCCGGCACCACGATCACCTTGCGCGGCGTTTGCCCCGCGAGGAACTTCGCCACGCCCGGTTCCGCCAGCGCCACGCTTTCCGCTTCGTCGCGCGAAGCCGAGGCCGGCAACTCGATCGTGCCGCGCAGCTTGCCATTGACCTGCACCGCCATCGTCACGCTGTCGCGCACCAGCGCATCGGCATCGGCCTCCGGGAAGCGCACGTCCTCGACCAGCGTTTCGCGATGGCCCAGCGCCTGCCACAACGCATGGCTCGCATGCGGCGTGAACGGATTCAGCAACAGCACCATGCTTTCCAGCGCTTCGTGGCGTACCGCACGGCCCTGCTCGCTCATGTCGTCGAATTTCGAGACGTGATTGAGCAATTCCATGAGCGCGGCGATCGCGGTGTTGAACGCGTGCCGGCGGCCGATGTCGTCGCCGACCTTGGCGATCGTTTCGTGCACCTGCCGGCGCAGGGTTTTCTGCGCGGCGTTCAATGCGGCCGGATCCACTTCCGGATGATCCGGCTGCGCAGCGTGCGTCACGACTTCCCGCCAGAACCTGCGCAGGAAACGCGCCATGCCCTCGACGCCGGCCTCGTTCCATTCCAGTGACTGCTCCGGCGGTGCCGCGAACATCGAGAACAGCCGAACGGTGTCCGCACCGAACTTGTCGATCATCGTCTGCGGATCGACGCCGTTGTTCTTCGACTTCGACATCTTCTCGGTCGGACCGATGTGCACCGGCTGGCCGTCTGCCTTCAATGTCGCGCCGGCCACGTGGCCACGCTCGTTGCGCTGGATCTCCACGTCCGCCGGATTGATCCATTCGCGATGGCCGTTCGCTTCGCGATAGAACGTTTCCGCGACGACCATGCCCTGGCAAAGAAGATTCGTCGCGGGCTCATCCGACTGCACCATGCCCGCATCGCGCATCAGCTTGTGGTAGAAGCGGAAGTACAGCAGGTGCAGGATCGCGTGCTCGATGCCGCCGATGTACTGGTTCACCGGCAGCCAGTAATTGGCGCGCTCATCGACCTGGGTTGGCGCGCCCGGCGAGGTGTACCGCGCGTAGTACCAGCTCGACTCCATGAAGGTATCGAAGGTGTCGGTCTCGCGCTCGGCCGGCCCGTTGCATTGCGGACAGGTCGTCTTGCGCCATTCCGGATCGGCCTTGATCGGCGACTGCACGCCCATGAACTGCACGTCTTCCGGCAACACGACCGGCAACTGGTCTTCCGGCACCGGCACCACGCCGCATTTCGCGCAGTGGATGATCGGGATCGGGCAGCCCCAGTAGCGCTGGCGCGAGACGCCCCAGTCGCGCAGTCGCCATTGCACGCTGCGCCTGCCGCGGTTTTCCGATTCCAGCTTGCGCGCGAATGCATCCAGCGCGTCGTCGAAACCGAGTCCCGAGTAATCGCCGGAGTTCACCAGCATGCCGTGCTCGGTGAAGGCTCTTTCGTTCTCGATGCGATTGGCGAACTCGCGCAGCCTGGATTCCAGCGCCTCGCGGTCGCTGACGTTCTCGAACGGCGCCTGGCCGAGCGCCACCGACATCGGATCGAAGGCCAGCGCCTCGCGCTCGCCGAGTACGCGCAGGGCTGAGGCGGTGTCCGCATCCACGATCACGATCTTCTTCGGCAAGCCGTATTTGGTCGCGAACTCCCAGTCGCGCTCGTCGTGCGCGGGCACCGCCATCAGCGCGCCGGTGCCGTAACCCATCAGCACGAAATTGGCGATCCAGATGGGCAGCTTTTCGCCGCTGATCGGGTGAATCGCGACCAGGCCCGTATCCATCCCGCGCTTTTCCTGCGTCTCCAGTTCCGCCTCGGAAACGCCGCCATGGCGGCATTCGTCGATGAAACGCGCGATCTCCGGATTGCCCTGCGCGGCACGCGCCGCCAGCGGATGCTCGGCCGCGACCGCCAGGAAGGTCGCGCCCATCAGTGTGTCGGGGCGCGTGGTGAACACCGACAGCGGTTCGCCCGCGCCTTCCACGTCGAAATGGATTTCCAGACCTTCCGAGCGACCGATCCAGTTGCGCTGCATGGTCTTGACCGCATCCGGCCAGCCCGGCAGCTTATCCAGTCCGTCCAGCAGTTCCTGCGCGTAGGCGGTGATCTTCAGGAACCATTGCGGGATCTCGCGCTTCTCCACCACCGCGCCCGAACGCCAGCCGCGCCCGTCCACCACCTGCTCGTTGGCGAGCACGGTCTGGTCCACCGGATCCCAGTTCACCACGCTGTTCTTCTGGTACACCATGCCCTGCTTGAACAGCCGCACGAACATGCGCTGCTCGTGCAAGTAGTACTCCGGCCGGCAGGTGGCGAACTCGCGCGACCAGTCGATGGCGAAGCCCATCGCCTTCAACTGCGCGCGCATGTGTTCGATGTTCTGATAGGTCCACTTCGCCGGCGGTACGCCGCGCGCGATCGCCGCGTTTTCCGCCGGCAGCCCGAACGCGTCCCAGCCCATCGGCTGCAGCACGTTGCTGCCCTGCATGCGCTGGAAGCGCGAGATCACGTCGCCGATGGTGTAGTTGCGCACGTGGCCCATGTGCAACGCGCCGCTCGGATAGGGCAGCATGGACAGGCAATAGAATTTCTCGCGCGCGGGATCTTCCTTCACCTCGAAGGCGCGCGTGTCGGCCCAGAACTTTTGCGCGTCGGCTTCGATCGCGCGCGGCTCGTAGTGTTCCTGCATGGTCTGTCCGTGGCATGGCGCGCACCGCCCGTGCGGCACGCGAACGGCCAGCCTACCGCAGTGCAACATGGCCGCCAAGTCTGGAGCCCCGTTCGTGGTGAGGTATCGAACCACGAACAGTGTTCGCCCTTCGATACCTCAGGGCGAACGGATTCCGGCGCCAGGCCCATGCCATCCGGCACGCTCACGACCACCCCCGCTCGCTATGATGCGGGTTCGTTGCCATGGGGAACCGACATGACCAGGACACTCGTTGTCGCCGTCGCCGCTGCGCTGTGCATGGGCGCCGCACAGGCTGCCGAAGCGCCGCAGGCCGATACGGCCGCGGCACCGGCCGTCACCGTGGTGCATTGCCCGCGCCTGATCGACACGATCAACGGCCGGATGCTCGGCGCGACCACGGTGGTGATCAACGGCGATCGCATTGGCGAAGTGGTCGCCGGCAACGCCGATCGCCCGGGCGCGACGGTGATCGACCTGCCCGCCAACGACACCTGCATGCCGGGACTGATAGACGACCACGTGCACCTCACCGACCAGTTCAGCAAGAACAGCTACAGCGAGAAGTTCCGGTTGAATCCCGCCGACTACGCGATCCGCAGCACGGTGTATGCGAGGCGCACGCTGCTGGCCGGTTTCACCACGGTCCGCAATCTCGGCGAAAGCGACAACTCGTCCATCGCGCTGCGCAACGCGGTGAACGCGGGCATCGTGCCGGGGCCGCGCATCTTCAGCGCCGGCAAGTTCATCGGCACCACGGGCGGCCACGCCGATCCGACCGACGGCTATCGCTGGGACATCCAGGGCGATCCGGGTCCGAAGGACGGCATCATCGATTCGCCGGAAGACGCGTGGAAGGCCGTGCGCCAGCATTACAAGGATGGCGCGGACCTCATCAAGATCATGCCTTCGGGCGGCGTGCTGGATGAAAGCGCCAGTTCCGAAAATCCGCAGATGACGCTGGACGAGATCAAGGCCGTGGTCGCCGCCGCGCACGACTACGGCTTCACGGTGGCCGCACACGCGCACGGCGCCGAGGCGATCCGTCGCGCGGTACTCGGTGGCGTGGATTCCATCGAGCATGGCACCTTCATGAACGACGAGGACATGAAGCTGATGAAGGCGCACGGCACCTGGTACGTGCCGACCATCATCGCCGGCCAGTTCGTGATGCAGAAGGCGAAGGAAGGCTGGTATCCGCCGCAGGTTGCGCGCAAGGCCGAGGAAGTCGGCCCCGTGATCATGGCCACCGCCGGCAAGGCCTACAGGGCCGGGGTAAAGATCGCCTTCGGCACCGACGCCGGCGTGTATCCCCACGGCGACAACGCGCAGGAATTCGTTTACATGGTGCAGGCCGGCATGCCGCCGATGTTCACCATCCAGGCTGCGACCATGCACGCGGCCGAACTGCTGAAGCACGACAAGGACCTGGGCAGCGTCACGCCGGGCAAGTACGCCGACCTCGTCGCCGTGCCCGGCAATCCTCTGGACGATATTTCCCTGATGAAGAACGTGGACTTCGTGATGAAAGCCGGCGCGGTCTACAAGAAAGACGGCAAGCCGGTGGTGATGGCGCCTTGAGCTTGCTTCGCGCGCGGCGAGCCCCAATCATGTGCGGATCATCTGGACGATTGATCCGCGCATGAACGCCTCGCCGCAGTCCACCAAACCCGATTCCGCGAAATCCGCCCACGTCTTCGAAGCCGGCCAGGCCAACTTCGAAAGCGAAGTGCTGCAAGGCTCGCTGACCACGCCGGTGCTGGTGGATTTCTGGGCGACGTGGTGCGGGCCATGCAAGACGCTCGGGCCGATCCTGGAAAAGCTCGCCGGCGAATACGGCGGCGCATTCAAGCTCGCCAAGATCGACTGCGACAAGGAGCAGCAGCTGGCGGAAATGTTCGGCGTGCGCAGCATCCCGACCGTGGTGCTGATCCGCGACGGCCAGATCCTGGACGGCTTCGCCGGCGCGCTGCCCGAATCGCAGGTGCGCGAATTCCTGTCGCGCCACAACATCCAGCCGGCGAAGAAGATCGAAACCCCGGCCACGCAAAACATCACGGAAGAAAGCCCGCACGCGCCCCGCGAAACCCCGCACGCTGCGATCGCCCGTTTGCGCGAAGCGGTGGAGGCGGGGCCGGACAAGCCCGAACTGAAACTGGAACTCGCGTTGGCGCAGGCGCGCGCGGGCGACATCAATGCGGCGAAGGGCGCGCTCGAATCGTTGCCCGCGCAACTGGAACACGACGACCGCGCGAAGGCATTGCGCGCGTACGTGGATCTCGCGCAGGCCCTCGCCGGCACGAGCGCTTCCGGCGAACTGATGGCGCGCATCGAAAGCAACCCGAAGGATTTCGCCGCGCGTGACGCACTGGGCGTACGCCTGCTGCTGGGCGGCGATCCGGCCGACGCGATGGAGCAGTTCCTCGCGATCCTGCAGGGCGACCGCAACTGGAACGAAGGGCTTGCACGCAAGCGCCTGCTGGACGCCTTCCGCATCGTCGATGATGAAGCGCTGGTGGCCGCCACGCGACGGAAGATGTCGTCGCTGCTGTTCTGACCCGCCATGCGCGTGGCGGGTCAAGACCCGCCCTACAACCCCGCGCGCGCGCCGCGGCATAATCCGCCCAGCCGTCCGGCCGGGAGCGTCCGCATGCTGTTCCGCTACGAACACAAGCACGAGGCGCTGCTGCCCTGGCGGATTTTCCTGCTGCGACGGGTGGCCAAATCGCTGGCCCTGGGCCTCGGCGTCATCCTGGCTTCGCTGCTGGCCGGGATGCTGGGCTACCGGATCGCCGAGGGCATGGACTGGCTGGACGCCTTCCTCAACGCGGCCATGATCCTGGGCGGGATGGGGCCCGTGGATGCCCTGCACACCAGCGGGGGCAAGGTGTTCGCCGGGATTTATGCCCTGTACAGCGGACTTGTCGTGATCTTTGTGGCTGGCCTGCTATTCGCGCCGTTTGCACATCGTCTGTTGCATCGTTTTCACCTGGAAACCGGCCGGCAAGCGGATGATTCATAAAGCGACGCCCCGCACGTCCGGCCGAAGCAGGAAAGGGGTAGGCTCGCCGCCGGACCGTGCGGTGCCCTAGAATCGGTACTCGCCCAAGGGGGTTGTCCCGCGCCATGGGTTTGTCAGCGCCCGTCGTCGAATTCGAAGTACCCGGCCATCGGCTGGTGCGTCCGCTCGGGCGTGGCGGCATGGCGACCGTGTATCTGGCGATCCAGTCCTCGCTGGGCCGGCCGGTCGCGGTCAAGATCCTGCAGGCGGCCACCGACGAGACCATCACCCGTTTCGAGCAGGAAGCGCGCACGATCGCGCGCCTGCAGCATCCGCACATCGTCGCGATCTACGAGGTCGGCCGCACCTCCGACGGGCAGTTGTACTACACGATGCCGTACCTGCCCAACGGCGATCTTTCCAAGGTCGACTTGCGCGATTCGCCGTCGCGCATCGCCGCGGTCATCCGTGCGCTGGCCGGCGCGCTCGGCCACGCGCACAAGCACGGCATCGTCCATCGCGACGTCAAGCCGGAGAACGTGCTGTTCGACCAGCATCGTCGCGCACTGCTGACCGATTTCGGCATCGCCCGCGCCAGCGACAGCCTGCGCGTGACGCGCGAAGGCGCGACGATGGGTTCGTCCGGCTACATGAGCCCGGAACAGGCGCGCGGCCAGGACATCGACGGGCGCTCGGATCTCTACAGCCTCGGCGTGGTCTGCTACGAACTGCTGACAGGCGACCTGCCCTTCCGCGGCGCCGACGCGTTGTCCACCGCGATCGCGCACATCGAACAGCCGGTGCCGCGCCTGCCTCCGCTGAAGCGTGCGTGGCAGCCGCTGGTGGACAAGGCGCTCGCCAAGTCGCCGGATGCGCGGTTCCAGAACGCCGAGGAAATGATCGCCGCGCTGGACGCGGTGGACGGCCGCCGTACTTCGCCGCGGCCGGTGGTGGCGCCGAAGCCGCAGCGGCCGAAGCTGCGGATGCCGCGCCTCTCGCTGCCCCGCTTCACGTTGCCGCGCTTCACTCTGCCCCGCCTGGCACTGCCGTGCATCCAGTTGCCGCCGCCGCAGACGTTGCGCCGCTACGGCCCGCCGCTGCTGGTGTTGCTCGGCTTCATCGCGGTCAGCGCGGCGGCATGGAGCTGGCGCTCGCATTCGAAACATGCTGCGAGCCAGGCCGCGCCTGCGGCACGGCAGGCTGCGGTGACAGGCGACTCTGCAACCGCAACACCGGCGGCGATTCCCGCAGCGATGATCAAGGTCGATGCCACGCGTCCGCAAATCGCGTTGCCGGTGGAAGCCAGCAGCGTGGACGCCGCGCAGACCGCGCGCGTCACCGTGCTGCTGGCGCAAGCCGATGCGCTGTTCGTGCGCGGGCACCTGACCGAGCCGAGGAAGAACAGCGCTGCGATGCGCTACCTCGACGTGCTGACGGTGGAACCGGAAAACCCGGCGGCGCACGCGGGCATCGGCAAGATCGTCGCGGTCTTGCAGCAGGACACCCTCAAGGCGTGGCGCCGCAGCGACACCGACCAGGTGAAAACGCTGGTGGGCAAGCTCGACGCGCTGGCGCCGTCGGCGGATCCCGCCTCGCAGAAATCCTGGCGCGCGGCGCGCCGGCAACTCGCGCAGTCGCTGGGCACCAGCCTCGCGGATGCCGCGCAATCGCACGATGAAAAGCGGGTCGCCGCGCTGCGGCCGCTGGCCGAGAGCTTGCCCGCGATCTACCCCGATGGATTCAACCTCAAGCAGCTGGATACCGCGCCGCCGGCTCCGCCTGCGCTGCACGCGGGCTCGCCCTTGCGCGACGAAGGCGGTCCGAGCCTCGTCTACGTTCCCGCCGACGGCAAGGCCGACGCGTTCGCGATCGGTCGCACCGATGTCACCCGCGCCGAGTACGCGCAGTTCGTGCGCGACACGCACCGCGCGGCATCCTCCTGCGCGGAGCCTTACCACCCGTTCTCGCGCCTGCGCGGATTCAAGTGGAACGATCCGGGATTCGCGCAGGGCGGCGATCACCCGGTCGTGTGCGTCAGCTGGAACGACGCCGCCGCCTATGCCGCGTGGTTGTCGCGCCGCACGGGGCAACCGTATCGCCTGCCCACCGACGGCGAATGGCTGCGCGCCGCGCGTGGCGGCGGCAACGGCAGCGCCTGCGCGCGCGGCAACGTGGACGACAGCAGCCGCCAGACCAAATTCGACAACGATCGCTGGCCCTGCAGCGACGGCGCCGCGCAGACTTCGCCGGTCGGGCGCTACGCCGCGAGCGGCGTCGGCGCCTACGGCATGTACGGCAACGTCAGCCAGTGGCTGAGCGGGGGTTCGGCCGGCAACCGCATCTTCCGCGGACTGTCTTGGCGCGACGGCAGCCACGAGACCGCGCTCGGCCGCCGCGGCACCGCCGACAGCAACATCGGCTACACCAGCGTCGGCTTCCGGGTGATGCGGGTGATCGACGACGCACACCCGGCGCCGAACGGCTAGGCGTGCACCGCCGGCGCGCGGCACGCCGGACGCCGCGCAGCAGCTTTCCGTCCGCCGAACATGACTTGTGACTTATGGACGCGCCGGTCCATGCGCGCATACTCGCCGGGTTCTCTGCCGACAAGGGTGGTCATCACATGAAACCGTTCCGACTCCGCATCGTGCTGGGCGCGCTGCTGCTGTGCAGCCTGCCTGCCTTCGCCGCCGACCAGGGCAACTCCGACAACCCGGACAAGTCCGCCGCAAGCCAGGACGACGACAGCGGCAATGCCGCCTGGGCCGCGATGGCGAAGTCGCAATCCTCGACCACGCAGGGCACGGTCAACGTGGAAGGCTCGAGCGTCGCCTATGACGCGATCGCCGGCACGCTGGTGCTGGACGGCAACGGCCTGGACGAGCACACGCCGCAGACCAGCATGTCCTACGTCGCCTACATCAAGCGCGGCGCGGATCCCTCCAAGCGCCCGATCACCTTCCTCTACAACGGCGGCCCCGGTTCCTCGACGGTGTGGCTGCACATGGGCGCGTTCGGTCCCAAGCGCGTCGTCACCAACGACGACACCCACACGCCGGCCGCGCCGTACCAGCTCGTCAACAACGATTACAGCCTGCTGGACGTGAGCGACCTGGTGTTCGTGGACGCCCCGGGCACCGGCTTCGGCCGCCTGCTGCCGCAAGGCAAGACCCAGGAAGAGCGCGCCAAGAACTTCAAGGATCTCAGCAAGAAGATCTGGAGCGTGGACGGCGACGGCAAGATGTTCGCCAAGTTCATCACCACCTTCATCACCCAGCACAACCGCTGGAATTCGCCGAAATACCTGTTCGGCGAGAGCTACGGCACCACGCGTTCGGCGGTGCTCGCCGCGGACCTCGAAACCGAGGACAACGTGGATCTCAACGGCGTGATCCTGCTGTCGCAGATCCTCAATTTCGCCACCAGCGTGGACGGCGCCGACAACTCGCCCGGCATCGACCTGCCCTACGTGCTGGCCTTGCCGACCTATGCGGCCACGGCGTGGTACCACCACAAACTGCCGAAGTACGAGAACGGCGGCCTGAAGCCGCTGCTGCAGGAGGCGACCCGGTTCGCCACCGGCGAATACGAGCAGGCGCTGATGGCCGGTTCCACATTGAGCGCCGAGCGCGAAAAGCAGGTCGCGCAGAAGCTCTCCGACTTCACCGGCCTGCCGGTCGATTACCTGATGAAGGCCGACCTGCGCGTCACCGGCGGCATGTTCGAGCATGAATTGCAGAACGGCAACGACATCACCACCGGCCGCCTGGACACGCGCTTCTCCGGCCCGAGCATGGATCCGCTGGGGAAGGAATCCGACTACGACCCGCAATCGGCGGCGATCAGCTCGGCGTATGTCTCCGCGTTCAACCAGTACGTGCGCGATACGCTGAAGTTCGGCCAGAACATGCACTACAACCCGGAAATCTACGGACAGGGTTTCGATTGGGATTTCCGCCACAAGGCGCCGGGCCAGCACTTCGCGTTCCCGGGCTCGACCAACGTGCTGCCGGACTTGGCGGTCGCGATGAAGTACAACCCGGATCTCAAGGTGATGGTCAACGGCGGCTTCTACGACCTCGCGACGCCTTACTACGCCGCGATCTACGAGCAGGAACACCTGCCGATCCCGCAGAGCCTGCGCAAGAACATCTCCTACGCGTTCTATCCGTCGGGCCACATGGTGTATGCGCACATTCCGTCGCTGAAGGCGCTGCACGACAACGTGGCGAAGTTCATCGAAGGCACGGACAACCAGCAGCACTGAGTTTCCGTCGAGGGTTGCACCCGAGCCGGCGCGATGCAGGTCGCGCCGGTTTTTTTTGTGCGGATCACTCGCGCTCGAACCGCGCAAGTTCGTCCAGCGCCGCTTGCGCCCGCCGGATGGCGCCGCCGGCCGCGCTGTCGTCAAGCTTGCGCGCAAAGTCGGAGCGATGCGGGCGATGCGCCCAGTAATGGAACCAGAAAGTCGCGAGCAGCCCGATGGCGCCGATGGCAAGCTGTATCCAGATCACCGACGGCGCGGTGGTCATGATCGTTCCGCGGCTCAACACGACCAGCAGCGGCGCGGCCAGGAACCACCACGGCAAGCCCACAGCCAAGGCCCCGCCCACCGCGTAGGTTCGCCGCAGTTGCAGGAGATGGCGCTGGATCGCCACTACCGGAGCGCCGTAATCAATGCGCGCGATATTCGATTGCACCAGGCCGCCGATCACGATGAGCCCGATGCAATAGAGGTGCACCACGACACCGGACAGCAGTACGGCAGGATCGCGCCAGTGCGCGGTCCAGATCGGCGCGAGAACCAGGAGGCCCAGCGCCCCGACCACCATCTGGATCGCCTGTCCCCAGACCAGCGGACGCAGGCCGCGACGCAGCTTTTCCGCGCCGCGATCGCGGAACAACTGCATATTGAACGCGTGCTGCCGTTCCAGCTGCGCGCCGACCGCCTGCCATGCCAATTTCATTTCGTCGAGTTCCATGTTTTTGCTCCTGTGCTTTTGAGAGTGCGTGCGCGGAAGTTCGCTTTTTCGACCCGCTGTTAGGACGATTGCGGTTCACCCATGGCTTCTATGGCGAGCATCCGGCTACGCAACTTCTGCTTGATGCGTCCGATCTTGGTCGCGACGTTCGTTTCGCTCAGTCCGAGGACTTCGGCGATCTCGGCGTGGGAGCGATCCTCCAGGTACAGCAGGATCAACGCGCGGTTGAGGTCGTCGAGTTCAGCGATGAATACCCGCAGCGCGGCGATGCGGTCATCCGCCTGCTCCGGCACGTCCGCGCCGATCGTTTCCAGATGATGTGTGTCCAGCGGCTCGAAGCGGTCGGCGACGTCGCGCTTGCGGCGGCGCGCGTGCGAGATCGCGACATTCAATGCCACGCGGTACATCCAGGTGGAGAACTTGGCGCGGCATTCGTCGTAACTGGCGAACGAGCGCCAGCACTGGGTACAGATTTCCTGGGCCAGGTCGTCGCGTTCCTCGCGACCGCGGGCGTACACGCCGGCCACCTTGAACACGATGCCGAGGTGTTCGCGCAGAAGCGTCTCGAAGCGTTGCTGGTCCGGTTTGCCGCGCATGCTGTTCCCCGTCGTTCACCCCATGATTCGCCCGGCCCCGAAAAAAATCACAGTCAGCGGCAACACACTTTCACCCATTTACAATAGCGGCAACTCTGATCCGGCCCGCCGCTATGCCGCCGCTGCACCTGAAACGCAACCTGCTGACCGGCCTGCTGGCCTTCATCCCGGTGTGGATCACCTGGGTGGTGTTCAAGTTCGTGTTCACGCTGCTGGCCGGCGTGGGCGCACCGGTGATCACCGGCATGATCGAACTGATGGGGCTGGTTTCGCCGCCGGCGGCCGACGCGCTCCACCGCGACTGGCTGATCTCCATCTTCGCGTTCATCCTCACCGTCGCCGCACTGTATGTGCTCGGCCTGCTGTCGCACGTAGTGATCGGCCGGCGCATGTTGAGCTTCATCGACGACGTGCTGGAGCGCATCCCGCTGGTGCACACGATCTACGGCGGCACCAAGAAGCTGATGACGCTGATGCGCAACAAGCCGGCCGGTACGCAGCGCGTGGTCTTGATCGGCTTCCCCTCGCCGGAAATGAAATCGGTGGGATTCGTCACGCGCGTGTTCATCGATGCGTCGGGCCGCGAGGTCGCGGCGGTGTACGTGCCGACCACGCCGAATCCCACCGGCGGTTACCTGGAACTGGTGCCGACCGACGAACTGATCGCGACCGACTGGACGGTGGATCAGGGCATGGCCTTCCTGCTTTCCGGCGGGGCGGTGTCGCCGGATGCGCTGCCCGCGATCAAGGCCGGGCAACGCGCGCCGGTGCCGGATTCGCTTGTCGAGCCGTGATCGGCTACACTGGCCGAGTTTGAAGCGCCGTATCCCGATTTTCCTTCGGCCAGTTTCCCGCGGAATCCCTTCCGCCATCGGCCCGCACCACTCGGCTCCGTCGTCTCGAATCCGCCCTCGCGTCTTGCACAGGCGGCAAACATACGCCTGCGCGCGGTCACCGGAAAGCGCGCGGCACGACTGGAGTTTTTCAATGACGTTCGATTCGCTCGGGCTTGCGCCCGCGCTGCTGCGTGCCCTTTCCGAACTGGGCCACGCCACCCCTACCCCGATCCAGGCAGCGGCGATCCCGCTGGTGCTGGAAGGCCACGACCTGCTCGCCGGCGCACAGACCGGCACCGGCAAGACCGCTGCGTTCGCGTTGCCGCTGTTGCAGAAGCTGTGTGCCGACCATGAGCGCACTTTCAACAACAAGCAGCCACGCAAGCCGCGCGCGCTGATCCTCACGCCGACACGCGAACTTGCGGCGCAGGTACACGACAGCGTGCGCGCCTACGGCAAGCACCTGCGCGTGCACGCCGCGGCGGTGTTCGGCGGCGTCGGCATGGGCGGCCAGGTCATGAGCCTGCGCCGCGGGCTGGACATCATCGTCGCAACGCCGGGCCGGCTGATTGACCACATGGACCGCCGCAACGTGGACCTGTCCTGCATCGAGATGCTGGTGCTGGACGAGGCCGACCGCATGCTGGACATGGGTTTCGCGCCGGCGCTGAAGAAGATCCTCGGCGTGCTGCCCAAGGACAAGCAGACGCTGCTGTTCTCCGCGACTTTCGCGCCGGAGATCAAGGCGCTGGCCGCACAGTTCATGCGCGATCCGCGTGAAGTGCAGATGGCCAAGCCGAACGCGGTCGCGGTCGGCGTCAGCCATCGCGTGCACCCGGTGGATGCGGACAAAAAACGCGATCTGCTGTTGCACGTGCTCGCCGCCGACAGCCGCCGGCAGACGCTGGTGTTCTCTCGCACCAAGCACGGCGCCGACAAGCTGTGCCGGATGCTGGAGCAGCACGGCTTCAAGGCCGCCGCGATCCACGGCAACAAGAGCCAGGGCCAGCGCACCCGCGCACTGGCGGATTTCAAGCGCGGCAAGACCACCGTGCTGGTCGCGACCGACATCGCAGCGCGCGGCCTCGACATCGAGCAATTGCCGGCCGTGGTGAACTACGACCTGCCGATGGTCGCCGAGGACTACGTGCACCGCATCGGCCGCACCGGCCGCGCGGGTGCGGAAGGCCTCGCGCTGTCGCTGGTCAGCCGCGAAGAGGAAGGTTTGTTGCGGGACATCCGCCGCCTGCTGAAGCAGGATCTGGCAATCGAGCCGATTGCCGAGTTCGCGCCATCGTGGTCGCTGCGCATGGAAGGCCCGACCACGCCCTCGCGTCGTCCTAATGGCTCGCGCCAGCAGCGCCGTCCGCAGCGCGCGCAAGGCAAGCGCGAAGATGCCAAGGGCGGCAAGCCGCACGCGCACCCGCGCCATGCGCATCCGGGGCGCGGCAATGCCGAGCACGCCGCGGGGAACAAGAAGCGGCGGTGGCACGGCGGCAAGGCGCGCAACGCGTGATGAAAGCCCCTCTCCCTCCGGGAGAGGGGCTGGGGTGAGGGTTCGAGGAAATCAGCGAGGCTCCGGGCTTGCACAGACGGTTCCGATCGCACGATCCCGACGTCGTCTGCCCGGGAGTCGCGAAATTCTTCTTCGCCCTCGTGACACGTTGGTCAAAAACGCGGCGAGCATGGCTCGCCGCTTTTTTCATACCGTGACGTGCACGCCCGGCATCGGCAGCGTCACCTTGCAGCCCCACTTCTGTTTCAGTGACTGCGCCAGCGTGCCGCGGCCGGGATCCTCGCCGTGCACGAGGCACACCGGCGGATGGTTAGCGATCGCACCGTACCAATCGGACAGTCCGTCGCGATCCGCGTGCGCGGACAATCCGCCGACCGTGTGGATCTTGGCGCGCACCGGGATGTCGTCGCCGAACAGGTGCACGTGCTTCGCGCCTTGCACGATGCGCCGCCCGAGCGTGCCGTTCGCCTGATAGCCGACGAACACCACATGCGCGGCGGGGTTCGCCAGGTTGTGGCGCAGGTGGTGGCGGATGCGTCCGCCTTCGCACATCCCCGAACCTGCAATGATGATCGCACCGCTGCGGATCGAGTTGATCGCGCGCGAATCGTCCGTGCTCGAAGTGAACTTCAGGTTGGGCAGGCGCAGCGGATGCGGGCGCGTGGACCACAACTGCTTCGCTTCCGGATCGAACAGGTCTTCGTGGCGATCGTAGGCGGCGGTCACCTTGGTAGCCATGGGGCTGTCGAGGAACATCCGATATTGCCCCAGGCCCCACTCGTCGAAATGTTCGGCGAAGAAATACAGCAGTTCCTGCGTGCGGCCGACTGCGAAGGCAGGAATCACCACGTTGCCACCGTCGCGATGCGCGGCCGCGAAGATCGCGGCCAGTTCGCTCAATGTGTCCTCGCGCGTCTTGTGCGCGCGATCGCCGTAGGTGGATTCCATCACCACCAGGTCGGCCGCCGGCACCTTTTCCGGATCGCACAAGATCGGCGTGCCGTTCGGACCGAGATCACCCGAGAACACCAGCCTGCGCGTCGCACCGTTTTCGTCGGCAGCCAGTTCGACCGTCGCCGAACCGAGGATGTGTCCGGCATCGCGCAGCGTGATTTGCACGCCGGGAAGGATTTCGTACGCTTGATCGTAGGCGAGCGGTTGCATGCGTTTCATCGCCGCATCCACGTCGTTCTGCGTGTACAGCGGCTGCGCGGGTTTCTGTCCCGGCGCGAGATCGCGGTTGGCGTCACGCGCGTCCATGTCGGCAATGTGCGCGGTATCGGCCAGCAGGATCGCGGCGAGATCCATCGTGGCCGCGTGCGTATAGATGGGCCCCGCGAAACCTCGTTTGACCAGCAGCGGCACGCGGCCCGTGTGGTCGATATGCGCGTGGCTCAGCACCAGCACATCGATGGATTTTGGATCGAACGGGAAATCCGCGGCATTGCGCGCATCGGCGTCGCGGTCGCCCTGCACCATGCCGCAATCGAGCAGGATGGATCTGCCCCCGACTTTGACCAGGTGGCACGAACCGGTGACTTCACCGGCCGCGCCGTGGAATTCGATCTCCATCCGCACGCTCCTCGCAAAGGGTCGTGCGCATTATGCAGGCCGCGGCGGCATCGCGCCGCCGCGGCAGGTTGCAGCGGCCCGGCTCAATCGCCGTACATGCGAACCCCGAACAGCAACGAGGAGTCCACGACCAGCGAAGCCCGGCCGCTGACGTTCAAGCGGATCGTCATGGGCTGCTTGAAGAACTGCTTGACGACGCTGTCGGGGAGGCCGTAGTCCTCGCTCAGCGCGCGCTTGCTGATCGCGCCCCCGAGGCAAGTGCGCGTCACGTTTTCGTTGCGCACCTTGTCGTCACCGGGTTGCATCGTCTCCAAATCGAGCAGCGAGGTGCCGATCCCCACCGTCAGGGAGCCGTTGAACGGCAGGCCGGTGGTGGGATCCATCAGCGATGGATCGTCGAGCAGCGGATTTTCGATCGTGATGCTTTCGGTATAGCGAATCGCCGCCTGGCTGGCGGAACCCGTTTCATTGAAGAACTGCCAGGTCTGGAACGTGGTGGAGTGGAAGCACAGCAGGTCATTCGTGCTCCTGGCGGGCAAGGTCATGCGGCCGAGGTCGTTGAAGCTGAAGGATGTGGACGCCGGCTGCGCATTCACGGTGACGCAGCGATCGTCCGGCCCCAGCCCGGTCACGATCGAACAATCCTCCTGCAGGATCACCTGGCCGGTCTGCGCCAATCCTGCATAGGTCACGTTGCGCCCGAACGAGTCGGCGTCGCCCACGTCGGCATTCGAGATCAGCGGCCCCGCCGCGGACTGGACCAGGCGATGCTGTTGCAGCGCGCCCGACTTGGGCAGCAAATCCGCGGCGTGGAGCCGGGGATCGCGCGGCGCGGCCGCGAGCGCCGCGCTTCCGGCAATGAGCAGCGGGAAAGCCATCATTCGGGCTTTCGGATGCATGTTGCTCTCCTCAGGTTGGTTTGAATGGCGGCCGGCAACCCCCTTGGCGTCGACCGCAAATACAGGAACGCCAAATCCGGCCGATCCGCGACATGGGCGGCGTTCCGGGCCCTGACCTTCGACACTGTATGATCGGCCGGTTGTCAGCCTAGGCTGGCCGAGTTTGAGCCGCTCCGAGGGGCGGTGATACGTCACGTTCTGCCCAACTTCTGTCCACCCTTATCGAGGAATCCATGAACAAGCCCCTGTTCAAGCCGTTGGTTCTGGCCATGAGCGTTGCGCTCGGCATCGGCGCGGCGCATGCGGCCGACAACTTCGACATGAGCGAGCTGTCCAAGACCATCCAGCCGTGCAACGACTTCAACGGCTACGTCAACGCCAAGTGGGTCGCGGCCAATCCGATCCCCGCCGACCAGACCCGCTGGGGCGCCTTCAACGTGCTCGCGGAAAAGAGCCGCTCCGAACAGCACGACATCCTCGAGAACGCGGCGAAGAATGCCGCGCATGCCAAGGCCGGTTCGATCGAGCAGAAGCTCGGCCGCTATTACGCCTCCGGCATGGACGCGGCGGCGATCAACGAGGCCGGCTTCGATCCGATCAAGCCGCGACTCGCGCAGATCGCCGCGCTGAAGAACGGCGGCGACGTGGTGAATTTCCTCGACGCCAGCTTCAACGAGGGCTGGCCGTACGTGTTCTCGTTCGGCTCCGGCGCGGATTTCCAGGACGCGACCAACCAGATCGGCTTCGCCTTCCAGGATGGCCTGGGCCTGCCGACCCGCGACTACTACTTCGATCCGAAGTACAAGGATCTGCGCGCGGCGTACGTGGCCTACATCGCCAAGACGCTGCAGATGACCGGCGTGAGCGCCGCGGACGCCAAGCAGCAGGCCGACCAGGTGATGGCGTTCGAGACCTCGCTCGCCAAGGCGTCGCTGGCCCCGACCGAGCTGCGCAACCTCGACAACGAATACCACTTCGTCAGCGTCGCCGACGCCGACAAGGTGACGCCGCATTTCAGCTGGGAGAAGTTCTTCCAGACCAACGGCATCAATGCGGGCAAGGGCTTCTCGCTGTCGCAGCCGAAGTTCTTCGCCGAGATGGACCAGCTGATCGCCAGCGCGCCGGTTTCACAGTGGCAGGCATACCTGCGCTTCCACACCATCGACACGGCCTCGCCGGTGCTGAGCGATGCTTTCCAGACCAATCACTTCGAGTTCCACAACAAGACCCTGGCCGGCCAGCCCGAGCAGAAGCCGCGCTGGAAGCGCGTGCTGGGCGAAGTGAATGACGGCATGGGCATGGCGCTGGGCGAGCTGTACGTCGCCAAGTACTTCCCGCCCGAATCCAAGGCCCGCGCCGAGCAACTGGTTTCCAACATCCGCGACTCGTTGCGCAACCGCATCGAGCACCTCGACTGGATGAGCCCGGAAACCAAGGCCAAGGCGATCGAGAAGTGGAAGCTGTTCCTGCCGAAGATCGGCTACCCCGATCCGGGCGAGTGGCGCGATTGGAGCGGCCTGACCATCGTGCCGGACAACTACTTCGCCAACGTGTCCGCGGCGGCCAAGTACAACTACCACTACGACATCGGCAAGATCGGCAAGAAGACCGACCGCAAGGAATGGGGCATGACGCCGCAGACGGTCAACGCCTATTACAACCCGACCGACAACACGATCAACTTCCCGGCCGCGATCCTGCAGCCGCCGTTCTTCGACGCCAGCTACGACGACGCGCTCAACTACGGCGGCATCGGTGCGGTGATCGGCCACGAGGCCAGCCATGGCTTCGACGACCAGGGCAGCCAGTTCGACGGCAACGGCAATCGCAAGAACTGGTGGACCAAGCAGGACGAGGCGCAGTTCAAGGCGCGCACCGGCAAGCTGGTCAAGCAGTTCGATGCCTACACGCCGATCCCGGGCAAGCCGGACCTGCACGTCAACGGCCAGTTGACCCTGGGCGAGAACATCGCCGACCTCGGCGGCCTGAACATCGCCTACGACGCGCTGCAGACCGCGCTGAAGCAGGACCCGAAGGAAGCCAACGAGAAGATCGGCGGCATGACCGAAGACCAGCGCTTCTTCCTGAACTGGGCACGCGTGTGGCGCGGCGATTCGCGCGAGAAGACCGCCGAGCTGATGCTCAACGTCGACCCGCACTCGCCCGCCAAGATCCGCGCGATTGCGGCGCCGTCCAACATGCCGCAGTTCGCCGAGGCGTTCCAGTGCAAGGCGGGCGACAAGATGGTGCGTGGTGGCGACAAGCAGGTGAAGATCTGGTAAGAAAGCGACGTCATCCCGGCCACGGATTGGCCGGGATCCAGCGCCACGGAAGGCAGCAAACGCAAACAAAAACGCCGCGCGAAAGCGCGGCGTTTTTCTATTGCGTTCCTTCTCCCTCCGGGAGAGCTGCCATCCATGGCCAGATCTCGTGGTGGCGCGAAGCGCCGGATGAGGTTCAGGTCTGGCGCAAGCTGCAAGAACCCAAATACCCGAACCCTCACCTCTGCCCCTCTCCCGAGGGGAGAGGGGTTCACGGCCTTCTCGCCAGCTCCGGGTTCTCCTTCGTCACCGGCATCAGGTCCTTCTTCGACACGCCCAGCCACAGCAGGATCGGGTTGGCGAAGAAGATCGACGACAGCGTGCCCACCAGGATGCCGATCAGCATCGTGATCGCGAAGCCATGCACCGCCGAACCGCCGAAGAAATACAGCGCGGCCATGGTGATGCCGGTGAACAGCGAGGTGATGATCGTTCGCGACAACGTGCTGTTGATCGCGCGGTTGAGGATGTCCACCGGCTCGGCCTTGCGGGTCAGGCGGAACAGCTCGCGCACGCGGTCGAACACCACCACCTTGTCGTTGATCGAGTAGCCGACCACGGCCAGCACCGAGGCCAGCACGGTCATGTCGAACTCGCGCTGCACGGCGGCGATGATGCCGACCGTGATCAGGGTGTCGTGGAATTCACTGGCCACCGCCGCGACCGCGAAGCGCTTTTCGAATCGAAGCCCGAGATAGACCATGATGAGGAGGATCACCACGATCACGGCGATGATGCCGGTGTTGCGCAGCTCGGCGCCCACCTGCGGGCCGATGAAGTCCGGCGGTTGCTTCAGGCTGACGTCGGAGCGCTTGGCTTTCAGCGCCGCCATGACATCCGCGGCCACCTTGTCCACCTTGAACTGGCCGTTCTGGATCGCGGCCGGATCGGCCTTGGGCTGCAGGCGGATCGAGATGTCGCGCGTGCCGCCGAGGCTTTGCACCACCGCGTTGTCGAAGTGCGCGGCCGCCAAGGCGTCGCGCACCTCGCCGGTATCGACGGGCTTCTGGTAGCTCGCCTCGATCAGCACGCCGCCGGTGAAGTCCAGCCCGTAGTTAAGGCCGCGCACCGTGATCGCAAGGATCGAGAGGATCACCAGGATCGCCGAAATGGTGATGCTGATGTTCCGCCAGCGCAGGAAGTTGATGTTGCTGTGGGGATCGAAGATTTCCATGAAACATCTCAAATGTAGGGCGGGCATCGCCCGCCGGAACAGCGGCGGACAATGTCCGCCCTACGTCCAACCTTCCGGTGCCGGAGAGGTTCTTTCAAACCGACAGCGTCTTCAACTTGCGGCCGCCGTGGATCGCCGCGGTGATCGCGTGCGTCACGGTCACCGAAGTGAACAGCGAAGTGAGGATACCGATGAACAAGGTCACGCCGAAGCCCTTGATCGCGCCGGAGCCCAGAGTCATCAGGCCGAGCGCCGCCAGCAGGTGGGTGACGTTGGCGTCCAGAATGGTGGACCACGCCTTTTCGTAGCCTGCGCGGATGGAGGCAAGCGGCGTCGAGCCGTTGCGCAGTTCCTCGCGGACGCGCTCGCAGATCAGCACGTTCGCGTCGATGGACATGCCGAGCGTCAGCACGATACCGGCGATGCCGGGCATGGTCAGCGTCACGCCGATCGCCGACATGATCGCGATCAGGATCACCAGGTTGAAGAACAGCGCCACGTCGGCCACGAGGCCGAACAACTTGTAGTAGATCGCGGCGGCCGCGAGCACCAGCACCAGGCCGAGGATCACCGCACGCTCGCCCTTCTGGATGTTGTCCTGGCCGAGCGAGGGACCGATCACGCGCTGCTCGACGATGTCCACCGGCGCGGCCAGCGAACCGGAACGCAACAGCACCGCCAGCGTCTGCGCTTCCTGCTGGCCGAGGCCGGTCGTCTGGAAGCGCTTGCCGAACACGCCTTGCACGGTCGCGCTGCTGATCACTTCCTCGGTGGTCTTGGAAGAATGCACTTCCTTGCCGTTGACGAGCTTGGTTTCCGGCACGCGTTCGATGTACACCACCGCCATCGGCTTGCCGACGTTCTGGGTGGTGAAATCCAGCATCTTCTTGGCGCCGGCGGAGTTCAGCTCGACGTTGACGTCCGGCTGGCCGGTCTGCTGGTCATAACCCTGGCTTGCGTCCACCAGCTCGTCGCCGCTGACGATCGTCTTCTTCTTCAGCACGATCGGCTGGCCGCTCTTCATCTTGTAGAGCCGATCCTCCGGCGGCACGTTGCCGGTGCGCTCGGCTTCCACCGGGTTCACGTTGGTGTCCACCGCGTGGTATTCCAGCGTGGCGGTGGCACCGAGGATCTTCTTGGCCTGGGCGGTGTCCTGCACGCCCGGCAGTTCCACCACGATGCGCGATTCGCCCTGCTGCTGGATCACCGGCTCCGACACGCCGAGCACGTTGATGCGGTTGCGCAGCGTGGTGACGTTCTGGCGGATGGTGTTCTCGGCCAGCTCGCGCAGCTTGTCCGGCTTGATGTTGGCCTGCAGCGCGGGCGCGCCACCGGGCGTGGTGACGTTGTTGAGCACCAGGTCCGGCGCGTCGGTGGTGATCGCAGTGGCCGCAGCGTCGCGGTCGGCGCTGGTCTTCAACACCACCTGCACGCCCTGCCCGCTCGGCGTCACCGAGTCGTAGTGGATCTTCTTGTCGCGCAGCACCGAGCGGATGTCATCCAGGTAACGCTGCTGCTGCTTCAGCAGCACCGCGTTCTGGTCCACCTGCATCAGGAAGTGCACGCCGCCCTGCAAGTCGAGGCCGAGCGGCATCGCGTGCGCGCCGATGGATTGCAGCCACGAGGGCACGGTCGTCGCAAGGTTCAGCGCTACCGTGTAGTCGTCGCCAAGTGCGAGGCGCAGCGTGTCGGAGCCGCGCAATTGCACGTCGGTGTTGGCGAACCGCGCCAGCAGGCGATCGCCCTGGATCTCGACGTCCTGGTAGGGGATCTTGGCCTGCGTCAGCGTGGTCTCGACCTTCTTCTGCAGCGCGGCGTCGACCGTCGCGCCACGATTGGCCGAGATCTGCACCGCGGGCTGCGGACGGAAGATGTTGGGCGATGCGTAGAGCAGGCCGAGCGCGAGCACGATCGCGACCAGCGCGTATTTCCAGCGGGGAAAGTCGGTCATGGATGATGGTTACCGGATGCTTTCGTCGGCATCTTCGACAATCAGGAAGACTTGAGAGTGCCCTTGGGCAACACCTGCGTGATCGCGCCCTTCTGCACGCGGATCTTCACGTTCGGCGCGATCTCGACGGTGCAGAACGATTCGCCCACCTCGTCCACGCGCCCGGCGATGCCCGCGGCGATCACCTCGTCGTTCCGGGCCAGCTGGCCGAGCATGGTGCGCACTTCCTTCTGCCGCTTCATCTGCGGGCGGATCAGCATGAAATAGAACACGCCGAACAGTATCAGCAGCGGCAGGAAAGTGAGGAACGGGTTGCCGGGCGCGGCCGCCGCGGCGGGGGCCGCAGCCGCGTGGGCCTGGGAAATCAGGGAAAAGCTCATCGGAACTCCACGTTGTGGCCGCCATGTACATGACGGGCCTGCAAAAAGACGGCGGATTATGCCATGCCGCGTTGCCGGGCGCATGGAAATGGGCCACAACGCGGTGACGGGCATGGCGGGGCTTTGCGATAATCGTGCGTTGATCGAACCGGGCATACATCCATGCAGCACCTCACCGTGATCACCACCGGCGGCACCATCGACAAGGTGTATTTCGACGCGAAGTCCGATTACCAGATCGGCGCGCCGCAGATCGGCGAGATCCTCGCGCAACTGGGCGTGGCGTTCGAGTTCGAAGTCGTCCCCGTCCTGCGCAAGGACAGCCTGGACATGCTCGATGTCGATCGCGCGGCGATCCGCAAGGCCATCGAACAGCAGCCGCACCGGCACGTGCTGGTGACGCACGGCACCGACACCATGGTGGAGACCGCGCGCGCGTTGGAGGGGATCGCCGGGAAGGTGATCGTGCTGACCGGCGCATTGAATCCCGCGCGGTTCCAGGGGTCGGATGCGGTGTTCAACATCGGCTGCGCGGTGGGCGCGGTGCAGACCGCGGCAGATGGCGTGTGGATCGCGATGAACGGCCGCGTCTGGGATCCGCAACACGTGCGCAAGAATCGCGAGGCCAATCGCTTCGAATCGCTCTCGTAAAAGGCCAGCCGCGGTTGCGCAGGGTCTCCACAAAAAGGAGCCCGGCGCGAAGCCGGGCTCCAGGCTACAAGCTACGAAGGCAGTCGCGCTTCAGAGCGAAGTGGAAGCCTTGTTCATGATGATGCTGCCGAAGCCGGTGGTGTAATCCCAGCCCGGCGCCGCGGATTCACCGCCATTGCTGCCCGACACGACGTCGTGGAACGCCGTGGAGGGCAATGCATAGAGCTTCGGCGCGGCGAAGCCGATGCCCGTGCCCTTGGCCGCGATCATGCGTGCCCAGAACCCGACGAACAGCGGTGACGAGAGGCTGGTGCCGCCATACTGCGCGAGGCTGCCGTTGACGATGATCTTGGAGCCGCTGTTGGGATCGGCATCGAAGGCGATGTCGGGCAGCCCGCGCGTGGTGTGGCCGGCGTTCTGGCCCACGCCCACCTGCCAGCTCGGCATCGGCTCGAAGGTGCTGGGGCTGCCGCCCGTGCTCGACCACACGGTTTCGCCCTGCCACGTGGTGGTCGTGGCGTTGAGCGTGGTGCCGCCCACGGCCACGACGTAAGGCGAACTGGCAGGCCAGCTCGGCGTGGTGCCGCTGGGGCTCTTGGTGCACTCGTTGGAACCCGAGTCGCCCGTGGACACCGAGAAGGTCTGGCCCTGCGCGACGGCCTGCTTGAAGATGTTGTCCGCCGCCGCGGCGGAGCCGTCGTTCTTCGCCGACGTTTCGCACTCGCCCAGCGAAACGTTGATCACCTTCACCGCGTTGGCGCTGACCACGGTGTTGAAGTCGTCCACCATGCTCGAGTTCGCCAGCGTCGGGATGTTGTAGAAAATGATTTTTCCGATCTGGCCGCCCGCCATGCCGAGGATGTCCTGGCTGTCCAGGTCCCATTCGGCGGTGCCGCTGGTATCGGTTCCCGTACCGTCGGTGTTGACGATCTGCGTGCTCACCGCGGCGAGCCCGTGCGACGATGTGAACTGGTTGAGGTCGCTCAGCGTGGCGCTGAGGTCACCGTTGGTGATGATGCCGACGGACACGCCCGAGCCGGTCGGCAGGCCGCTGCCGCCGTAGAGGCCGGAGAACTCCATCGGATCATGGCCGATGATGGAGCCGCCGCCACCACCACCGCCGGGTTTGCCCTTGAACAGATGCGGCACGTGCACGGTCTGCAAGCCGAGCACCGCCTTCACCGAACCACGCAGCGAAGCCGGAACAACGATATCGCTGCTGTTGGCGAACGCCGCACGACCGTCATGCGTGTGCACCGACACCATTTGCGTGTTGAACGCGCGCTGCACCAGGCCAGCCGGCGCATCACCGGAAACCAGCAGCCGGTTCGGCGCGATCGTCACGTTGTGGAAGCCGGCCTGGCTCAGGAAATCCGCCACGGCCTGCGCCTGCGCGGCGGTGGGTGCGTGGTCGGCCATGAACTGCTGCTGCGACATCACGTGATGTTGCGCGATGGCCGCGTCCAGTTGCGACTCATTGCGTAACGTTAGCGCGACGGTCACGTGCAGCGAATGCGATATCGGCAGTGCGCCGGTGACCATGTCACCAGCTTGCATGCTCGTGGCATGCGCGATCGCGACGTTCTGCGAAATCGGAGCCGCAACGGCGAACGCGGAACCCGCGCTCAGGGCAAGACCGAGCGCCACGGTCAGGGCGTGCTTGCGAAAAGAATGCATGGATGATCCCTCATGAGAAAGGAATGCGAGCGGACGCCGTTGGCCGCGTCGCGTCCGCCCTGCTGTACCTCCGTGTCCGCAGCAGGTCGGGCGATTCCGTGGTCCGGCGCGTTTCGTCCGGCCCCCGAACCGAACGTTACAGAACGTAACATTGCATGCCCCGGTCGTCATGCTGCACCGCACCCGTTCGCTCGCGCACGTGCTGCTCCGGTTGGCAAATGGAATGAAAAGGCCCGGTCGTTGCCGACCGGGCCTTCTTCACAACAGTGACAAACGGCAGTTTTAGCGCTTGATGGCCGCTGCCGTAACCTGCGAGGAGAAGTTGCTCAGATTCAGGCTGCCGCGACCGGACGCCCAGTCCCAGCCACGACGCGTGATGTAGCCGCCGTTGTTGCCGCCGGTGATGTCATGGAAGAACGACGCCGGCATCGCGTACAACTGCTGGCCCGCCGGGGTCATCGGATCCACCGCGCCGTTGGCGATCAGGCGTGCCCAGGCGCCCACGAACAGCGGCGAGGCCAGGCTGGTGCCACCCACCTGGATCAGGCTGCCGCCGTTGTAGTAGATCGCGCCGGTATTCGGGTTGGCGTCGAATGCCACGTCCGGGCCACGCATGCCCTTGAAGGTGCCGTACGTGAGCGCCGTCTGCCACGACGGCGAGGCTTCGAACGAGCTCGGGCTGCCGCCGGAACCCACCCACTCGGTCTCGCGCGACCAGGTGGTGCTGGAAGCGTTCAACGTGGTGCCTGCGACCGCGACGTTGTACGGCGAGCTGGCGGGATAGCTCGCGTTGTTGAGCGCCGCGGCGAGCCCGTCCTTCACGCACTCGTCCGCACCCGAGTCGCCGGTGGAAGCGGAGAAGGTCTGACCCTGCGCCACGCCGACTGCATACAGTTGATCGTCGGCCTGGGCGGTACCGTCGCCGCTGTACGTATTCCCATCAGAGTACACGAAGGTGTGAGTGCTGTCCTCGAACCGCTCGCACTCGCCGTAGGACTGGTTGATCACGGACGCCAGCGGCTCGCCCTGGCTCGGGTACACGACTTCATTGATCGCGTCGGTGATCTCGAAATTGTTGCCGGACTGGGCGGCGTAGAAGGTGAGGCTCCGCACCCCGCCGGTGATGCCCAGGATGGACTGGCTGTCCATGCTCCATTCCACGGAACCCTGGTCGGAATTGCCGCCGCAGGTGGAATCGCCGATCGTGGTGGTGCCACCGCTCGGCATGCCGGTATTCGGGTCGATTGTAGCCCCGACATCGGTGCAAACCACGCTGACCGTACCCGCCGAATAGCCGGGGTTGTTGGTCATGAAATCACCGAGATCGGTGACGCTCTGTTCCATGCTGCCCCAGCCTATGATGGCGACGTCGACGTTCGTGGCCGGTCCAAGGCCGCTGGCGCCGTAGATATCGGCGAACTCGGGCGTAAGGTGGCCGCCGATTCCACCGGTGGTGGTGGCCTTGACTGCATAGGTATGCGCCTGATGGACGGTTTGCGCGCCGAGTACGGCTCGCACGCTGCCCGCCAGTGCGGCCGGAACCTGGATCGCGGAGGTGTTGGCGAAGGCGATACGGCCATCATGGGTCCGCACTTGCACGAACGAGGTATTGAATGCGCGCGAAGCAACCGCTGCCGAGGCATCCGCGTTCACCAGCATGCGGCTGGCGGAAATCCTGACGTTGGTGAAGCCGGCGGATTTCAGGAAGTCCGCGACGGCTTGCGCCTGCGCGCTGGTCGGGAGGTAGTTCGCCGCGAGTTCCGCGCGGCTCATCGGCTGGTGCGGTTTGGCGTTATAAGCGTCCAACTGCGCCCGGTTGCGCAAGTTCAGCGCCACCGTGATGTGGATGGGATGCGACAACGCGAGCGCGCCGCGCACCACGTCGCCGCGGCTGAGCGGGGTGGCATGGCTTACCGTGGCGAGCTGCGCGCCGGAATTCGGTTTCGCGGCCTGGGCGCTGCCGGCGATCCCCACCGCACCGGCAATGGCGAGCACGAGGGCCTGCCTGCGCAGATCTTTGAGCGTCAACATGAGTTGTCCCCTACATTGAAGTTGCGAATGCGCACCGCGCGAATTGGCGACGATGCGTTCCCGACACTACCTTGAACACGGCCGCACCGGCAGGGGCGATCAGTCCGGGCTGCCACAACCTGCGTCGCGTCTGAAAACCGGATCGAAAACGATCTCCCCCCTGCGTGACTTGCGGAAATTAGCAATCCGGCAATGTGCGGTCAATCACATTTGATGGTGCACCGCATCCAAAGCCGGACAGGGTTCCCTGGACACGCGATCGCCCGTCGCGTTTCCTTGGTGGCAAAAAAACGGGGCCGCATTGCGCGGCCCCGGTGTGGTTGCCTGCTCCAGGATCAGCGCACGTCATGTGCTGCCCGGAGCCTCGGCTCCTGTCTTGGTTACTGCACGTTCAACGCGGTGTCGTCGATCAGGAACGAGGTCTGCAGCGAGCTGTCTTCGCTGCCAGTGAACTTGATCGTGACGGTCTGGCCGATGTACGCGCTCAGGTTAAAGCTGTGCTGGGTGTACCCGGTGTTCGCATTCAGGTTCGAATACGTCGCCAGCGTTTTCAGCAGACTGCCCGAGCTGTTGTACACGCGCACGTACAGATGGTCGTACGCAGCACCGGACGGATTTTCCGCGGTATCGATGTGCAGGTAGAACGAGAGCGTCGCCGAGGTCTTGCCGCTCGGGATGCTGACCTTCTGCGAGACATTGTCGGTGTGAGTCGTACCGTAACCGTCCAGGTAGGCGTAGTACGTGCCGCTGTGCGGCGATTCACCGCAGGAGCTGTCGCACAGCGTGCCGCTGCTCATCGTCCACGGCGAAGCCGAACCGGTCTCGAAGCCCGGGTTGCCGAGCAACTGCGAGCTGCCGCCACCACCACCGCTGCTCGACACCGTCACCGACTCGGTCTTCGAGCTTTGCTGGCCGTCGGAGCTGTCGGTCACGGTTTCAGTGACGCTGTAAGTGCCCGCCGCCGCATAGGTGTGGGTCGGGTTGGTCGCGGTTGAGGTGCCGCCGTCGCCGAAGGTCCACGAATGCGAGCCAATGGTGCCGCCCGAATCGGTGGAGCTGTCGGTGAAGTTGGCGGTCAGCCCGCTGGTGGTGAAGCTGAAGTTCGCCGACGGCGTGCCGCCGCCCGTGCCGCCGCCACCGCCGCCGCCAGTCACGTGCGACACGAAGTTGGCGATGTTCACGCTGCCGAAGCCGGTCGGGTAATCCCAGCCCGTCGCGGCCGTCTCACCGGAGTTGTTGCCCGAGGTCACGTCGTGGAAGTCGGCCGCATAGTTGCTGGCCGCATCCGAGTAGATCTTCGGCGCGGCGAAGCCGATCGACGGATTGATGGCCAGCACGCGCGCCCAGGTTCCGACGAACAGCGGCGACGCCAGGCTGGTACCGCCAATCTGCTGGTTTGCGCCGTCAACGATCACGATCGCGCCGGAATTCGGATCACCGTCGAACGCGATATCGCCCAGGCCGCGATGCGAGTTGCCGGCATTCTGGCCGACGCCGTTCTGCCAGCTGGGCTGCGGCTCGTAGGTGCTCGGGCTGCCGCCGGTCGCGCCTTCGTTGCTGGCGAGTTCGTTCCACACCGTCTCGCCGCCCCAGGTCGTGCCGCTGGTGAACAGCTCGGTGCCGCTGACGGCCACGACGTACTGCGAGTTGGCCGGCCAGCTCGGGGTGATGCCGCCATCGCCGCACTCGTCCGCGCCGGAATCACCGGTGGAGATCGAGAAGGTCTGGCCCTGCGCGACCGCCTGTTGGAAGATGTTGTCGTCTTCCGCCACGCCGCCGGATTCCGCGCTGGTCTCGCAACCGCCGATCGAGACGTTGATGACCTTCACGATGTTGTCGGTGACAGCCTTGTTGAAGTCGGCGGTCAGATCCGCATCGGAGAGGGTCGGGGTGTCGTACAGGTAGATGGACTTGACGCCACCGCTGATGCCCACGATGTCCTGGGTATCCAGGTCCCACTCGCCGTCGCCGCTGGTGTCGGTGCCGCCGCCATTGACGGTGACAACGTTCAGCGGAATGCTGGCAAGGCCATTCTGCGAGAGGAACTTCGAGAAGTCGCTCTTGACGTTGGTCATGCTGCCCTGCGTGATCACGCCCACCGACACCGCGGATCCGGTGGTCGTGCCGCTGCCGCCGTAGATGGCCGCGAACTGGGTCGGATTGTGGCCGGTCGCCGAACCGGTCACGTAGGTGCCCACGTTGGTGCTGACGCCGTGCGGCTTGGCGATGACATGGTTGGTGTGCATCATGTGCACGGTCTGCAGGCCGAGCACCGAGAACACCGAGTTCGCCAGCGCGGCCGGCAGCTTCACGTCGCCGGAATTGGCGTAAGCCATGCGGCCGTCATGCGTCCTGACGCTGACCATGGTGGTCTGGAACGCGCGCTGCACGTTGGCAGCCGGGGCGTCGCCCGAAACCAGCAGGCGGTTCGGCGCAATGGTGATGTTGCTGAACCCGTTGGCCTTCAGGTAATCGGCCACGGCCTGCGCCTGCGCCTGTGTCGGCGAGTACGCGGCCACGAATTGCGCCGAGGACATCGGCGCATGCGGCTTCGCATTGAACGCCTGCAACTGTGCCTCGTTGCGCAGCTTCAGCGAAACCACGATATGCATCGGGTGGCTCAGCGCCAACGGGCCCGAGATCGCATCGCCATGCGCCAGGCGCGTGGCGTGCATCACTGCCGGTGCAGCGACCGTCGCGGCACTTCCCGCCGCGGCTGCGGCGAGACCCATGGCGACAACGAGAGCCTTCATACGAAACTTGCTTGCCATCACAACCTCCCTCAGGTGGAAGAAAACGCGGCCGCACTGTTGCGGCGCGCGGGACGACTGCGCACGGAAAAACCGCGAATGCACTCTCCCCGCCCGGCAGTTGCTGTCGGGCCCTTCTTTCCATCTGTGCGTAGCGGTGGCAATTGGAAGGATCGTTGCGAGCGCCACTCGCCGCGGGTGCTCCGGCGCCCTCACACCGGAGCAGGAACAAACTATCAGCGGCAAAAATCCTGCGCACGCTGCATTGCACAATGTCAAGTGTCCCGGGTCATGGAACCCGGTCATGACTTGTGAACTATGGTGAGAAGACACCCCGTCGCGCGATGTCTCAGCGCCGCACGCTCTTGATCAGATGGGTCTGGCGCGTGCGCATCAGCCAGGCGAGCAGCGTGCATACCAGCAACAGCGGCGCACCCCAGTAGGCCAGCATGAACAGCGCGGACATCGGCCCGTGCGATTCGGAAAACAGCAAGTCGACCGCCGCCGCCGGCCTGGCATCGATCGCGGAAAACGAATCGCCGAACGCGGCATCGGCCATGGACTCGCCCACCGTCTGCAGGATCGGCGATGCCGAAACCAGCGGCGTTCCGAGCGCGATGTAGGTGCGCGCGATCGGCGCCTCTGCCTCGGCTCCCGTGAGAATCGCCTGCCCTACCGGAGGCTCGCGCGAAAGCGCGCCGAAGCTCAGCGCATCAATGAGCAGGCACAGCAGGAAGAAGATGCCGAACAGGGCGTACCAGCGAAGGCGCATCGCGGCCACTCCGGAAATTCGCGCGCAGCTTGGCCGAGAGTCGTGGCGCGGTCAATCGGAGCCCGTCACAACATCCCGGTTTCCAGCTTGGCCGCATCCGACATCATGGAATGGTTCCATGGCGGATCGAAGACCAGGTCAATCTCGGCCAGTTCCACGGTCGGGATCATTTCCAGCTTGCTGCGCGCATCGTCCACCAGGATGTCACCCATCCCGCAGCCTGGCGCGGTCAGGGTCATCTTGACGTACACCTTGCGCCTGCCGTCTTCCATGCTTTCCAGGCTGACGTCGTAGACGAGGCCAAGGTCCACCACGTTGATGGGAATCTCGGGGTCGAAGCAGGTGCGCAACTGTTGCCAGACCACGCGCTCGACGTCCGCGTCGCCAGCATCCGCCGGCAGCGAAATCGGTTCGGGCGGCTGCTTGCCGAGCGCATCGGCATCCGCGCCGGCGATCCGGAACAGGTTGCCGTCCACGTAAACGGTGAAGCTGCCGCCCAGCGCCTGGGTGATGTAGCCGATCTGCCCGGCCGGCAACATGACCTCGTCGCCCTGGGGGACCAGGATTGCGGCACAATCGCGGATCAGGGTGAAAGGTTCGCTGCTGGGGCTGAATCCGCTCATCTTCCGCAATTGTACGGCAGGGAACTTGCTTTGCCGAGGAAACAAGCGGATTCGAATGTGTCGCGAAGTACGAGAACCAAGGGGAACCCTGTGAAACGATGGCTGGGCGCGATCCTTTTGTGGGCGATCGTCGCCCCGGCCGCGCTCGCGCTCGATTCGAAGCTGCCGTTCCGCGCCTTCATCCTCGACAACTGGAGCGTCGAGCAGGGCCTCCCGCAGATCACCGCCCTGTCCGTGACGCAGGATCGCGCGGGTTATCTGTGGATCGGCACGCAGATCGCGCTGGCGCGCTTCGATGGCGTGCGCTTCACCACGTTCGATCGCGACCATGCCGGCGTGGATACCGGCATGCTGACTGCGAGTTGGGCCGACCGCACCGGAGCCGTCTGGTTCGGAGGTACCCAAGGCTTGTTGCGAGAGCGCAACGGCCGCTTCGAGGATCTCGGCGGCGACGCCGTGTTCGCGATCATGGATGCGGGCGACGGCACGCCGCTGCTGGCGACATCGCGCGGCGTTGCCCGGGTGCGCAACGGCAAGGTCGTTCCGCTCGCGGGGTACAAGGGCGCGGCTTACAGCCTGCTGCGCGAAGGCGACACGTTGTGGATCGGCGGCGAAGGACGTCTGTGTCGCACCGCGTTGCCGAACGCGCTCGCGGTCGCGGCGCCACATTGCATCACGATCGCGGCCCGCAATGGCGAACGGCCCGAAATTGCCTGGATCGCGCGCGCGCAGGGCACGTTGTGGCTCGGCACCCATGCCGGCCTGCTGCAGGTGGACGGGGATCGTGCGATCCCGGCGCAGCTGGGCGACGATCTCGCGCACACCGGCATCGAGGCGCTCTATACCGATCGCGACGGCGTGCTGTGGGTCGGCACGGTGGATGCGCTGTATCGCTGGCTGCCGGACAAGAGCCTTGAACGACTGGCCGAGGACGACATCGCGCGCGATCCGTGGGTGCAGGCGTTCTTCGAAGATCGCGCCGGCAATCTCTGGATGGGCAGTCACACCGAAGGCCTGTACCGCGCCTGGAACGGCTGGGCGCGCCGCCTCTCCACGCGCGACGGGCTGGCCGATCCGTTCGTGTGGAGCGTGGTGCGCGCGCCGGACGGGCGCATCGTGCTCGGCACCAACTCCGACGTCGAGGCGTTCGACGGCAAGCATGTGCAGCTGCTGGTTTCCGGCAAGTCGCTGCCGAATCCCTCCGCCTACGAACTGTATTACGACCACCGCGGGCGGCTCTGGATAGGCACGCGCGCCGGATTGGCGATCGCCGATCACGGCCGGCTCGTCACGCCGCCGCAATTCGCCGCGCTGATGCCGTGGCAGATCAATGATGTCCGGGAAGTCGCCGACGATGATTTCTGGATCGGTACTTCCGGCGGACTGTATCGCTGGCATGACGGCGCGTTGACCCGCGCCGACCCCGGTGCAAGCGTCGCCGCCGCGCGCATCCGCACCATCCTGCCGCTCGGCGCGGATCACCTGCTGGTCGGCACCGAGGATGGCGTGCGCGAGTGGCGCAACGGCAAGCTGTCCGAGCCGGCCTGGGCTGCGCCCTTGCGCGGACATTTCGTTTCGCGCCTGGCCTGGCTGCGCAAGGATCTGCTGGGCATCGCGACCATCGATGCAGGCGTCGGCACGATGATCGACGGCAAGCTGCGCATGCTCGACAGCAAGGATGGATTGCCCAGCGACAATGCCTGGACTCTGGACGTGCTGGGCGGCCAGCTGTACGTCGCATCCATCGCCGGGGTGTGGCGTTTGCCGCTTTCGGAGCTGCCGCTGCCCGGTTCGCCGCAGCGGCACGTCACGCCGCAACTGGTCGCCGGACAGGGCCGCGACGGCAGCATGCAACACGTGCGCTGCTGCAACGGCGGCGCCGGCGCGCGCAGCCTGATCGACGGCAACGCGATCTGGTACACCACGGTTTCCGGCGCGCTGCGGCTGGACGTGGATGCGCTCGGCCCACACCCGGAACCGCCCGCGGCGGTGATCGAAGCAGTGGAACACGCAGGCCGGCAATTCCCGGCGCAGCCGTTCCGGCTGCACGACGGCGCGCGCGATGTTTCCATCCGTTACACCGCGCCGTACCTGCGCGTCGAGCCGCTGCATTTCCGCTATCAGTTGCAGGGCTACGACTCGGGCTGGCAGGACGCAGGCGATCGCCGCACCGCCTTCTACACGCACCTGCCGCCTGGCGATTATCGCTTCCGCGTGGCCGCGGCGTTCCTCGGCGATCCGCGTTTCGGCCAGGAAGCGGACATCGCGATCAGCGTTCCGCCGAAGTGGTACGAACGCGACAGCGTGCGCCTGGGCGCATGGCTGTTGCTCCTGTTCGCGCTGGTACTGTTGTGGTGGTGGATCTGGCACGCGCAGCAGCGCCGCAATGCCTATCTGAAGGCGCAGGTCGCGCGCCGCACCGACCAGCTCGCGCGCGCCAACGAGCGGTTGCGGCTGGCCAATCTCGCACTGGCCGAGGAAAGCCACACCGACACATTGACGGCCTTGCACAACCGCCGTCATCTGCTCGCGGAGCTGCCGGGCCTGCTCGCCGCCGGCGCCAGCATCGGCGTGATGTTGATCGACCTGGACAACTTCAAGCAGGTCAACGATCGCTATGGACATGCCACCGGCGACAACGTGCTGTACGCGATCGGCCGCCTGCTGGCGCAGGCGCGCCGGGGCGGTGATGTCGCCGTACGCTGGGGCGGCGAGGAGTTCCTGCTGCTGCTGAATGGCGTGGACGCGACTGCCGCGTTCGCCACCGCCGAGCGCCTGCGCCGCGACATCGCGGCCACCGATTTCGGCGACGGTCGCGGCGGCAAGATCCGGCTCACCTGCTCGATCGGCTTCAGCCTGCATCCGCTCTCGGAAGAAGCCAGCAACGAAACTTTCGAAGCCGCGCTGGAGCTGGCGGATCTTGCGCTCTATCGCGCCAAGCGCGACGGTCGCAACCTGAGCATCGGCCTGATCGCGACGGCGCCGCTGCCGAATGAAGCGCTGCAGGGTCCGCTTGCGCGGCAACTCGATGGAATGTTGTCCGCCGGGCAGGTCCGCTGGGTGCGCGCCGAATCGTGATGTCCGTGCGGATCGGGCGCGGCGCACAAGTTATCATCGGCGCCGTTTGCATTCCCGGACCCCGATGAACGACAACAGCCGAGCCACGGATCAAACTGGCGTTTCCCTCGCCGCGCGCAGCGCGCGCGCGCTGCTGTCGCTGTTCGCGGTGCTGATGTGCGCGCTGGCGCTCGGCGCGGTGGTCGCGTTGCTTGCATTGTTCACCGGCATCCGTCCGTGCTGGTGGATGCTGCCCGGCGCGGTCGTGCTGACCTGGATCCTGCGTGGCACCGCCAGCCTGCGAGGCAAACTCGCGCCCGGAATTGCCGCCTTCGCGGTGCTGCTGGCGGGCGCGTACGCCGAATGCCTCACCGCGATCGCACGCGTCGCGGCGATCACAGGCGCCAGTTTCTCCGAAGCCTGGCACCTGGGCGGCGCAGCGCTGACCTGGCAAGTCGCAGAACTCGGCCTCTCGCCGCTGAGCGTGCTGGTCTACGCGGCGGCAGCGATCATCGCCGGCTGGATGGCGACGCGGAACGCGCGCCCGTAGGGCGGGTCTTGACCCGCCTCGAAGGGCACCGGCGGGTTAAAACCCGCCCTACACCCGCCTTGACCGGCCTTGATTCGCCGTCGGACAGCATGGCGGGTTGAAACCCGCCTACGCGTCGAGCGTTTTCAGGGCTGCGATGAGCTCGCCCACGGCGGCCTGTCCGTCGCCGTACAGCATCCGAGTGTTGTCGGCGTAGAACAGCGCGTTCTCGATCCCGGCGAAACCCTTGCCGCGACCGCGCTTGATCACGATGACGTTCTTGCACGAAGCGACATCGAGGATCGGCATGCCGTAGATCGGCGACCCCGGGTCGGTTTTCGCGACCGGATTCACCACGTCGTTGGCGCCGATCACCAGCGCGACATCGGTGTTGGGAAACTCCGGATTGATGTCGTCCATGTCGGCGATCAGGTCGTACGGAACGCCGGCTTCGGCCAGCAGCACGTTCATGTGGCCCGGCATGCGGCCGGCGACCGGATGGATCGCGAACTTCACTTTCACTCCGCGATCGAGCAGCAGTTTGGCGAACTCCCACACCTTGTGCTGCGCCTGCGCCACGGCCATTCCGTAACCGGGCACGATCGCCACGCGCTCGGCATAGGCCATCATCACCGCCGCATCGGATGCATCGATGGGCTTCTGCGAACCGGCGATTTCCTGCGTGCTTGCCGCGCCCCCGCCGAAGTTGCCGAACAGGACATTCGCGAGCGAGCGGTTCATCGCCCTGGCCATCAACTGCGTCAGCAGCGTGCCGGCCGCGCCCACCACCATGCCGGCGATGATCATCGCCTCGTTCTGCAGCACGAAGCCTTCGAACGCCACGGCAAGGCCGGTGAAGGCGTTGTACATCGAGATCACCACCGGCATGTCGGCGCCGCCGATCGGCAGGGTCATCGCGATGCCGAACACCAGCGACAGCACGATGAACCCGATCAGCAACCCCCACGCGAACGCATGGCCTTCGGCACCCGCAATGAGCGCGAGCGCGCCGCACGCGATCGCGCCGGCGAAGATCGCGAGATTGACGAAGCGCTGCAGCGGGAACACGAAGCGGCGGTCCATCCAGCCTTGCAGTTTCGCGAATGCGATCAGCGAACCGGTGAACGACACCGCGCCGATCAGCACACCCAGGAACGCGAGCGCCAGTTCCACCGAACTCAGGTGCCCCGCCGCTTGCGCGGTCCATGCTTCCGGCTGGATCGGGAAGGTGTCCGGGCCGAAGCTGCGGTTGAAGCGGATCAGTTCCACCGCGCCGATCGCCGCCGCGGCGCCGCCGCCCATGCCGTTGAACAGCGCCACCATCTGTGGCATCGCGGTCATCGCCACGCGCCGGCCGACGATCCACGACAGCACCACGCCAATGACGATCGCGATCGCCATCGGCACGAGGTTGTGCAGGCCCGGCAGGAAGAACGTCACCAGGATCGCCGCGGCCATGCCGATGCCGGCCCAGACGATGCCGCGCCGCGCCGTGCGCGGCGAGCTCATGCGTTTCAGGCCCCAGATGAAAAGGACGGCGGCGATGAAGTAAACGGCATCAACGACGGTCGGCATCCACGCGGGAAGTGTCATCACTTCTTCTCCCCCTGCGATGGAGACTTGCTGGTCTTGAACATTTCCAGCATGCGTTCGGTCACCACGTAACCGCCGGCGACGTTGCCGGCGGCGAGCAGCACCGCGACCACGCCGATGGCGATCTCCGCTGTCGTCGTGGCATGGCCCAGTGCGACCATCGCGCCGACCAGCACGATGCCGTGCACGAAGTTGGATCCCGACATCAGCGGCGTGTGCAGGATCACCGGCACCCGAGCGATGATCTCGTAGCCGGTGAACGCGGCCAGCATGAAGATGTACAACGCCACAAAGCCGTCGATCATTGCCCACCCCCGAGCCGTGATTGCGGGCATCATACGGCAAGCCGCGGCCGGGCCCGCAAATTGTCAACCGCCTGCCGGCCGGCGCGTTATGAGCACAGGTACACAGAGAACGCTGAATGAAGTGGACGCGCTTGCTCGCGATCAAGGTTTCGGCGCGGTGAGCTGGGCCGGCCCGGCGCTGGCGGAGCCCGCGACGCCCGCGGCACGGCCAGCTGCGCACAGCATCGAGGCGTTCCTCGCCTCGATCGAGCGCCGCGCCTGGCGCGTCGCCGAGATGGCATTGAACGACGGTGACGAGGCATTGGACGCAGTGCAGGACGCGATGCTGCGGCTGGTACGCCACTACGGCGAGAAGCCCGCCGAGGAATGGCCGCCGCTGTTCTGGGGCATCCTGCGCCGGCGCATCACCGACCTGCAGCGCCGCCGCAGCGTGCGCAACCGCATCCTGGTCTGGACCGGCCGTGCACATCAGGACGAGGACGGCGACGAACTGCCGGCCTGGGATGCGCCCGATCCGGGTCCCGATCCCGCGCGCGCGCTGGCGGCACGGCAGTCGCACGCGGCGATGTCGAAGGCCGTTCGCGCGCTGCCGCGGCGCCAGCAACAGGCTTTCATGCTGCGCGTGCTGGAAGGCCTGGACGTGGCAGACACGGCGCGCGCCATGGGCTGCTCGGAGGGCAGCGTGAAAACGCATCTTTCGCGCGCGATGGATTCGTTGCGCGGACAACTGGAGGCATGGCGATGAACACTTCGCCGGAGAAAACGAACACCAGCGATCGCGAACTGGTCACGCGCGCGCGGGAGATTCATTCGCAAGCCTGCGCCAGCGTGGATGCACGCACCCACGCGCAGCTGGCGGCGGCGCGTCGCAACGCAATGGCCGCGGAGCGAGCGCCTTCGCACAAACGCATGTGGCTGCCCGCCGCAGGCGCGATGGCGGCCTGTGCGCTGGCCGTGGGCGTGATCCTGTGGCGCCCTGCTTCGGCCCCGACGCCCGCGCAAGGCCAGCAAGTCGCATCGAATGTTGCGGAACTGCCGCTGGATACCGACAGCAAGCAGATGGATCTCTACCAGAACCTCGAGTTTTACCAGTGGCTGGCGCAGCAACCGGATTCAGGCGCGTCCGCCGACGGAGCACCGCAATGAAGTTGTCGCGTATCCACGCATTGATGATGGGCTGCATGTTGGCGTTCGGCCTGCCTGCATTGGCGTCCGCGCAATCGGCGGGGGCCGGTGCGCCCATGACGCTGGGTTGGAACCAGCTCGCACCGCAGCAGCAGGCGCAGCTTGCGCCGCTGCACGACGAGTGGGATCGCCTGCCGCCGCAGCGCCAGCAGAAGCTCGCCGAAAATGCGCAACGCTGGGCCAATCTTTCACCCGAGCGTCAGCAGGAAATCCATGATCGCCTGCAGCGCTGGGCGAACATGACGCCGGAACAGCGCAAGCAGTATCGCCAGAACATGCACGCGTTCCGGCAGATGTCGCCCGAACAACGCGCGAAAGTGAAACAGGCGTGGCAGCGCTTCCAGTCGCTACCGCCGGAACAGCGCCGCGCCTTGCGCGAGAAGTGGCGCAACTCCACTCCGGAACAGCGCAAGCAGTGGCTGCGCAGCGGAGAACCTGGGCCGAAGCGGCCGGGGCATTGACGGTCGACAGGGGCGCGCCTCGCGCTCCTACGGCTTGAACGTCACCTCGCCGCTTCGCACCACGCAGCTCTTCGCCACCAGCTCGTCGTCGAAGTCCGGTTTCGCTTCACTGTCCTTCGCCAGCAGCTCGGAGAAATTCGCGAGGTTGCGCGCGTACATTTCGGATGCATGCAGCGGCGCACCCGAGGGCAGGTTCAGGGGCCCGATGATCGCCACGCCATTGCGCTCGATCGCTTCGCCGGGTTTCGTCAGCTCGCAATTGCCACCGCTTTCCGCAGCCAGATCCACGATTACCGCGCCCGCTTTCATGCCTTCCACCATCGCGGCCGGGATGATCTTCGGCGCAGGCCGGCCCGGCACCGCGGCGGTGGAAACGATCACGTCCACGCCTTTCACGTGCTCGGCGAGTTTCGCCTGTTGCGCGGCGCGTTCTTCGGCGGTGAGTTCGCGCGCGTAACCGCCCTGCCCCGCGGCGCTGACGCCGAGGTCCAGGAACTTCGCGCCGAGCGACTCGATCTGCTCGCGCGTCTCCGGTCGCACGTCGAAGCCTTCCACCTGCGCGCCCAGCCGCTTCGCGGTGGCGATCGCCTGCAAGCCCGCCACGCCGGCGCCGATCACCAGCACCTTCGACGGCCGCAGCGTGCCGGCGGCAGTGGTCAGCATCGGGAAGAACTTCGGCGCAGCTTCGGCCGCGATCAGCATCGCGCGATAACCCGCGACCGCTGCCTGCGAAGACAGCACGTCCATCGCCTGTGCACGCGTGGTGCGCGGCAGCAGCTCCAGCGAGAACGCGGTCAGCCCGCGCTGCGCATAGGCGGCCAGGCGCTCGCCCGCGCCATGCGGACGCAACTGCCCGGCCAGCAGCGCGCCGGATTTCATCACCGCCGCGCGCGCGGGTTCCAGCGGCTGCACGCATAGAAGAATGTCCGCCTGCGCGAGCGCTTCGTTCGCGTCCACGCATCGCGCGTCGGCGTAAGCGGCATCGGGGAAACCGGCCTGCGCGCCGGCGCCGCGTTCGATCAGTACCTGCCAGCCGCGCGCGGTGTACTTCTTCGCGGTTTCCGGCGTGATCGCCACGCGCCGCTCGTTGGCGGCGGTTTCGCGCAACGCTGCAATCGTGATCGGCATGGGCACTCTCCTCGACCGCCGCATCCTAACGTATGCGGAACCCGTAGGGCGGACATCGTCCGCCACGCGGACGGGGAAACCGCGGGCAATGCCCGCCCTACGCTAAACTTGGTGGATGCACCAACACGTACTCGACTTCCTGCGCGCGCGCCACTCCACCCCGGCGATGCAACTGGGCGAACCCGGCCCGGATGCGGTGCAACTCAAACAACTCTTTGAAGCCGCGATCCGCGTGCCTGACCACGGTAAGCTCGCGCCATGGCGGCTGATCGTGCTGCAGGGGCCGGACAAGCCGGTCTATGGCGAACGGCTGGCGCAACTGCACGCGCGCATTGATCCGCAGACCCCCGCGCCGAAACTGGACAAGGATCGCCAGCGTTTCAACGCCGCGCCGGTGGTGGTCGCGGTGATCGCCCGCATCGAGGAAGAGCACCCGAAGATTCCGGCGCAGGAGCAACTGCTTTCGGCCGGTTGCGTGGCGTACAACCTTTTGCTCGGCGCGCAGTCGCTCGGCTTCGGCGCGCAATGGCTGACCGGCTGGTCGGCTTACGACAAGCAAGCTGCCGCGCTGCTCGGCCTCGAAGAACACGAGCGCCTGATCGCCTACATCCATATCGGCACGGTGCAGGGCTCGAGCCCCGAACGCGAGCGCCCGCTCCTGGACGAAGTCGTTTCCACGTGGAAAGCTTGAGCACGCCCGCACCCACGTCGGTTCGGACAGTATTCCTGCTGGACGCCAGCATGTACGTGTTCCGCGCCTGGCACTCGATGCCGGACCAGTTCGTGGACGTGGACGGCGCGCCGGTGAACGCGGTGCACGGCTTCGCGCGTTTCCTGATCGAATTCGTCGAGCGCACGCGGCCCACGCACGCGGCCGCCGCCTTCGACATCTCGCTAACCAGCTCCTTCCGCAACACGATCTATCCGGCGTACAAGGCCAATCGCGATTCGGCGCCGCCGGAACTCAAGCGGCAGTTCGAATACTGCCGCGAGTTCGCCTATGCGTTGGGTTTCACTGTTCTTGCGGACGCGACCTATGAAGCCGACGACCTGATCGGCAGCGCGCGTGCCGCGTTGCGCGCGCATGGCTTTCTCGCGGTGATCGTGTCCGCCGACAAGGATTTCGGGCAGTTGCTGGAGGACGGCGACGAACAATGGGACTACGCGCGCGGCGTGCGCTGGGGCATGCGCGGCGTGCATGCGAAGATGGGCGTGCATGCGCACCAGGTGGTGGATTTCCTGGCGCTCACCGGCGACAGCGTGGACAACATCCCGGGCGTGCCCGGCATCGGCCCGCGATCCGCGGCCGCGCTGCTGGAACATTTCGGCAGTCTCGATGCGCTGCTCGCGCGCCTCGATGAAGTGCCGTATCTGCGCATCCGCGGCGCGGCGTCGCTCACCGCGAAACTGCGCGCGCATTCGCAGCAAGCATTGCTTTGCCGGCAGCTCGCGGCGATCGCGCTGGACGCGCCGGTGCCGCGCGCACCGGAAGCGCTGCTGGTCCGCGCGCCCGATGCGAACGCAATGGACACCCTGTGCGAACGGTTGCGCATCGGACCGATGACGCGTGCGCGCATCCACAGGCTCGGCGTAGTACCAGGCACGCAATCACCCGCCATGGAGGCCAGCACGTGAGCAAGCACCCGCGCATCCCGCCGGACCATGATGCCGAAATCACCACACTTTTTGCCGGCAAGTGGTTGACGCTGAAGAGTCGCGGACGCTGGGAATTCGTCGAGCGCAACACCCGCGGCGGCGCGGTGATCATCGTGGCGGTGACGCCGCAGGATCGCGTGCTGTTCGTCGAACAGTTCCGGATGGCGATCGACGCGTACACGATCGAGATGCCTGCAGGACTTGTCGGTGATCTTGCGCACGCGTCGGACGAAGACTTCGAACAGGCCGCCTGCCGCGAGCTGATCGAGGAAACCGGCTACGCCTGCGAACGCGTCGTGCACCTGCACTCGGGGCCGTCATCGGCCGGCATGAGCACGGAGATGATGCACTTCGTGCGCGCACTGGACCTGAAGCGCGTCGGCGAAGGCGGCGGCGACGAAACCGAGAACATCATCGTGCACGAAGTACCGCGCGACGGAGCCGGGGATTGGCTGCGCGGCAAGGCGGCAGAGGGTTATTCGATAGACCCGAAGCTGTTCGCGGGGTTGTGGTTCCTGGAACACGCGCCGATGTAGGGCGGGCATCGCCCGCCGCAACCTCGTACGGGTCCTTTTTGAAGACCATCTGATTGCGGATAACCCGCGGCGGGCATTGCCCGCCCTACCCGATCGCGTGCAGCACCGCGAACTGCCATAGCAGCAGGACCGCCATCGCGAAAATCACCAGCATCGTCAGCCCGGTGCCGACGAAGCGCCCGAACGAAGTACCGGCATTCGTGGACAGGCCGATAGCGTGCAGGACGCGGCCGACGATCAGCACGATCCCGAACACGTGCACGATCCACGGCCGGATCTGGTTCAACTCCAGGATCAGCAACAGCAGCAGCGCGATCGGAAGATATTCGACGGCATTGGCGTGCGCGCGGATCGCGCGCGCGAGGCTCTCGTCGCCGCCCGTGCCGAGGCCGACATGATGCCTGTGGCGCAACTGCATCACCCGCAGCGCCAGCACGAAGATCAGCAACGCGCCGAGCGCCGCGTACAGACCTGCGATGTGCATCATGTTGCGTCCCCCTTGTGCGATGGATCACCCGGCAGCGGCGCCGCGACCTGCCAGCGCAGGAACGCGCCGAACGCGGCCAGTGCGGCGAACAGCACCAGCACCCACGCGGTGAGATTGCGCGCGCCGAACCAGAACGCCGCGGCGAGCAGCGCCAGCGGCAGAAACGCCAGCAACAGTGTCGCGCCGCGATCGCGCCATTGCGGGACCAACAGCGTCATGCCAGCCCATGCGAGCAGCAAAGCCAGCACGCGCCTCGCCCACGCGAAGCGCGGACGCGGGGCGGCATCCGGCACCACGTCGCTCAAGCCGCGCTTGCCGATCTGCACCTGCGCGAGCGGACGACCGGAAGCGTCCGTCGTCTGCAGCAGTTCGCCGCCCTGCGCGCGCGCCAGCACGGTCAATGCCTTGGGCGCGATCCGCATCCAGCTCACGCGCAGGTCGCCGAGCCGCGGATGATCCGGATCGGCGCTGGTGACCAGCGTGCCGTCGTGCGCCTGGAACGTCGCCGCCATGTTGGGTGGCAACGATTTCAGATCGGGCATGAAATCCTCCACGCCGGGAATGCCGTCCACCAGTTTCGGGCCGAGCCTGAATCCGCCCACGCGCACGTCCGGCGAATCGAAACGCGTGGCGGCGAAGGGAAACGCGCCGGGATTCTGGTGCCCGGCCGGTTGCGCGAACGATGACGAATCCACCGGATGATCGACCCAGTCCATGTCGTAGCTGCGGATGTCGCCGTTGGTCTCGTGCCACTGGAACATTTCGACCTTGCGCACCACCGCGACCGCGTCCGTGCCTACGCCGAACTGCGCGTCGCGCGCGGGGCTGACGATCTGCACGGGCCCGGATACGAACACCAGCTGGCCATCGCTGGAGGGACCGGGCTGCGCTTCGGAGCCGCTCAGCACGAAACCGCCGAGGGCGTCTTCGCCCATCGCGCGCAGTCGGTCGGCATGTTCGGTGAAGCCGATCAGCAGCAGGCCCGCAACGATCAGGATCGCCCCGGCGATCTGCATTGCCCATTTCCGCGCTTCTGCGATATCAAGCTCGCGCATGCGCGCAGCTTACAACGGGATTGTCCTCAGTTCCCGTTGCTCGTCGCGCACGGCGTAACGTCCGCGCTCGTCGCGCACCGGTGCAGCGCTGGCGACTTCGTGGTCGTGGGTGAAGAACAGCCGCACCCCGCGTTCGATCTTGTCGTCGAGGAATTCGTGCTTCTCGTCGATCAGCAGTTCCGCCGCGCGGTCGTAGCCCATTGTCACCGGCAGGTGCACCCACGAGCGGCCGGGGATCAGGTCGGCGCAATAGACCATCCCGCCGCATCCGTCCGGGCCGACGATTTCGCCGAGCATCAAACCCGGCGTGTGGCCTTGCGAGAAGTGGAAGCGCACGTGACTTCCGAGCGCGCGCGAGTGTTCGCCGTCCACCAGTTCCAGCCGGCCGCTTTGCTCCAGTAGTTCCGGCAACTCAGGGATGAACGAGGCGCGGTCGCGCGGATGCGGGTCGCGCGCGCGCAGCCAGTGCGTAGTGCTGACGAGATACGTCGCGTTCGGGAACAGCAATTGCGGCGCTTCACCTTCGCGCCATTCCGCAAGCAGGCCGCCGGCATGGTCGAAGTGCATGTGCGACAGCACCACGACGTCGATGTCCTCGTGGCCGAATCCCGCTTCGCGCAGCGAATCCAGCAACACGTGGCGATCCTCGACCACGCCGTAGCGCTCGCGCAATTTCGGTTCGAAGAACGCACCGATGCCGCTCTCGAACAGCACGTTCTTCCCATCGAGGTCAGTTGCCAGCAGGCAGCGGCACGCCAGCGGAATGCGGTTCTGCTCGTCCGGCGCGATCCATTTCGACCACATCGCACGCGGTGCGTTGCCAAACATCGCGCCGCCGTCGAGTTTCTGGGAATTGCCGAGTAGCGAAAACAGTTTCACTGCACCTTCCCCAACCCCGAATCCCCGCGCGGATCGCTCGCGGCGCTGAGCTTGCCGGTCTTGCGGTTCCAGATCACCACGTTCATGAAACCCCAGCGGCGCTCGCCGGCGTTCACCGTGTAGCCCATCTTTGTCAACGCCTTGATGGTGGCCGCATCCAGCGCGCCGGGCTCGGCGGAGATCACGTCCGGCAGGTACTGATGGTGGAAACGCGGCTTGGCGGTGATCTGCGCGGCATCATCGCCGTCCACGAAGCTCAAGATTCCTTCCAGCACCATCGTGATGATGCGCGAACCGCCCGGCGTGCCGATCACCATGTCGCGATCAGGTCCGAACACGAAGCTCGGCGTCATGGACGACAGCGGGCGATGACCGGGCTCGGGCGCGTTTGCCTCGTAGCCGATCAGGCCGTATGCATTGGGCTTGCCGGGGACGAGCGCGAAATCGTCCATCTCGTTGTTGAGCACGAAACCCGTGCCGGGAACCACCAGGCACGAACCGAACGCGGTGTTGACGGTCTGTGTCGCCGAGACCATGTTGCCGTCCTTGTCGATGATCGAGAAATGCGTGGTGTGCATGCTCTCGGGCTTGGTCGGATCGGCGGGCGGCAGCGCGCTGCTGGGCGTGGCCTCGTCGGGCTTGATCGACTCACGCAACTTGTCGGCGTAGGCCATGCTGGTGAGTTTGGCGATCGGCATCTGCACGAAGTCCGGATCGCCGAGATACTGCGTGCGGTCGCGATAGCCGCGGCGCATCGCTTCCACGATGGTGTGCACGCGATGCGCGCGATCCATCTTGTCCAGATCGAAACCGGAAAGGATGTTCAGCATCTCTTCCAGCACGATGCCGCCCGATGAAGGCGGCGAGGCGGAAACGATGTGGTACGCGGGTTTGCCGGGCGGCTGGTAATCGAACGCGATCGGCGCGCGTTCCTTCACCTTGTAGCTCGCGAGGTCGGCCAGCGTCCAGTTGCCGCCGGCCGCGCGCACGCCGTCCACCAGCCTCGAAGCGAACTCGCCCTGGTAGAAGCCGGCGTCACCATCCTTCGCGATCCGCTCCAGCGTGTTGGCAAGATCCGGATCCTTGAACGTCCAGCCCTGTTGCGGCGGCTTGCCGTCGGGCAGCAGCAATTTGGCCGAACCCGGATAACGCGCGATCACCTTCGCGCGTTCGTGCAATTCGGAAAGGAAACGCGCGTCCGGCTGGAAGCCGTCGCGCGCGATGCGGATCGCCGGCGCCAGCGATTTCGACAGCGGCAATTTGCCGTAGTGCTCCGCCATCCACACCAGCGCGGCGGGTTCGCCGGGAATGCCGGCCGCCAGCGCGCCGTTCAACGACTTGTCGCGATCCGGATTGCCGTTCTTGTCTTCATACAATTTGGAGCTCGACGCAGCCGGCGCGGTTTCGCGCGCATCCAGCATCACGTTCTTGCCGTCGGATGCGCGGTGCAGAAGAAAAAATCCGCCGCCGCCGATGCCCGAGCTTTGCGGTTCCACGACCGACAGGGTGGACGCCACCGCCACGGCCGCGTCGAAGGCATTGCCGCCCTCGCGCAATACTTCCAGGCCCGCTTCCGTCGCCAGCTTGTGCGCGGACGCGATCGCGGCGTGGCCGGGGCGCCTGGCCGAAACCTTTGCCTCCGGAGTGTTTGAAGCCAGCGCGGGTGTTGCGCCCAGCAGCATCACGGACAGGATCAGCAACGCGCGGCGCAACGACTTCATGCGGCATCCTCCTTGATCATCAGCGAGTGGTATTTGAGCATCAGCGCGTCGGGTGACTCCACGTGCACGGGATCGAGGATGATGCACTCGACCGGGCACACCTCCACGCACTGCGGCTCGTCATGGTGGCCGACGCACTCGGTGCACAACGCCGGGTCAATGACGTAGTAATCCTCGCCCTGCGAAATCGCGCGATTGGGGCAGACGGGCTCGCACACGTCGCAGTTGACGCACGCGTCGGTGATCTTCAGGGCCATCGCGGAATTTTAGCACCGCGCATCGGGCGCGCCGCGACGGCAGTCGCGCGGACGCGCGCTCCTACACGGTGCCGAGTAGGAGCGCGCCTGTGCGCGACTTGGTTCCTACATTTGAGCGAAGCGGAAATCCGCGCCGCTCGGGGCGATCGCATCCTGCACGCGCTGCTTGTCGGCGGCATTGCCGATGAACAGCACCGCCACCCCCTTGAACGAGCCGGGCTGGGCGTCCTTGAACGCGGTCACCAGCACGTCGGCGGTCTTGCCCGAATCCGGGCCGCCGGCGGCGATCATGTTGCCGGGCAGCACGGTCGCTGCGACCACGCCGTTGAGCGTGTCCTGCACGCGGCCGCGCGCGGCCTGGTCGTCAGGCGTATCGCCGGCCGGCACGAAATACACATACGGCGAGTTCTGGATGCCCTGCATGTGCGCCTGGATGATCTGGGTCAGGTATGCCTGCCAGCCCTTGATGTCCTTGGGATTGCTCGGCTTGCTGACCTGCGCGGCTTGCGCGGCTTGCCCGTCGGCCGGCTGGTCCTTGTTGCAGGCGGACAGCGCGAAGGTTGCGGACAACGCGACTGCGATGATGAATGCGAATTTGCGCATGGTGCTCACCTCGGGTTACGTGGATTGACTACGTGGATTGGCGGAGCTTGAAGCGTTGGCGCAGCGCATCCTGCACCGCGGGGTGGACGAAACCGGAAACATCGCCGTCGAGCCGCGCGATCTCGCGCACCAGCGACGAGGAAATGAAACTGTAGCGTTCCGATGGCGTGAGAAACAGCGTCTCCGCCTGCGGGATCAGATGCCGGTTCATGCTGGCGAGCTGAAATTCGTATTCGAAATCCGAAACCGCGCGCAGCCCGCGCAGGATCACGCCGGCACCAAGGCTGGCGACGAAATCCGCAAGCAGGGTGTCGAAGCCGCGCACTTCCGCGTTGGGAATGCCTGCCAGGGCGGTACGCGCCAGTTCGATGCGCTGCTCGAGCGGGAGGCACGGCGTCTTGGCCGTGCTTTCGGCAACCGCCACGATGACCCGGTCGAACAATGGCGCGGCGCGCGCGACCAGGTCGCTGTGCCCGTGCGTGATCGGGTCGAACGTGCCCGGATACACCGCGATCCGGCCGTTGGACGGTTTGCCGTTGCTGCTCCCCATGCGGCGCATTATGCGCATCCGGAGCAGGAAAAGCAGCCGTCCGCCAACGCCCGGAACAAATTCACCCCGGCCGGTACAACGCCCCGCGCACCGCGCCGGCGCGGGTTTCGCGATGCAGCGACCAGCGCGCCGGCACCGCGGGAGCCACTTCCACCGGCGATTCGATGTAAACGTATGTGTCGGCAGCGAGCCAGGCGTTCGCGTCGAGCAGTTCCGCCGCGCGTGCCCACAGGTTCGACTCGAACGGCGGATCGAGGAACACGATGCCGAACGGCTGCGCGGCCGGATTGGCCAGGAATTCCAGCGCGTCCGCGCAACGAACCCCGGCGTTTGAAACGCGCAGGCGTTGCAGGTCGGCGGTGATCTTCGCCGCCTGCGCCCGATCGCGTTCCACCAACATTGCATTCGATGCCCCGCGCGAAATCGCCTCGATCCCGAGCGCGCCGCTGCCGGCGAACAGGTCCAGCACGCGCGCGCCTTCGATCACCGGCATCAGCCAGTTGAACAGGGTTTCACGCAGGCGCTGCGGAGTCGGGCGCAGCCCGGCCAGCGCCGGCACGGCCAGCTTCGAGCCGCGCAGCGATCCGCCGATGATGCGCACCGCGCCGGGCGCTTCCGGACGTTTCATGGGCGTTGGGAAGCAACTGCTAACATGCTGCGGATTGTCCCGGAGCATTGGACGCCACGCCACATGCAGAAATTCTGGAAAAGGATCACCGGACGCGGGGAGCCCGGGTCGACCGCCGAGGAAGCCGCGCCGCAAACGGAATTGCCGGAAGTCCCGGTCGCACCTTCGCCTGCCGAATCGGTCGAGGCGCAACTCGAACCCGCGCCCACGCCGGAGCCGTTCGAACAGGAGCCCGCGCCGGCCAGGCGCGGCTGGCGTGAACGGCTTTCCGGCAGCGGCTTCGCGCGCAATCTCACATCGTTGTTCGTGCGTCATCCGAAACTCGATGACGACCTGCTGGACGAACTGGAAACCACGCTGCTCACTGCGGATGTCGGCATCGCAGCGACGCAGGAACTGGTCGAAGACCTGCGCCGCCGCATGCACAAGCGCGAATTCGCCGACGCGAACGCGCTGCTGGATGCGTTGCGCACGGCGCTCGTCGCATTGCTGGAGCCGGTCGCGCAACCGCTGGACATCGGCGTGCACACACCGTTCGTGCTGCTGGTCGTCGGCGTCAACGGCGTTGGCAAGACCACCACGATCGGCAAGCTCGCGCGCCGCTATCGCGACGAACGCCGCTCGGTGATGCTTGCCGCAGGCGACACCTTCCGCGCCGCCGCGGTCGCGCAATTGCAGGAATGGGGCGCGCGCAACCAGGTTCCGGTGATCGCGCAGGGGCAGAATGCCGATTCGGCGAGCGTGATCTTCGATGCGCTGCAGACCGCGAACGCACGCAACGTCGACGTGCTGATCGTCGACACCGCCGGCCGCCTGCACACGCAGTCGGGCCTCATGAACGAGCTGGCGAAAGTGGTGCGCGTGTTGCGCAAGCTGGACGGCAGCGCGCCGCACGAAGTGCTGATGGTGATCGACGGCACCACCGGCCAGAACGCGATCAGCCAGGTGCGCCAGTTCCGCGAAGCCACCGGCGTGACCGGCCTGGTCGTCACCAAGCTGGACGGCACGGCGAAGGGCGGCGTGGTGTTCGCGCTCGCGCGCGAGTTCGGCCTGCCGATCCGCTACGTCGGCCTCGGCGAAGGCGCGGCGGACCTGCGCGTGTTCGATCCGCGCGCCTTCGTCGATGGCCTGCTGCCGGCGAGCCTCGGCGTCGGATGAGCATCCGCGATTCCATGCGCGCGTATCCGTGGCGCTGGATCGCCGCCGCGGTGATCGTGCTGGTCCTCGCGCTGGTGCTGGCCGGCGTACTGATCGTACGTTCGCTGCTGCAGCCGCAGCGCTTCACCGCGCTGCTGCAATCGCAACTTGCCAATGCGGGGTTGATCCTGAGCGTGGACAAGCCCGCATCGCCCGCGCTGTGGCCGCATCCGGCCGTGCAGTTGCAGGGGTTCCGCCTAAGCGTGGCCGGCGCGGCAACGCCGCTGCTGTCTGCGTCCGAAGCGCGCATCGTGGTGCCGTGGCGCGCGCTGCTGCATCGCGAGCTCGCGGTCGAACGGCTGGAAATCGAGAACCCGCGCATCGACCTGGACCAGTTGCAGACGCTGCTTTCCCGCATGCCGCACGGCGCGGGTGCGCCGACCTTGCCGCGCATCGGCGCCGGTATCCGCATCGTCAACGGCACGCTGGTGCGCGCCGACGAGCCGCTGCTGTTCGACGTGAATGCGGAAACCGGCCCGCTGATGCCCGGCGCGCCGTTCCACCTCGACGCGAGCGCGCGCAACGGCGCCGACCGTGGCGGCAAGCTGAGCCTGCGCATGCTGCCGCAGCATCAGGACGGCTCGCTGGAGTTCGAGCAGATCGATTTGAAGATCGGCGTGGAGCAAGGCGTGCAGGCGCACATGGCAGGCGATGCATCTTGGCGTGGCGCCAGCGATCTCGCTGCGACCCTGCACGGCGGATTCACCCTGCCCGCGCACGGCAGCGTGGCGGTCGCGAGCACGCCGGCGCCCGCCGCTTCCACGGCGTCGGCGCTGCCGGCGCGCAGTTATGCGCTTGCGCTGCGAATCCAACCCGCGCAAGGCGCGACGCCGATGACCACCGCACTCAAGCTGGACGGCGAAGGCAAGCACGTGGACATGAGCGTGCAGCCCACCGCGCTGCTCGAATGGTGGAACGGCGTACTCGCGACGGCGCCGCAGGGCGCGCTGGCGATGCCGCCGGTCAGCGGCAGTGCGCAACTGGACGTGGCCGACTTCGGACCATTGCAGATGCGCGGCATCAAGATCGAAGCGGGACCGCAGGTGATGCCGCTCAGCGCATCCACCGTGGCGATGCCCGCCAAGCCTTCCTCCTCCGGGCATTGAGGCCATGGCTGGCGGAATCGCTGCGGAATTGTTGCCCTGGTTCGACCGCCACGGCCGCCATGATTTGCCATGGCAGCACCCACGCGCGCCTTATCGCGTGTGGGTTTCGGAAGTGATGCTGCAACAGACGCAGGTCGCGACGGTGATCCGCTACTTCGAACGCTTCGTGCGCGCGCTGCCGGACGTGCCCGCGCTTGCGAGCGCGAGCGAGGACCAGGTTTTCGCATTGTGGTCGGGGCTCGGTTATTACCGACGCGCGCGCCACCTGCACCACGCGGCGCAGGTTTGCGTCGCGCGACACGGCGGCGAATTGCCGCGCGACTTCGAATCCCTGGCGGCGTTGCCCGGCATCGGCCGCTCCACCGCCGGGGCGATCCTGTCACTCGCACACGGCCAGCGTTTCGCGATCCTGGACGGCAACGTCAAGCGCGTGCTGGCGCGCTTCCACGGCGTGCATGGCTGGCCGGGCGAGCGTGCCGTCGAACAGAAGCTCTGGGCGCTGGCGGACGGCAACACGCCGGTCGAGCGCGTCGCCGATTACACGCAGGCGATCATGGATCTGGGCGCAACGGTGTGCACGCGCGCCAAACCGCGCTGCGGCGAATGTCCGCTGGCGAAGGATTGCATCGCTCACCGGCAATGCTTGACCCAAGCCTTGCCGCATCCACGTCCTGCCCGCGCGCAGCCGCAGAAGCAAACCGTGATGCTGGTCCTGCGCGATGCGCGCGACCGCATCCTGCTGCAACGACGCGGCGCGAGTGGAGTATGGGCGGGATTGTGGAGCCTGCCGGAAGCGAAAGATCACACCTCGGCGAATCGCATCGCCTCGCAACTCGCGCACCTGGATGCCCCCGCCGAAGTGCTGCCGCCGTTCGCGCATGCCTTCACGCATTACAAGCTGCACGCGCAGCCGCTGTTGTGGAGCGACGTGCGCGAGCATCGGCGAGTAGCCGATGCGCCGGATCAGCGCTGGTGCACGCGCGAGGAACTGGGCGCGCTCGGCATTCCCGCACCGGTGAGAAAATTGCTGGACCTGTTGCATGCGATCATTCCTGATCGCTGTACCGAATGAAGTTCCGTTTTGCCATACACCTTGATCCGTCAATCACTAAAAGCGGCCGTCCATGGGCCGCACTTTCAGAAAAGCTGGAATCCGTCGCATGAGCCGAACCGTATTCTGCGAAAAATTGCAGCGTGAAGCCGAAGGGCTGGATTACGCACCCTGGCCCGGCGAGCTGGGCCAGCGGATTTACGAGCACATCAGCAAGCCGGCCTGGCAGCAATGGCTGGCGCACCAGACCATGCTGATCAACGAAAACCGCATTTCGCCGCTCGATCCCAAGGCGCGCGCGTTCCTGACCGAGCAGATGCAGAGTTTCCTGTTCGGCGGCGGTGCGGAGAAGCCGCCGGGTTACATGCCGGAGGACTGACCGCTCACCTTCGCGGCGCGCAGCGCCTTGTAGTCGACTTTCTGGATCGATTCGATCCGGCACTGCCAGCCGCGCCCGTACTTCACAAAATCCGAGCGTGCATGGACGTCGCCCGAAAAGGAGGTCAGCGCAATCGTATTGGCGAAATCCAGGTTGGGGCATGGCGACTGCAAGGTCAGCAACCAGACCTTGCTCGGCCCGGTCCACAAGGCGAGCGCCACATCGCCCTGCGCATTCTTGCCCAGGTATTCGAAACCATCGGTACGGAAGTAATGCATGCTGTCCTGCGGCGGCGAAGCGTACTGCTGGAACAACGCCAGGTTTTCCGCGTCCCGTTGCTTGGGCGAACTGGCCAGTGCGATCGCGGAAATGGCCAAAGCCAGCGCGGCGATGGCGAACCTGCTTGCTGTGTTCATGTCGGGACTCCTGCGCGTCCGGTTCATTACAACGCGTGCGCCCGCCGCCCGGATGACCGCGGGCTGAAAGCCCGTTGAAATGACGCGCACCGATGCTGAACGGCGCAAGACAAGCGCCCGAAACGCGCTTACCATTGGCAGCGCCACGGAACGGGCCCCGCGCGTGCGGATTCGGACAAGGATGCTCAGATGCCAGTTGCGGCCATACAAGGATCACGAGGCACGCATGAACGAGTCGTCCCACACCACCTCGTTGCAGTGGCTCGCGCAGTTGTCGCGCAGCCGCTTCAATTGCTATGCGGGACTCACTTCGGATTCGGCCGTTGCGATCGCGCTGATCGTCGCCGGCCTGTGGCGCGATGACCTGCGTGCCACGACGATGCTGTTGCTCGTCGTGTGCGGCCTGCTGATTTTCAGCCTGATCGAATACGGCATCCACCGCTGGCTGTTCCACGGGCCGCTCTCGTTATTCGAACAGGGCCACCGCCGCCACCACGAAGAACCGCAAGGCTACGACGCGCTGCCCTTCTTCGCGCCTCCACTGGTTTACCTCGCCCTGGCCGCATTGCTGAGTTACGCGATGCCGACCAGTGCCGCGATGCTGCTGGGCGGCGCGGTCGCCGCCGGTTACGCGGCCTACGGCCTGAGCCACTGGATCATGCACAACTTCCGCTTCCGCAGCCCGCTGTTGCGCGCGTGGGCTGCGGCGCACCACGTGCATCACTACCATCCCGAGCGCAATTTCGGCGTGACCTCGCCGCTTTGGGACCTGCTGCTGCGCACGCAATACATTTCCGCGTCTGCGAAGCTTGCCGCACGTCGCGCGCGTTGATGCGGCTGCCGCATCCCCTTCCGTACCAGGGCAGCAAACGCCTGCTCGCGCCGTTGATCGCGCGTCACGTTCCCGCCGGCATACAGGTGTGGTTCGAACCGTTTGCCGGTTCCGCGGCGATGACGCTGTACGCCGCGCAGCATGGATTGGCGAAACGATTCGTGCTCGGCGACAGTCTTGGCGGCATCGTCGAGTTGTGGCGCGGCGTCGTGCAACGACCGCAAGAAACCGCTGCGCGCTATAGCGCCGTGTGGTCGGGACAATCGGCGGGCGACGCGGATTATTTCAATCGGGTACGCACGCGTTACAACCGCGAGCGCGATCCGGTGGACCTGCTGTACCTGATCTGCCGCTGCGTCAAGAACGCGGTGCGCTTCAATGCCTCGGGCGAGTTCACGCAATCGGTGGATCGGCGCAGGCTGGGCATGCATCCGGATCGCATGCGCGCCGCGATCCTCGGCGCCTCGCAACTGCTCGCCGGGCGCCTGGAGTTTCGCCATGGCGATTGGCTGCACACCTGCGCGGACGCGGGTGCGCGGGATTTCGTCTATCTGGACCCGCCCTACCTCGGCACCACCATCGGCCGCGACAAGCGTTACCACCGGCAGCTCGCACAGGACGACCTGGTCGGGGGACTCGAACAATTGCGCGCGCGCGGCGTGCGCTTTGCGCTGTCCTACGATGGCAGCACCGGCGGCAGGCAATACGGGCCGCCCTTGCCGGCGCACCTTGGACTCACGCAACTGCTGATCGAGGCCGGCCGCTCGTCCCAGGCCACGCTCGCCGGTCGCAATGAATGCACCGTCGAGAGCCTTTATCTCTCGCCCGGCATCGCAGCGCTTGACGCTGCACCGCGCGACCGATTTAATAGGCGGCTCGCCCGCGCAATGCCGGCGAACGTGAAGCCGGAAAGTCTGGCCAGGTAGCTCAGTTGGTAGAGCAGGGGACTGAAAATCCCCGTGTCGGCGGTTCGATTCCGTCCCTGGCCACCACTCCCACCAAGCTCTTGCGACATGCGAACACGCTGCGGCATCGGCTTGCGTGCCGCAAGCGTTGCCGTCGGCCCGCAACGCTCAGCGGCGCCGAAGATCGGCGCAGAAGGGCGTCTATGGAAAATTGGCAGCCAGGTGGTTGTGGATGTGCGTGGCCGCGATTGCCGCCTCACCCGCCGCGACGCTGATCTGGTTCAGCGCCTTTACCACGTCGCCCGCCGCGTACAAACCGGGAACCGACGTCTGCTGGTGCGCGTCGACGTGCATATATCCGTGTTCCGTGCAGCGAGCGCCGAGTTGCGCCGCCAATTCGCTGCGACCCCGCCCGCCCGCCATCGAATACAAGATGTCGAAGTCATGTTCCGCGCCCGCTTGCGTCCGCACAGCGACGCGCTTTTGCGACGTGACGGAAATTTGCGCCACCGGTTCCGCGCAAAGCACGATTCCCGCATCCTGCATGGCCCGCAGCTTGTCATCGGCGATTCGGCCTGAATCATCACCGGCGAAAAGCGTGATGCTCCGCGAGAAAGAGCGCAAAAAGAGCGCGTGTTCCAATCCCGACGTTGCCGGAGCCAGCACGGCAATCCGCTTGTCGATCGCCTCGAAAGCATCGCAAACCGGGCACAACCGGATGCAGCCGAGGCGAACGCCTTCACGCCAGTCCGCGATCGCCGGCTGCTCGTCGACGATGCCGGTCGCCAGCAGCACGCGCCTGGCGGTCACCAGCCCGGCGTCGGACGATGCAAGGAACCGATCGCCGCTGCGTTCCAGTCGCCGCACACAACCCTGCTTGACCTCCACGCCATGACGCCGCGCCTGGACGCGCAGGCGCGCCAGCAATTCGTCGCCCGAAATGCCTTGCGGAAAACCGGGGCAGTTGTGCGAGACCGGAATCAAGGAAGCGCGGCTGCTTCCGCCGTCGATCAATGCGAGCGTACGGCGAAAGCGCGCGAGGTAAGTCGCCGCGATCAGCCCAGCCGGCCCCGCGCCGATGATCAGGCAGTCCACGTGGGCCATCGCGGGGACCATGCCGCATCCTTGTTGCTGCAGCGAAAGAACAGTGGTCTACTTTCCAGTATTCGCTCGTCGCGACACGAAAGCAGTTGCGACGCCATGAACGCGTGAAGTTCCGGGGTGGATGCAAGCGGAAAAGCGTTTGATCGTCCTTCCTGCAACGTCCGTTGAATGCCGGAGAAGGGTTTCGCCATGCTCGGCACGATCCTGCTGATCATCCTGATCCTGTTGCTGCTGGGTTCGTTGCCGAGCTGGGCTTACAGCCGTTCCTGGGGTTACGGGCCGAGCGGGCTGCTCGGCATCATCATCGTGATCATCATCGTGCTGTGGGTGCTGGGTCGCTTCTGAGTCCGCCTCGACGGCCGCTGATCGCGAAATCGAAACCGTTCCGAAACCCGCCTCAGTCGAAGCCCCAAAGCGCCTTGTCCAGGTCGTGATGCATTCCGTGCGCGACCATGCGCACGCGGCCGTTGCGCACGTCCACGCCTTCGGCACGCAGGCGCTTGCATTGCTCGCGGAAATTGCGCGTGCCTTGCGGAAACGCGATGCGTCCATCAGCGCGCACGATGCGGTGCCACGGCAGGTCCATTCCATCCGGCGTCTCGCCGAGCGCGCGCCCTGCCAGTCGCGCGCGCCCCGGCAACCCTGCCCTCGCGGCGATTTCGCCATAGCAGGCCACGCGTCCGCGCGGGATCGCCGCGACCGCGGCGTAGATGCGCCGGTATTCGTCTTTCATTCGTTGGATCAGGCAACGGATTCACGCAGAGCTTACAACCGCGGCGCGATTCATCGCGCGACAGCGGATGCTTCCGCGGCTAACATCGGGGATGGAGAAACAGCGGAGCGGGCAATGCGCAACTTCGAGGAAATCCGTTCGCACCTGAGCGGGAAGTACAGCTTCAAGACCAACGATCCGTATCTGCTCAGCTTCGACCTGGCGACGCGCGATGGCCGCCACCAGGGCGTCTACCTGATCGAACTGGAAGACGAGGAAGGCCGCCGCTACCTGCGCGTGTCGACGCCGATCGGGCCGTTCACGGGCATGGACGCCAAGCGCTGCCTGCGCTTCAACTGGGAGCAGCGCACCGGCTATCTGGCGGTGAGCGACCTCGACGGCGCGCCGTACCTGCATCTTTGCGAGAACCGTCCGTACGCGCTGCTGGATACCGCGGAACTGGATCGCGTGATCAACGAGATCGGGCCGCTGGGCGATCAACTGGAACGTGCGATCACTGCGGCGGGCGACGCCTATTGATCAGCGTGGCCCTTTGCGTGCGCGCGTGGGACCGTCTTCCGCCCACGCGGGTGATGCCGGCTCGCGCGATTCGCGCCGATGCCGGAATCCCACCACCAGTCCGTAGATGCTGATCAGCAACCACGCGATTTCCAGCACCATCGAGGCGAGGTTGAATTCGTAAACGAGCGACACGATGATCGCCGCCGCTCCAAACGCGTTCAGCAGTTGATAGATCGCGCCGTTGCCGTGCAGCTTGCGCGCCTGCAACAGGAAGAACGCGAGCAGCACCGCAAGAGTACCGATAATGCCGACGATCGTCGGCCATGCAATGTTGATGTTCATTTCGCCGTTCCACGCTGGCGCACCGCTTCGAACAGCACGATGCCCGCGGCGACGGACACGTTCAAGCTCTCGGCCACGCCCGGCATCGGAATGCGCACCACGTGATCGCAGGCTTCGCGCGTCAGCCTGCGCATGCCCTCGCCTTCGCTGCCCAGCACCAGCGCGAGCGGACCTTTCAAGTCCATCTCGTACAGCGACTTTTCCGCATCGCCGGCAAGGCCGGTCAGCCACACGCCGGCATCCTTCATCGAACGCAAGGCGCGCGCAAGATTGGTCGCCGCGACCAGCGGCACGCGATCCGCTGCGCCTGCCGAGGCGCGCCGCACCACCGGCGTGATGCCGACCGCACGATCGCGCGGCACGATCACGGCGGTCACGCCCGCAGCCGCCGCGCTGCGCAGGCACGCGCCGAGATTGTGCGGATCGGTCACGCCGTCCAGCACCAGGAAGAATGCATCGCTGCCGGCGCGTTCGATCAGCGCGGGCAAATCATGATCCGAAAGCGGCGGCGGCGCTTCGTAGGCCGCGACCACGCCCTGATGCCGCGCATCGCCTGCGACCTTGTCGAGCATCGCGCGCGGTCGCGCGTGCACGCGCACGCCCAGGCGCTTCGCTTCATCACTTAACGCCGACAGCCGCGGATTGCGCGCGCCCTGCTCGATCAGCACTTCGCGCACCCGCGAGGGATCGTTGGCGAGCGCGCCCTCGACCGGGTTGATTCCGATAATCCAGGTTTCGCTCATGCTTTTGAGCCCCTCTCCCTCCGGGAGAGGGGTTGGGGTGAGGGTCCGGTCTTGCGGGATGAATTACCCACCAGCCTGAAATCCACCTTCCGATCCTCCATGCTGGCGCGCAGCACCTGCACGCGCACCGCATCGCCCAGCGTGTAGCGCGCGCGGGTGCGCTCGCCGCTCAGCAGGTGCCGCACCGGGTCGAAATGGTAGTAGTCGTTGGGCAGTTGCGACACGTGCACGAGCCCGCTCACCTTGGATGCGTCCAGCTCCACGAACAGGCCGAACGAAGTGACTCCGGTGATCAGGCCATCGAACTCCTCGCCGATGTGCTTCTCCATGAACGCGCACTTGTAGCGCTCGTCCACGTCGCGCTCGGCATCTTCCGCACGGCGCTCGGTGTGCGAACAGTGGGTCGCCATCACCGCCATCTTGCTCTCGGTGTAGAGGTACGCATCCGGCTTGCCGCCGGACAGCGCGTAGCGGATCGCGCGGTGGACCAGCAGGTCGGGATAGCGGCGGATCGGCGAGGTGAAATGCGCGTACGCTTCGAGCGCCAGGCCGAAATGGCCGTGATTCTCCGGCTGGTAACTTGCGAGGCTTTGCGAGCGCAGCAGCACCGACTGGATCAGTCCGGCGTCCGCGCGATCGCGCGTCTTCGCGAGTAATGCCGAGAAATCCGCCGGCGTCACCTGTTCGATCGGCGGCAGCTTCAATTTGTATTCGCGCAGGAATTCCAGAAGATCCTCGTATTTCGCCGACGGCGGTGGTGCGTGCACGCGATACAACGCCGGGATCTTCTTCTTGGTCAGGAACCGCGCCGCCTGCACGTTGGCCGCGATCATGCACTCCTCGATCAGCCGATGCGCGTCGTTGCGCGGCTGCGCACCCAGCGCGACCACCTCGCCGTTGGCATCCAGCCGGTACTTCACTTCCTGCGTGTCGAAATCAATCGCGCCGCGCCGCTTGCGCGCCTTTGCCAGCAGCTTGTAGAGCGCGTGCAGGTGCTCGAGCTGCGGCAGCACGTCGGCGAGTTCGTTCCGCGCATCCCTGTCGCCCTCGCCGATCGCCTGCCACACGCGCTCATAGGTGAGCCGCGCGTGCGAGCGCATCAGCCCGGGATAGAACTTCGCGCGCGTGACTTCGCCGCGCGCATCCACCTGCATCTCGCAGCACATGCACAGGCGTTCGACGTCCGGGTTGAGTGAGCAGATGCCGTTGGACAATGTTTCGGGAAGCATCGGCACCACGAAGCCGGGGAAATACGCGGACGTTCCGCGCGCGTAGGCCTCGCCGTCCAGCGCGGTTTCCGGCCGCACGTAATGCGAGACATCGGCGATCGCGACGATCAGTTTGTAACAGCCGCCGCGCACCGGCTCGGCATACACCGCGTCGTCGAAATCGCGCGCGTCCGCACCGTCGATCGTCACCAGCGGCACGTCGCGCAGGTCCACGCGGCCCGCGTGTTCGGCCTTGCTCACCTTCGGCTCGACATCCGCCGCATCGCGCAACACCAGTGCCGGCCATTCGTGCGGCAGGTCGTGGCTGGCGATCGCCATCTCCACGATGATCGAAGGTTGCAGGCGCTCGCCCAGCACGGAAAGGATCCGCCCGATCGGGCCGCGCTGCTGCGTCGGCGGCTCGGTGATCTCCGCAACCACGATCTGCCCGGCGCGCGCGCCATTGCGCGCATCCGGCGGGATCAGTACGTTGCGATGGATGCGGCGATCATCCGGCGCCACCAGCATCATGCCGTGCTCCTCGACCACGCGCCCGACCAGCCGCGAGGCGCGCCGTTCCAGCACCTCGCGGATCGCGCCCTGGCGGCGGCCGCGCCGGTCCACGCCGACCACCGAGGCCAGCACGCGATCGCCATGCAACACCTGCCGCATCTGCGCGGGCGAGAGATAAAGATCGTCGCCGCCTTCGTCCGGGCGCAGGAAGCCGTAGCCCTCGGCATTGGCCAGCACGCTGCCGGAAATCAGGTCCAGCTTGCGCGCCGGCGCCAGTTCGCCGACGCGATTCTGCAGCAACTGGCCGTCGCGCAGCATCGCGCGCAGCCGTTTTTCCAGCGCTTCGCGCGACTGTTCGTCGCGGATGTGCAGCCCGCGCGCAATCGTTTCGAATTCGACCGGCTCGCCATGTGCGGTGAGCAATTCGAGGATAGCCTCGCGGCTGGCGATGGGGTTCTCGTAGCGCTGCGCCTCGCGCGCGGCGTGCGGATCGTGGAAAGCCTTGCGCGCGGGTCCGCGTTTGGCCGTGGAGGTTCGGGTCTTCTCCTGGGCCCCGAAATTTCCGCGTGCGGCCTTGCCGCCGCGCTTCGGATTGGCAGGCTCGCGTTTGGAACCGCCGCGCGGCGCGCGATTCGAACGCGACAGCTTCGATGGAGATTTCGGCGGGCCTTGGCGTTTCGACATGGACGATTCCTGATCCCTGGATGGCGGCGAAGCCGGTCTGGCGGCGCAACCGCATCAGCGTCGCGGAGCGGGGCCGCGAAAGCAAGCCCGCGTTGACAATATGCCCCGTTCGCCAGTACTTTACGCGGCTCGCCGGGCGCGTTTCATGCGCGCCGCACCTGCCCAGGTGGCGGAATTGGTAGACGCACTAGTTTCAGGTACTAGCGGGTAAAACCGTGGAGGTTCGAGTCCTCTCCTGGGCACCACTTCTCCAATCACCGGCAACGCCTGGATTGAGCGATAGCCGGTGATGCGGCGGTTGGCATCAACACCAAAGCTTGCGCCGACCAGCAGCCGCCAGGTCTTCCCCATCGCACGAAGGCCGGGTGTGCCGGCGCGATCTCCCGGATTGCAACGACGCGCGCGAACGATGCGCGATTACGGGGCGCGACATCGCGCCTCGCAACCGCGCACCACTCCGCGCCGGCTATTCAGCCGGCGCGAGCAGTTTCGGGTCGCCGATCCTGATCGGCTCGCTCACCGGCAGGGTCTGTACGCCGGCCTTCTTCGCCTGGCTGTTGAAGTTCACCACGGCCTGGTGGAACGAGCCGTTGAAGGTGTCGAGCTTGGGTTGCAGGCCCGCTTCCATCTTCGCGATGTATTCCCGCTGGCGCGCGTTCGGCGCCTGGTCCGGCCCCATGCGCGATATGCCGCGGTACACGCCGAAGAAGCTCATGGCCCACGGCGAGAGTTCGTGCAGGTCATCTTCCGGCACCTTGTACTGGATGTTCGGGTTGTAGATGTCCCTGGCGAAATCGCCGAGCTGCTGCTTCAGCGCGACCGCGCTGGCGTGCACGCCGGCCTTGTCGCTGCCGGCCTGCGCATTGGCGGTGGAGTCGATCACCTTGTCGAGCGCCTGCATGGTGTCGTAGGTGCGGCCGATCATCGCCACGTCCGCGGCGGCTTCGGCACGCAGTTTCATCGCGGTGTCGAACGCCGCGCGCTGCACGTCCATCGGCGGATTGACGCGCGGATCGGCTGCGACCTGCACGGTTTCCGTCTCGCTATGGCCGTTGGCCTGCACCTTCACCTGATACGTGCCGGGCAATGCCAGCGGGCCTTTCGGTCCATGGCTCTCTTCGCGCTCTTCGTCCGCGCGCAGCGACTTCGGCATCTCCACGCCTTCATAGCGCATGTTCCAGGACGCCACGTTGATGCCGGCCTTGCCGGGCGCGTGGAAGCTCGCCACCGGTTTCCCGGCGCCATCGGTGACGGTGATGACGACCGGATTGCATTCGTCGAACGGCGGCGCCTTCTTCTTTTCCTTGTTGGCGGGCTGGGCGCCCTTGACCTGCTTGTCCGCCGGCAGATTCGTCTTGGCGACGTTCTGTTCCGATTCGCCGCCGCTCTGATCCTTCTTCTCTTCCGCGGCGCAGGCCTTGGGCACCTCGATCGCCTTGGCGAGCGAGTATGCGATCACCGGGCCGCTGGGCGGATTGGGCGTCTTGAACTCGCCGGGCGCGGGGCCGATGTGGCGGCCGCCGAATCCGACCCACTCGGTGCCTTGCGCGGCCGGGAACAGGTGGAACGCATCGCCCGCCAGCTTCGGCTGCCACTGCTCCAATGCCTCGATGTTGTCGAGGATCCACAAGCCGCGGCCGTGCGTGGCCAGCACCAGATCGTGCGGGGATTTGGTGAACTTGATGTCCCACACCGCCATCGTCGGCAGGTTGCCGGTCATCGGCTGCCAGTGCGCGCCATCGTCGAACGACAGGTACAGGCCGCGCATGGTGCCGAGCGCAAGCAGGCCCTTGGCGTTCGGATCCTCGCGCACCACCACCGCGGCGTAGTCGTCCGGCAGTCCGTTGCTGATGCTCTGCCAGTGCGCGCCGTAGTCGCTGGTCTTCAGCACGTACGGATGCTCGTCGCCGAGCATGTGGCCATCCACCGCGATGTACGCGGTGCCGGCATCGAACGGCGACACGCCGATCTGGTAGATGCGGCCCAGCGACACGGCTTGCGGCAGGCCCGCGGAGACATTCGTCCAGTTGGCGCCGCCATCCTTGCTGACCCACACCAGGCCATCGTCGGTGCCGGCCCAGATCACGTTGCCGTCGGTCGGCGCGAGCGAGAGCGAAATGATGGTGTCGGTGTTTTCCGCACTCGAAATGTCATGGAACACCGGGCCGCCGGCGACCGGCTGGTGCTCCTTGATGTCGCGCGTGAGGTCTTTCGAAATCGGCTGCCAGTTGGCGCCGCCGTCCGTGGACTTGAACACCACGTTGGCGCCGAGATAGAGCGTGTTCGGATCGGTCGCGGAAACCGCGATCGGCGCGGCCCAGTTGAAGCGGTATTGCAGCTGCGAGAGCGGCGTATCGGACATGTCTTCCATCACCGGGCGGATGTAGTGCCGGGTCATGTCGTGCGTGTCGATGCGCGAGGTGGAGCCGTTCTGCGAAGCCGCATAGACGATGGTCGGATCGGAAGGCGCGGGCACCACGTAGGTGCCGTCGCCGCCTGAAGGATTCCACCAGTCCGCGCCCCAGATGCCGGAGCCGGCGAGACTGTTGGACGGGCCGCACGCGGCGTTGTCGTCCTGGATGCCGCCGCACACGCCGAACGGCACGGTGTTGGAGATCGCGACGGTGTAGAACTCCTCGATCGGCATGTTGTTGAACGAGCGCCAGCTCTTGCCACCGTCCACGCTCTCGAACGCGCCGCCGTCGTTGCCCTGGATCAGCCGTTTGGGATCCTTCGGATCGACCCAGATCGCGTGGTGGTCAACGTGCACGCCGCGATCGATCACCTTGGCGGTCTTGCCGCCGTCGGTGGATTTCATGAGGTTGAAGGAACTGAAGTAGATCGTCTTCGGGTTGTCGGGCGCGACCGCCATCGCGCTGAAGTAGAACATCCGCACCGCGAGTTCATGGTTGTTGCTGATGCAATCCCACTTGTTGCCGCCGTCGCTGCTGCCCCAGAGCATGCATTTCTGCGTGGGCATCAGCGCATAGATCGTGTTCGGCGCGGAAGGCGCGATCGCGATGTTGACGCGATCGGTAGGATCGGTCGTCGGCAGACCGTTGCCGAGCTTGTTCCATGTCTTGCCGCCATCCTGCGAGCGCCAGATGCCACCGTCGGTGCTGCCGTTGACCTGCGTCCACGGCTTGCGCTGCTCGGTCCACATCCCGGCGTACAGCACGTTCGGGTTGGACGGATCCATCTCGATGTCGCTGGCGCCGGTGGTGTCGTTGACGTACAGAACCTTGTTCCAGGTCTTGCCGGCATCGGTGGTCATGAACACGCCGCGGGTTGCGTCCGGCTTCCACGGGTTGCCCTGCACCGCGACGTACACGGTATTGGCGTCGTCGGGATCGACGATGATCCTGGAAATCAGCCCGGAATCGGCAAGGCCCTTGAATTGCCAGGTCTTGCCGTCGTCGGGCGAGTAGTACACGCCGTGGCCGATCAGCACGTCGTTGCGCGGATTCGCCTCGCCG
>DASSEW010000066.1:0-40410 GCA_035695065.1 Rhodanobacteraceae bacterium | reverse complement strand
ACGCCAGCAGCGCGCCGAGCGCGCTCATCATGGATGACGGGATCCACACGATCAGCCCGCCCATGTATTGGTCCGTGGCCTGGCTGATCCCGCCGAACGCGCGCCCGCACAGGTCGTAAACCGGATACAGGTCGCCGTGCGCGAAGGTGAGATAGGCGCCGACCAGCACCTGCGGCACCATCACCGCCATCTCGACCAGCACACGCACGCCGGGCGCGATTCGCGCAGGCGGCTTGGGCCGCGTGTCCAGGATCAGCCACCAGTACAGCAGGCCGTCCAGCACCATGCTCCAGTTCATGATGCGGTAGACGCGCCAATCCAGCATCGCGACGAAGTTCACCGGCGGCAGCAGCCAGAAGATCATCAGGCCGACGAACAGCAGCGACGCGAACAGTGGATTGAACAGCAGGCGGAACAGCCAGCGCAGCGGGCCGCGCGCCAGCAACGGGCGGAACACGCGCGTGCGCCAGTGCAGCGGCAATGCGCGGCGGAACGCCGCGCCCGGATAGGACAGCGCGATCAGGAACGCACCCAGGTGCTGCAATCCGAACTGCTGCAGGCGGCTGATGAAGAACTCGTGCTCGGCGTAGTAATCCAGCTGCGTGTGCAGGCAGATGTAGATCACCAGCAGGCCGGTCCAGAACGACACCTGCCGCGGCCACGGCGTGGTCATCGGCGAGCGTAGCGTGCCGCGCAGGTACAGGAATCCCGCGAGCAGGATGCAGATCACCGCGGTCGGCGATGGTTCCCACGGCACCAGCCAGTGCAACACGCCGGGCATTTCAGCCGACCCGCTCCAGCACGTAATTCGCGTGCGGAACAATCGGTGCCAACAGCCAGTGATCCATCAGCAGGAACGCGAACAGCGCCATCAGGTAGATGATCGAATAGCCGAACGCGCGCATCGCGAACAACTCGTTCGGCGGGCGCATCAAACGCGCGGCGTAATAGAGATAGGCGATGCCCAGCACCAGCGCGCCGCCGAGATAGCACAAGCCGCTCATGCCCGTGAGATACGGCAGCAGCGTCACCATCACCAGCAGGACGGTGTAGAACAGCACGTGCCAGCGGGTGTATTCCACGTCGTAGGCGACCGGCAGCATCGGGATGCAGGCGCGCTTGTAATCCTCGCGGCGGAAGATCGCCAGCGACCAGAAGTGCGGCGGCGTCCAGGCAAAGATGATCAGCACCAGCAGCAGCGCGTAAGCCCAGTCGCTCGGCCCGCGCATGTCGGTGACCGCCGACCAGCCGAGCAGCGGCGGGATCGCGCCGGCCAGCCCGCCGATCACGATGTTCTGCGGCGTCGCGCGCTTCAGGAACGCGGTGTAGATCACCGCGTAGCCGATCAACCCGGCAAAGGTCAGCAGCGCGGTCAGCGGATTGACCAGGAAGAACAGCACCGCCATCGAGATCACGCCCACGACCATTGCGAACACGAACACCTGCATCGGCGTGAGCGCGCCGGTGGCGAGCGGGCGCTGCATGGTGCGCGCCATCACCTTGTCGATGCGCTGGTCGATCAGGTGATTGAAGGCAGCGGCGGAACCCGACGCCATCCAGATCCCGAGCGTGCCGAACACCAACGCGCGCCACGGCGGCACGCCGGGCACGCTCAAGAACATGCCGATCACCGCGGTGAACACCAGCAGCGCAACCACGCGCGGTTTGGTCAGCTCGAAGTATTGGGCGGCCAGCGAAGACATCTGCTTATTGTACGAGCGCGCCCGCGCGCGACCCCGATTTCTCCAGGTGGCGCGGCTGCGTTACCGGCAATCCGGCTGCTGCGCGCTGCGTATGCGCCACCAGCGACACCATCGTGAACAGCAGTAGCGCTGCGCCGCCGTTGTGCGCGACGGCCACGTCCAGCGGCAGGCCGAACATCACGTTGCTGATGCCGAGCGCGACCTGCGCCAGCAGCAACACGCCGAGCGCGATGCCGAATCCGCGCAGGCCCGCGCGCGCGACCTTGTGCGCCAGCCATGCCAGGTAAACGAACACCACCGCAGCGCCGAACCGGTGCGCGATCTGGATTGCGCTGCGCGCCGCGGCATCCAGGATGCCGCCTTCGAAATTCACGCCGATGCCGCGCCACAGGATGAAGCCCTGGTGGAAATCCACCGGCGGCCACCATTGGCCCAGGCATTTCGGGAACGATTGCGGGCCGATGCCGCAGGCGAGCGCGGCGTAGTTGGACGATGTCCAGCCGCCGAGGAAAATCTGGCAGGCGAGCAGCACCAGCCCGATCACCACCGCGACCGACAGCGCCGCTTCGCCCGGCGTGCGTGCACGCGCGCCGCCAAGCTTCCATGCAAGCCACGCCAGCAGCGCGAACGTGGTCATGCCGCCGAGCAGGTGTCCCGACACCACGATCGGCTTCAGCAGCCACGTCACCGTCCACATGCCGAGCAGCGCCTGGAAGCACACCACCGCCAGCGTCAGCACCGCGATCCGTCTCCAGCCGCCGCCGCGCCAGAACAGCGCGCAGCCCAGCAGCAGCGCCTCGCCGATCGCCGCGACGATGCTGGAGGGCACGTAATGCTGCGTCATGTAGAACGGAATGCCGATCGCGATCAGCACCGTTCCGGCGATCACGACCAGCAGCCGCCTGCGCGTGCGCCAGCTCGCGGCCAGCGCCAGCGCCAGCACCAGCACACCGAGTGTGCCGGCGAGGAAGCGGTGGGTCTGTTCACGCCAGGCCTTGTGGGTTTCGTAGGGGCGATCCGGAAAGGCCGCGTCGGCTTTGGCGATTGCGTGCGGCCGTTCCGGCCATGTGATGTGGCCGTAGCAGGTCGGCCAGTCGGGACACGAGAGCCCTGCGTTCGACAGCCGCACGAACGCACCGAACACGATGACGCAGAACGCGAACGCACAGGCGACCCACGCCAATCCGCGCAGCGGCAACGGAGCATTCATTTGATCACCTTCTGCAGATCTTTCTTCAGGCCTTGCGGATCAAAGCCTGCCGGATAGTGCGTGAGTGCCACGCCATCGGGCATCACCAGCACCGCCGCCATCGAGTCGCGCCGGCTCGGCCGCAGGTCGTCGAATGCATGCGACGGGGTCTGCGCGATGCTCCACGGCTGCATCAACATGCGCGCCTGGTCGCCCTGTGGCGGCGTGCCCAGATACAGCAGGCGCAACTGGTCCGAATGCTGGTTCAGCGTGATGCGCGCGCGATGCATCATGTCCAGCGCACGCATGCAGCGATCCTCGCAATCGGGCCCGGGCAGCGCGACCAGCGTCCAGTGGAACGAACGGTCGCGCCACGCGAACGGCCGGCCGTCGGCCAGATGCACCGGCACGCCCGCGATACTCCGCTGCGGCAGGATGGGCAGGCCGTAGCTCTTGGTGCCCGGCATCCAGCCGACGGAAACCAGCACGATGCCGACCAGTACCGGCGCGGCGAACAGCAACAGCACCAGCAGGAATTGCAGGCGTTGGCGAGTGAGCGGTGCCATCAGGATTGTTGCTCCCGAGCAACGGGCTTCTTGCGATGCATGATGAAAAAGATCACCAGCGCGGCCAACGCGAAGGTGAACCACTGCAGCGCGTAGGCGCGATGGCGAGAAGGCGGCATCACGTCCGGGGTCCATTCGCGCACATACGGACTGGCCGGGTCGGCATCCAGCAGCAGCACGCGCGGGTACAGCGCCTGGTGCAGATCGCCGGCGAGTGCATGCAGGTCGATGAAAGTGAGCAGTTTTGGCCACGCGCTCTCGCGGGTCAAGGGATTGCCTCCCAGTTTCAGGCCCGGCAGCGGCGGCGGCGCGTACAGGCCGGTGAGCGTCACCTCACCTTCCGGCAACGGCGGCAGGTCGGGGAGCGTTTCCTCCGGACCCTGCCGCGGCAGGAATCCCTGGTTCACCAGCAACTCGCGGTCGCCGTGGTCCGGAATGAGCGGCACGAACACGTTCACGCCCAACTGGCCGGCGTGCAGGCGGTCGTCGAGGATGTACACGCGATGCGCGGCGTAACGACCGCGCACGCGCACGTGCGGATAGGTCGCCGGTGGCGAGTCGGCGACGTTGGCGAACGATTGCACGGGCGCATGCGCGGCCTGGGCGAAACGCGCAAGCAGCACTTCCTTTTCTTGCGCGCGGCGCAGTTGCCAGTTCCCGAGCGCGACGAAGGCGGCGATGCCGGCCAGGGTCAGCAGCACGGCGAACAGCGAAGGGCGGCGGAAGCGGATCACGTGAGATGCGCGCCGGTCGGCTCTTGCGCCGCCGCTATAATTGCCGCCTTTCTTCCGGCGACGCTCGCGATGAATTCAACGCTGTTCAAGGTCGTGCTGGTGATCGTGTTCCTGGTGGTCGTGTACAACCTGGGACAGGCGCTGTATTTCATGATGACCGACCGCGACAGCGACGGCGGCAAGATGGCCTGGGCGCTGACCCGCCGCATCGGCCTTTCCCTGCTGCTGATCGGCCTGATCGCGCTGGGCATCTGGGCGGGTTGGCTGCACCCGCACGGCGTGGGGCAGTGATGGAGCGGACGTAGGGCGGACACCGTCCGCCCTGCAGTGGCGGGCAATGCCCGCCCTATTTCCCTATAGCACGTAAACGAACAAGAAGAGGCACAGCCACACCACGTCCACGAAGTGCCAGTACCACGCCACGGCTTCGAATGCGAAATGGTGTTCGCGGTTGAAATGGCCGCGCACGCAGCGCAGCCAGATGATCGTCAGCATGATCGTGCCGAGCGTCACGTGCAGGCCGTGGAAGCCGGTCAGCAGGAAGAACGTCGAGCCATAGATGCCGCTGTGCAGCGTCAGGTTGAGCTCGCTGTAAGCCTCCATGTACTCGTGCGCCTGCATGTACAGGAAGCCCGCGCCCAACATGATGGTCAGCGCGAGGAACACCAGCAGCCGCCCGCGATGGTTGGCGCGCAGCGCGTGGTGCGCGATCGTGACGGTCACGCTGGAGGTCAGCAGCAGCAGGGTGTTGACCAGCGGGATGCCCCACGGCGGCATGATGCTGAAGGGGCCGCCGACGTGCGCCGGGCCGTTGGTCGGCCATGCCGGCGCGAAGCCGCTCCACAGGAACTGGTTGGTCAGCGCGCCGCTGCCTTCGCCGCCCAGGATCGGGATGGTGAACATGCGCGTGTAGAACAGCGCACCGAAGAACGCGCCGAAGAACATCACTTCGGAGAAGATGAACCACATCATCCCCATGCGGAACGACACGTCCACCTGGCTGTTGAACGTGCCGCGCAGCGATTCGTGGATCACCGAACCGAACCAGCCGATCATCATGCCGATGATGGTCAGCGCGCCGATGGCGATGATCACGTGGCCGGCGCCGACGTTGCCGTTGAGCCAGTTGGCCGCGCCGATCATGAACAGGAACAGCCCGATCGCGGCAACGATGGGCCAGCGGCTGCCGTGCGGGATGTAGTAGGTGCCTGGTTGCGACATGTTCCGGTTCCCGTTCTTCGGTGATTTCAGCGGTTGCTCTAATTGAAAGTGCGGCCATGGATGGCCGCTTCTGGCGCTACTTCAATGGCGAAAACATTCACCTACCGATTCGCTGCCCGTTGCCGCGATCACGGATGATCGCACTAAAGATGATGCACCAGCACCAGCTGCTGCACGATGCTCAGCACGAACATCGCGATCGCGATGATGCCGAGGATCCATGCCGTGCGGCGTGCGGCGCGTTGCGAAGATGGATTGGCTTTTGCGTCGTGGCTTGCATTCATTTCAGTGCAACCTGCTTTTGATCGTCATTCCGGCGAAAACCGGAATCCGTTTCGTAGGGCGGACATCGTCCGCCGAATTCGAGGAGCCGGCGGGCAATACCCGCTCATCAGTGCAGCACGTCGCCGTGCGCCAGCACGCTGTCGTCGATCACCGGCGGCGTGGTGAAGCTGTGGTGCGGCGGCGGTGAGGACAGCGTCCATTCCAGGCCGCGCGCGCCTTCCCACACCTTGGCCGGGGCACGCGTCTTCGAGAACCAGGCGCAATGGATCACCACGCCCACGAAGATCAGCTGCGACAGGCCGAACAGGAAGCCGCCGATCGAGGAGATCATGTTGAAGTCCGCGAAGGCAACGTTGTAGTCCGGGATGCGGCGCGGCATGCCGGCCAGCCCCAGGAAGTGCTGCGGGAAGAACAGCACGTTCACCCAGATCGCGCTGTTCCAGAAGTGCATCTTGCCCCAGAACTCGCTGTACATGTTGCCGGTCCATTTCGGCAGCCAGTAGTAGACGGCGGCGATGATCGCGAACGCCGCGCCGGTGACCAGCACGTAATGGAAGTGGGCGACGATGAAGTAGGTCTGGTTGTACTGGAAGTCGGCCGGCACCAGCGCCATCATCACGCCGGAAAAGCCGCCGATGCTGAACAGGATCACGAACGCGATCGCCCACAGCATCGGCGTCTCGAAGGTCATCGAGCCGCGCCACATCGTGGTGACCCAGTTGAACACCTTCACGCCGGTCGGCACCGCGATCAACATGGTCGCGTACATGAAGAACAGTTCGCTGCCGATCGGCAGGCCGACCGTGAACATGTGGTGCGCCCATACGATGAACGACAGGAACGCGATGCAGGCGATCGCGTACACCATCGCCTTGTAGCCGAAGATCGGCTTGCGCGCGAAGGTCGGGATGATCTCCGAGATCAGCCCGAACGCGGGCAGGATCATGATGTAGACCTCGGGGTGCCCGAAGAACCAGAAGATGTGCTGGAACAGCACCGGGTCTCCGCCGCCGGCGGCATTGAAGAAGCTGGTGCCGAAGAACTTGTCGGTCAGCAGCATCGTCACCGCGCCGGCCAGTACCGGCATCACCGCGATCAGCAGGAACGCGGTGATCAGCCAGCTCCACACGAACACCGGCATCTTCAACAGATCCATGCCCGGCGCACGCATGTTGAGGATGGTCGCGATGATGTTGATCGCGCCCATGATCGAGCTGATGCCCATCAGGTGGATCGCGAACAGCATCGGCGTCTCGAAGGTCATCGAGCCGCGCCACATCGTGGTGACCCAGTTGAACACCTTCACGCCCGTCGGCACCGCGATCAGCATGGTCGCGTACATGAAGAACAGTTCGCTGCCGATCGGCAGGCCGACCGTGAACATGTGGTGCGCCCACACGATGAACGACAGGAATGCGATGCAGGCGATCGCATACACCATCGCCTTGTAGCCGAAGATCGGCTTGCGCGCGAAGGTCGGGATGATCTCCGAGATCAGCCCGAACGCGGGCAGGATCATGATGTAGACCTCGGGGTGTCCGAAGAACCAGAACACGTGCTGGTACAGCACCGGGTCGCCGCCGCCGCCGACGTTGAAGAAGCTGGTGCCGAAGAACTTGTCGGTCAGCAGCATGGTGACCGCACCGGCCAGCACCGGCATCACCGCCAGCAGCAGGAATGCGGTGATCAGCCACGACCAGCAGAACAGGGGCATCTTCAGCAGGTCCATGCCCGGCGCGCGCATGTTGAGGATGGTCGCGATGATGTTGATCGCGCCCATGATCGAGCTGATGCCCATCAGGTGGATCGCGAAAATCATGAACGCGATCGAATCGCCGCCCTGCAGCACCAGCGGCGGATACATCGTCCAGCCGGCGGCCGGCGCGCCGCCCGGCATGAAGAAGGTCGAGAGCAGCAGGCAGAACGCGAACGGCAGGATCCAGAACGACAGGTTGTTCATGCGCGGCAGCGCCATGTCCGGCGCGCCGATCATGATCGGCACCATCCAGTTCGCGAGGCCGACGAACGCCGGCATGATCGCGCCGAAGATCATCACCAGCGCGTGCATGGTGGTGAGCTCGTTGAAGAAGTACGGCTGCATCAACTGCATGCCCGGCTCGAACAGCTCGGCGCGGATGCCCATCGCGAACGACCCGCCGATGAAGAACATCGTCAGCGAGAAGATCAGGTACAGGGTGCCGATGTCCTTGTGGTTGGTGGACATCACCCAGCGATGGAAGAAGCCTTCCTTGTGGTCGCCGTGGTGGTCGTCGTGCATCAGGGCTGCGTCATGTGCCATGGGAAGGTGCCTCAAGAAGATTTAGTGCTGGGCGACGACCGGCGCAACCGGTGCGATCTGCGCCGTGTGCGCGGCCTTGTCCACCGCGGCCTGCGATTCCTGCGCGGCCAGCCAGGACTCGAACTGCGCCTTCGGCAGCACGTTCACCACGATCGGCATGAAGCCGTGGTCCTGCCCGCACAGCACGTGGCACTGGCCGCGGTAGATGCCGGGCTTGTCCACCTTCACCCAGACGTCGTTGATGATGCCGGGGATCGCGTCCTTCTTGATGCCGAACGGCGGGATCCAGAAGCCGTGGATCACGTCGCCGCCGGTCACCACGAAACGCACCTTCAGGCCGGCCGGGATCACCAGCGGCTTGTCGACGTCGAGCAGGTAATCCTTGAAGCCGTGGTCGGACACGCTGTTGGGATCCAGCCCGGAACCGGTCTGGCGGATGCGGTTGCTGTTGGCGGCCAGCTTGGACATGTAGCCGACCTTGTCGACCTGCTTGCCTTCGTAGGAGACATAGTCGTAACGCCACTTCCACTGGTAGCCGGTGACCTTGACGGTCATGTCGGAACCGGTGGAGTCGTACATGTGGCGGACCAGGATGGTGGCGGGCGTGGCCAGGCCGATCAGGATCAGCACCGGGATCAGCGTCCACACCACTTCCAGCTTGGTGTTGTGGCTCCAGGTCTCGGCCACCGCGCCGCGCGATTTGCGGAAGCGGAACATCGCGATGATCATCGCGCCGAACACCACGATGCCGATCGCCACGCACACCCAGAACGCGGCCATGTGCAGGCTGTAGATCTCGTGCGACTCGGAGGTCACGCCGGGCGTGAGGTTCATCTGCCAGGGTACGGGATTCGCCAGCGTCGCCGTGGAGGCCAGCAGGGCGCCGAGAGCCGCGCAGGCGCGCAAGATGTTGCTCGATCTCATCAGATTCATACCCCAGAGGTCATTGCGATCGTCCTGATCGCGAAGATCAAACAGCAGACGTCCGTGCCTGCACTTCGCATGTCTTTGCATCGTCCATGATCTGGATCAAAGCGCAAGCATCCGGCCTGCATCAACGCGTCAGCTGTTCCTCGAACCAGACATTCCAGCCAGCAACACCCGCAATTGCTGTGACAACTCCAGGCGTTCCTCGTCGCCGAGGAAAGCGCCGACCTCGCGCTCGCGCCCGCAGGCGGCGAGCAATACATGCCGGTGCCCGCCCCAGTCGCGCAGGCGCACCCGCACCCACGCCGAGGGAAACGCCACCGCGCACCCTCGCGACGGAACCGTTTCGATGCGCAGGCTGCGCACATCCAGCGTGATCCGCTCGCGTCGCTCGCCTGCGCGCCAGGCCATCCACAGCGCCCCCGCCACGCACGGCGCTTCCAGCAATGCAAACAGCGGCGCGAACACGTTGCCCTGCCACGAAGCCACCAGGGCCACCACTGCCGCCGCAAGCACCAGGATGCCGATGCATTTGCGCAAGGCTTCGCGACTCAACGCCCTGTTGGGGGCGAGCAGCAGCGTGACCTGCTCCGCATCAGCGGCTCCCGGCACATGCGTGATCATGGATTCCTTTCCACGACGCCTACAACCGCCCAATGATAAGGCCGTGTTGCCGAATTGGGCAAGAAATGCCTGTCGTCATGCCTGCCCGCGCATGCCGCTCGCGATTTGGGCGCCGCGCGCGTGCGTGAAAGCGCTTTTCGGGAACGCATCGCCTTGGCGGATGCAGGCACGGGCACTACACTATTGCGCTTTGCGTTTTCACCTGCGGTCTTTCGATGGCCGACATCCTTTCTCCCGAACTGCCCCCCGCGGCCGATCCGTCGCGCACGCGCATCACCGATGCGTGGAGCATGGACGAAACGCGGGCGGTTTCCGCGCTTCTCGACCAGGCACAGTTGCCAACCGCGCAAAGCGAGCTGGTGCTGGCGCAGGCCGAAGAGCTGGTCGCGCGCGTGCGCGCCAAGGCCGCCGACCAGAGCGCGGTCGAATCCTTCATGCGCCAGTACGACCTTTCCTCCGAGGAAGGCGTGCTGCTGATGTGCGTGGCGGAAGCGCTGCTGCGCATCCCCGATCGCCTGACCACCGACAAGCTGATCCGCGACAAGCTGGGCGAAGCGGACTGGAAGAGGCACCTCGGCACCAGCGATTCGCTGTTCGTCAACGCCTCGACCTGGGGCCTGATGCTGACCGGACGCCTCGTGAATCTCGCCGACTCGACGCGCCGCGATGCGGCCGGCGCCTTCAAGCGCCTGATCGCGCGCGCGGGCGAGCCGGTGATCCGGCTGGCCGTGCGCCGCGCGATGCGGATCATGGGCCACCAGTTCGTGATGGGCCGCAACATCGAGGAGGCGCTGGATCGCTCTGCCAAAGGCGACAACGCGGCCTTTCGTTACTCCTACGACATGCTGGGCGAAGCAGCGCTCACCGAGCCCGACGCGGAGCGCTACTTCAAGGCGTATGCGGACGCGATCGCCGCGCTCGGCAAGCGCGGTCCGTGGGCGGACGTGCGCGAGGCGCCGTCGATTTCGGTGAAGTTGTCGGCGCTGCATCCGCGCTACGAGGTCGCCAAGCGCGAACGCGTGCACGTGGAGCTGACCGCGCTGCTGCTGCAACTTGCGCAACTGGCCAAGCAACACGGCATCGGCATGACCGTCGATGCCGAGGAAGCCGACCGCCTGGAGTTGTCACTGGACATCATCGGCGCGGTGTTCGCGGCGAAATCGCTGGAAGGCTGGAACGGTTTCGGTCTCGCGGTGCAGGCGTACCAGAAGCGCGCGCCCTTCGTGATCGACTGGCTGGCCGAAACCGCGCGCAAGGCCAACCGCCGCTGGTGCGTGCGGCTGGTGAAAGGCGCGTACTGGGATTCGGAGATCAAGCGCGCGCAGGAACTGGGACTTGCCGGCTATCCGGTGTTCACGCGCAAGCCGAACACCGACGTCTCGTACCTCGCCTGCGCAAAGAAGTTGCTGGATGCAGGCAGCGAGTGGATCTATCCGCAGTTCGCCACCCATAACGCGCACACGATCAGCGCGATCCACCACGTCGCCAACGGGCGTCCGTTCGAATTCCAGCGCCTGCACGGCATGGGCGCGGATCTCTATGCCGAAGTGATCGGATCCGGACACTGGAACGTGCCCTGCCGCGTGTACGCGCCGGTCGGCAGCCATGAGGATCTGCTTCCCTATCTCGTGCGCCGCCTGCTGGAAAACGGTGCCAATACCTCGTTCGTCAATCGCGTGATCGACGAAGCGGTGCCGGTGCGCGACCTCGTCGCCGATCCGGTCGAAGCCGTGCGCGCGTTCGGCGCTGCACACGACGGGCGTTACCAGCACCCGCGCATCCCGTTGCCGGTCAATCTCTACGGTTCACTGCGGAAGAATTCCATGGGCGTCAACCTTGCCAACGACGACGAACTGAGGGCGCTTGCGGAAAGCGTCAACGCACCGCGCGCGCCCTGGGCCGCGGCTCCGCTGGTGCCCGGCGCGAACTCGAGCGAACCCGAGCGTGACGTCACCAACCCGGCCGATCGCCGCGTCGTGATCGGCAAGGCGCGCAACGCCGACAAGCCAACGATCGAGCGTGCATTGACCAACGCGGTCGCTGCGCAAGAGGGTTGGGATACGCTGCCGGCGGCCAGTCGCGCGGTTATCCTGGAACGCGCGGCCGACCTGCTGGAGCAGCGCCGCGGCGATTTCATCGCGCTGTGCGTGCGCGAAGCGGGCAAGACCATCCCCGCCGCAATTTCGGAAGTGCGCGAAGCCGCAGACATGTGCCGCTACTACGCGGCGATGGCGCGCAAGTTGTTCGGCCAACCGGAAGACCTGCCCGGCCCGACCGGCGAGAGCAATCGCCTCTACCTGCGCGGGCGCGGCGTATTCGTGTGCATCTCGCCGTGGAATTTCCCGCTCGCGATTTTCATGGGCCAGGTCGCGGCCGGACTCGCCGCGGGCAACGCGGTGATCGCCAAGCCCGCCGACCAGACTTCACTCGTCGGCCATGCCGCGGTGAAGCTGCTGCACGAAGCCGGCGTGCCGGAGATGGTGCTGCAATTCGTGCCGTGCAAAGGCTCGGTGATCGGCAACACCCTGCTGACGCGCCCGGAAGTGGCCGGCGTGTGCTTCACCGGTTCCACCGAAACCGCGTGGACGATCAACCGCACGCTGGCCGCGCGCAACGCGCCGATCGCGGCGCTGATCGCCGAAACCGGAGGCCAGAACGCGCTGATCGCCGATTCGTCCGCGCTGCCGGAGCAACTGGTCAAGGACGTGATGGCGAGTGCTTTCGACTCCGCCGGCCAGCGCTGCTCGGCCGCGCGCGTGCTGTTCGTGCAGGAGGACATCGCCGACAAGGTGATTGCGATGCTGTCCGGCGCCATGGATGAACTCACCGTGGGCGATCCGGCGCTGCTGTCCACCGACGTCGGCCCGGTGATCGACGTGCCGTCCTGCGCCACGCTCAACGAGCACGCCGAGCGCATGGGCCGCGAAGCGAAACTGATCAACCAGGCGAAGCTTTCGCCCGGCAGCGAACACGGCACCTTCTTCGTGCCGCGCGCGTACGAGATTCCCTCCATCAGCGTGCTGACCCAGGAAGTGTTCGGTCCTGCGCTGCACGTGGTGCGCTGGAAGGCCAGCGAGCTGGACCAGGTGATCGATGCGATCAACGCCACCGGCTTCGGCTTGACGCTCGGCATCCACAGCCGCATCGACGCAACGATCGAGCACATCACGCGGCGCGCCAAGGTCGGCAACACCTACGTCAACCGCAACCAGATCGGCGCAGTGGTGGGCGTGCAGCCCTTCGGCGGCGAGAACCTCTCCGGCACCGGTCCCAAGGCCGGCGGCCCGCACTACCTGCTGCGTTTCGCCACCGAGCGCACGGTGACGATCAACACCACCGCCGCCGGCGGCAATGCCTCGCTGCTGACGATGGCCGAGTAGGACTCCCGCGCCACGAGATCGGGTTCTTCTACTTTCCTTTGCAAATCGCAGCATCGGGCGCTTCGGTTTTGCACAATGCCCGGATGCGCGTCGAGGGTTCGACGCCAACTGCTTGATTCGGCTAGGGCGCCTGGGTGAGGCGAGGCTGGCATCCAGCTTGCGTATTCTTCCATGCGCAAGGATGCGCCGCGCATGGGTCGTTGCGCGCCTGAATCAGGGATGAGGACTCCGCCCACGGCGCTCGCGTCGTTCCGGAGGCGGACGAAGGGAAGCTCGTTCGTATTCAGGGAGCCGGACCCGCAAGGAATCCATGGACGCAGGCGGCGGCAGGGAAGCCCCGGCTCCTTCTTTATTGCTCAAAAAAACCGGCCAGGCCGGCCGGTTTTTTTATTGGGCTTCTGACCGGCTTCGTCAGAAGTGGAACGTGCCCGAAACGCTGAGCAGGTTGCCACTGTTGTCGAAGCTGCCGACCAGGTGGTCACCCGTGACCGATGTGTCGTTCACGTCGCCGTTGTCGACGAACAGGTGCGCAACACCCAGGTTGAACTCGACGTTCTGGCTCGGCGTATAGCCGACGCCGAACGCCAGCCAGCGGCGGAAGCCGTCTGGAATGCGCGGATCACGCGTCGAATCGCGGGTGGGCGTCTGATCGACCGCCACGCCGCCGCGCAGAGTCCATTGTTCGTTCACCTTGTAATCCATGCCGAGCGAACCGAAGAAGGTATTGCGCCAGTCGTAGACGATAGGTTCCGACACAGCCTGTTGCGCCGGGTTGGCATAGTTGATCGCCAACTGCTTGAACGAACTCCAGCCCGTCCAGCCGAGGTTCGCGCCCCAGCTCACCGGGCCGCTGCCGATGTGCCAGTAGTCCAGGGTCGCGCTGGCCGGCGTGGCAAAATCGCCGCTGGCAGGCGTGTTCTGGAACAGCGCCGACATGCCCGCCTGCGCCAAGATCGCCTGCGCCATCGGCGGCACCACGAAAGTGGCGTTGCCTCTGATGGTGTTGTTGATCTTGGCGTGGTAGGAGAGGCCGATGCGATCCTGCGTGGTCGGCCTGAATTCCGCACCCAGTGCCCAGCCCCAGTTCCAGTCATCGCCCTGCACGCGCGCGGTGCCGTCGAGCGACTGCGGTGCTGCGGGTGAACCGGCCGCACACGCGGGGAGAGTGCCGCCTGCACCCATGCACTGCTGTATGAACGAACCGGCGATCAGGCCACCGAAATCGACCGCCTGGCTGAGGTCGACCTTGGTCTTCTGCGCAATGATGGACGCGCCCAACGCGAACTGCGGATTGATCTGCCAGGAAACCGAGCCGGTCAGTGCTTCCGAAGTCACCTTCGACTTCAAGGCCTGGTAGCGCCCGACCCAGCCGCTGTCGTATTCGGTCTTCAAGCCGTACGGTGCCGAGAAGGCCACGCCCACGCGCCAGGCATCATTGATCGGTGCGGAGAAATACATGGCCGGCACCGGCGTGACGTCACCACCGTTGCCGCCATCGCCGCCGCTGAGCGGTGCGCCCAGCAGATCGGTGCCGCTGCCGTGGAAGCGCGTGTTCACGTCGATCGCGGTGACGTCGGCCTGGAACACCATGCCGTTCAGATCCGACATCGCCGCCGGGTTGTTGACCACCACCGAAGCATCGTTGCCGGCGGTGTCGACGCCCGCGAAGGCTCGCCCCAGCGCCTTGGCGCTGTTTTCCTTGATCTGGAAGCCGGAAGCCGATGCATCCGTGCTGACCAGCGCGCCAGCCACCGCCACCGTCAGGGCGGCGAGGACCAGACCACGCACGCGCTGGCGGAACATCGAATTCGTACTCATGAAACGTTCTCCCTCAGGTGTTGGATGCGTCCGGCGTGGCTGCCCGCGGCCGGATTCATACGCTTGTTTGAACTCCCGGGCGCCACTGTGAACGGAACGCGGGCAGAGTGCAAGAGTCTGCCCGGTTCCGGTGTCCCCGGTTTGATCGGCATCAATCGTGGCGGCGCTTCCGCTGGCGTCCGTCGAGGGAGAACCCGCTCGCGCAATCGGCGCATCGCGCCCGCAATTAACATCGGGTTACCGTTTGCGCGCGTGAGGCTTGCGTATACTGCGGCGCTTCCGCCGTTGCGAGTTTCCGTTCCAATGCCAAGCTCCAAGCCGCGCCGGCGGCCGTCGCTGCTGCGCTCCCTGCCCTGCTTCCTGCCGGCCCTGGCTGCGGTCGCACTCGCAACGTTCGGCACGCATACCCTGGCTCTGCTGCCGCTGCTGGTCGCCAACACCTTGTGCATGGCAGCGATGTGCCACGCGATCGGCTTCGACCCGGAAACATCCTTCCTGCGCACCGTGCTGCGTCGCGGCGCCACCCACCTGATCCTGTTCTCGGTCTACACGGCGGTGGTGTTCGCGTTCATCGCATGGCCGCTGCTGGTGCTGTCGCAGGCGCCATCGCTGATCGCAACGCTTTCGCTCTGCGCGGCGCTGGTCGCGGCGCTCGCACTGCTGTGGCGGCTGTGGCCGGCATTCGGCCTGGTATTCGTGTGGGACGATGCATTTCCCGAGGGCGAGGAGCGCTCCTGGATTTCCACCGCGCTGACCCGCAGCATCGCCTTCGCCGCACACCTCACGGGCGAACAGGAACATTTCTTCAGCCAGTTCCTGCCCGCCGCGCTCGCCTATCTTGTGCTCGCGTTCGGGGCACTGGCGCTGGCGGGCGTGGGCTCGGTGATGCCGGACGAACTGCGCACCGCGGCGCTGTTCCTGTATGCGATCGTGCTGCTGCCGCTGTGCACGCTGGTCGCCGCCAACCGCACCTTGCGCAACCTGCTTTGCGGGAGCCGCGGCAGGCGCAAGGGCATTGAAGAGCCGCCGCAGGCGGAACCGGATGGCACGCCGGCCGCAGCCGCTCCGGTTGCAGCCGTGGGAGCGAATGCAGCGCCACCGCAACTGTCACCCGCGGCATTGAACGAGGCGTTACTGGAAGCCGCGCGCAACGGCAACGTGGATGAAGCACTCGCCATGCTCGAACACGGCGCGGACCCGGATGCGCTGCCCGCCGCGGGCGCGCGCGACCAGCGCAGCGCGCTGGTTCTGGCCGCGCTGCTGCCCGACACGCGCCTGCTGCGCGCGCTGATCGCACGCGGAGCGCAGGTCAACCGCGCGCACGCGGACGTGACCGCGTTGCTCGCCGCAACGCGCGACAGTTACCACGGCCGCGCCGAAGCGGTGATGACCCTGCTCGCCAACGGCGCCGACCCGCGCCTGTGCGACCGCGACGGCAACACGCCGCTGCACCACGCCGCGCTCGCCGCCGAACCTTCCATCGCGGCGATCCTGATCGATGCGCAGGCACCGCTGGACGCGCTCAATCGAAACCGCCATTCGCCGCTGGGCTCGGCCGCCGGCGCGGGCAACTGGAGCCTGCTGAAGTTCCTGCTCGAGCACGGCGCGAAATGCGAACCCGCGCAGGGTGAACCGGCGCTGCTCGCGGCAGCCGCGGGTGCCGATGACGATCCGCAGGGCGTGCAGATGCTGCTCAAGCACAAGGCGCGCGTGGATGCCGTGGACGGCCTCGGCCGCAGCGCGTTGATGGGCGCCGCGCTGGAAGGCCACGCGAACATCGCGCGCACGCTGCTGGAAGCCGGCGCCAATCCGAACCTCGCCGATCGCAACGGCACGACCGCGCTGATGGAAGCCGCGCGCGCGGGCGCATGCGAAGTGCTGGAAGCGTTGATTGCCGCATCATCTGACGTGCAGGCGCGCGACACCCATGGCCGCGACGGCTTGCTGCTGGCCTGCCAGTCTCCGCGTGCGAACGCGCGCTGCGTGCGTGCGCTGCTCGCCGCGGGGGCCGATCCGCACGCACGCAGCGGCGACGGCCGCAATGCATTGGAGCACGCCGGGTCCGCGGGCCGCTGGGATCTGGTCGCGCTGCTCGATCCGACCACGCCGCTGCCCGCTTCGCATGCAGTCGCCGCACAACCCGAACCCGGCGCAGATACGCCCGCTCACCTGCTGGACGCATTGCGCTTCGGGCATTGGGCGGTGGCATCCGGCTTCGCGGAACGCGCGCGCGCGTGGCCGGCCGGCGAACTCGCCGCGCTCTACGTAGAGTTGTCCGGGACCGGGCACGCACAGGCGCGGCAATGGCTGCTCGAACACGGACTGGCGGCCGAAGGGCAGCTGGACGACGGCACGCGCCTGTTCGAAGCGCTGGTCGAGCACTTGCCCGAATCGGTGGACGCGCTGCGCCAGTTGCTCGATGCCGGTGCGAGCTGCGCGGGTGCGGGCCTGTACGCGCGCGTGATGGCAAAGCTGGTGGATGCAGAAGACGCCGCGCCCTTCGCGCTCGATCTGCTCGCGCGCGGCGCGGATGCGTTCGGAGCCGACGTCAACCAGCGCACGCCCTTGCACCACGGCGCATGCGCTGCGCTGATGCCGGTGCTGGATGCGCTGCTAGCGCGTGGCGTCGATCCGAACGTGCGCGATCGCAACGGCGCCACCCCGCTGCACGTTGCGCTGAACGCCGAACGCATGATCGCGCTGCCGCTGGTGCGCGCGCTGATCGCCCACGGTGCCGATCCGGAGAGTCCGGCCGCGAATGGCGAAACGCCGTTGGGCCTGGCGCTGGCGCGCGGCGACGCCACGCTCGAACACTGGTTGCGCTGGAGCACGTGGCCGCTGCCGCGACGCCCGCTGCGCGCCGGCGATCTGCCGCTCGCGGCTTCCTGCGGCGATGCCGATGCCGTATCCAGATTGCTGGAACTCGGTTTTTCGATCGACACCCGCGACGAGCGCGGCGCGAGCGCGCTGCTGCGCGCCTGCGGCGCGGGTCACCTGGAAGCGGCGCAGCGCCTGCTGCAGGCGCAAGCCGATGCCGCGCTCGCCGCCGCATCCGGTGCCACGCCGTTGTCGGCGGCGGTCAGCGCGCGCCGGCCGGAGATGGTGAAGCTGCTGCTTGAACACGACGCGAAAGCCGACCAGCGCCTGCCGGGCAGCGCGACCGCGTTGATGGTCGCCGCTGCACTCGGCTTCCCGGAAATCGTGGAAGTGTTGCTGGAACGCGGCGCGAATCCCGCACTCACCGACGAACACGGACACACCGCATTGCATGCCGCCGCGCGTTTCTGCTTCGACAGCCGCGACAGCCTGCGCTGCCGGCGCCTGCTGGATGCGCTGCTGCACGCGTGCGACAAGGATCCGGCGCGCGTGGATGCACGCGACGAACTGGGTGCCACGCCGCTGTTGCTGCTGCTCGGCGCGCAAGCCAAGGCCGATGCCGTGGCCGACGGCACCCATCTCGCTGCGCTGCTTCCGGCGTTGCTGGAGGCCGGTGCGGATCCCAATCACGCCGACGCGCGCGGTGTCAGCGCGCTGCACGCCTGCGCGATGCACGCGCTGTTCGCGCCGGCGCGTGCGCTGCTGGCGCGCGGCGCCCATCGCGAAGCGACGGATGGTTTCGGGCGCACGCCCTCGGATGTCGCGCGCCTGCTCGGCCTGGTGGACCTGGCGATGGAGCTCGCGCCGCGGGCGATTCCGGGCGTCAATCGCGTGCTGCGGCAGCCCGCGTCGTCGACGGAGTGAGCTCGACCACGTTCGAAGCGGCATCCGCCTCGAACAGATGCTCCAGTTCGTCGCGCGCTTCCTTCGCGCCCTGCACCATCGCGGCCTCGTCGTCGTAGACCAGGTGCTGCTCGCGCAACAGGCGTTCGTCGAAATTGCGGAACGTGTCCACCGATGTCTGCGCGGCTTCCGGCGAAAGCCCCAACGCCTGCAGCGCCATGCGCGCCATCTTCAGGCCGGAATGGAACGTCTCGCGCACCACGTCGTCGGGTGAAGTGAGATCCATCAGGCGGAACGCGTGCTGGCGGTTGCGCGCACGCGCCACGATCTTCAGGTGCGGGAACAGCCGGCGCACGATGCGCGCGGTGCGCACGTTGGCTTCCGGATCGTCCGTCGCAAGCACGAACACCTCGGCCTTGTCCGCCTGTGCCGCACGCAGCAAATCCGGGCGCGTGGGATCGCCGTAGAACACCTTGTTGCCGAACCGGCGCATGAAATCCACCTGCTCGACTGAACTTTCCAGCGCGGTAAACGGAATGTGGTGCGCGTACAGCAGGCGGCCGACGATCTGGCCGACGCGGCCGAAGCCGGCGATGATCACGCGTGGCGCTTCGCCGTCGATCGTGTCGAATTCGCGCTTGGGCGCGCGCGCAGCCGGGAGCCTGGAAACGCCGAGCACCAGCAGCGGCACCGCGGCCATGCTGAGCGTGATCACCAGCACCAGGAAACGATGCTCGTCCGGGCCCAGCAACCCGCGTTCGGCGGCGAGCTTGAACACGACGAAGGCGAACTCGCCGCCGCCGGCCAGCAGCATCGCCATCTTCAGTGATCCGCCGAAGTCCAGCCGCGCGATGCGCGCGACCGCCGCCACCAGCGGCGCCTTGCACGCGAGCAGCAGTGCAACCAGCCCGCACACGATCCACGGATGCGCGACCAGCAGGTGCAGGTCCACGCCCATGCCGACCGCGATGAAGAACAGGCCGAGCAGCAGGCCTTCGAACGGCTGGATGTGCGATTCCAGGTCGTGCCGGTATTCCGAGTCGGCCAGCAGCACGCCGGCGAGAAAGGTGCCCAGCGCCATGGAGATGCCGGCGAGCTGCATCAGCCAGGCGGTGCCGATCACCACCAGCAGCGCCGTCGCGGTCGAAACTTCCACCAGCTGTGTCTTCGCCACCGCGCGGAACAGCGGACGCAACGCGTAGCGCCCGCCGATCACCACCACCGCGATCACGCCGATCACGCGCAGCGCGCCGAGCCACCACGGCTGCGCCGAATGCGCAGCCGCCTGCACGCCGAGCAGCGGGATCGCGGCAATCAGCGGAATCGCCGCGAGATCCTGAAACAGCAGGACCGCGAACGCGAGCCGGCCGTGCGGACTCTGCAATTCCTTGCGCTCGGCCAGCGTCTGCAGCCCGAACGCGGTGGAGGACAGCGCCAGGCCCACTCCGATCACGCAAGCACTCGCGACGCCCTGGCCGAATCCGAACAGCGCGATCGCGCCGAGCACGGCGGCGCAAGCGATCACCTGCGCGGCGCCTGCGCCGAACACCGAACGGCGCATCACCCACAATCGCTGCGGCGACAGTTCCAGGCCGATCACGAACAGCAGCAGCGCGACGCCGAGTTCGGAAATGCTCGCGATCGCATCCGGGTTGCGCACCCATTGCAGCCCGTACGGGCCGATCACCACGCCGGCGGCGAGGTAGCCGAGCACCGAACCCAGTTTCAGCCGACGCGCCAGCGGGACGGCGATCACCACCGCAAGCAGGAAGACGACGGCCGATTGCAGGAAGGCGTGTTCTTGCACGCGGGAAGCTCGTGGGAACGGGGGCTGATTATGGCAGGCGCGTAACGGGGGAGATGGCCGCGCCGTGCGCATAAAAAAAGGAGGGGCGTTTCCGCCCCTCCCGATGGCAATCCCATGCCGCTGTTTGGCAACACCGCTATCTGTCGGCGCATGCGACGTGGAGGGCAGCGCGGTGTCCCGGACGCGCTGCCACCTGCCACACTCCTTTGCCGTCCCCTGTTCCGTTCGACCGCGAAAGCCGCCGTCTGAAGAACAGGTTCGATCTTAGAACCGGCTTGGCCGCTGGCAAGAGCCGATTCGTCCCGCAGTTGCGACACTTCGTTATCGCTTGCGATTGGAGCACTCCGGCCGGCTGTGTATGCTTGCGCGCAAGCCACGGCAGGAGAAGGGGAACGTGCGACCGAACCGGGATGAAGGCGCGCCGCACGCCCAGACGGCACCCTCCGTCCGGGCCGCGGAACACCCCTCCGGCATTCCGGTCAATTCCCTGACCAGCTACGACCTCGGCGCGTTCCGGGTGATGCGCTCGCTGATCGACACCAGCGATCCCTCCGGCACCGCGGCCTTGATTCCGTGGGACTGGGCCGACCAGGCCGGGCATCTTTCAGTCCGCCTGATCCTGCAGGGCGGGCAGCACGTCAACTTCGGCCGCCGCCCGGTCGAACTGGCGGTGGGCGACCTGTGCGTGTGCGAACCGGGTTATCCGCTGTCCACTGAAGCGCGGCAATGCGAAGTGCTGGCGATCGCGCTGGAGCGCGACCGCCTCGACAACGCCAAGGGTTCGCTGCACGGACGGGTGCTGCGTGGCGATCATCCGTTGGGCCAATTGCTCGGTGGCCACCTGCAGCGGCTGCTGCTGACCCTGCCGGGCTTGACGCTCGCCAATGTCGCGCCGACCGTGCACGTGAGCTTGTCGCTGCTGCACACCTGTCTCGGCCTGCAATGCCAGGCACTGGAGACGACCGCAAGTGATCCGCTGCGCGCGCGCATCATTGCCTTCATCGAATCGCACGTGCACGAGCCGGACCTGGATCTGCGCAAGCTGCAGAAAGTTTTCCATCTTTCCCGCGCGCGGCTCTATCGCATCCTGCAGGCGGAAGGCGGCGTGGCGCACGTGATCGCGCGCGCCCGCACCGATGCCGCATTCCGCGACATCCGCAGCCGCCCGGAGCAACCGCTGCTGACCGTGGCCGAGCGCTGGGGCTTCAGCAACCTGCGCCAGTTCCAGCGCGCATTCCGCGCGCGCTTCGGATTTTCGCCCGCGACCTTGCGGCAGCCGCAATGGCGCATGCGCGCGGACGCACCCGCGCCGCCGCGCGAAGCCGCTCAGGCCTTGCCGGCGAGGGCGCGCGCGGCATCCAGCGCGAAGTAGGTGAGGATCGCATCCGCGCCCGCGCGCTTGATGCAGGTCAGCGCTTCCAACATGCAGGCGCGCTCGTCCAGCCAGCCGTTTGCCGACGCGGCTTTCAGCATCGCGTACTCGCCGCTGACCTGATACACGAAGGTCGGCGCACCGAAGCGATCTTTCACGCGGCGCACGATATCCAGATACGGCATGCCGGGCTTCACCATCACCACGTCGGCGCCTTCGGCAAGATCGAGTTCGACTTCGCGCAAGGCTTCGTGGGAATTGCCGACGTCCATCTGGTAGGTGTGCTTGGAACCCTTGCCGAGCGTGGCAGCGGAGCCCACCGCATCGCGGAACGGGCCGTAGAAGCTGGATGCGTATTTCGCCGCGTAGGCGATGATGCGGGTGTGGATCAGGCCGGCATCTTCCAGTGCGGTGCGGATCGTGCCGATGCGGCCATCCATCATGTCCGAAGGCGCAACGAAATCCGCACCCGCGCGTGCCTGCGACAGCGCCTGTTTCGTCAGCGCCTCGACGGTTTCGTCGTTCATCACGTAACCGGAGTCGTCGATCAACCCATCCTGGCCGTGGGTCGTGAACGGATCCAGCGCCACGTCGGCGATCACGCCCAACCCGGGAAACCGCTGCTTCAAGGCGCGGATCGCACGCTGCACCAGGCCCTCGTTGTTCCACGCCTCGCGCGCGTCGGCAGTCTTGATCGAAGCCTCCAGCGACGGAAACAGCGCGAGCGCCGGCACGCCGAGCTGCTGCGCCTGTTCGGCGACTTCCAGCAGCGCCTCGATCGAAAGCCGCTGCACGCCGGGCATCGAAGGGATGTCCACGCGTGCGTTGCCTGCCTGGTCATGGACAAATACCGGCAGGATCAGGTCGGCGGGAGTCAATACGGTTTCGCGCATCAGCGCGCGCGAGAACGCGTCGCGACGCATGCGCCGCATGCGGGTGCCGGGGAAGGCCATGGCAACTGTCTGGAAGGTGAGCAGTCCCGCATTTTATAGCCATGCGCCGCCGTTCGCGTCGCAAGCTGCGACGGTGGCCTCAGTTCGAAAGGGCGAGGCACATATGATGCTTGGGTGAAGACGCGGTGGTACTCCGTTTCACATGGGCGGGTTCTCGACCGCGAATGCCTCGCCCAACGTGTTCAGGCCAGGTTACTTGCCGTTAAATTAAAATTAAGGCACCATTCGATCCGAAGACTGCATCATCTTTCGCAGTCGAAATATAGAACACGACGCCAACTCACGGATTTGTAAGGCAATGTTCTCGACGCTCACCATTCTGCCCTTGCTCGCTCTGATCGGCCTGCTGGCTGCGGTGTGCGTCAAACGGATTCCCGAAGGCCAGGTCTACACGTTGCGCCGCCTCGGCAAGCCCGCGCGCACGTTGACCCCCGGCATGCACGTGGTGCTTCCGCTGATTGAGCGCATCGCCCACAAGATCAGCATCACCGGTTACACCCTGGCCATCGAGGAGCGCGTGCAGGTGGAAGGCCACCAGCAGCCGGAAACCCTGCGCGGCCGCGTGTGGTGGCAGGTGCTCGATCCCGAGCGCGCCGACGCGGTGATCGATCGCGCCGACGAAATGATCCGCAGCGGCGTGATCGGCGCATTGCCGGAAGTCGCCGATGGCGCAAGCCATGATTTGCGCGCGCGCAACTTGCGCCTGAAGCAGGCGTTGAATGGAAGCCTGCGCGAGCGCGGCGTGCTGGTGACCCGCGTGGAGCTTGATCTGGCAGCCTGATCGAGGCATGCGCGGCCTGGACTCGCCGTCCATGCAAAGAGCTCCGTGCCCGCGCCCGCATGCGGGCTTTTGCTTTTTTTGGGCCATGACCCTTGACTGACCTCCACGGACCACTGCGCGAGCAGCTCGAGCGCGGCATCCACGCCCTGCACTTGGAACTTGCGGCCGAGGCGATTGCGCGCCTGCTCGCCTACCTCGACCTGCTGGTCCGCTGGAACCGGACCTACAACCTCACCGCGGTGCGCGATCCGGCGCAGATGGTGACGCGCCACCTGCTGGATTCGCTGGCCGTGCTGCCGTTTGTGCGCGGCGAAACCCTGGCCGATCTCGGCAGCGGCGCCGGCCTGCCGGGCATTCCGCTGGCCATCGCCCGGCCCGGGCTGAAAGTGACGCTGGCGGACAGCAACGGCAAGAAGGCGCGATTCCTGCGCGAAGCCGCGCGCGGCTTGCCGCTGGAGAATGCGACCGTGCAGCAGGTGCGCGTCGAGGCATTGCAAGGCACCTTCGATTGCGTCACGGCGCGCGCCTTCGCCAGCCTTGGTGACATGCTGGCCTGGGGCGGTCACGCGCTCGCGCCGGCCGGCGTCTGGCTCGCGATGAAAGGCCAGATCGAAGCCGGCGAACTGGCGCAGGTGCCGGCCGGATTCCGGGTCGCGGCGGTCCACGCGCTGGACGTGCCGGGGCTGGATGCGCAGCGCCATCTTGTGGAAATCCGCCGGGCGTAGATCGCGGCGCGATGCTAATCTCCGCGTTCCGCTGTCCTGAGGTTCCGGGGAACCGCCGCATCACCATGACGCGCATCATCGCCATCGCCAACCAGAAGGGCGGGGTCGGCAAGACCACCACCGCGGTGAATCTCGCCGCCGCGCTCTCCGAGACCAAACGCAAGATCCTGCTGGTGGACCTGGACCCGCAGGGCAATGCCACGATGGCGTCCGGCATCGACAAGCGCGACGTGCATCCCAACGGCTGCGAGGTGTTGCTGGAAGAAGCGAGCATCGAGTCGGCGATCCTGCCAACCGAAGCCGGCTATGACCTGCTGCCGGGCGGGCGCGACCTCACCGCCGCCGAACTGAAGCTGATGGACGCGATCGCGCGCGAATCGCGCCTGAAGGAACAACTCGCCAAGCTCGGCGACCGCTATCACACCATCCTGATTGATTGCCCGCCGTCGCTGCACCTGCTCACCCTGAACGCGCTGGCCGCCGCGCACAGCGTGCTGATCCCGGTGCAGTGCGAATACTTCGCACTCGAGGGCCTCACTTCATTGCTGGACACAGTGAAGGCGGTGCGCGCGCGATTGAATCCGCAACTGGAAGTGGAAGGCCTGCTGCGCACCATGTTCGACGTGCGCAACAACCTCGGCAACGACGTCTCCGCGCAGCTCACCAAGCATTTCGGCGACAAGGTGCTGCGCTCGATCATCCCGCGCAACGTGCGCCTGGCCGAGGCGCCCAGCCACGGCAAACCGATCAATCTTTACGACCGCGAATCGCGCGGCGCGATCGCGTACCTCGGTCTTGCCGGTGAAATGATCCGCCGCGAACGCGGCACGGCCGCTCCGGCCGCGAGCAACTGAGGACCACCATGTCGGCAAAAAGAAGAGGCCTGGGCTCGCGCGATCTGGATGTGCTGCTGGGCGGCCGCGACACCGAAGCAACCGAAATCGGCGGCGAGGAACTGCGAACCTTGCAGGTGACGCAGATCGCGCCGGGCAAGTACCAGCCGCGCCAGCACATGGACGAGTCGAAGCTGGACGAGCTCGCCGCTTCGATCAAGGCACAAGGTTTGATCCAGCCGGTGGTGGTGCGCGCGCTCGGCCGCGACAAGTTCGAACTGATCGCCGGCGAGCGCCGCTGGCGCGCCGCGCAGAAGGCAGGCCTAGCCGAAGTCCCGGCGGTGATCCGCGATGTCGCGCCGCAGGCGGTGCTGGCGATGGCGCTGATCGAGAACATCCAGCGCGAGGAATTGTCCGCGCTGGAAGAAGCCCAGGCGTTGCACCGGCTGATCGAGGAATTCGATCTCACCCAGCAACAGGCCGCCGACGCGGTCGGCCGTTCGCGCACGGCGGTCACCAACCTGCTGCGCCTGCTGGAGCTTCCCGAACCGATTCGCCGCCTGCTCGAAAACGGCCGGATCGAGATGGGCCACGCGCGCGCACTCGGCACCTTGCCTGCGCCGCGCGCGATCGCGCTGGCCGAGAAGGCCGCCGCCGAAGGATGGTCGGTGCGCGAACTGGAAGACGTCGTGCGGCTGGCACAACTGGCGCCTTCTTCGAAGAAGCGCACCTCGCATGCCGATCCGGACATCGTCGCGCTGGAACGCGAACTCTCCGAGAAACTCGGCGCCCGCGTGCAGATCGCGCATGGGCGAAACGGGCGTGGCAAGCTCACGATCCGCTATCACAGCGCCGATGAGCTGGAAGGGGTTCTCGCGAAATTGCGTTGACTCGTAGGGCGGGCAATGCCCGCCAGCGCGGCGGACGGTGTCCGCCCTACAGCTTGAAAGGAAGGCTGCACCATGCCGGTCTTTCCCAAAGTGGGCAGCAGGCAACGCCAATTCGACGCGCTGGTGCGCGCGCACGCGAATGATCTCTACCGCTTCGCCTACTGGCTGTGCGGCGAGGACGCACGCGCGCAGGACCTGGTGCAGGAGACCTTGCTGCGCGCCTGGCGCGCACTCGATTCCCTGCGCGACGGTGCCGCCGCCAAGCCCTGGCTGCTGACGATCCTGCGCCGCGAACACGCGCGCGGTTTCGAGCGCAAGCGCTTCGATTTGAGCGAGCTGGACGACAACCTCGCCGAAGACACCGCTGCGGTGGATCCGGAGCGCGCCGGCTCCGACGCGCAGGTGCGTGCGGCGATCCTGCAACTGGAGCCGAAATACCGCGAGCCGCTGCTGATGCAGGTGCTGGGCGGCTTCTCCTGCGAGGAGATCGCGGCCGAGCTCGACTGCAAACCTGGCGCGGTGATGACGCAGTTGTTCCGTGCGCGGCAAAAGCTGCGCGCAGTGCTGGAAGGTGGTGCAAGCATGAAAGCGAAGGAGGCGTCCCATGGACTGCCTTGAATTCCGGCGCAGGCTCGCGGCCGAGCCGCGCGCGCGCGAAACGGCGTTCGTCGCCCATCGCGACAGTTGCCACAGCGGCTGCACCGAGGCGTGGTGGCGCGCGCAGCGGTTGGAGCGCCGCATCGAGGCGTCGCTCGCGATCGAACCGCCGGCGGATCTGGCCGAACGCATCCTGCTGGCGCAGGCCACGCGCACGCGCGTGCGCACGCGCCGCTGGCAGGTCGGGCTGGCGCTGGCGGCGTCGCTGCTGCTGGCGGTCGGTATCGGCACCTTCGGCTGGAACCGCAACGCGCAAGCCGATCCGCTGCCGGCAATGAGCGTGGCGCATCTGCGCGGCGAAGCCTTCGCGCTGGCGCGCACGCAACCGGTGTCGGATGCCGATCTGCGCCGCGAATTCGCCGCGCGCGGCGTGGACCTGCGCGGGATGCCGCAGGGTGCTGTGTTCGTGCGCGACTGCGACGTGGGCCACCACCCCACCGTGCACCTGGTGTTCCGCGTCGACAACGAACCGGTGACCGCGTTGTACTTCGTGGGCCGCGACCTCGCGCACGCGCGTGATTTCCACCACGACGGCTGGCAGGGCCGCGAGCTGCCGCTGGACCACGGCACCCTGCTGCTGCTCGGCGCCGACGCGCGCGGCTTCGCGCAAGTGGAACGCACCCTGCGCGATGCACTGGACGCGCCGGTGCAGCAGGCGCTCGGCGAAATCTGATCGCTCTGCACGCGCGGGCGGTTGCGGCAAACACAGGGTTCCGCCTGCGCCGGCTGCACCGTTCCCGGTCATCGGCGATAATCGCGGCTCTTTCGCGAAGGGGCGCAACATGCCCGAGCTTTCCGTCGTCGTGCCGGTCTTCAACGAGCGCGACAACATCCAGCCGTTGCTGGCCGAAATCGCCGCCGCATTGCGCGGACGCATGGACTACGAAATCGTCTACGTGGACGATCGCAGTTCCGACGATTCGCTGGCCGTGCTGCAGGCCGAGCGCGCTCGCCATCCGGAACTGCGCATCGTCAAGCACCTGAAGCAGAGCGGCCAGAGCACCGCCATCTGGAACGGCGTGCGCGCCGCGCGCGGAAGCTGGATCGCGACGCTGGACGGCGACGGCCAGAACGATCCGGCCGATATCCCGAAGTTGCTGGATGCACGCGCGCAGGCGAAGCCGCAGATCAAACTGTTCGCCGGCTGGCGCACCACCCGTCGCGACACCTTCAACAAGCGCATCTCTTCGAAGATCGCCAACGGCGTGCGTTCACGCATGCTGCGCGACGCCACGCCCGACACCGGCTGCGGCCTGAAACTGTTCGAACGCGAAACGTTCCTGCTGCTGCCCTACTTCGACCACATGCACCGCTACCTGCCGGCGCTGGTGAAGCGCGCAGGATTCGAGAGCGTCAGCGTGCCGGTCGGGCATCGCCCGCGCACGCGCGGCGTGTCGAAGTACGGAATGCTCGATCGCCTGTGGGTGGGCCTGGCCGACCTGCGCGGCGTGGGCTGGCTGATGCGGCGGGCGAAGGTGACGGGAACCGAGGAAGTGTAGGAGCGACGCGCTCAGCTTCGACCCTTGGCCAGCGGCAGGTCCGCCTTGCGCCAGGCGTCGATGCCGCCGGAGAGCGTGTACACGCGGGTGAAGCCGGCCTTGACCAGGCGGCGTGCGGCCTTCTCCGCTTCCACTCCGTTGCGCGACACGATTGCGACCGGCAGTTCGCGCACCTTCTTCAGCTCCTTGTTCTCCGGGTCAAACTGGCTGGACGCGACATGTCGCGACCCCGGCACGTGCGCCTTCTCGAAGTCGGCCTGCGCGGAGATGTCGATCACCAGCGCATCGTTGCGGTTGATCAGGTGCGTGAGCCCCGCCGGCGTCAGTTCCTTGAAGCCGCGGAAACGCCGCGTGCCTTCCAGCCCGATCAACGCCAGCACGATGACGATGAAGGCGCCGACCAGCAGCGGGTGATGGGCGATGAATTGCGGAATGCGCGGCAGGATGTCGTTCATGGGCGATCGGGCAGCAGGCGACCGCGCATTATCCGCGATCGCGGCCCGGCGCGGTACCGCTCATTGCTGCGGGGTGAGATCCGGCAGGCCCGATTCCAGCCACCAGCGCTTGGTGTCGGGATCGTACTTCCAGGTCTGGTGGTCCACGATGTCGTAGGAAGTCTGGCTGGACTTCACGATCAGGCTGATCTGCACGGTTTGCTCAATGGTGTTCGCATCGACCGCGCTGGGTCCGTCGGTTTCATAGCCGCCGACCTGCACCGCGTTGTAGCGTTTCTTGGCGGCGGCATCCAGCGGGTGATCCGCGCGCACCTTCGGGTCCACGAACTGCCAGGCACCGGCGAAATCGCCGAAGCGCAACGTGGCGGCGTAATGCGCCAGCGTCTCGTCGCGCGCCTGGTCCTTGGCGTGCGTTGAAAGATTGGCGCAACCGGCGAGCAGTGCAGCCAGTGCGAAGACGGCGACGATGCGGCGCATGAGCGGGCTCCCGCGATGAGGTGGCCCGATTGTGCACGAATCCCGGCGGCCCCGCGCGCGACGCGTTCGACGATCTCAGTGCGACTTGGCGACGAACGCGGCTTCCAGCGTGGCGGCATCCTGTTGTGCGCCCGCGATCGCGCACGCCACCTGGATGCGCGCCTTGCCGCGCGCGGTAAGGGTCTTGAGGAATACATCCAGCGCATCGGCTTCCACGAATCGCGCGGTGGCGCGCAATTCGCCGAACAGCGGCTCGCGGTAGCGCACGCTCGAATCGCCGACGTAGATGTCGCAGTCGATGCCGCGCGCGCGCAGCGCCAGTTCCACCAGCCCCCAGCCGGCGAGCGTCATCAATGACGCCATGCTGCCGCCGAAGGCGCAACCCTTGTCGTTGATGTTGGGCGCGAGCGGCGCGGCGAGTTCCAGCTCCGCGCCGTCGTAGCGCGCGACGCGCAGCTCCATCGTGCGCGCCAGCGGAATGTGCTCGAGGATGTAGGCCTGCAAGTGCGAGGCGAGTGCGGGGTGGTCGGTGTTGGACATCCGATCAGTCTGCCTACGATCGAAAGCGCGAACAAGCCGATGCGCCCGCATTCGTTTAGCATCGCGCCATGTCGAAACGATCCGGATTGCCGCTGGCCGGCGCACGCGTGGCGATCACGCGCCCGGTTGGCGCGGGTGCCGCATTGCGCTCGCGGGTGCGCGCGCTCGGCGGAATCGCCTTGCCGCTGCCCGGATCCAGCCTGCGTGCCATGGACGACGCGCGCGCTTCGCGCGCGGCCCTGCGCGAAGCGCTGGCCAGCGACGTGCTGATCTTCACCAGTCCCGCCGCGGTGCGCTTCGCCGCACGCCTTTCGCCACTGCGCACACATGCGGCGATCGTGGTGCCGGGTGCGGGTACCTCTGCGGCCTTGCGGCGCATCGCGCAACTCGAAACGGTGATTCCGCCGCGCACCGACAGCGAAGGCATGCTGGCGTTGCCGGAAGTGCAACAGGCGCGCGGCAAGCGGATCGGCATCGTCGGTGCGCCGGGCGGACGCGGCCTGCTCCAGTCCGAACTGGAGCGGCGCGGTGCGCGCATCGCGCAGGCATACGTGTACGAGCGCGTGCCGCCACGGCTGGACCGCCGTCACCTCAAGGGATTGCTGCATCAACGCGGGCCGCTTTACGTCCCGTTGTCCAGCAATGAGGCCCTGCAGAACCTGCTGATGGCATTGCCGATCGACGCGAAGCGGGCCCTGCTCGCCGGCACCGCGGTCGCCAGCAGCGAACGCTTGCTGCAAGCCGCGCGCAAGGCCGGTTTCGCGCGCGTGCTGCGGGCGGAATCGGCCAACGATACCGATCTGATTGCCGCCATCCTCGCAGCTCGGTGACTTCAAGGCTTGCACCGTGGCGCCCGCAAGTTAGCATTGCCGACCATGAACGAAGTCTCTGCCGACGCGACGCCTCGCCGCCGCACTTCCCCGCTGTTCGCGACGCTCGCCGTGTTGCTGGCGCTGCTCGCGCTGGCGCTGGCTGCCTGGTCGCTGTGGCAACAGAAGCACGTGCAATCGGATGCGCAGGCGAGCACGGCGCAGTTGCAGGCGCGCATCGACGCGATCGAACACGATGACGCCGCGGCTGCGGCACAACAGCAATCGCTGGCGCGACGCATGGATGCGCTGGAGAGCGACACCCGCGCCTCGCGCGATGCCACGCAGGGCATGGACCAGCGCATGCACAACCTGGAAGCCGCGCTCGGCGCGCTCTCGGACCAGCAACTGCGCGGCCACGACGTGCTGCTGCTGGACGACGCCGAATTCCTGCTGGTCACCGAGCAGCAGCGCCTGACCTTGTTGCACGATGCCGATGGCGCGCTGCGCGCATGCCGGCTGGCGGAACAGGCGCTCGCGCACGTACAGAATCCGGTCTTCGCGCCAGCGCGCGAAAGCACGACCAACGAATGTGCGGCGCTGGCGCAGGGCGCGCCGCAGCACGCGCAGGCGCTGGCCATGCTGAGTGCGATCCGCCAGCAGGCTGCGACGCTGCAACCGAACGAGCCGCATGCGGAAGAACAAGCGGCGACGAGCACCAGCGCGTGGTCGCAACTGAAACGCGCCTTCAGCGGCATCCTGCGCATCCACCATGACGGGGATGCGGAAATGCCCGTCGCCGATGCGAACCTCGCGCGCGAATTGCTGCAACTGGATCTCGCGCAAGCGCAGGCGGCATTGCTGGCCGAGGATCAGGCAAGTTACCGCGATGCGCTCACGCGTGCTTCGGCCCTGCTCGATGCGCGCTTCGACAAGGCGCAACCTGCGGTGCGCAACGCCGCGGCCGAACTCGCCAGACTGGGCAATGCTCCTGCTGAAGTCTCGATCGCGCCGGGCAATGCGCTGGCCGTTTTGCGTGGCCTGCGCGCCAGCCATGGGCTGCAATCGGTGCTACCCGCACCGGCCGCCAGCACGGGTGGGAAGAAGCAATGAAGCCCTGGCGCTGGCTGCTGCTGTTGATCGCGATCGCCGCGCTCGGCGCGATTGCCTGGAACTGGCTGGCCGCCGATCCCGGCTACGTGCTGATCCGGATCCGCGGGTGGCGCATCGAAGCCACCGTGGTCGGCGCGGTGCTGCTGCTGGTCGCCGCCTGGATCGTGGTTGCGCTGGCGTGGTGGCTGGTGCGCTGGCCGTTCGGCGCTCTGACGCGGCGGCATCGCCGCATCAGCCGCAAGCGTCTGTTCGACGGCATGGTCGCGCTCGCCGAGGGCCGCCACGCCGAAGCCGGCCGCGCCTTGGAGCGCGCCGCGCAGCACGCGCCGCTGCGCGCGCCGGCCTTGCTGGCCGCGGCCGAGGCCGCACACCGGCGCGGCGAACCCGCGCGCGCGCTGGAAACCCTCGATGAAGCCGGCCAGTACGCGCCGCAGGCCGCGCGCATGTTGCGCGCGCGCATCCTGCGCCGCGAGGGTCGTTGCGACGAAGCGCTTGCGCTGCTGCTGCCGGAAGCCGATGCCAATCGCCTGCCGCCTTCCGGCTGGCATGAACTCGCATTGTCGGCGCTTGCGTCCGGGCAGCCGCAGCGCGCACGCGCGGCGCTGGAGCCGCTGCGCAAGAGCAACGCGCTGGGTGCGCGCGGATTCGCCGCGCTGGAAACACGCGTGCTGGCCGCGTCGCTGGAATCTGCGAAGGACGTGGAGGCCCTGCATGGCCTCTGGAATGGATTGTCTCGCGCACAACGTTCCGCGCCGGATGTGCTTGCCGCGTTCGTGAGGCGTTCCGCGCAACTGGATTCGCCGCTGGCCGCGATGGATGAGATCGAGGGCGCGCTGCGCCGCGAATGGTCGCCGCAGCTGGTGGCGCTCTACGGCGACCTCGCCGGCGACGATGCCGCCGCACGCTTGCGCAGCGCAGAGAGCTGGCTCGGCGCGCATCCCAATGACGCGGCCCTGCTGGTTGCGCTCGGACGGCTGGCGTTGCGCACGCAGCAGCCGCAACGCGCGCGCGAGTACCTGCGTCGCGCGGTCGGCCTGCAACCCGATGGCGTGGACGGCTGGGAAGCGCTCGGCGAAGCGCACTCGGCGCTGGGTGAACAGTCGGAAGCCACGCGCTGTTACGCGAACGCGCTGCGCGCGATGCACGGCAAGCCGGTTGCGCTCAGCCCGCGCGAAGCCGCGCGCGATACCGGCGTGGTCGCGGTCGAAGAACGCGACCAGCACGGCGTACCGCGGCTTCCAGGCGAGCCGATGCGGCCGGCGCGCTAGTCGACGACCTTTACGGCTTCAACCCGCCCGTTCAGCAGGTGCACGACGCGGCCGCGGTTGCCGCCCTGGCCCGGGTAGAACCATTCCTCGCGCCGTTGCGGAATCAGGCTGGCATTGTGGGTCGCGCGATCGCGAAACAGCGTGTCGCCGTAGATCTGCCTTCGATGCGCCGGCGCGCCGCAACGCGCGAACAATTCACCGCTGCTCATGCCGGGGGTGATGGTGTCGAGATTGCACGGCCCCGGCGTGCCGCTGAAGCCGTATCCCAGCGTGTCCTCGCGCACCAGTTCGCCATTGGCAAACAGCAGCCGCACCATGAATTGCTGCGGCCCGAAGTTGTAGTACCACGCGTCGTAAACGGTCTCGACGCCGTTCTCGACCGGCGTGCCCACGCCGCTGCGGTTGAACACCTGGTAGCTGTCCTCGAAGAAGGGCTCGCCGCAGCGCTCGCTCACCTGGTAATCGTGATCGCCCTGCATCACCAGCCGATTGCCGCAGCGCAAGGCCCAGGCCGCGTGCGGCAGCAACAACGGAACGGCAATCAACAGCAACAGCAGCGTGCGTTTCATAGCCCGTGTATCCCCGCGCGATTCGAAAGGATCTGCGCCAGCACGTCCGGAGCGTAGTCGAACGAGTCGTGACAGCCTGTCTTCGCTCCTTTTCATAATCCGTGTATCCCCGCGCGATTCGACAGGATCTGCGCCAGCACGTCCGGAGCGTAGTCGAACGAGTCGTAATAAAGCCTGTCTTCCGGCAACCCCGCTTCCACGAATGCACGGCGCCCGGCGTCGATCATCGCCGGCGGCCCGCTCATGTAGACGTCGAAGCCGGAGAGATCGGGATGGTCCTCCAGCACCGCTTCGTGCACGAATCCCGCGCGCAAATTCGCCGCCTGCGCGGATTCCGGATCGGACAGCACGGCCTGCCAATCCAGCTTCGCGGCCTGCCGCGACCACTGCGCCGGCAACTCGCGCAGGTACAGGTCGGATGCGGCGCGCGCGCCCCAGTACAAATGCATGGCGCGGCGCGTGCCGAGATGCAGGAAGTGTTCGACCAGCGCCTTGATCGGCGCGAAGCCCGCGCCGCCGGCCATCAGGATCATCGGCCGCTCGGAATCCTCCCGCGGCACGAAGGTGCCGAGTGGCCCTTCGACGCGCAAGGTGTCGCCGGCCTTCAATTCGTCGAACACGAACGAGGTGAATCCGCCGCCGGCGACGTGGCGCACGTGCAATTCCAGTTGTGGCCCGAGGTGCGGCGCAAGCGCGATCGAAAATGCACGCCGGCGGCCATCATCCAGCAGCACGTCGATGTATTGCCCCGGCAACCAGCGCAGGCGCGGCTTTGATTCCAATCGCACCCGGATCATGTCCGGCGCCAACGCCTGCTTCTCGATCACCTTCGCGTTCACGACCCGGCGCGGCAGGTCTTCGACCGACGCCACTTCGCGCGCGGCGATCACCAGGTCGGTCTGCGGCACGGCCTGGCACAGCAGCACCGCGTCGCGTGCGCGCTCCGCCGCGCTCAGGGCCGCCGGCGGATTGCGCGGATAAGCGCACTCGCCTTCGATCAGGGTGGCCTTGCAGCTGCCGCAGACGCCGGCGAGGCACGAGTAGGAAAGCGCCAGGCCCGCGCGCTGCGCGGCCTCCAGCACGGTTTCGCCCTCCTGCACTTCGAAGCGCTTGCCGCTGGCAGCCAAGGTAACAATATGTGACATGCCCGCATTGTCGCCGAAACACGGCACAATTCGAGCATCATGAAGTTGTGGTTGGTGCGGCCGCTTCTCTAAAAGTGCGAGCATGGATGCTCGCTTCTTGATCCTGCGATCATGGACGATCGCGGTTCACCCGGGCTTTTAAACATCGCGATTCATCCGGGGCTCTTATGTCTATCTGGAAGCAAGAAGTCGACCTTGCCACCATCAACCGCTGGAGCGAGAACACGTTGATGCGCGCGATCGACATCCGCATCACCGCGATTGGTGCGGATTTCCTGCGCGGCACGATGCCGGTCGATTCGCGCACGCGCCAGCCGTACGGGATCCTGCACGGCGGCGCTTCGGTCGCACTCGCGGAAACGCTGGGCAGCACCGCGGCCATGCTGTGCTGCGACGAGGGAATGGCCACGGTCGGATTGGAGATCAACGCCAACCATCTGCGCGCGGTGCGCGAAGGCATCGTCACCGGCACCGCGCGGCCGCTGCACGTCGGTCGCAGCACGCAGGTATGGGAAATCCGGATCGAGAACGAGGCCGGCGAACTCACCTGCATTTCGCGCCTGACCATGGCGGTGGTGCCGCAGCGGGCGGTGAATACGCGCAGCGTCGCCACGTGAGCGAACGCTTTGCCACAATGCGCGCGTGAACGCGCAAGCCCCCTACTCGCAACTCACGCCCGACACCGCGCTGGACGCGATCGCCGCGACCGGTCTCGATCCGGATGGCCGGCTGTTGGCGCTGAACAGCTACGAGAATCGCGTCTACCAGGTGGGCCTCGAAGAAGGCGGCTTCGTGGTCGCCAAGTTCTACCGGCCGCAGCGATGGAGCGACGAGGCGATCGCGGAGGAACACGCCTTCGCGCGCGCGCTGGCCCAAGCGGAGTTGCCGGTGATCGCGCCGCGGGCGTTCGATGGCGAAACGCTGCTGCGTCATGCCGGCTTTCGCTACGCGATCTACCCGCGCCGCGGCGGACGCACGGGTGAAACGGAATCGCGCGAGCACCTGGAATGGATCGGCCGCCTGCTCGCGCGCATGCACGCGGTCGGATCACGTGGTCGATTCGAGCATCGCGGCACGCTGGATCGCGCGACGTTCATCGAGGCACCTTCGCGCGCGGTGCTCGCGTCCTCGCTGCTGCCTGAGCGATTGCGGGACACGTATTCGCAAGCGATTGCGCAGGTGGGGGCCGCCGTGGCCACGCGCGAAGACGCGGTCGGTCCGATCGCGCGCATCCGCCTGCATGGCGATTGTCATCCGGGCAACCTGCTATGGACCGATGCGGGCCCGCACTTCGTGGACCTGGACGATGCGCGCATGGGGCCCGCGGTGCAGGACTTGTGGATGCTGGCAAATGACGACGATTCGCTGGATGCACTGCTCGAAGGCTATGCGCAGTTCCGCGAATTCGATCCGAGCGAGCGTGAACTGATCCCCGCATTGCGCGCGATGCGGCAGGTGCACTGGGCCGGCTGGATCGCCGCACGCTGGCACGACCCGGCCTTTCCCGCCGCATTTCCGTTTGCGGCGGAAGCGCGCTGGTGGGAGCAGCACGTCGAGGATCTGCACGAAGCGGCGGATGCACTGGAGTGAATTCCAGGCCGTCATCCCGGCCACGGAGCTCTTAGCCATGGATGGCGGCTTAATGGCCGGGATCCAGTCCCATGGATGCAAGCCGCTGGATTCCGGCCTGCACCGGAATGATGAGCTCAAGCCTCAAACCCTGAGACGATCCGCGCGTACACTTCGCCCATCTCTCGTCGAAGCTGCGCGCCGTGAACACCGTCCTGCTTGTCGTCATCCTCATTGCATTGGTTACCACCTGCGGGCTATTGATCGCCCTGCTGAAGCGCACGCGCAATCCCGATCCATCCGCGCTCACCGCAAAACTGGACGCCCTGCGTGGCGACAGCGAACGCATCGAACGCGTGCTGCGCGAGGAGCAGCGCGCCGGTCGCGGCGAGCTGGCCGAATCGCTGGCGCGGCTGGGCGAACAGTTGCGGCAGACGCTGTCCGGCCTGACCGCCGACAACGAGAAGCGCCTGAACGAAGTGCGCGCCACGCTCGATGTGCAATTGAAGTCGCTGCAGACCGACAACGCCGCGCAGCTGGAGAAGATGCGCGTGATCGTGGACGAGAAATTGCAGAGCACGCTCAACACGCGGCTGGGCGAATCGTTCAAGTTGATTTCCGAGCGGCTGGAAGCGGTGCAGCGCGGCCTGGGCGAGATGCAGTCGCTCGCCACCGGCGTGGGGGATTTGAAGCGCGTGCTGAGCAACGTCAAGACGCGCGGCACCTTCGGCGAAGTGCAGCTCGGCGCGCTGCTGGAACAGTTGCTCACCGCCGAGCAGTACGCTGCCAACGTGGTCACCGTGCCGCATTCGAACGAGCGCGTGGAATACGCGATCCGCCTGCCGGGCCAGGATCGCGACGCGCCGGTGTGGCTGCCGATCGACTGCAAGTTCCCGATCGAGGACTACCAGCGCCTGCTGGACGCGCAGGAGCGCGCCGATGCGGAAGCCGCGGCCGCCGCGGCGCACGCGCTGGAACGCCGCGTGCGCGACGAGGCGAAAACGATCCGCGCCAAGTACGTCGCGCCGCCGCACACCACGGATTTCGCGATCCTGTTCCTGCCGACCGAAGGCCTGTATGCGGAAGTGATCCGCCGCCCCGGCTTGTTCGAAGTGCTGCAGCGCGAGCACCGCGTCACCGTCGCCGGCCCGACCACGCTGACCGCGATCCTCAACGCGTTGCAGATGGGCTTCCGCACGCTGGCGATCGAACAGCGCAGCAGCGAGGTCTGGCAGTTGCTGGGCGCGGTCAAGAGCGAGTTCGGCAAGTTCGGCGATGTGCTCGACAAGGTCAGAAAGAAGCTCGGCGAGGCAAGCCGGCAGATCGACGAGACCGGCGTGCGCTCCCGCGCCATCGAACGCAAGCTGCGCAACGTGGAATTGCTGCCGGCCGGCGAATCCCAGGCCCTGCTCGGGGACGCGCTGGCGCCTGTCGCCGACGAGGAAGCGCCGGAAACGATCGAATAGCTGCGTCCGCTCGATCACTCGACGCCGGCGTCTTTGCACCAGCCTTGATGCCACGGCTCCGCGTCGCCATTACACTTCCGCGGATGCGCCGCGTGCTCGCGCGCCGCGTGATCCTCCATCAGCGGGAGCCAAGCCATGGCGGAAACCTCCAAACCTTCCCTCTGCACGCTGACGCGACCGACCTCGCCTGAAGTCTCGCGCGAGCAGGCATTGGAAGCGGTGCGCACCCTGCTGCGCTGGGCCGGCGACGAGCCGACCCGCGAAGGCCTGCGCGACACGCCCAAGCGCGTCGTCGACGCGTACAAGGAATGGTTCGCCGGTTACAGCGAGGATCCCGAGGAATACCTGCGCCGCACCTTCGAGGAAGTCGCCGGCTACGACGAGATGATCGTGCTGCGCGACATCCAGTTCGAATCCTTCTGCGAGCACCACATGGCCCCGATCATCGGCCGCGCGCACGTCGGTTACCTGCCGGACGGCAAGGTGGTTGGAATCTCGAAGCTGGCGCGGGTGGTGGATGCGTTCGCGCACCGCTTCCAGGTGCAGGAGAAGATGACCGCGCAGATCGCCACCTGCATCAGCAACGTGCTGCATCCCCGCGGCGTCGGCGTGGTGGTGGACGCGGTGCATCAGTGCATGACCACGCGCGGCGTGCACAAGCGCGGCGTCTCGCTGGTCACCAGCCAGATGCTCGGCACCTTCCGCGATGACGCGCGCACGCGCGCGGAGTTCCTGCGGTTCATCGATATCGACGGCGGACATTGATTTCGAATGCGCGGTGACACTCCCCGCGATCCCATGACCGATCCTCAACTGCTGGAGCACCCCCGCCGCAACGCCGCGGTGATCTTCGTCTTCGTCACCGTGGCCGTGGACATGCTGGCGTTCGGCATCATCATCCCGGTGCTGCCACACCTGATCGTGGAACTGATCGGCGGCAGCATCGCCAAGGCCGCGGTGTGGTCGAGCGCGTTCGGCACGCTGTTCATGCTGATGCAGTTCGTGTTCTCGCCGATCCAGGGCGCGCTGTCGGACCGCTTCGGCCGGCGCACGGTGATCCTCATTTCCTGCCTCGGCCTCGGCATCGATTTCATCGTGATGGCGCTGGCGCCGGTGCTGTGGCTGCTGTTCATCGGCCGCGCGATCTCGGGCGTGTGCGCGGCGAGCTTCACCACCGCCAACGCCTACATCGCCGACGTCACGCCTTCGGAAAAACGCGCCGCCGCATTCGGCCTGCTCGGCGCGGCGTTCGGCATCGGTTTCATCATCGGCCCCGGCCTCGGCGGATGGCTCGGGCATTTCTGGATCCGGCTGCCGTTCTGGGTGGCGGCAGCGTTGTCGCTGGTGAATTTCTGCTACGGCCTGTTCGTGCTGCCCGAGTCATTGCCGAAGGAACGCCGCAGCCCGCGGCTGGACTGGCGGCATGCCAATCCGCTCGGCTCGCTGGTGCTGCTGCGCCGCTACCCGCAGGTGTTCGGATTGGCGGCGGTGTTCTTCCTGATCGCGCTGGCGCAATACTCGTTGAATTCCACTTACGTGCTGTATACCGATTACCGCTTCGGCTGGGGCATCGACACCGTCGGCTACACGCTCGCGCTGGTCGGCCTGTGCAGCGCGCTGGTGCAGGCGGTGCTGGTGCGCAAACTGATGCCGGGCTGGGGCGAGCGCAAGCTGATCCTGGTCGGCCTCGCGCTGTGCGTGTTCGGTTACCTGTGCTTCGGGCTGGCGCCGAACCAGTGGCTGTTCGTGGCGGGCATTCCGATCCTCTGCCTCGGCGGCCTCGCCGGCCCGCCCGCGCAGGCACTGATGACGCACCAGGTGGACCCGCAGGAGCAGGGCCGCCTGCAGGGCGCGCTCAGCAGCCTGCGCAGCCTCGCCGGCATCTTCGGCCCGGCGCTGTTCGCCAACCTGTTCGCGCTGTTCATCAGCAACCACGCGCCGGTCAGGCAATTGCCCGGCGTGGCGTTCGTGCTGGCGGCGGCCCTGATCCTCGCTTCGCTGCTGCTGACCGCGTGGGTCACGCGCGGCATGGCGCACGCGGCGGCGAACGAATCGCTTTGAGTTGTTGCTGTTTCAATCCCTGGAGAAAACCATGACGATCTCGATGTACACCGCTTCGGTTCCCGTGTTCGTGCGCGCGCTCAACAACCTCACCCACGTGCTGAAGAAGGGCGAGGCGCACGCGCAGGCCAAGAAGGTTGCCGAACTCGACGCGCTGCTGCAGCAGCGGCTGATCTTCGACATGCTGCCGCTGGTGAAGCAGGTGCAGATCGCCTGCGACATGGCCGCGCGCGGCGCGGCGCGGCTGGCCGGCGTGGAGCCGCAGTCGTTCGAGGACAACGAGAAGACCTTCGCGGAAGTCTATTCGCGGATCGAGCGCGCGATCGCCTACGTGCAGGGCTTCAAGCCGGAGCAGATTGACGGCAGCGAGCAGCGGCCCGTCAGTTTCAAGACACGCAACGGCGAGATGAACTTCACCGGCATCGAATACCTGCAGCAGTTCACCCTGCCCAACCTGTTCTTCCACTGCACCACCGCCTACGACATCCTGCGCGTGGCGGGTGTGGAGATCGGCAAGAACGATTTCATCGGGGCGCGTTGAGAAAACGCGGGGCTGGATCCGCCATCCGGTCGGCGGATCGAGCCCCGTCCTTCGCATTCCCTGCACGCGTGGCTTGCGACCGTGGGAATCTCGGAAGCGCTGACAAGGAGCCGTCATGCCACCGCCACCCCGCCGTCCGCGTCCGGTGCTGTTCTGGATCATCGCCGCGATCATCATCGCCGCGATCATCGTGGCCTGGATTTACTGGGCCAACGATCTGGGCCGCGGCACCAATCCGCAAACCAACGTGCCGATGACGCCGGGCTATGCGCCGGCCGCCACCACCGGCAGACCGCCGGCGAGCGTTCCCGCCAATTCGGCCACGCGGCCAGCGCCGGCCACGCAACCGAACGCGATGAGCAATTCCACCGCCTTGCCACCGCCGGGTTCGACCGGCGGGCAGATGCGGCCGAC
>DASSEW010000065.1:0-26167 GCA_035695065.1 Rhodanobacteraceae bacterium | reverse complement strand
CGGCGAAGAACTCGACGTGCGAGTCGCCCTCGAAGGCGAGGATGTGCGTGGCGATGCGGTCGAGGAACCAGCGGTCGTGCGAGATCACGAAGGCGTTGCCGGGGAACTCCAGCAGCGCATCTTCCAGCGCGCGCAGCGTTTCGATGTCGAGGTCGTTGGACGGCTCGTCCAGCAGCAGCACGTTGCCGCCCTGCAAAAGCGTTTTCGCAAGATGCAGGCGTCCGCGTTCGCCGCCCGACAGTGACCCGACCATCTTCTGCTGGTCCTGGCCCTTGAAATTGAAGCGGCCGATGTAGGCGCGCGACTGGATCTCGATGCCGTTGATGTTGAGGATGTCGAGGCCGCCGGAGACTTCCTGGAAGACGTTGTGGTTGCCCTCCAGTTTCTCGCGGCTCTGGTCCACGTAGGCGACCTTCACCGTCTGGCCCATGATGATCTCGCCCTTGTCCGGCTTTTCCTGCCCCGTGATCATCTTGAACAGCGTGGACTTGCCCGCGCCGTTGGGGCCGATGATGCCGACGATCGCGCCGGGCGGCACCGAGAAACTGAGGTCGTCGATCAACAGGCGATCGCCGAACGACTTGCTGACGCCCTTCAGTTCGATCACGTTGTTGCCAAGGCGCTCGCCCGGCGGAATGAAGATCTCGTTGGTCTCGTTGCGCTTCTGGTAATCGACCGATTGCAGCTCTTCCATCCGCGCCAGTCGCGCCTTGCCCTTGCTGCGGCCGCCCTTGGCATTCTGGCGGGCCCATTCCAGCTCGCGCGCGATCGCCTTCTGGCGCGCCTTCTCGCTGGAGGCTTCCTGCTTCAGGCGCTCGTCCTTCTGCTCCAGCCACGAGGAATAATTGCCCTTCCACGGAATGCCGCGGCCGCGGTCGAGCTCCAGGATCCACTCGGCCGCGTTGTCGAGGAAGTAGCGATCGTGCGTCACCGCGACCACGGTGCCGGGGAAGTTCTGCAGGAAGTGCTCCAGCCACTCCACCGACTCTGCATCGAGGTGGTTGGTCGGCTCGTCGAGCAGCAGCATGTCGGGCTTGCTCAACAGCAATCGGCACAGCGCGACGCGGCGCTTCTCGCCGCCGGAAAGATTGCCGATCTTCGCGTCCCACGGCGGCAGGCGCAGCGCGTCGGCCGCGACTTCCAGCTGGCGCTCGACCGTGTGCGCATCGCCTGCGGCGAGGATGTTTTCCAGCCGTTGCTGTTCGGCGGCGAGCTTGTCGAAATCGGCGCCTTCCTCGGCATACGCCGCATAGACTTCATCCAGCCGCTTCTGCGCATCGAGGATTTCCGACAGGCCTTCCTCGACCGATTCGCGCACGGTCTTGTTCGGGTCGAGCTGCGGCTCCTGCGCCAGATAACCGATCTGGATGCCCGGCTGCGGGCGCGCCTCGCCGTTGTACTCGGTATCCACGCCGGCCATGATCCGCAGCACCGTGGACTTGCCCGCGCCGTTCAGGCCGAGCAGCCCGATCTTGGCGCCGGGGAAGAACGACAGCGAAATGTCCTTGATGATCTCGCGCTTGGGCGGGACCACCTTGGACACGCCGATCATGGTGTAGATGTATTGCATGGGAAGTTTCCTGCGCCCGGCCGGTCGGCTCCTGTAGGAGCGCGCCTGCGCGCGACTGTTGAGCCAAACCCTGCATTATCGCGGCTCCCGCGCCGGTGCGCCAGCGCGCGGCGCGGGAAGCCGGAAACGGCTACCATTTCGCTCCCGCACACACCCATCAGCGCGAGGACTGCGATGTACTCCCACGAGATGCATATCGCCGGCTACGACGACGAACTGGCCGAGGCGATCCGCCACGAGCGCCAGCGGCAGGAGGATCACGTCGAGCTGATTGCCTCCGAGAACTACGCCAGCCCGCGCGTGCTGGAAGCGCAGGGTTCGGTGCTGACCAACAAGTACGCGGAAGGCTATCCGGGCAAGCGTTATTACGGCGGCTGCGAATACGTGGACGTCGCCGAACGCCTCGCGATCGAGCGGCTGAAGAAGCTGTTCGACTGCGACTACGCCAACGTGCAGCCGCACTCGGGCTCCCAGGCCAACCAGGCGGTGTACTTCGCGCTGCTGCAACCAGGCGACACGATCCTCGGCATGTCGCTGGCGCACGGCGGCCATCTCACCCACGGCGCCAAGGTCAATCTGTCCGGAAAGATTTTGAATGCCGTGCAATATGGCGTGAATGACCAGGGCCTCGTTGATTACGACGAGATCGAGAAGCTCGCGCTGGAACACAAGCCGAAGATGGTGGTGGCCGGCTTCAGCGCCTACTCGCAGGTGATGGACTGGGCGCGCTTCCGCGCGATTGCCGACAAGGTCGGCGCCTACCTGTTCGTGGACATGGCGCACGTGGCGGGCCTGGTTGCCGCGGGCGTGTATCCGAGCCCGCTGCCGCACGCGCACGTGGTCACCTCCACCACCCACAAGACCTTGCGCGGTCCGCGCGGCGGCTTGATCGTCGCCAAGGCTTCAGCCATGGGCGACAAGGCCGAGGAGATCGAGAAGAAATTGCAGTCCATCGTGTTCCCCGGCATCCAGGGTGGCCCGCTGATGCACGTGATCGCCGCCAAGGCGGTTGCGTTCAAGGAAGCTCTGGAACCTTCATTCAAGAGCTACCAGCAGCAGGTGGTGAAGAACGCCAAGGCGATGGCGAAGGCGCTGATGGAGCGCGGCTACAAGATCGTCTCCGGCGGCACCGAGAACCACCTGTTCCTGGTGGACCTGATCGGAAAGAAACTTACCGGCAAGGATGCGGAAGCCGCGCTCGGCAGCGCGCACATCACCGTCAACAAGAACGCGGTGCCCAACGATCCGCAGAAGCCGTTCGTCACCTCCGGTCTGCGCATCGGGACCCCGGCCGTCACCACGCGCGGCTACAAGGAAAGCGATTGCGCCGAACTCGCCGGCTGGATCTGCGACGTGCTGGATGCGCCCAGCGACGAGAAGGTAATCGAGCGCGTGCGCGGGCTGGTGAACGCGCAGTGCGCGAGGTTTCCGGTCTACGGGTAGGGACGAGGGGTGAGTGGCGAGGGCGCTCCAGGCAGGGGATTGGGGGCGGGTAGCGGGGGCGCTCCGAACAAGGGATTTGGGGGTGGGTAGCGGGGGCGCCCTGGATTAAAATCCTCGGCGAGCTTTACGGCTCGGCTGCTCCTTTCTGCGGACACATTCACTCACCAAAACGTTGCGTCAGAACGCCCCCACTACTCATCCCCAATCCTTCGCTCTCATGCACTGTCCCTTCTGCCAGCACAGCGACACCCGCGTGATCGATTCGCGCGTGTCCGACGACGGCGCCACCATCCGCCGCCGGCGCGAGTGTTCGGCCTGCGGCGAGCGCTTTTCCACGCAGGAGACGGTGGAGCTCAAGCTGCCCGCGATCATCAAGGACGACGGCCGCCGCGAAGCCTTCGACGCGCGCAAGCTGCGCACCGGCTTCGACCGCGCGCTGCACAAGCGTCCCGTTTCCGAGGAACAGATCGAGGCCGCGGTGCGCGCGGTGGTGCACCAGTTGCGCATGACCACTGAACGCGAATTGCCCAGCCGTCGTGTCGGCGAGTTCGTGATGACCGAACTGCGCAAGCTCGACCACATCGGCTACGTGCGTTACGCCTCGGTCTATCGCTCGTTCGAGGACGTCGCCGATTTCCGCGAGGAACTGGATCGGCTCGAGCGCGACCTGCCGGGCGAAGGCCAGTTGCCGTTGCTCGGCGGCGCCGAGATCGTGCGCATCGACAAGAACAAGAAGCGTTAGAAGCCACGTCGCAAGCGGTCGTGCTTCCAATGTCGTCATTCCCGCGAAAGCGGGAATCCAGTGTCTTACCAATGCAAAGCAAAGTCGCTGGATTCCGGATCGCCGCTACGCGGCGTCCGGAATGACGGTTGACGGAAGGGAATGCGATTGAGCGAATTCTCCGCCATCGATCATGCGTTCATGGCCCGCGCACTGCGTCTCGCCGAGCGCGGCCTTTACACCACGCAGCCGAACCCGCGCGTCGGCTGCGCGATCGCCCGCGAGGGCGAAGTGGTCGGCGAAGGCTGGCACGAACGCGCCGGCGAGCCGCATGCGGAAGTGTTCGCCTTGCGCGCCGCGGGTGAACGCGCGCGCGGCGCAACGGCCTACGTCACGCTGGAGCCGTGCGCGCATCATGGTCGTACGCCGCCCTGCGCGGATGCACTGGTGGAAGCCGGCGTCGCGCGCGTGATCGCGGCTTGCGAGGATCCGAATCCGAAAACCGCCGGTGGTGGTCTGCGCCGTTTGCGCGAAGCCGGCATCGAGGTGCAGGCCGGCTTGATGAGCAACGCCGCGCGCGAATTGAATTGCGGCTTTTTTTCGCGGATCGAACGCGGCCGGCCTTGGGCGCGGGTGAAACTCGCGATGAGCCTGGACGGCCGCACCGCGCTGGGCAGCGGCGAATCGAAATGGATTACCGGCGAAGCGGCGCGTACCGACGTGCAGCGCTGGCGCGCACGCAGTTCGGCCATCCTGACCGGCGCGGGCACGGCGCGCGCGGACGATCCAAGGTTGACGGTGCGGTTGCCTGTTTCTGAAACCCTCTCCCCCGTGGGGAGAGGGCAGGGTGAGGGGGCTGCGAATACATCCGCAAAAGTCCCCCCTCACCCCAACCCTCTCCCCGGCGGGGAGAGGGAGACAAGCTTGCGCGCGGCTTTCATTCCACCTTTGCGCATCATTCTCGACGCCCAGCTCAATGCCTTGCCCGCTAACGCCCACCTGCTCGATGGCAGCGCGCCGACGCTGGTGTTGCACGCGCCGGATGCGCAGCCGCGCGACCAGCGCTATGCGCGCACAGAACTCGCGCCGGTGCCGGTGGATGCGCAGGGCCGTTTCGATCTCGCCGCCGCGATGCACCTGCTCGCCGCGCGCGAGATCAACGAACTGCAGGTCGAGGCCGGGCCGTCGCTGTGCGGTGCATTGTTCGACGCGGAGCTGGTGGACGAGCTGCTGCTTTACGTGGCGCCGGTGTTGCTGGGCGATCTTGCCCGGCCGTTGCTGCACCTGCCGCCGCTGGCGGAAATGGCCGGACGCAAGTCGTTGCGGGTCGTCGATCAGCGCATGATCGGCACCGACATTCGCCTGCTGCTGCGCCCGACCTGAGCCGTGCGGTGGTAAACTTCGTGCGCCGGATTTCCGGCACGACGTCTTCAGGGCGGGGCGAAATTCCCCACCGGCGGTATGTCGGAGTGAATCCCGACGAGCCCGCGAGCGCTTGCGGCGACGCCGCGAGGTCAGCAGATCCGGTTCAACGCCGGAGCCGACGGTTACAGTCCGGATGAAAGAAGACGGCTGGCGCATGGCTGAGTGCCGTGCGTTTGCCTCATGCCTTGGGGCGTTTTTCGCATGCACGGCGGAGAACGTTTCAATGTTTACCGGCATCATCCAGGGCACCGGCACCATCTCGCGCAGTGAAGCGCGCGGCGGCGACCTGCGCCTCACGATCGCCGCGCCCGCTCTGGATTTCTCCGATGTCGCGATCGGCGACAGCATTTGCGCGTCGGGCTGTTGCCTCACGGTCGTGGCGGTCGATGGCGATGCGCTCGCCTTCGACGTTTCCAACGAGACCCTGTCGCTGACCACGCTCGCCGATTTGCGGGAAGGCGATGTGGTCAACCTGGAAAAGGCGTTGCGTCTTTCGGATCGCCTCGGCGGTCACTTGGTTTCCGGCCACGTGGACGGCCTTGGCCGCATTGTTTCGATCGAACCGGATGCGCGCTCGCAGCGCTGGATGATCGAACCGCCTGCGGAGCTGGCGCGCTACATCGCCGCCAAGGGTTCGATCTGCGTGGATGGCGTCAGTCTCACCGTCAATACGGTCGACGGCGCGCGCTTTTCCGTGAACCTGATCCCGCACACGGTCGGCGCCACGACGTTCGCGCAGCGCAGGCCCGGCGATAGGGTGAATCTCGAAGTGGATATGATGGCCCGCTACCTGGAACGCCTCTGGACGTTCGCCCCCCACCCCAACCCTCTCCCGCAAGCGGGGGAGGGAGACGAGCGCGCAGCGCGAGTGGGTGGGGGCTGTGATCCGGATCTCTCGCAATCATGAGCTTCGATTCCATCCCGGAACTCCTCGACGAGCTGCGCGCCGGCCGCATGGTGGTGATGCTCGATGACGAGGATCGCGAGAACGAGGGCGACCTGATCATGGCCGCCGACAAGGTGCGCGCGCAGGACATCAACTTCATGGCGCGCGAGGCGCGCGGGCTGATCTGCCTCGCGCTCACCGAGCAGCGCTGCCGCCGGCTCGGGCTGCGGCCGATGGTGCGCGACAACGGTTCCACCTACCACACCAACTTCACCGTTTCGATCGAGGCGGCCGAAGGCGTCACCACCGGCATCTCCGCGCATGATCGCGCGCGCACCATCCAGGTGGCGGTGGCACCGGGTGCAAAGCCCAATGATCTCGTCCAGCCGGGCCATGTGTTCCCGCTGATGGCACAACCCGGCGGCGTGCTGTCGCGCGCCGGCCACACCGAAGCCGCGTGCGATCTCGCGACGCTCGCCGGTTGCGAACCGGCCGGTGTGCTCGTGGAAATCCTGCACGAGGACGGCTCGATGGCGCGCCGCCCGGAACTGGAAATCTTCGCGCGCAAGCACGGATTGAAGATCGGCAGCATCGCCGACCTGATCCGCCATCGCCTGCAAACCGAAAAGACCATTGCGCGCGTGCACGAATCGGAGGTGCAGACCGAATTCGGTGCGTTCCGGCTGGTGGCGTTCCGCGATTCGCTGCGCAACGACCTGCATTACGCGCTGGTGCGTGGGCGCGTGGACGGCGGCGCGCCGGTGCTGGCGCGCGTGCACGTGCGCAATACGTTGTCGGACACCCTGCATCTGGTGCGCGACGACCTCGGGCTCACGCTCACGGCGGCGTTGCGGCGGATCGCCGAGGAGGGTCGTGGCATTGCGGTGGTGCTGGCCTGCGAGGAAGATGCCGCGACCGTGCTGGGCAAGCTCTCGCGCGGCGCTGCACCGGAAAGCGATGCAGAGACTTCGCGCGGCCGCGAACAGGCGCAGCAGGAATGGCGGCAGCTCGGGCTGGGCGCGCAGATCCTGGCCGACCTCGGTGCGCAGCGGCTGCGCGTGCTCGGCACGCCGCGCAGGCTGGTCGGCATTTCGGGATTTGGCTTGGAAGTGGTGGAGTACGTGGACGAGGCGGGAGACGGCAGACGGGAAACGGGAGACGCGGGCCATGTCACGCAATAATGCTCCCGCCGCCGATCTACGCTCGCCCTCCGGCGCGCGCTACGCCGTGCTCGCCAGCCGCTGGAACGCGGCGATCGTCGACGCATTGGTGGAAGGTGCGCGGCGCGCTTTCGCGCAACACGGCGTGCCCGAATCGCAGGTCGAGATCATCCGCGTGCCGGGCGCATGGGAATTGCCGGTGCTGGCCGCGCAAATGGCGCACGGCGGACAATATGCTGCGATCGTGGCGCTCGGTTGCGTGGTGCGCGGCGAAACGCGTCATTATGAGCATGTCGCCGACGAATGCGCGCGTGGTTTGATGCGCGTGGCGCTGGATCACTGCATTCCGGTGTTGAACGGCGTGCTGGCGGTGGAGCGCGAAGCCGATGCGCTCGCACGCGCCGGTGGCGCGCATGGCAACAAGGGCGAGGAAGTGGCGCAGGCCGCGATCGAAATGGCATCACTGATGGAAAGCACACGGACGGCACGCACATGAGCAAACATCCTTCAGGCATCGACCTCGCCGCGCGTTCGCGCGCACGTCGTCGCGCGCTGCAGGCGATCTACGCCTGGCAGATGAGTGGTTCCAGCATCCGCTCCGTGATCGAGCAGTTCCGCCACGAGCAGGACATGCAGGTGGCGGACCTCGAATACTTCGAGGATCTGGTGCGCGGCGTGGACGCGCATCGCGCCGAACTGGACGCGGGGCTCGCGCCGTTCCTCGACCGCGAGATCGAGCAGGTGGATCCGATCGAGCGCGCCACGTTGCGGCTGGGCGCCTACGAGCTGAAGCATCGCCCGGACGTGCCGTATCGCGTGGTGCTCAACGAGGCTGTCGAACTCGCCAAGCGCTTCGGCGCCGAGCACGGCCACACTTATGTCAACGGCGTGCTCGACAAGCTGGCGCGGGAATGGCGCCCCGCCGAAACCGCTGCGCGCTGACGTGCCCGAGTTCGACCTGATCGAACTGATCCGCTCGCGCACAGCGCAATCGCGCGGCGACGTCGTGCTTGGCATCGGCGATGACGCAGCATTGCTGAAACCGCCGGCCGGGCAGCAACTGGTCGCGTGCACCGACACGCTGGTCGAGGGCGTGCACTTCCCGCGCGGCACCGCACCCGAGGACATCGGCTGGAAATCGCTGGCGGTGAATCTGTCCGACCTCGCCGCGATGGGCGCGACGCCCGCGTGGGCGATGCTTGCGCTGACGTTGCCAAACGCAGATCGCCGTTTCGTCGAAGCCTTCGCTGACGGTTTCGCGCAACTGGCGCGCGCAAACGCAGTGAGCCTGGTCGGCGGCGATACCACGCAAGGGCCATTGAGCATCACGGTCAGCGCATTCGGGTTTGTGCCGGAAAGCCGCGCGCTGCTGCGCTCCGGCGCCCGCGTGGGCGATGCGGTGTTCGTCACCGGCAGGGTGGGCGATGCGGCGGCGGCGCTGGGCTTGATCCGGGACGCGGGGCTCGGGACTCGGGACTCGACCAACCAACAGGCACGAGCCGAATTGCTGGCGCGTTTGAATCGCCCCGAACCGCGCGTCGCAGCGGGTCTCGCGTTGCGCGATGTGGCGAGCGCTTGCATCGACGTGTCCGACGGCCTGCTCGCCGACCTCGGCCACATCTGCGAAGCGAGCGGCGTGGGTGCGATCGTGGATGCCGATGCCTTGCCGCTGTCGTCGGCCATGCTCGCCCTGTTCGACGCGGAACAGCGGCGCGGCTTCGCGCTGTCCGGTGGCGACGATTACGAATTGTGCTTCACGGCGAGCGTGGGTCGCGCCGATCGCATCGCCGCCGACTTCGCGCGGCTCGGGTTCGGCGCCGCGCGCATCGGCCGCATCGTCGCGGAGCCCGGGCTACGCGTGCGCGACGCGAACGGCAATGCGGTGGAAACGCCGCGCCGCGGCTGGCAGCATTTCGCACCATGAACGATGGCGTGCTGCCTGCAAGAAAGTCACTCACGCGCGAGCAACTTCGCGCGCTGCTGACCTATCCGTCCGGCTGGATCGCCTGCGGCTTCGGCTCGGGTTTGTTTCCACGCGCGCCCGGCACCGCCGGTTCGCTGGTCGCGTTGATTCCGTGGTGGTTCGCGCTGCGCGAGCTGCCGCTGGCCTGGTACGTCGCGGTGCTGGTGCTGGCATTTGCGCTGGGCGTGTGGGCCTGCGATGTTGCAGGAAAGCGCTTGGGCGTGGACGACCATCGCGCGCTGGTATGGGATGAATTCGTCGGCCAGTGGATCGCGTTGTGCGCGGCGCCGCTGGGCTGGCAATGGATGGTTGCAGGGTTCCTGTTGTTCCGGCTGTTCGACGTATGGAAGCCTTGGCCGATCCGGATTGCCGACCGGCGCGTGCACGGCGGCTTCGGGGTGATGCTGGACGACGTGCTCGCGGGCATCTATGCCCTGATCGTGATGCAGATCGCCGCGCGGTTTCTGTAGGGCGGGAGGAGCTGCGCAGCAGCGCATCCCGCCGTGTTCCGCGATCGGCGGGTTATCACCCGCCCTACGAAAGCAATTCCCGCACGCGATCGCGCAATGCCGGAATCGCCTCGCGCTCGAACCACGGGTTGTGGACGAACCATGCGGTGTTGCGGGGGCTCGGGTGTGGCAAAGGAAGAATCGGATATCTTTGCGATCGTCCCTGATCGCGAGAATCAAAACTCGGACATCCATGTCCGACCTCCTCAGATTCCACATACTCATTCCACGCGCGCACGGTGTCGGTCAGCGTGGCGCGCTTGCGTTGGCCAAGCAGCGCGTCGATCGCATAACCGCCGATCGCGAGCGTGAGCTCGACTTTGCGCAGGCGCGGCAGCAGCAGCGGATGCCAACGCGGCGCGCATTCCCGGCGCGGCGGCAGGTCGCCGGACGCGCCCTTGCCCGGATAGCAGAATGCCATCGGCACGATCGCGACCTTGCGTTCGTCGTGGAAGGTCGGCTCGCCGATGCCCAGCCAGCCGCGCAATTTCTCGCCGCTCTTGTCGTCGAACGGAATGCCCGACGCGTGCACGCGCCGGCCCGGCGCTTGGCTGACGATCAGCAACTTCGCATCCGGATGCGCCTGCAATACCGGCCGCGGCCCGTGCGGCAGGTATGCCGCGCATTCGCCGCAGGCGCGGATGTCGGCGAGCAGGCGGTCGAACGACGCGCGCGATTCACGCATTGGGCAACAATTTCCCGGGATTCAAGATGCCGTCCGGATCGAACACCCGCTTGATCCCGCGCATCAATTGCAGCGCGGACGCATCCAGCGCCTGGCTCATGAAATCGCGCTTGGCGGTGCCGATGCCGTGCTCGCCGGAAAGCGTGCCCTCCAGCGCGATCACCGCTTCGAACACTTCGCGCAGGCACGGCCGTGCGCGTTCGCGCTCGGCATCGTCGCGCGGAAGCAGGTTCACGTGCAGGTTGCCGTTGCCGGCGTGGCCGAAAGTGACGATCGGCAATTCATATTGCGCCGACAGGCGCCGGATGCGATCCACCAGTTGCGGCACGCGCGACACCGGTACCACCACGTCCTCGTTGATCTTGTGCAGCGAAATCTTGCGCAGCGCGGGCGACAGCGCCTTGCGCGCGGCCCACAGCGCCTGCGCCTCGTCGCGATTCGCCGCCGCCCGCCACTCGATCAGTCCTTCGACGTTTGCGGCGTGTTCGATCGCGGCAACGCTCGCCCGCAACGCGGCTTCCTCGCCATCCACTTCGATCAGCAGCAGCGCGCCCGCGTTCGCCGGTGCGTCGGCGCCGTTCTCGCGTGCGAGTTTCAGCGCGGCGTCGTCCATGAACTCCAGCGCGCACGGCGTGGCCGGCTGCGCCATGATCCGCGCGACCGCCTGCGCGGCGCTTGCCACGTCCGCATAGGCCGCGTGCACCGTGCGCAGCGCGGACGGCGCGGGCGTCAGTTTCAATGTCGCTTCGGTGATCAGTGCCAGCGTGCCTTCCGAACCGATCAGGTAGCGCGTGAGGTCGTAGCCGACCGAACCCTTGGTCGTGTGGGTGCCGCAGCGGAACGCTTGCCCGCTGCCCGCCACCGCGCGCATTCCGAGCACGTTGTCGCGCGTCGCGCCGTACTTCACCGCGCGCGGACCGCCCGCGTTGCAGGCGAGATTCCCACCGATCGTGCAGTACGGCGCCGACGTCGGATCGGGCGGCCAGAACAAGCCATGTTTTGCCAGAGCGCGTTGCAGGTCGGCATTCAGTACGCCGGGCTCGACGATCGCGAGTCGATCGCCCGGCGCGATGTCGAGGATGCGATTCATGCGTTCGAAGCTGGCGACCACGCCGCCGGCATCGGGCACGGTCGCGCCGGTGGTGTTGGTGCCGCGCCCGCGTGGGATCAGCGGGACGTGCGCTTCGCGGCAAGCTTCGATCAGCGCGACCACCTGCTCGTGCGTGGTCGGGAATACCACCGCATCGGGCATCGCGATCCGCCGCGAGTTGTCGTACGCATACGCGGCGCGCGTGGCCTGATCCAGCGCGCAGGCGTCGGCGGGGAAGATCGAGCGCAGCGAGGATTGGAGGCTTGCAGTCAAGGACATGAGCGCAAGTTTACGCGGGCAGGGGATTGGGGACGGGTAGTGGGGGCGCAAAAATCGAAATTTCGCGCTTGCGGCGATGCACGTTCAGAGCGCTCCCGCCACCCATCTCCCGTCCCCTCTCTCAGTCCGTGTATTCGAACACCCTCACCACCTTCTGCACGCCCGCGACATGCCGCACGATGTCGGTGACGGCGTCGGCTTCCTGATGGCTGAGCAGGCCCATCAGGTAGACGTTCCCGTGCGCAGTACTGACGTTGACGCGTCCCGGATCGAAGCCAGGCAAGCTGGTGATGTTCAACAGCGAAGCTTTCACGCGCGCGGTCAGCGCCGCGTCGGCGGCGCGCTGCGAGAACGGCGGGATCGGCATCACGTCGATCTCGTTGTCCACGCGGCGCACGCCTTCGAAGCCGGTGACGTCGGCCTCCGCGCGTGCCTTGAGATCCTCGGTCGGCACTTCGCCGATCAGCAGCAGCACGCCGTCGTACACGGCAGTGCCGATCCGCACCTTGCCGGCGAGCGCGGGATCATCGTCCAGCGTGCGCTGGGCGGTGATCTGCACGTTGCGGTCGTTGAGCACGCGGTTGAAGCCACGGCGGTCGGTGAAGGTGCTGCATGCCGACAGCGCAACGAATACCGCGATGAGGCATGCGAGCGAAAGCAGGCGGAGAATGTGTTTCATCGAAATGTCCCAATGCCGTTCGCGTGAAGCGTGGGCGGCGGATTCATGTTGCTTGTTCGTGGTTCGAAACCAGGGCGCGCGTGAAGTTCAAACCTCGAACGCGGCCTTGTGCCATTCGCATTCAGCGGCATCCGCGCGTCCGTCGAACGCTACCACATCGAAGCGGCAGGGCAGTGCAGACCACTTCGGATGCGCTTGCAGGAACCCCTGCGCGGCGAGTGCGATGCGTTCCCGCTTGGCCGCGCCGATCGACGCCGCGCCGCCGCCGAAATCGCGATGCCGACGATAACGCACTTCCACGAACACCAGTTCTTCGGCGTCGCGCATCACCAGGTCCAGCTCGCCGAAGCGCGTGGCGAAATTGCGCGCGAGCAGCTTCAATCCCGCCCGCTGCAAATGCTCGAGGGCACGGTCCTCGAAGACGTCGCCTGACGCGCGTGCGTTCACTGCGCGGAAGACGTCGCCGGTGCGGGCATCAGCGGTGCAGCGTCCATGCCGGCGGCAACCGGGCGTGCCACGCCGTCCTGGAAGCTCGCCCACACCGGCACGCGATGCACGCGTCCTTGCGCGTCCTCGGTCAATTGTCCGGTGGCGCCCGGAACGTAGGTGCCCGGATGCGTGCGCAGCCAGTCGAGATACGGCGCCAGGGCCCAGGCGTCCATGCCGAAGGCGAACAGCCGTGCCGCCGCGCCGCGCGCGTCGGGCAGTTGCGCCGCGATGGTGCCGTGGTCGGGCAGGCCCGGTTGTGCATCGAACAGCCATGGCGCGTCGCAGAACTCCACGCCGTCGAGATCACGATCGGCGGTGGCGTTGTCCGCGCCGGCGTAGATCAGCGAGGTCGCGAACACCGGTTGCGTGGTCTGGGCGAGGTGCAATTGCGGCATCAGCACCCGCGCGGTCTGCGGGCGCATCAGCAGCAGGATGCCGGCATCCGGCGGCGCATCGGTCAGCGCGGCCTTGATGGCATCGGAATAATCCACGTTGTCGTTGCTCAGCGTGGTTTCGCTCAGCACCTGCCCGCCGAGGCTTTCGAACTGCGCCTTGAACGCGGCCTCCGAGCGCCGCGCGCGATCGTCGTTGCCCATGAACACGATCGCCTGGTGCACGCCGCGTTCGCTCATGTGCGCCGCGGCCTGCGCGCCTTCCGCTTCCGGCAGCAATCCGAATTCGGCGCTGCCCGGTGGCGGTTGCACGTTGTTGTCCGGATGATTCAGCGCCAGCATCGGAACCGGCAGCGCGCCGCGCGCGAACATCGCCGCCACGCTGTCGCGCCCGAGCGGGCCGATGACGAGGTTCGCGCCGTCGGCCACTGCCTGGTTGTAGGCCTGCTGTGACTGCGCGGGCGTGCCGCCGCTGTCGTAACTGTGCACCTGCGGACGCGACGCATCCGAGGTATCGCCAAAGTAGGCGGTGAAAAATCCTTCGCGCACCGCTTCCGCCGGCGTGGCGAGCGGACCTTTCATGGGCAGCAGCAGCGCGATCCGCGCAGGCATCTGGAAACCTTCCCGCGTGATCGCATTGCCGGCACCGATCTCGGTGCCGACCGGGTGATCCAGTTGCGGCAAGGGGCGCGCCACCGCCACGCCCAGTTGCTGAAGCGCCGCGCGCGCGTGCGGCTTCAGCGGGTCGTTGCCGGCGAGCGTGTCGTAATCGGTCTTGAGTTGCTGCGGATCGAGCGACATCAGCAGGCGACGGATCTGTTGCGCGTTGTCGGCGCGGGCGGCCGGCGACACCAGCGGCGAGAGTTGCGCCCAGGTGTGTGCGGCGCCGAAGGCGTCGCCATTGGCTTCCTGCGCGCGTGCGTGTTCGGCCATCAATTGCGCCTGTTGCGCCGGTGGCAGGGCTTGCGCGGGCGCTTCCGGCGAGGGTTGTGATACGCGTTGGCTGAGGCCGGCGCAACCGGTGAGCAACGCCGCGGCGCATAGCCATGCGCAACTCAATCGGGCCGCTGGAATCCGGATTCCGCGCATCGTGCTGTCCTCGCGTGCTTTTTCCACGATGATAGCCCATGCGCAGCATCCCGACGGCATGAAGGCCGTGAGCACGCGTCGACAGGAGACTTATGGCAGGCACCTTGTGGATCGTGGCCACGCCCATCGGCAACCTCGAGGACTTTTCCCCGCGTGCGCAACGCGTGCTGCGCGAGGTGGCGTTGATCGCGGCTGAAGACACGCGGCACAGCAAGCCACTGCTGGCGCACTTCGGCATCGGCACGCCGCTGGTCGCGTTGCACGAGCACAACGAACGCGAGGCGATCGGGCCGCTGCTTTCGCGATTGCAGGCCGGCGAGGACGTCGCGCTGATTTCCGACGCAGGCACGCCGCTGATCAGCGATCCCGGCTACCGGCTGGTGCGCGCAGCGCGCGAGGCGGGTTATCAGGTCGGCGCCGTGCCGGGCGCGTGCGCGGCCATCGCCGCGCTCTCGGTGTCCGGCTTGCCGAGCGACCGGTTCGTGTTCGAAGGTTTTCTGCCCGCGAAAGCGCCGGCGCGGCGCGCGCGGTTGCGCGAACTGGCGCATGAGCCACGCACGCTGGTGTTCTACGAATCCGCGCATCGCATCCGCGAATGCTGCGAAGATCTGCGCGACGCGTTCGGCGCGCAGCGCGAGGCTCGGCTGCTGCGCGAATTGACCAAGCTCTACGAAACCGCGCTCGGCGATACGCTGGAATCCATCTGCCTGCGGCTGGACGAAGATCGCAATCAGCAGCGCGGCGAGTTCGTGCTGGTCGTCGCCGGTGCCGCCGAAGCGGCCGACGACAAGGTGATCGAAGGCCTGCGCGTCTACGCATTGTTGCGCGAAGAGCTGTCGCCCGCGCAGGCGGCGAAACTCGCCGCTGCGATCAGCGGCGCACCGCGCAAGGCGCTCTATGAAAGTTGATCGCGACGAGCGCTGATACAATCCGCGACGGAGTCGGCCGGACAGTCGCGTCGCGCAAGCGTCGAGGAAAGTCCGGGCTCCGCAGGGCAAGGTGCCAGGTAACGCCTGGGCGGCGCGAGCCGACGGACAGTGCAACAGAGAGCAGACCGCCGATGGCCTCGCAAGGGGATCAGGCAAGGGTGAAACGGTGCGGTAAGAGCGCACCGCGAGTCTGGCAACAGACCGGCACGGCAAACCCCACCTGGAGCAAGACCGAATAGGGGAACGATGGCGCGGCCCGCGCCGTTCCCGGGTTGGTCGCTGGAGCGCAGCGGTGACGCTGCGCCGAGAGGAATGACTGTCACGCCGCAAGGCGAACAGAACCCGGCTTACAGGCCGACTCCGCTGTTTGCGCGATCGTCCATGATCGCGGAAATCGATCATTCTTTCGCAGCTTCCGGGTTGCCGCGTCGGATAGCCCAGAAGCGGCCATCCGTGGCCGCACTCCTGGCGGCTTCGCCGCCGCGTTTTGCATGCGATCGTCCATGATCGCGGCAATCAATTACGTTTCCTGGGCGTCGGCGATTTCGCATCGAATGGTCCGGAAGCGACCATCCCTGGCCGCACTCCTGGTGGCTCCGCCGCCGCTTCGACGGGCGTTCCCGCAGGAGAGCTGGAAGAGGGACTCTTTTGCCGGGAGCCCACTCCGGGCTCAACCTGCAGGCAGTCGCCTTCTCGAAATCCCCATGCTTTCAAGCACCTCTGGCCAACAGCTCAGAAGTGCCTTGAAAAATGGTCACATCCGCGCCTTTCTCTTTGATCCACAAGCAAAATTTCCCTTGACTATCTCAGGACCTGAGACTAAGGTGGGTTTCGGTGTGATTTTGTGGGATTTTGTGGAAGAGCGCGGCGAATGTTCCAGGGCGAAACCGCAATCACCGTGGACGACAAGGGTCGGCTGGCGGTTCCTTCCGCCTACCGCGAGCTGATCGCGCGCGCCTGCAACAACCGCCTGGTCATCGCCTACAACCCGTTCGAGCACGGCTGCCTGTGGATCTTCCCACAGCCGGAATGGGAGAGCGTGCGCGACCAGGTCAACGCGTTGCCGAGCGTCAAGCGCGTGCATCGCGACCTGCAGCTGAAACTGGTCGGCGCCGCGACGCAGGTGGAACTGGACGGTTCCGCGCGCGTGCTGCTGCCGGCCAGCCAGCGCGCGGCGGCGGGCATCGAGAAGAAGGCGGTGCTGCTCGGGATGGGCAACAAGTTCGAACTTTGGAGCGAACAGGCGCATCTCGCCAAGATCCGGCAGACGATCGGCGAAGCCGACATCAGCGAGGACATGGCGGGATTGCGGTTGTGACCTGCGCGCTTCGCGAGACGCGCCGCGCGCAAAGAAACAGGTACAGGCATGCGCGGCGCGGTGTCCGCGCGCGATTTCGGTGGATGCACGTGGACGGGACGGGATTGATGATCGAGCGCGCGGCGGCGCACATCCCGGTGATGCGCGACGAGGCGATCGCCGGGCTGGCGGTGCGCCCGCACGGGTGTTATCTCGACGGCACCTTCGGCCGCGGCGGCCATGCGCGCGCGATCCTGGAGCGTCTCGATGACGACGGCCGCCTGCTGCTGATGGATCGCGACCGCCAAGCCATCGCCGAAGCGCAGCGCGCCTTCGCTGCCGATCCGCGTGTCGCCATCCGCCACGGCAATTTCGCCGAGGTCGCGGCGTGGGACGAGGCGCGCGAACTGGACGGCGCATTGCTGGACCTGGGCGTGTCGTCCCCGCAACTGGATGATCCCGCGCGCGGCTTCTCGTTTCTTGCCGATGCGCCGCTGGACATGCGCATGGACACCACCCGCGGCGAGAGCGCGGCGGAATTCCTGGCGCGCGCGGACGAAACCGAAATCGCGGACGTGCTTTGGCGCCACGGCGAGGAACGGATGAGTCGCCGCATCGCGCGTGCGATCGTGGCGCGGCGCGCGGAAGTGCCGATCCGCACCACGCGCGAACTTGCCGATCTGGTGGAACGCACGATCGGCCGCCGCGAGCGCAACAAGCATCCGGCCACGCGCACCTTCCAGGGCCTGCGCATCCACGTCAATGACGAACTCGGCTCGCTCGAACGCGGCCTGCGCGCAATCACCGAGGCGCTGAAGCCGGGTGGACGGTTGGCGGTGATCAGCTTCCATTCGCTGGAAGACCGCATCGTCAAGAACTTCATCCGCGGTGAACAGCCGGCGCCAAGCCGCCGCGGACTGCCGTTGCCGCAAGTTGCCCAAGCGCCGCTGCACGCGATCGGTCGCGCGCAATTCCCGTCCGATGCGGAAACCGCGACCAATCCCCGCGCGCGTTCGGCGGTGCTGCGCATCGCGGAAAAAGTCGGAGCAGGGCGATGAAAATCATCGGCGCGCTCGCGATTGCAGTGTTGCTGCTGGCCGTGATGGCCAGCGCGATTGCGGTGGTGTGGGCGCGCCACCAGGGCCGCGTGTCGTTCGTCGCGCTGACGCAACTGCAGAACCAGCGCGATGCGCTGAACGTGGAATTCGGCCGGCTGGAACTGGAACAGGCAACCTGGGCCGCGCCGGGGCGCGTCGAGCAGATCGCGCGCGGGCAGCTCGACATGGTCAATCCCGCGCCCGCGCAGGTGGAGTTGATCCGGCAATGAATCCGCGCGCGCCGACTCCGCCCCCGTTGACCTCGCGCCGGCCGCCCGCGCCGAATCCGCGCAAGCGGCTGGTGCTGGTGCTTGCGATCCTGGTGCTCGCGGCCACCGGCCTGGTTGCGCGCGCGATCGACCTGCAGGTGATCCGCAAGCAGTTCTACCAGGACCAGGGTGATGCGCGTTTCTTGCGCGAAGTGCCGATTCCGGTTTCGCGCGGCACCATCTTCGATCGCAACGGCGTGCCGCTGGCAGTGTCCACGCCGGTGGTTTCGATCTGGGCGAATCCATCCGAATTGCTGGACAACGCCGACCAGATTCCGAAGCTTGCGAAAGCGCTGGACGTGGATGCCGGCGACCTCACGAAGCGCCTGCAGGAGCGCGCCGATCGCGAGTTCGTCTACCTGCGCCGGCAGATGAGCCCGGAAGCCGCGCAGGACGTGCTTTCGCTGAACATCCCCGGCGTCAACGGCCAGCGCGAATACAAGCGCTTCTATCCGTCGGGCGAAGTGGCTGCGCACGTGCTCGGCTTCACCAACATCGACGATCGCGGCCAGGAAGGGCTGGAGCTCGCCTACGACTCGTGGCTCGCCGGCAAGCCCGGTCTGAAGCGCGTGATCCGCGATCGCCTCGGCCGCACCGTGGAGGACGTCGAGCAGGTGCGTGCGCCGGTGCCCGGCCACGATCTCACGTTGAGCATCGACAGCCGCATCCAGTACCTCGCCTACACCGCGCTCGCACAGGCGGTGGACAAACATCACGCCGCGTCGGGGTCGATGGTGATCCTTGATCCGCGCGACGGCGAAGTGCTGGCGATGGTGAACGTGCCTTCCTACAACCCGAATGCGATCGACGGCAGCGAGCCGGCCGCGCGCCGCAACCGCGCGGTCACCGACGTGGTCGAACCGGGTTCCACCATGAAGCCGTTCACCATCGCGACCGCGCTGGAGTCGGGCAAATGGACGCCGACCACCAAGATCGACACCACGCCGGGCACGTTCACCCTGAACGGTCACCTGATCCGCGATGACAGCAACAACGGACTGATCGACGTTACCCATGTGATCACGGATTCGAGCAATGTCGGCGCGTCCAAGATTTCGCTGACGCTCACCGCGGACCAGATGTACGACCTGTTCAGCCGGTTCGGCTTCGGGCACAGCAGCGACAGCGGTTTCCCCGGCGAAGTGTCCGGTTACCTGCCCGCGCCCAAGAGCTGGGGGCAGTTCGTCAAGGCCACGATCTCGTTCGGCTATGGCCTCAACGTCACTCCGCTGCAACTGGCGCGCGCGTACGCGGCGATCGCGGAGGGCGGGGAAATCCGCGAGCCGAGCTTCGTCAAGGGTGCGGACAATCCCGGGCACGCGATCATCGATCCGACGATCGCGCATGAAGTGATGCAGATGCTGAAGACGGTGGTGTCCCCGGACAGCACCGCACCGCAGGCGGCGGTGCCGAATTACACCGTGGCCGGCAAGACCGGCACCGCGCACATCGCGATCGCCGGCGGCTACGCGCCGAACCGCTACACCGCATTGTTCTGCGGGATCATCCCGGCCGACAACCCGCGCCTGGTCGGCGTGGTGGTGATCCGCGACGCGGGCAAGGGCGGCATGTATTTCGGCGGCCTGGTGTCCGCACCGGTGTTCAGCCAGGTGATGACCGGCGCGATGCGGTTGCTGGATGTTCCGCCCGACAACGTGCAGCGCTGGTACGCCGGCGCTCCGCAACCGGCAACGCCGGCTGCACCGACGCCCGTGGCCGACGTGCGCAAGTCGCCGCAGGAGACCCGCCCATGAGCGCCGTGCAACGCGCCATGCGCTTGGACGAACTGTTGCGCGGCATCGCGCAGGTTCCGCGCGGCGGTGACATCGTCGTGTCGGGGCTTACCCAGGATTCGCGCGCGGTGCGCAAGGGCGATGCGTTCGTCGCGCTGCATGGTGCACGCGCGCACGGAATCGCGTTTGCACCGGGCGCGTTCGAGCACGGCGCGGTGGCGGTGCTCGCGGAAAAGGTGGGAGACAGGAAGCGGGAGACGGGAAACGAAGCGGCCGTCGTCTGGATTGAAAATCTCCGCACCCACCTCGGCGAAATCGCCGCACGCTTCTTCGATCGCCCTTCGGAGGCGATGACGCTGGTCGGCGTCACCGGCACCAACGGCAAGACTTCGACCGTGCAATTGCTGGCGCAGGCGTTCAGCAACCTCGGCCATCGCGCGGCGACCATCGGCACGCTCGGCGCGGGCCTGCACGGCGCGCTGCAGGCGGGCGAGCGCACCACGCCGGACGTGATCAGCGTGCACGCGCTGCTGGCGCAGTTCCGCGATGCCGGCGCGACGCACGTGGCGATGGAAGTGTCCTCGCACGCGCTCGACCAGCACCGCGTGGATGCAGTCGGCTTCGACGTCGCGGTGTTCACCAATCTCACCCGCGACCACCTCGATTACCACGGCACGATGGAAGCCTACGGCGCGGCGAAAGCGAAGCTGTTCGCGTGGCCCGGCTTGCGCGCGGCGGTGATCAACATGGACGACGCATTCGGGCGCGAACTCGCCTCGAAGATCGAGAACACTGTTCGCCATCCCGGCCACGGATTGGCCGGGACCCAGTCCCAGGGATGGAAAAAACTTCTCCGCTACGCAATCGAAAACGACGACGCGGAATTGCGCGCCACCCATGTGCGCACGCACTCCGAGGGCATCGATTTCGATTTGCACACGCCTTGGGGCTCGGGTGCGATCCACAGTCGCCTGCTCGGGCGCTTCAATGTCGCCAACTTGCTTGCGGTCGCCGGCGCGCTCGGCGCACTGGATGTGCCGTTCGAACGGATTAGTGAGGTGCTGCAAACGCTGGAGCCGGTGACCGGGCGCATGAACCGCCTCGGCGGCGGCGCTTGTCCGCTGGTGGTCGTGGATTACGCGCACACGCCGGATGCGTTGCAGCAGGCGCTGACCACGTTGCGTGCGCATTGTGAAGGCAAATTGATCTGCGTGTTCGGTGCGGGCGGTGAGCGCGATGCCGGCAAGCGTCCGCAGATGGGCGCGATTGCGGAAAGCCATGCCGACGTGTGCATCGTTACCGACGACAACCCGCGGGGCGAGGACGGCGACACGATCGTGGCGGGCATCCTCGCCGGCTTCGCGCAGCCGCAGCGTGCGCGCGTGATGCGCGACCGCGCACGCGCGATCGAACTCGCATTGAGTGAAGCGCGCGCGGGCGACGTGGTGCTGATCGCCGGCAAGGGCCACGAGGCCTATCAGGAAAGCGCGGGCGTGAAGCGCCCGTTCGACGATTTTGCCGTCGCGCGTTCGGCACTGGAGGCGCAGCGATGCTGAGCCTGCGCCTCTCCGAAGTGGCCCTGTGGACGCGCGGCACGCTGCATGGCGCGGATGCGGCCGTGTGCGCGGTCGCCACCGATTCCCGCAAGGTCGGCGCGGACGAATTGTTCGTCGCGCTGAAAGGCGAACACCACGACGGCCACGAGCATCTCGCGCAGGCCGCCGAACGTGGCGCGTCCGGCGCGCTGGTGATGCGCAAGGTGAACAGCGATCTGCCGCAGGTGGTCGTCGCCGACACGCTGCTTGCGCTGGGCGATCTCGCCAGTGCGGTGCGCGCCAAGCGGCGCGCGCGCGTGGTCGGCATCACCGGTTCCAACGGCAAGACCACGGTGAAGACGCTCACCGCATCCATCCTGCAACGTCACGGCCGCACCCACAGCAACGCCGGCAATTTCAACAACGAGATCGGCCTGCCGCTGTCGCTGCTCTCCATGCCGCAGGACAGCGAATACGCGGTGATGGAGATGGGCGCGGGCAAGCCTGGCGACATCGCCTACCTCGCCGCCATCGCGCGGCCCGAAGTCGGCCTCGTCAACAACATCGCGCCGGCGCATCTTGAACGCATGCGCACACTGGAAGGCGTGGCCGAAACCAAGGGCGCGCTGTACCAGGCGCTGCCCGCCGACGGCACGGCGATCATCAATGCGGACGACGCGTTCGCGGATTTCTTCGCCGGACTTGCGGGTTCGCGGCGCGTGCTGCGCTTCGGTTTCGGTGCGAAAGCGGACGTGCGTGCGGACGACATCGTGCTGCAACCGGAAGCCAGCGCGTTCACGCTGGTGACGCCGGCCGGTTCGCATGCCGTGCGGTTGCCGCTGCCCGGTCGCCACAACGTCGGCAATGCGCTGGCGGCGGCAGCGATCGCGCAGGCGCTCGAAGTGCCGCTCGTGACCATTGTCGACGGATTGCAGAACGCGCCGACGGTCGGCGGCCGCCTCCGCAAACAAGTCGCGCCCGGCGGCTGGAGCGTGATCGACGACAGCTACAACGCCAATCCCGGTTCCACCGGCGCGGCCATCGCCACGCTCGCCCTGCAGCCCGGCGAGCGCTGGCTGGTGCTGGGCGACATGGCGGAACTCGGCAGCGATGCCGCGACCATGCACGCTCAGATCGGCAAGCAGGCATTCGATGCTGGCATCGAGAAACTGTTCGCAGTCGGTGCGCTGTCCGCGCACGCGGCGCAGGCGTTCGGCGCGAATGCACGGCACTTCGCGACGCAGGCGGACCTGATCGCCGGGTTGCGCGCGCAACTGCACGCGGGATTGAGCGTGCTGGTCAAGGGTTCGCGTTCGGCTGGCATGGAGCACGTGGTCGCGGCGCTGCTGGGTGGCGACGGAGGAGGCGCGCGACATGCTGCTTGAACTGGCGCTCTGGCTGGAGCGCCATTACGGCGCCTTCCGGCTGTTCGAGTACATCACCTTCCGCACGATCCTGGCGGCGCTCACCGCGCTGGCCGTTTCGCTGCTGGCAGGGCCGAAGGTGATCCGCCGGTTGACCGAGATCAAGGTCGGACAGGTGATCCGCCGCGAGGGCCCGCAGTCGCATTTTTCCAAGGCCGGCACGCCGACGATGGGCGGCGCGCTGATCATCGCCGCGATCGCGATCGGCACGCTGTTGTGGGCCGACCTGCGCAACCGCTACGTGTGGACGGTGCTGATCGTGACGCTGGCGTTCGGCGCGATCGGCTTCTACGACGATTACCGCAAGCTGGTGCTGCGCGATTCGCGCGGGCTGCCGGCGCGCTGGAAATACCTGGCGCAGTCCATCGTCGGCATCGCGGCCGCGGTGTTCCTGTTCCACACCGCGGATGTGCCGGCGGCGACCTCGCTGTTCGTGCCGTTGTTCAAGCAGGTCGCGCATCCGCTCGGCATCGTCTTCGTGGTGATCGCCTATTTCTGGATCGTCGGGTTCTCCAACGCGGTGAACCTGACCGACGGTCTGGATGGCCTGGCGATCATGCCGAGCGTGCTCGTCGCCGGCGCGCTCGGCGTGTTCGCGTACCTGTCCGGCAACGCGGTGTTCTCGAATTATCTCGGCATCCCGAGCATTCCCGGCGCGGGCGAACTGGCGGTGTTCTGCGGCGCGCTGACCGGGGCAGGTTTGGGATTCCTCTGGTTCAACACCTATCCCGCGCAGGTGTTCATGGGCGACATCGGCGCGCTCGCGGTGGGCGCCGCGCTCGGCTGCGTGGCGGTGGTGGTGCGCCAGGAAATCATCCTGCTGGTGATGGGCGGCATCTTCGTGGTGGAGACGGCGTCGGTGATGTTGCAGGTCGCGAGCTTCAAGCTCACCGGCAAGCGGCTGTTCCGGATGGCACCGATCCACCACCACTTCGAATTGAAGGGCTGGCCCGAGCCGCGCGTGATCGTGCGCTTCTGGATCATTTCGGTGGTGCTGGTGTTGATTGGCCTTGCGACATTGAAGGTGCGATAGCGATGCTCGCCTGGTTCGAAACATCTCAGGCGGTCCGCAAGCACGGCGCGCAGGGCCGCTACGACCCGTGGCTGCTCGCCGCGTCCATTGCGCTGGCTGCTTTTGGCGTGGTGATGGTCGCGTCCAGTTCGATCGCGGTGGCCGACGGCCAGCACATCGGCGAGTTCTATTACCTGAAGCGGCACGTGCTGTTCCTCGCGCTCGGAGGCGCGATGGCGCTGGCGTTGATGAAGATGGAACTGCGCCACATGGAGAAGTTCGCGTTCGGCGCGATGCTGCTCGGCTTCGCCCTGCTGCTCGCGGTATTCGTGCCGCACTTCGGCATGCGCATCAACGGCGCGCGGCGCTGGATCAATTTGATCGTGATCGGCTTCCAGCCGGTCGAAGCGGTGAAGCTGATCATCGTGCTGTACCTGGCGAGCTATCTGGTCCGCCACCGCGAAGGCGTGGAGCGCAACTTCTTCGGCGTGGTGAAGCCGGTTGGCGTCGCGGCCTTCACCGCCGCGCTGCTGCTGGCGCAACCGGACTTCGGTTCGGCTGCGCTGATCGCGACGGTCACGGTCGGCATGGTCTGGCTGGCCGGTGCGCGCATGCGCAACTTGCTGATCCTCGGTGCACCGCTGATCCCGGTGGCGATGTACCTGGCGCTCAGCACCGACTATCGCGTGAAGCGGCTGACGTCGTTCCTCGATCCCTGGAAAGACCCGTTCAACGACGGCTTCCAGCTGACCCAGGCGCTGATCGCGGTCGGCCGCGGCGAATGGTTCGGCGTCGGTCTCGGCGGCAGCGTGCAGAAACTCTTCTATCTTCCCGAGGCGCATACCGACTTCATCCTCGCCGTGATCGGCGAGGAGCTGGGGCTCGCGGGCATCGTGTTCGTGCTCGGACTGTTCGCGCTGCTGGTCGGACGTGGACTGATGCTCGGGCTGCGCGGCGTGGAAGTGGGGCAGCGTTTCGCCGGCTATGTCGCGTTCGGCATCTCGCTGATGATCGGCCTGCAGGCGCTGGTATCGGTGGGCGTGAACCTAGGCGTGCTGCCGACCAAGGGGCTCACGCTGCCGCTGATCAGCTCCGGCGGTTCCAGCGTGCTGATGACCTGCGTGATGCTGGGCGTGCTGCTGCGCGCCAGCTTCGAAATCCATCGCGCGGAAGACGCGCGCCGCATGGCCACGCGCGTGGCGGAGCCGCGCGCGAAGAGCGCGCCGTCGCAACCGCTGCCGCTCGCGGCGCGCGGGCGCGTCGAACCGCACATCGGGCAGGTGCACGCATGAGCAACGCGAGCGCGCCCGTGCTGATCATGGCCGGAGGCACCGGCGGCCATATCTTTCCCGGCCTCGCGGTGGCCGATGCGCTGCGCGCGTGCGAAATCCCGGTGCTGTGGCTGGGCGCGACCGGCGGCATGGAAACGAAATTGGTGCCCGCGCGCGGGATCGCGCTCGAGACGGTGCCGGTCTCCGGTTTGCGCGGGAAGAAAATGCTCGCGCGCCTGACCGCGCCGTGGATGCTGTTGCGCGCGCTGCTCGCATCCTTGCGCGTGCTGCGCGAGAACCAGCCGCGCAGCGTGCTTTCCATGGGCGGCTATGTCGCGGGGCCCGGCGGTCTTGCCGCGTGGCTGCTGCGCAAACCGTTGCTGGTGCACGAGCAGAACCGCATTCCCGGATTCACCAATCGCGTGCTGGTGAAATTCGCGCGACGCGTGCTGGCCGGCTTTTCCGATGCATTTTCGCCGCACACGCACGCCGAGTGGACCGGCAACCCGGTGCGCGCGGCCATCGCTGCACTGCCTTCGCCCGCGCACCGTTTCGCTCCGCGCGAGAGCGAACGGCCGTCGCTGCTGATACTCGGTGGAAGTCTCGGTGCGCGCGCGTTGAACCTGCGCGTGCCCGAAGCGCTGGCATTGGTTCCCGAAGCGCAGCGTCCGCGCGTGCTGCACCAATGCGGCGCGGCGCACGTGGAAGCGACGCGCGCGGCGTACGCGCGCGCGCAGGTGGAAGCGCGCGTGGAACCGTTCATCGAAGACATGGCGCGCGTCTATGCCGATGCGGACCTCGCGATCTGTCGCGCCGGTGCACTGACCTTGGCCGAACTCGCCGCGGCGGGCCTGGGCGCGATCTTGGTTCCGTTCCCGTATGCGGTGGACGACCACCAGACCCGCAACGCGGAAGGTTTCGTCGAAGTCGGTGCCGCGGAACTGGTGCAGGAGCGCGACTTCGATACCGCGAAATTCGCACATCGTCTGCAACGCCTGCTCGGCGATCGCGAACGCCTGCTGGCCATGGCGCAGTCGGCGCGCAAGCTTGCGAAGCCCGACGCCGCGGCGACGATTGCACAACGTTGCCTGGAGGTGGCCGCATGACGCCGCGCCGCCTCCCCGCGCACACCGACATCATGCAGGCGTTCCGCCGCGTGCACTTCATCGGCATCGGCGGCGCCGGCATGAGCGGCATCGCCGAGGTCCTGGCTACGCTGG
>DASSEW010000064.1:0-14362 GCA_035695065.1 Rhodanobacteraceae bacterium | reverse complement strand
GGCGGCGGCTTCGGCGTCGCTGATCGGACGATCCAGCAGGCTGACGCAATCGTAGCGTTCGAGATAAGTCGTGTCGGGCAGCACCAGGTCGGCGAACGCCACCGTTTCCGAATCGTAGGCGTCCGAGTAGATGATGTGGGGGATGCTGTAATTGCCATTGTCCTCGCGCGCGCACAACAGTTCACGCGTGGTAGCGGTATCCATCGCCGAGTTCCAGCCCATGTTGGCCATGAACAGGAACAGCGTGTCGATCCTGGTCGGGTTGCCGTCGACCGCGTTGCGGATCACCGATTGCAAAAGGCCGTGCGCGGCCAGCGGAAATTCCCAACTGAAGGCGTGATCGATCCGGCGCGGGGCGCCGTGTTCGTCCACCAGCAGATCGTCGGGCGACTGCGGATAGCCCAACGGATTGCCGGTAAGCGTGCCATCCTGTTTGCGCGATTTCGCCGGCTTGTTGCCGGGTGGCGCGGGTTTCGGATACGGCGGCTGGTAACGAAAACTGCCGGGCGTATCGAGTGCGCCCAGCAGCATCTGCAGCACGTGGATCGTGCGGCAAGTGTGAAAACCGTTGGCATGCGCGGCAATGCCGCGCATGGCATGCATCGACACCGGGCGTCCGATCATCGAGTCGCGGCGGCGGCCGTGCGTGTCGGTCCACGCGATCGGCAGTTCGATGGCTTCATCGAACGCGACGTGCGCGAGCTCGGCGGCGAGGCGACCGATGGTGGCCGCATCGACGCCACAGCGTGCGGCCACGTTTTCCGGCGCATAGCCGTCGGCGAGAAAACGTTCGGCCACCAACTGGAATGCCGGCATGGCCTTGCGGCCATCGGGCAGGGCGTACTCGCCCGCGACCAGCGGTGCGATGTCGGCTTGCGTGGCGTCGACCAACAAAAATTCGTCATCCCGGCGCAAGCCGGGACCCAGCGCCTCTGCTTTCGTATCTGAAGACACCGGGTTCCGGGTTCCGCCTTCGGCGGCCCCGGAATGACGAGAAGAGAAAACGCGCACCGCGCACAACGGCTTGCCCTTTTCATCCCGCGCGATCAGTCCGTCGTCAGCGGCGCCGGGAGCGCGGATCACCAGATGATGCGCATTGGTGTAACGCACCAGGTAGTCGAAATCCACGCGATCGTGGATCAGCAGTTCGCGGATCAGCGCGCCGGCCAACAGTCCGTCTGTGCCGGGATTGATCGCGATCCACTCGTCGGCAATTGCGCCGTAGCCCGAGCGCACCGGATTCACCACCACGACCTTGGCGCCACGCGCCTTCAGCTTTCCCAGACCGAGCTTGATCGGGTTCGAATCGTGGTCCTCGGCCACGCCCCACAGCATCAGGTATCTGGTGCGATCCCAATCCGGCTCGCCGAATTCCCAGAACGAGCCGCCGAAGGTGTACATGCCGGCCGCGGCCATGTTCACCGAGCAGAAGCCGCCGTGCGCGGCGTAGTTGATCGTGCCGAACTGCTGCGCCCACCAGCCCGTCAGCGCTTGCGACTGGTCGCGACCGGTGAAGAAGGCCAGTTCATCCGGATTGCGCGCGCGAATGTCGGAAAGCCATTTCGTCGCGATGTCGAGCGCCTCGTCCCATTCGATCTCGCGGAACTGGCGCTCGCCGCGTTCGCCGGTGCGCAGCAGCGGCTTGCGCAACCGCGCCGGCGAGTAGTGCTGCATGATGCCGGACGAACCCTTCGCACAGATCACGCCGCGGTTGACCGGATGCTTCGGATTGCCGTCGATGTAGCGGACGCGGCCGTTCTTCAGGTGCACTCTTATCCCGCACCGGCACGCGCACATGTAGCACGTGGTCGTCTTGACCTCGTCGCCGGTGGGCTCGTTGAGTTTGAGATTCTTGTGGGGCATGTGTGCGCGCGTGCTGTGGTTTACCGCTTCACCGCTATCGAGCCGTCCCTGGCGGGTGGTGCCGGCCCGGCCCTCCATGGCCGGTCGCTCGCCGGCGCGCGATCTGCCATTCAAGGCAGATCGCAAGCGCGCCGCCTCGCCCGCACCGGCACGCGCACATGTAGCACGTGGTCGTCTTGACCTCGTCGCCAGTGGGCTCGTTGAGTTTGAGGTTGCGGTGCGGCATCGGGTTCCCGTGCTGTCATTCCCGCGTACGCGGAGATCCAGCGCCTTGACCTTCGCGGCGCCGGATCCGGGCCGCGGAGCTCTTGGCCATGGATGGCGGCTTTTGGCCGGGATGACGAATTGACGAGAGATGATGTTAGCCGATGCGCCGTTGCGCTTGCCGCGGTGATGGCATGCCGTCATGCTTTCGTCACCGTTTTCACGTGCACCCGCCATGGATCGCTACGAGCGCATTCTGACCCTCCATCGCATCTTCAAGGCCGCGCGCCACCCGGTCAGCCAGGAGCGCCTGAAGGAAGAACTCGGCTGCTCGCGCGCCACGCTTTATCGGGACATCGCGTTCCTGCGCGACGCGCTGGGTGCGCCGCTGGAGAGTGACAGCGAGCGGCACGGCTTTTCCTACGATCGCGAGGAGGCCGACCGCTTCGAACTGCCCGGCCTGTGGCTGACCAGCGAAGAACTGGCCGCGCTGATGGTGTTGAACGAGTTGATCGGCCGTTCGGATCCGGGCGTGCTGGCCGGCGCGCTGGCGCCGTTCAAGTCGCGCATGGAACACCTCATCAGCGAGCAGGGCGGCGCGGCGCTGCCGCTGGAGCGCATCCGGGTGATCCCGTACGGCGCGCGCAAGCTCGACCAGCGGGTGTTCCGGATTGTGGCCGGCGCGGTGCTCGCACGCAAGCGGCTGAAATTCCGCTATCGCGCGCGAACGACCGATGCCGATTCCACGCGTACGGTTTCGCCGCAGCGGCTGACGCATTACCGCGACAACTGGTACCTCGATGCGTGGGATCACGATCGCGAGGCGCTGCGCAGCTTCGCGGTCGACCGCATCGCCGAACCGGAACAACTGGAAGCGGCGGCGCTGGACCGCGACAACACCGAACTGGATGCGGTGCTCGCGTCCAGCTACGGCATTTTCGCCGGCGCGCCGAAAGCCTGGGCCACGCTCCGTTTTTCCGTGCGCGCGGCGCGCTGGGTGGCCGACGAGCACTGGCATTCGCAGCAGGAAGGCCAGTTCCTGTCCGACGGCCGCTACGAATTGCGCGTGCCGTATTCGAACTCGCGAGAGCTGCTGATGGACGTGATGAAGTACGGGCCGGACGCGGAAGTCGTCGCACCTCTACCGCTGCGCGAGGAGATGAAGATCCTGCTGAAGCTCGCGCTGGACGGGTATTCCAATCCGCCGCAAAAATAGTCCGTCATTCCGGACGCCGTGCAGCGGCGATCCGGAATCTGCTCCTCGTTTTTTGAAATCGGATTCCGGGTTCCGACCTGCCGGACGGCCCAGGAATGACGCGCATTTGACGATCGCATTTACAGCGCTGTCAGATTCGCATACGCCGCCACCAGCCACTTCGGGCCGACGTCGACGAAATTGACCTGGATTCGCGTGTGCGCGCCGTTGCCTTCCGCGCTCACCACCACGCCTTCGCCGAAATGCGCGTGGCGCACGCGCTGGCCGAGTTTCACCGGCGCGGATTCGTCCGCCAGCGGCTTGTGGCCGTAGTCGCGCGGCGCGTAAACGGGACGCGTGATCTTGGCGCGCGGGCGCACTTCTTCCAGCAATGACTGCGGCAATTCGGCGAGGAAACGCGACGGTCGCGCCAGCATTTCCGAACCGTGCATGCGGCGCGATTCGGCGTAGGTCAGGATCAATCGTTGGCGTGCGCGGGTGATGCCGACGTAGGCCAGCCGACGCTCCTCTTCCAGCCGTGAGGCGTCCTCGGTCGAGCGCTGGCTGGGGAACAGGCCTTCCTCCAGCCCGACCAGGAACACGATCGGGAATTCCAGGCCTTTCGCCGAGTGCAGCGTCATCAACTGCACGCAGGGCTGTCCGATTTCGCCCTGTGCTTCGCCGGCTTCCAGCGCGGCGTGGGCGAGGAAGGCGGCCAGTTCCGACAGGCCTGCTTCCACATCTTCCTGGGTCGGTTCGAAGCGGCTGGCGACGTTCACCAGTTCGTCGAGATTTTCCACGCGCGACTCCGCATTGCCGCGCGAATCGCGTTCGTAGTAATCGCGCAGGCCCGAATGCGCGATCGCGTGTTCGACCTGCTCGGAGAGATTCAGTGACTGGAAGCTGCGCGCGAATTCCTCGATCAGCGTGAGGAACGCCTTCAGCGCATTCTTCGCCCGCGCACTCAGCTCCGCGCCGGACAACTCGGCCAGCGCCGCGTCCCACATGGAAATATTTTCCGCGCGCGCGCGGCGGCGCAGCTGGTCCAGTGTCCGCTCGCCGATTCCGCGCGGCGGCGTGTTGACCGCGCGTTCGAAGGCGGCGTCGTCGTGGCGGTTGGCGCTCAGCCGCAGGTAGCTCAGCGCATCCTTGACTTCGGCGCGCTCGAAATAGCGCTGGCCGCCGTAGACGCGATAGGGGATGTCGTACTGGTGCAGCTGTTCTTCGAACGCGCGCGATTGCGCGTTGCTGCGATAGAGGATCGCGATCTCGTCGGCCCTGCCGTCGTGCTCGATGTGCTCGCGGATGCGCTCGATCACGAAGCGCGCCTCGTCCTGGTCGTTGTAGGCCGAATACAGCGCGATCGCCTCGCCCTTGTCGCCGGTCGTCCACAACTGCTTGCCGAGCCGCGAGGGATTCAGCGCGATGATCGCGTTGGCGGCTTCGAGGATCGTGGCGGTGGAGCGGTAGTTCTGCTCCAGCCGGATGGTCTTGGCGCCCGCGAAGTCGCGCAGGAACGCGTGCATGTTTTCCACGCGCGCGCCGCGCCAGCCGTAGATGGACTGGTCGTCGTCGCCGACCGCGAAAACTTTTCCGGTGTCGCCGGCCAGCACGCGGATCCACGCGTATTGCAAGGCATTCGTGTCCTGGAACTCGTCGATCAGCAGGTGCCGCCAGCGCTCGCGGTAATGGGTGAGCACCTCGGGGTTGTGCAGCCACAGTTCGTGCGCGCGCAGCAGCAGTTCGGCGAAATCCACCAGCCCCGCGCGGCGGCAGGCTTCCTCGTAGGCGCGGTAGATGGACAGGAACGTGCGCGTGACGGGGTGATCGCCGGCTTCGATCGCGTCGGGCCGCTTGCCTTCGTCCTTCCAGGCATTGATCTGCCAGGTCGCCTGGCGCGGCGGGAAGCGCGCTTCGTCCAGCCCCAGGCCCGCCACGACGCGCTTCACCAACCGTTGCTGGTCGTCGGCATCGAGAATCTGGAACGTTTCCGGCAAGCCGGCTTCGCGCCAGTGCCGTCGCAGCAGCCGGTGCGCGATGCCGTGGAAGGTGCCGACACTCAGGCCGCGCGTGCCGGTAGGCAGCAAGGAATCCAGTCGGCCACGCATTTCTCCCGCGGCCTTGTTGGTGAAGGTGACCGCAAGAATCGCCCACGGCGGCACGCGTTCCACTTCCACCAGCCAGGCGATGCGATGGGTCAGGACGCGGGTCTTGCCGGAACCGGCACCGGCCAGCACCAGGTACGAGCCGGGCGGGGCGCTGACCGCCTCGCGCTGCGCGGCGTTCAACGAATCGAGCAAATGCGAGACATCCATCCGCCGATTGTAGCGGCCATGCGGGTGCGCTCTCCCGGATCCGCGTATGGTTTATGGGCAAGGAAGACCCGCTTCGCAACAGGAGAACACGATGTCATTGCTGGACGAGCTTGGTGGAGTGGCTGGAAATCAGAACGCGGGCCGCGCATCCGCGATGGGCATGGTCGAAAGCCTGATCAAAAAGGCGGGCGGCTTGCAGGGACTGATCGGCACGCTGGAGAAAGGCGGCCTGGAAGGCGCGGTGCATTCCTGGATTTCCAGCGGCAGCAATCAGGGCATCAGCGCCGCGCAATTGGAGAAAGCGCTGGCGGGCACGCCGCTGGGCGCGCATGTCCAGGAGCTTGCACAGAAGACGGGAACGGATCCGTCACAGGTGATGAACGAGCTCGCCAGGCACTTGCCGACAGCCGTGGATCACCTCACCCCGAACGGCAAGGTTCCGGCCGCAGGCGCGGATCTGCAAAGGCTGGAAGGACTCGCCGGCAAGCTCGGCCTGTGACTCGCCGAACCGGCGGACTGCGCGCTTGCGCGAATCAGGCCTTGCGCGCGGCGCCCGCGATCACCAGGCCCGCGCCGATCACGATGCCGATGTAACCCAGCGCTGCCGGCACGGCCTTCTCCTGGGTCGTCTGTACCGACAGCGGACCGAGTTGCGCTTCGGTCTTGGTGGAGTTGTAGGTCAACCGGCCGAGCGCGATCCACACGCCGACGCCGACGAGGATGAGGCCGATCACGATCAGCGCTGCACGCATGCGAGACTCCCTCGGTGAATGTCGTGTGATCCTACGCGAGTAGCGCGTGAAAGCAATCGCAAGTGTTTTCCCGTGGCGCAGAAATAAAATGCCCCGAGAGCCAGGGGGGAGCTCTCGGGGCGGGGTGGAGCCGAACCTGGGGAGGGATTCGACCCCTGCGGTTCACTCAGGGAGGTGAGTGAAACCCGGACGCCGTTGCGTGCGTCCGATGCTTAGATAAGCACGCGGGTCGTTAAGTTCAAATGAGTTTTCGGGCCCAATTCAGGAGTGATTCATGCTGGAAATCGGGGTGACTTCCGGCACGGTGGCGGGCGTTTGGACGGCCAAACGCGGTGAGGGCACGTGAGCGGTCAGCCGTGAGCGAAAGAGCGCGAGGCCTCGGGTTGCCCCGCTCACCGCTCACCCATCACGGCACGACCACATTCAATGCGCCTCATCCCAATTGGCGCCTGCTCCAACTTCGACGAGCAGCGGTACCGATAGCTCCGCGCCGGCCTGCATGCGCTGCTGCACGCCGGCGACGACTTCATCCAGCGCTTCGGTTTTCACTTCGAACACCAGTTCGTCGTGCACCTGCATCAGCATGTGCGCGTCGTCACGCTGCAGCAGCCAGCGATCGATTTCGATCATCGCGCGCTTGATGATGTCGGCGGCCGTGCCCTGCATAGGTGCGTTGATCGCTGCGCGTTCGGCGCCGGCGCGCTGCGCGGCATTGCGCGAGCGCAAGCTTTCCAGGTACAGCCGCCGGCCGAACAACGTTTCCACGTAGCCGTCGCGCTGCGCCTGTTCGCGCGTGGAGTCCATGAACGCGCGCACGCCGGGGAAACGCTCGAAATAGCGGGCGATGTATTCGCCGGCCTCCAGCCGCCCGATGCCGAGCGCGCGCGACAACCCGTGCGCGCTCATGCCATACATCAGCCCGAAGTTGACCACCTTGGCCGCGCGGCGCTGGTTGGCATCCACCTGCCCTGGCGACACGCCGAAAACCTCCGCGGCAGTGGCGCGGTGCACGTCCGCGCCTTCCTTGAACGCGCGGATCAACGTGGCGTCGCCCGAGAGGTGCGCCATGATCCGCAGTTCGATCTGCGAATAATCCGCCGCCACAACCTTCCAGCCGGTTGGTGCGATGAACGCCTGGCGGATGCGCCGGCCTTCCTCGGACTTGATCGGGATGTTCTGCAGGTTCGGATCGGTGGACGACACGCGCCCCGTGGCGACCGCCGCCTGGTGGTAGCAGGTGTGCACGCGGCGGGTGCGCGGATTGACCATCAGTGGCAGCTTGTCGGTGTAGGTGCTGCGCAGCTTGGCCAGCGCACGGTAATCCAGGATCACGCGCGGCAGTTCGTGCTGGTCGGCGATGGCCTCCAGCGCCTCCTCGTTGGTGGAGGGCTGGCCCGTGGGCGTCTTCATCAGCGCCGGGAGTTTCAGCTCGTCGAACAGCAGCGCCTGCAACTGCTTGGGCGAATCCACGTTGAAGTCGTGGCCGATCACCGCGAACGCGCGCTGCCGCAATTCGTGCATGCGCTTGCCCAGCTCATCGCTCTGGCGCTTGAGCGTGGCCGCATCCACCAGCACGCCGCGCTGCTCCATCCGCGCCAGCACTTCCACCAGCGGCAGTTCGATCTCCTCGAACAGCTTTTTCGTGTGCGCCTGGGCCTGCACCTGCGGCCACAGCGCCTGGTGGAGGCGCAGGGTGATGTCGGCGTCCTCGGCGGCGTAGCGGCAGGCCGTGTCGAGGTCCACCTGCGAGAACGAAATCTGCTTCGCGCCCTTGCCGGTGACGTCGTTGTACTTCACCGTGTCGTAATCAAGGTGGCGCTTCGCCAGCGTATCCATGTCGTGGCGGCCGGCGGTCGCGTTCAGCACATAGGATTCCAGCATGCTGTCGAACGCCAGCCCGTGCACGGTGATGCCGCAGGACGACAGCACGTTGAGGTCGTACTTGGCGTTCTGGGCGAGCTTGGGCCGGCTGGCGTCTTCCATGATCGGCTTCAGCGCGGCCAGCACTTCGTCCCGCGGCAGTTGCGCTGGCGCCCCGGGATAATCGTGGCCGAGAGGGATGTAGCAGGCGTGCGCGGCTTCCACCGCGAACGACAAGCCGACCAGGTGCGCCTGCATCGCATCCAGTGAGGTAGTCTCGGTGTCGAAGGCGATGAGCTCGGCGCTGCGCAGCTTCCCGAGCCACGCATCCAGTTGCGCGCGCGTGGTGACGAGCTCGTATTCGCCAGGTTGCGGAAAAGGGGTCAGGTTCATTTTCGCGCCGGTGTTCGGCGCAATCGCGGGTTTCGCTTCCGAAAATGAACCTGACCCCTTTTCGAGTTCCTTCAATGCCTGCGTGAACGCATAACGCGTGTACAACTCGCGCAGTGCTTCCACGTCGCGGTCGCGCAAACGGAGATCGGTCGGCGCGACCTCCAGCTCGCAATCGAGCTTGATGGTTGCCAGTTGCCGCGACAGCGGCAGTTGCGGCAGCGCGGCGCGCAGGTTCTCCCCGATCTTGCCCCCGACTTCTTCGGCGTGTGCGATCACGCCGTCCAGGTCGCCGTACTGGCCGATCCATTTCGCCGCGGTCTTCGGTCCGCACTTGGGCACGCCGGGGATGTTGTCGATCATGTCGCCCATCAGCGCCAGCAGGTCGATCACCCTTTCGGGCGGCACGCCGAACTTCTCGATCACGCCGGCGCGGTCGAGCACGCTGCCGGACATGGTGTTGACCAGCGTGATGTTGGGCCCGACCAGTTGCGCGAAGTCCTTGTCGCCGGTGGAGATCGTGACTTCGATGCCTTGTTCGGCGCCCTGTTTCGCCAGCGTGCCGATCACGTCGTCGGCTTCCACGCCCTGCACGCGCAGGATCGGCAGGCCCAGCGCGCGCACGATCTTCAACATCGGTTCGACCTGCGCGCGCAAGTCGTCGGGCATCGGCGCACGATTGGCCTTGTATTCGGCGTACAGCGCATCGCGGAAGGTCGGGCCCGAAGCGTCCTGCACGAAGGCCGCGTAGTCCGGCTTCGCGTTGAGCGTGGCACGCAGCATGTTGACCACGCCGAACAGCGCGCCGGTCGGCTCGCCGGCGGGGTTGGTCAGCGGCGGCAGCGCGTGGAACGCGCGGTAGAGATAACTGGAACCGTCGATCAGGACGAACTTGGGCATCGGCGGATTGTCTCACGGCGCACACTGCGTTCAGCGCCGCGGTGTATCCTGATGATCCCGACATTGGAAGCCAACCATGACACGCGCGTTCGCTCTTGTTCTGGTCCTTTTCGCGGCACTGCCGCTCGCCGCTTCCGCGCAGCAATCCCAGGTGCTGGCCACCGCACATTCCGCGCCGCCACCGCCCGGCTCCGGGCTGCCGCCGCCTGACATCAACGACGCCGGCGTGCAATCGAATTCGATTCCGCTGCCGAGCAGCAGCATCCCGCCGTCGGAGGCGCCCTCGTTGCGCGCGGCCAACGGCGAGCAGGCGCCGACGGTGGCGGTGAAAACCGAACCCAACGGCGACACCGTCGAGGAATACCGGCGCGGCGCCACGCTGTACATGGTGCGGATCACGCCGAAGAACGGCGTCACCCAGACTTTCATGGTCAACGGCGGCACCGGCAAGCTGATCCGCGACCCGCGCATGGGGCCGGTCAGCCCGGTGTACTACACGATCTACCAGTGGGGCGCGCCGCCGAAACCGGCGGACGAAGGCAACGGTGGCGGCTGATCGGATCGAGTAGGGCGGGCACTGCCCGCGGCGGCGAGAGGAGGCGCTTGCAGGGCGACGGCGGACAATGTCCGCCCTACATGCGGCCTCAACTAGTGGCGGAAATGGCGGATGTTGGTAAACACCATTGCCAGGTCGTGCTCGTCCGCCGCGGCGATCACTTCCGCATCGCGCATCGAACCGCCCGGCTGGATCACCGCGCGCACGCCGGCCTGTGCGGCGGCATCGATGCCGTCGCGGAACGGGAAGAAGGCATCCGACGCCATCACGCTGCCGGTCACGGCCAGATCCACCTGTTCGGCTTTCAGAGCGGCAATCTGCGCGCTCACCACCCGGCTCATCTGGCCCGCGCCGATGCCGATGGTGCGGCCGTCGCGCGCATAGACGATCGCGTTGGATTTCACGAACATCGCCACGTGCCAGGCGAACAGCAGGTCGTGCAACTGCATGGCGTCCGGCACGCGCTTGCTGACCACCTTCAGGTCGGAAAGCAGCAGCGTGTCGCGATCGGAATCCTGCATCAGCACGCCGCCGGCAATCGAACGCCAGTCGCGCGCGAGCGGCGCGGTGTCGGGCCATGCGCCGGTCGCCAGCGCGCGCACGTTCGGTTTCTTCGCGAGCGCCGCCAGCGCATCGGCATCGAACTCCGGCGCGACCAGCACCTCGACGAATTGCTTGGCGAGGATCGCGCGCACGGTGTTGCCGTCCAGCGCGCGGTTGAAGGCGATGATGCCGCCGAAGGCGGACACCGGATCGCCCGCGTAGGCGCGCTCGTAGGCGGCCAGCGGATCGTCCGCCAGCGCCACCCCGCACGGATTGGCGTGCTTCACGATCACGCACGCGGGCGTCTTGCCGAAGGCCTTGACGCATTCCAGCGCGGTATCGGCATCCGCCAGATTGTTGAATGACAGTTCCTTGCCGGCCAGCACGCGCGCACCGGCCACGCTGCCGTTGGGCGCGCGTTCGTCGACGTACAACGCGGCGCCCTGGTGCGGGTTCTCGCCGTAGCGCAGTTCGCGCGCGCGGCGCAGCGAAACGTGCAGCGTCGGCGGGAACGCGTGCGCCTGCTCGCCTTCGACGCGCGCCGACAGCCAGTCGGCGATCATGCCGTCGTAGCGCGCGGTGTGCGCGAAGGCCGCCGCGGCGAGGCGCTTGCGCAACTCCGGCGTGCTGCCGCCGTCGCGGTGCAGGGTCTCGATCAGGTCGGCGTAATCGTCCGGATCGCACACCACCGCCACGCGCTCGTGGTTCTTGGCCGCCGCGCGCAACATCGCCGGGCCGCCGATATCGATGTTCTCCACGCCCTGTTCGTAGGTGCAATCCTCGCGCGCAACGGTTTGCGCGAACGGATAGAGGTTCACCACCAGCAGGTCGATCGGCGCGATGCCGTGCTCGCGCATGACCGCGTCGTCCAGTTCGCGCCGGCCGAGCAGGCCGCCGTGCACTTTCGGATGCAGCGTCTTGACGCGGCCGTCCATGATTTCCGGGAAGCCGGTGACCTCGCTGACATCGCGCACCGGCACGCCGGCGTCGCGCAAGGCGTTCGCGCTGCCGCCGGTGGAAATCAGCTCCACGCCCAGTGCGTGCAGGGCGCGGCCGAGGTCGGCGAGACCGGTCTTGTCGGAAACGCTCAGCAGCGCGCGGCGTACCGGAACGACCGCGGATACCGCAGCGGGCATGGCGCCTGCGCCGGCCACGCCGGGCGGCTCAGGCGAGTCCATGCGCAAGCAACTTCTTGCGCAAGGTGGCGCGATTGATGCCGAGCGCCTCGGCGGCGCGGCTCTGGTTACCGCCGCACCAGTTCAGCACCTCGGTGAGCAGCGGCACTTCGACCTCGCGCAGCAGCAGCGCGTACAAACCTTCCGCGCAAGGCGTGCCGTCGAGGTCGGCGAGGAAGCGGCGGGTGCTGCGCGCCACGCATTCGTGCAGCGCGGCCGCGCCACTGGTGTCGGAGCCGGTCGGGTGCAGGGGCGTTATCGCATTCAAGGCCGCAGCTTCCACGTGTCTCGTTTCGCAACTCGGTGCGTTGCGCACCCGGGTCGGTGAGTGTAACGCCGTCTTTTGAGAATGGTAAGAGTGTCGTTGTCTAGAAACGTGCGAAGGACGAACCGGGTCGCTGATTGCAGGTTGTGGGTTGCAGGACGAGCAACATTTCGCGAGACAACTCGCTATTCAAACCCGAATTCGAACGCGACCGCGTTCTTGCCGGGGTCTTCCACTTCGAATGCCACCGCGATGGTCGCGCCGGGCGCGAGTCCTGCCGCGCGCGTTTTCGGATCGCTAACGTACTCTGACGGGCGGAAGCGCCGCATCGCGATTTCATTCTCGTCCAGATCGGACAGCGCGATGCGGATCAGCGGGTACGGCTGGGTGAAGTCGGCATCGTTGCGGATCGTCGCGCTGATGATCAGCGCGCCCGGCACGCTCGGATGCGGACGGATGTCGCGCGAGAGCAGCGTCAGCTTGGACAGGTCCTGCTTCGGCGGCAGCGTGCAGCGCAGCGCGGCGCACACGTGCGCGAGCGCCGGACGCGTCTGCGGGTTGTCGGCAAGCGCCACGCGATTGGCCCAGGCCAGTTGCCCCGCAAGCAAGAGCGCCAGCACCGCGCAACCGCCGATCCAGCGTCCGTTGTGGCCGCGCCTGCGCGCGCGCCGCCGGCGCACGAAGGCAGGCGGCGTCACGGCGGGACCCGGCTCGGCCGAAGTCGGCTCGGCTCCGGTCTCCGAGATGTAATCCGGGTGCGGCCGGAACACCGGCTGCACCAGTTGCGGCGGATCCGGCGCGGGCGGCTGCACCGGCAGATTCATGAAGGGCTCCGGCGGCAGCGCATCGCTCAGCGACGGCAATGCATCGAACACCATCGTGCAATGCGCGCAGCGCACGCTGCCATGCCCCTGCGCCAGCGTCGCCGTATCCAGCGCGTAGACGGTCAGGCATTCGGGGCATTGCGTGTACATGGTGCGGAGAAGAGTAAAGGGAAAAGGATAAAGAGGAAGAGCGAGGTGTCGCGAAACCGCCGCTTCACTCTTTACTGTTTCCCCTTGGTCCCTTCGATGCGCATCCAGTCCTCGCGCTGCGCGGTCCGCAAGCCGGTGAAGCCGTTCGCGGCGTAACGTTGCAACAGTTCGCGTTCCTGTCCGGCGAGGATGCCCGAAAGCGCGAACGGTGCGCCGGGTTTCAGCAACGCCGCGAACGATGGCGCGAGATCGTGCAGCGGCCCGGCGAGGATGTTGGCGACCAGTACGTCGCACGGCTCGTGCTTCGGCAAGTCATCCGGCGCGTAGAGCGCAAGCCGATCGGCCACGCCATTGCGTTGTGCGTTGTCGTGCGAGGCCGTGAGTGCCTGCGGATCGTTGTCGATGCCGAGCGCGTGGGCGGCGCCGAGCTTCAGCGCGGCGATCGCCAGCACGCCGGAACCGCAGCCGAAATCCATGATCGTCCTGCCGCGCAGATCGAGTGAATCCAGCCACTCCAGGCACAACGCCGTGGTCGGGTGCGTGCCGGTGCCGAAGGCCAGGCCCGGATCGAGCCGGACGATGACCGATTGGTCTTCCGCAGGCGGCTCGATGTTCCAGGGATAAATCCACAGCCGCCGCCCGAACCGCATCGGCTGGAAGCGGTCCATCCAGGCGCGCTCCCAATCCTGGTCTGCGACTTCGCGGAACACGATCTGTTCCGGCGACAACTCGGACAGCGATTCGCATAGCGCGGAGGCGATCACGCCACGATCCGCGTCGCTTTCAAACAGCGCGGCCAGCACCAGCGCTTTCCAGAGCGGCGTTTCGCCCACGCCGGGCTCGAAGATCGCGCGCTCGTCCGGCGTTTCCGCATCCGCGTCGAGCAGGGTGATGGAATGCGCGCCGAGGTCTTCCAGCGCAGCTTCCGCGTGCGGCTGTTGATCGGCGGTGAGCGTCAGCGAGAGTTCCAGAAACGGCATGGAAAGTAGGGCGGGCAATGCCCGCCATCGAAAAGTAGATGGCGCAAATCGTTGTGTGGGCGCCGCGGATGTCGGCGATGGCGGACAGTGTCCGCCCTACGTGAGCGTGATGCCTTTCTCTTTCCGTTCGGCGATCCGCTTTTCCAGGTAGTGGATGTTCTGGCCGCCGTGCTGGAAACCGCCGTCGTTCATGATCCGCTGCTGCAGCGGGATATTGGTCTTGACCCCGTCGATGATCATCTCGGAAAGCGCGATGCGCATGCGCGCGATCGCCGTTTCGCGGTCGCGGCCGTGCACGATCAGCTTGCCGATCATGGAATCGTAGTTGGGCGGGATCTTGTAGCCATCGTAGATGTGCGTCTCGATGCGCACGCCCGGGCCGCCCGCGCC
>DASSEW010000063.1:0-71169 GCA_035695065.1 Rhodanobacteraceae bacterium | reverse complement strand
GGCCTGCGCGAACACCGGCACCGACAGGAATTGGGTGATGTCGCGCCGGCCGTAATAGGCCATCACGCGCACCTGCTGGTGATCGTCGATCGGCTGCTCGTACACCGCGCCGCCCTGGTTCTGGCGCACGCTCTTGCGCGTATCGAATGTCAGCGAGGACGGCGCAGCCTGGCGCGGATCGGCCAGGACCTGCGACCAGGTCAGGCCTTGCGGATCCTGCGCCCGCGGCAGGCGCACGGTGTTGGCGAGCAGCGTGAGCTTGCCACCGCCGCGCGTGTCGAAGGTCAGCTTGGCGTTGCCATTGTCGCGGCGCGCACGGCTGTGCTCGCGATAGCCGCCGGTGCTGAAGTGCGACACGTCCACGTTGTAACCGAAGCCGCCGGCCGGCCCGCGCGCATCGGCATCGAGATGGAACGTGTCGTAGCGGCTGGCCTGCGCGCTGATGCGCTGCTGCGACGGGTCGCTGCCGTCGGCGGTGAACAGCTGGATCACGCCGCCGGACGAGTTGCCGTACAGCGCCGAGAAGGGCCCGCGCAACACCTCGATGCGATCGGCCGAGCCCAGGTCAAAATGCGAAACTTGGCCCTGTCCATCCGGCATGGTCGCCGGAATGCCATCGGTATAGAGCCGCACGCCGCGCACGCCGAAGGTACTGCGCGCGCCGAAGCCGCGGATCGAGATCTGTTCGTCCTGCGCGTAGTTCTGGCGATCGCGCGCCAGCACGCCCGGCACCCTGCGCAAAGTTTCCGAGGCGTTGACGCCCGGCTGGTCGGCGCCTTCGCCGTTCAACTGCACGGCGCTGACGGACGCCGGCACGTCGAACGCGGGCTGCGCCACCGGCGTGCCGGTGACGACGACCGTTTGCAGGGTCTGTTTTTGCGCCGAATCCTGTGAGCTGGCCGCAGGCTGTTGCGCGTGCGCGGCGAATGCGAGTAACGCGAGCAAAGTCGGCGGTACGAATCGAGCGCGATGCAATCCATGCATGCAGCAGTTCCTTGTTTGAATGAAGCGCCTTGTGGCGTCATTCCCGCGAATGGGGGAATCCAGTGACTCTGTTTGCGCAAAGAGCACCGGATTCCGCGTCCCGCGCCGAGGCGCGGCCCCGGAATGACGGGAGTTACATCAGGTTGCGGCCGTGGAACAGCTCCTCGATCTCGCGCTTCAGCAGCAGCTCGATGCGCTGGCGATCCTTGAACGACAGGTCTTCCGCATGTGCCTCGAACAGATATGTATCGAGGTCGAAATCCTTCACGTGCATCTTGGTGTGGAAGATGTTCTCCTGGTACACGTTGACGTCGAACATCTCGTACTTCTGCCGGATGTGCTTGGCGAGATAGTCCTGGATCGAATTGATCTTGTGGTCGATGTAGTGCTTCTTGCCCTTGATGTCGCGGGTGAAGCCGCGCACGCGGTAGTCCATCGTGACGATGTCGGACTCGAAGCTGTCGATCAGGTAGTTCAACGCGCGCAGCGGCGAAATCACGCCACAGGTCGCGACGTCGATGTCGGCGCGGAAGGTCGCGATGCCATTGTGCGGATGCGTTTCCGGGTAGGTGTGCACGGTGATGTGGCTCTTGTCCATGTGCGCCACCACCGCATCGGAGATCATGTCGCGGCCGAGCTTCTCCACCACCGGATGCTCGGAGATCAGGATCGTGACGCTCGCGCCCTGCGGGTCGTAGTCCTGGCGCGCGATGTTCAAGATGTTGGCGCCGATGATGTCGGCCACGTCTGTCAGGATTTGTGTCAGGCGGTCGGCGTCGTACGCTTCATCGATGTAATCGATGTAGCGGTCGCGCTGGGTTTCCGACACCGCGTAGCAGATGTCGTAGATGTTGAAGCTGAGCGCCTTGGTGAGGTTGTTGAACCCCTGCAACTTCAGGCGGGGCAGCGGTTTGACCACGGCTGCATCCTCGGTCGGGAGACATGAGCGCGCCGGCGGGAGCCGGGTCGCGGACGAAGGGGAAGCACAAAGTATAACCGGCGGGGATTCCCCGCGCGATCCGCTTTCACGGAACGCGCGCGCACGATTCAGAATGCTACACTCAAGACTGGACGTCCGTGAGGATGAAACGCAATGGCCGAATTGCGCTACCTGCTGCAGCAGGTCTACGAACGCTCGCAGGCTCCGGCCATGCTGGCACCCACGCCGGACACCATGCAGCGGCTGCTGGATCAATGCCACCGCCGCCGCTATCCGAGCAAGACGGTGATCATGCGGCCGGGCGATCCGGCCAACACCCTTTACTACATCATTGACGGTTCCGTCACGGTCAACACCGAGGACGACGAAGGCCGCGAGCTGATCCTCGCCTACATCAACCGCGGCGAGTTCATCGGCGAGATGGGCCTGTTCGTCGAGCAGGCGCAACGCGAGGTGCTGATCCGCACCCGCACGCCCTGCGAACTGGCCGAGATCAGCTACGAACGCCTGTTCCACCTGTTCGGCAGCACCCTGCGCGACGACACCGCGCGGGTCCTGTTCGCGGTCGGCCTGCAACTCACCAATCGGCTGCTGCGCACCTCGCGGCAGGTCAGCCGCATGGCATTCATGGACGTCACCAATCGCATCGCGCGCACGCTGCTGGACCTGTGCCAGGAGCCGGACGCGATGACGCACCCGGAAGGCACCCAGATCCGCATCTCGCGCCAGGAACTCTCCCGCATCGTCGGCTGCTCGCGCGAAATGGCCGGCCGCGTGCTGAAGCAGCTGGAGGACGAGGGCACGATCTCGGTGAGCGGGAAGACGATCGTGGTGAAGGGCACGCGCTGACCGGGACTCGGGACTCGGACTCGGGACTCGGCAAAACGTAAAAAGAGATCGTCATTCCGGGGCATCGCCAGCTTCATCGGCGATGAACCCGGAATCTGTCTTGCAGGACCGCGCCTGCAATCAATCCCACTCCGCGATCCCCGGCCTCTTCCCCAGCACCGACGCGCGCTTCAGCATCCGCCGATCCGGATTCACCAGGATCGGCTCGCGTGCTGCGGCGAGGATCGGCAGGTCGACCAGCGAATCGCTGATCGCGATGTCCCATGGCGGATTGATGCCGCGCAGTGCAAGCTGGCGCAGCTTCTCCGCGCCGATATTGTGCACCTGCGTGTGCAGGCCCAAGGCACCACGCGCGAGCCTGGAGCCGACCAGTTCGATCGCGCCGAGGCCCAGTTCGTCCAGGATCGCAGCGGCGAAGGTTTCCTCGCACGCGGTGACGATCAGCACGCGATCACCGCGATGCACGTGCTGCCGCAGCGCGGTGACACCCGCGCGCGAAAACAGCCGCGCCTCGCGCGCGAGTTGCCGCCCGAAAATTTCGGCAAGCTCGCGATAACGCGTTTCGGAAACGCCGAGCAGCGCGATCCGCACCAAAACGCGCGCGATCGCGAGCCGCCCGCGACGCAACAGCGACATCGGCAGCAGCACCGGCGAAATCAACAGCACCGGCAGCACGCGCCACCATCCGCGCCGGTAACGCGCGCGCATGAACATCGTGTACGCATCACCGTGCAACAGCGTGCCGTCGAAGTCGAACAGCACCACGCGCTGCGGGTTCGCTTGGCTGGATGGGGGTTCGGGTTGCAGCGCCGCGCTCATGCGCACGCCTCGTTCAGTCTGACCCGAACAAACGTGCAAGTTCCTTGCCCGGTTCGGCCGCGCGCATGAACGTCTCGCCGACCAGGAAAGCGTGCACGCCGGCCGCGCGCAGGCGCCTCACGTCCTCACACATGCGGATGCCCGATTCGGTCACGAGCACGCGCTCGTCCGGCACCCGCTCCCGCAGGTTCAATGTCGTTTCGACGCGCGTTTCGAAGGTTCGCAGGTCGCGGTTGTTGATGCCAATCAGTGGCGCGGGAATGTCGAGCGCGCGCTCCAGTTCGGCCTCGTCGTGCACTTCCACCAGCACGTCAAGATCGAGTTCGGCGGCGAGCAGCGAGAGTTCCAGCAGCGCGGCATCACCCAGCGCGGCCACGATCAGCAGGATCGCATCCGCGCCGATCGCGCGCGCCTCATAGACCTGGTACGCGTCGATCGTGAAATCCTTGCGCAGCACAGGCAGCGCGCAAGCAGCGCGCGCCTGCTGCAAATACGCGTCGGAGCCCTGGAAGAAATCCACGTCGGTCAGCACCGACAGGCATGCCGCGCCGCCCGTTTCGTAGCTGAGCGCGATCGCGGCAGGATCGAAATCCGCGCGGATCACGCCCGCGCTGGGCGAGGCCTTCTTGATCTCGGCGATGACCGCCGCTTCGCCGGCCTCGATCCTGGCTTCCAGTGCCGCGGCGAACCCGCGCGTGTCGGGCAGGTCGGCGCAGCGCGCCGACAATTCGCGCAGCGGCAGCGTCGCGCTGCGCGCCTCGATCTCTTGCGCCTTGCGGGCGAGGATGCGTTGCAGGATGTCGCTCATGGGGATTGCGTTGCAAGCACGAACTCGTCCAGCTTCGCTCGCGCTGCGCCGGAAGCGATCACCCCGCCCGCGCGCTCGATGCCTTCTTCGATCGTACCCGCGACGTCGGCCGCGTACAGCGCGGCACCGGCATTGAACGTCACGATGTCGCGTGCAACGCCGGACCGGTTCTCCAGTGCATCCAGCAGCATCGCTTTCGACTGCACCGCGTCGGCCACGCGCAGGTTGCGGCTGGACGCCATCGCGAAGCCGTATTGTTCCGGTTCGATCTCGTATTCGCGCACGCGGCCATCGCGCAGTTCGCCTATCAACGTGGCGCCGCCCAGGGAAATCTCGTCCAGCCCGTCGCGGCCGTGCACCACGATCGCGCGTTGTGCGCCCAGGCGTTGCAGCACGCGCACCTGGATGCCGACCAGGTCCGGGTGGAACACGCCCATCAGGATGTTCGGCGCGCCGGCCGGATTGGTCAGCGGCCCGAGGATGTTGAACAGCGTGCGCACGCCCATTTCGCGGCGCACCGCGGCGACGGCTTTCATCGCCGGATGATGCTTCGGCGCGAACATGAAACCGATGCCGACCTGCTCGATGCAGCGCGCGACCTGTCCGGGCTCCAGTTCGATCGCCGCGCCCAGCGCCTCCAGCACGTCGGCGCTGCCGCTGGACGAAGACACGCTGCGATTGCCGTGCTTGGCCACGCGCGCGCCCGCCGCCGCCGCGACGAACGACGACGCCGTGGAAATGTTGAAGCTGTGCGCACCATCGCCACCGGTGCCGACGATATCCAGCAGGTGCGTGGTGTCGCCCGCGACCGGCACGCGGATCGCCAGCTCGCGCATCACGCACGCAGCGCCCGCAATCTCGCCCACGGTTTCCTTCTTCACGCGCAGGCCGGTCAGGATCGCCGCGGCCATCACCGGCGAAACCTCGCCGCGCATGATCTGCCGCATAAGCGCGATCATCTCGTCGTGGAAGATCTCGCGATGCTCGATCGTGCGTTGCAGCGCCTCGCGCGGGGTGATGCTGGCGTTCATGCGGCTTTCGGCAGCGACGAACGGATGAAATTGCGCAGCAGGTCGTGGCCGTGCCGGGTCAGGATGGATTCCGGATGGAACTGCACGCCCTCGATCGGCAGGCTTCTGTGGCGCAGGCCCATGATCTCGTCGAGTTCGCCGCCTTCGGTCTGCGTCCAGGCGATGATTTCGAGGCAATCGGGCAACGAGGCGCGCTCCACCACCAGCGAGTGGTAGCGCGTGGCCTCGAACGGATTGGAAAGACCCGCGAACACACCTTCATTCCGATGATGGATCGGCGAGGTCTTGCCATGCATGATCTGCTTCGCGCGCACCACGCGGCCGCCGAATGCCTGCCCGATCGCCTGGTGGCCGAGGCACACGCCGAGGATCGGCACTTCGCCTTGCGTCGCACGCAACAGCTCCAGCGACACGCCCGCATCGTCCGGCGTGCCCGGCCCCGGCGAGATCACGATGCGTGAAGGCGCAAGCGCGCGGATGCCGGCGACATCCAGCGCGTCGTTGCGCACCACCTTCACTTCCTCGCCAAGCTCGCCCAGGTATTGCGCGAGGTTGAAGGTGAAGCTGTCATAGTTGTCGATCAGGAGCAGCATCGGATCGGGTGCGGATGCGGAGAACGCGAAGTGTGAAGGCACGGCCGGAACGACACAAGCCGAAATGCCTGACCGGCATATGCCGCGCCGCATTGCGCGGTTTCACCGTGCTGGCGCTCGCATTTTCGAGCGGCTGTTCGACGCTGGGTTACTACGCGCACGTGACTGCCGGCGAAATGCGCGTGCTGCACGCGCGCAAGCCGATCGGGAAAGTGGTCGCCGATCCGGACACTTCTCCGGCGCTGCGCGCCCGGCTGGAGCTGGCGCAACGCGCGCGCGCGTTCGCGTCGGACATGCTGAAGCTGCCGCGCAATCGCAGCTTCACCACCTACGCCGACATCCATCGCCCGTTCGTGACCTGGAACGTGTTCGCCACGCCCGCGCTGTCCATGCAGCCGATCGAGCACTGCTTCCCGTTTGCAGGCTGCGTGGCCTACCAGGGATTTTTCGATCACGATCGTGCGCAGGCGCTGGCGGACAAGTTGCGCGACGAGGGCGACGACGTCTGGATCGGCGGCGTGCCCGAATACTCCACGCTCGGCCACTTCGCTGATCCGCTGCTCTCCACGATGGACGACTGGAGCGACGACGAATTCGTCGGCACGATCTTCCACGAACTCGCGCACCAGCAGGTTTACGTCAAGGGCGATACCGAATTCAACGAATCCTTCGCTACTTTCATGCAGCAGGAAGGCCTGCGCGAGTGGCATGAGGCCAATCACCTGCCACCGCCCGATCCTGCCGCCGCGCGGCGCGAACGGCAATTCACCGAGCTGGTGCTGGCCACGCGCGAACACTTGAAGACGCTGTATGCCAGCGATGCTTCCGATGCAACGAAGTTGCAACGCAAGCAGGCAATCTTCGACCAGCTTCGCGCCGACTACCGCCACCTGCGCGACACGCGATGGCACGGCAACCGCGAATACGACCACTGGTTCGACACGCCGTTGAACAACGCGAAGCTCGTGCCGTTCGGCCTGTACGACCGCGCGGTGCCCGCCTTCGCCGCGCTGTTCAAACGCTGCGATGGCGATTGGAACAAGTTCTATGCGGAGGTCCGGAAGATCGGCAGCGAATCTGCGAAGGAGCGCGAGACGCTTCTTGGAGAGCACTCAGGAAGGTTTTGAACACTGCTTCTCCCCCTCTCCCGCTGGCGGGAGAGGGCCGGGGTGAGGGTGGTGCAATGCATCCCAGATCACTTGCAGAACCTGTTCGCTGTTCTTCAGCACCTCGTCGTTCCAGAAACGCAAGACGCGAAACCCATTTGATTCAAGGCATCGCGTACGCGCCGCATCTTCTTCAATGCGGTCATTGTGTTGACCCCCATCTACTTCCACGACCAGCTTCGCTTCCAGACATGCGAAATCCGCTACGTAGCGGTCAATCGGAAACTGCCGGCGGAATTTGAATCCGGTGGTATGACGGCCGCGCAGCAACAGCCATAGGCGAGCTTCAGCATCGGTCATGCTCTGCCGAAGAGACCGCGCACGCGGAATGTGTCGTCTGCGCAACATCGTGGCGCCACCCTCACCCCTGCCCCTCTCCCGCCAGCGGGAGAGGGGTTCAAAAGCGCAGCCAGCTCGTTCTGTTCAATCCTCGAAGTAATCCGAATCCAACTTCTTGAGTTGCAGTGTCGAAGTAACGCTCACTCCGACATCGTGCTCAACCATCAGGGTGGCCAGTTCAGTACCGTTGATCAACACCACACGTGATTCGGAACGCGCAGCGGAAGTACGCGCCGTCCTGCTGAAATCGGAAGTGGTGAAGAACACCCCTTTGCGCGCGCGATGAAGCTGCAGCGCACCGATGAAGTTGCGGATTTCTGCGTCGCCCACCGTGCGATCCGGCGCCCATTTCTTGGCTTGCACATACACCGTGTCCAGCCCGAGCTTGTCTTCCTTGATGGCGCCATCTACGCCGCCGTCGCCCGGGCCACCCAGCAACGTACCGGCATCTTCCACTGCACCGCCGTATCCCATCGCCTGCAGCAAATCCACGACTGCGCGTTCGAAGAAGGCCGGCGTGGCGTGAAGCAACGCTTCGTGCACTTCGTTGATCAGGCTCGCTCGCAATTCATCGAACGCCTGCTGCAGCGCTTCTTCAGGCGTAATGTCGGGAGCGTTTGAAGGAACCGTGGATTGCGCTTGCGACGGTTTCGAGCGCTTCTGGAACGCCTGGAACTCTTTGAATTGGGCCAGATAGCCGTTGTCAATTGATGCTTTAGAGGCTAACGACTCAATTCCGCGAGCAGTGATCCGCACCATACCGCGCGTGGGCTGCTCCAGCAGACCAGCCTGCTTCAGATATGTCTTCGCCCACCCCACTCTGCTTCCGAAAGTTGTTGCCGTCCCGCTCGGAAGTAAATCGGCACGCTCTTCCGCCTTCAACTTGAACTCTTCAGCAAGCGTCTCGATCAGCTCGCGCAAGCGGTGCTCTCGCTTGTCGCGGCACGCTTCGAGCAGCGGCCGCATGATGGTCTGGTAATCAGGAATGGCCATGCGCTCCCCCCTTTGGTCATCCGCAAGGTACCACTCACAACCCCCTCGCCGCCTGCGCCACGGCGCGGAACAGGGCACGGCCCTTGTTCATGGTTTCTTCCCATTCGGCGCCGGGGTCGGAGTCGTGGACGATGCCGCCGCCCGCCTGCACGTGCAGGCGGCCGTCGGCGATCACCGCGGTGCGGATGGCGATGGCGGTGTCGGCATCGCCCCACCAGCCGATCCAGCCGACCGCGCCGGCATAGACATTGCGCTTGATGGGTTCGAGTTGCTGGATGATCTCGATGGCGCGGATCTTCGGTGCGCCCGACACGGTGCCGGCGGGGAACGCCGCGCGCAGCACGTCCGTGTAGCTCAGGTTCTCGCGCAGCTCGCCTTCCACCTGCGAAACGATGTGCATCACGTGCGAGTAGCGTTCGATCGCGAATGACTCGGTGAGCTGCACGCTGCCGGTCTTCACGACACGACCGACGTCGTTGCGGCCGAGGTCGATCAGCATCAGGTGCTCGGCCCGCTCCTTGGGATCGGCCAGCAACTCCTGTTCCAGCGCGAGGTCCTCCTCGCGCGTGGCGCCGCGCTTGCGGGTGCCGGCGATCGGGCGCAGCACGACCTTGCCATCCTGCAGCCGCACGAGGATCTCCGGCGACGAACCGACGATCTGCGCGCGCCCGAGGTCGATGAAGTACATATAAGGCGAAGGATTCAGCGCCCGCAGCGCGCGATAGACGTCGATCGGCCGCGCGCGGAACGGCACGCTCAGGCGTTGCGAAGGCACCACCTGGAAGATGTCGCCGGCGCGGATGTATTCCTGCGCGCGGCGCACCACGTCTTCGTATTCCCCGCGGGTGAAACTCGATTTGAAATCGGATTCGTTCAGGCCGATTTTATCCGTCGCGCCGGGATCAACGGTATCCGGATACGCCGAACCCGAGCGGCGCAGGCGATGCACCAGTTGGTCCAGGCGCCGCCTGCCGCGCGCGTGGGCCTGGCTTTGCGAAGGATCCACGTGCACGATCAGGTACAACCGGCCGCGCAGGTTGTCGAACACCGCGACTTCCTCGGCCAGCATCAGCAGCGCGTCGTCCAGCCCGAGTTCGTCGCGCTTGCCGCTGCGCAGTTTCTCCTCGATCCAGCCGACGCACTCGAACCCGAAGTAGCCGACCAGGCCGCCGGTGAACGCAGGCAGTTGCGGCAGGCGCGGCACGGTGTATTGCGCGCGCAGCTTTTCGATTTCGGCGAACGGATCGTCGAGCTCGCGGCGTTCGACGACTTCCCCATGCTCCTCGACTTCCAGCGTGCGGTCGCGGAAGCGGAACACGCGTGCCGCCGGCAGGCCGATGATCGAATAGCGGCCCCAGTTCTCGCCGCCCGCGACCGATTCGAACAGGAAGGTGTACGGGCCGTCGGCGAGTTTCAGGTACACCGACAGCGGGGTGTCCAGGTCGGACAAGACCTCGCGCACCAGCGGAATGCGGGTGTGGCCCGCGCGTGCCAGTGCGTCGAATTCTTCCTGCGTGATCACGATGGAGCTCTCGCGTGTGGTCGCGCGACGATAGCAGCGCGGCCATGCGCCGGGAAATGACGGATGCCTATTCCGCCAGCCGCCGCCTCAACATGCCGCGCAAGCGCATCGTGAACGCCACGCCGTCGGCGAGGTTGTGCGCTTCGACCTTGCCCTGGTGCAGTTCGGCGACAAGGCGGACGACGTACAAGCCCAGGCCGAGATGCGGCACGCCCACGCGCGCACCGCTGCCGCGCACGCTGACCAGCGAATCGAACAGGCGCCCGGACATCGCTTCGGGCAACGGCGGGCCGCTGTTGGCGACGATCAGCTGCGCGCCCTCGTCCTCGTCCAGTTCGCGCAACTCGATGCGGATCCAGCCTTCCGCCGGCGTGAACGACAGCGCATTGTCGAACAGCTTGTCGAGCGCCTGCGCGATCAGCTCGGGTGCGCCGTGCAGCGGGAAGTGGGCCGCATCCAGCACGCACTCGAGACGACGCGGCGCGGCCAGCGCGCGATAGGCTTCCGCGCAACCGCGCACGACCTGCGCGAGATCGAAATCCTCGCCTTCGGCCGATGCGATCGCGCGCTCCATGCGGCTGGCCTCCGACATCGCGCGCACGATCGTGCCCAGCCGCGCGGCACCGTCGCGTGCACGCGCGACATAAGGTTGCGCGTCGGGCGGCAGGTCGGCGTGCTCGAGGTTGTCGAGCGAGGACTTCACGATCGCCAGCGGCGTGTTCAACTCATGCGAAAGTTTCGATGCGAGCGTGCGCAGGTAATCGGTGTAGGTGCCGATCGCATCCAGCAGCCGCGAGAAACTGCGTGCGAGGTCGCCCAGTTCGTCGGCATCGTCCACCAGCGGCAGCGCGGCAAGCGGCGCGCCCTCGCGGTGCTGCGCGCGTTCGGCGGCATCGCGCAGGCGGCCGATGCGCAATGACAGCCAGGTCGCGAAAGCGAACAGCAGGGCGCCTGCGATCAGCAGGCCCGCGACGCTCGCCAGCATCAGGCCGAGCAGCGCGCGATTCGTGAGCAACGGCAGCGCGCGACTGGATTGATCCAGCACCAGCGCGCCGCGCGTCTCGCCGTGCGTGTCCAGCGGCACCGCCACGCTCAGCACCACGCTGCCCGGTGCCTCGCCCGCGCGCCATGTCGCGCTCGCACGCCCGGCCAGCGCACGCCTCGCATCGAGATCCTGCAGCTGCGGCGCGTCCACCGGCGTGCTGGATCGCGGCTGCAGCGCGGGCGCGATCAACGCATCGAACACCAGGTTGTCGAACCACGCCATCCGGTCGTTGCCTGTTGGCGCGTCCGCGAGCAACGCGCCGCCGGAAGCCAGCACCCAGCCCTCGGAACTCAGCAGGCGCACGCGCACGCCGGTGGGCGCGAGTTGCGTGAGATCGTTCGAAAGCGCCGGCGACAACGAATACAGCGGGCGCATGTCAGGCTCGCCACCGTTGAAGCGCGTCGGCGCATCGGCGTCGTACACCGCGATGCCTAACCGATCCGGCGCCTGCGCGCGCGGCAGCCGCAGCTCGATGCGATAGGCGCCGGCGTCTTCCTGCCATTGGCCGGTGATCAGGTCGGGGAGGCCGCGCACGCGTTCGTCCAGCGCGCGCGCCTGGAAACTGCCGGGCGCGGCGGAGGCGATCAGGAAATGACGCTGCTGCGCGCCGCGTGCAAGCGTGAGTTCAACATGATCCGCATCCTGCGATTCGCTGTCCTGCGCGTCCACGCGCGTGCGCGTGGCATCGTTGACCTCGATGTGCAGGTACAGCCACGCGGCATCCTGGGCCAGTTGCACGCGCACGCCCGGCCACGGGTGTTGCACCCACGGCGACAGCGATGCCCAGTCGTCGCCGTAGCCATCCACGATGATCGGCTGCCGCGTGTTCTCCACGTACCAGCCCTTGGCGGGCGTGGGCAGGTTGGCGCCGACCGCAACCAGCCCGCGGCCCAGCGCGAATGCCGTCGCCAGCAGCGCCTGTTCCTGCGAGCGCCGCAGCAACTGCTCCATCTGCCGCACGTAAAGCCAGCCGGCGAACGGCAGGGCCAGCGTGGACAGCGCGACAGCGAGGAGTTTGCGGCGGAGGGTCATGCGGGAGCGGGACTGGGGCTTGGGGGCTGGGAGCTGGGGCGCGAAGCGGAGACGGTTCGGATCCGGTCAGCTTCAGAAAAGCGCAGGAATGGGAGCGCATTATGCGATGCCCCGATCCAGGCGCCCCAGCCCCTAGTCCCCAGCCTCCAGCCCCGCCTCAGGTCGTCCAGCGGTACCCCACTCCATGCACCGTCTCGATCGAATCGAAAACCGGATCCACCGCGATGAACTTCTTGCGGATGCGCTTGATGTGCGAAGTGATCGTCGCGTCGTCCACCACCAGTTCCGCTTCGCGCATCAACTGGTCGCGGCTCTTCACGTGGCCGGGGAAACGCACCAGCGTGTGCACCATCCAGAATTCGGTGACGGTCAGCGGCACGTCGTGGCCGTTCCAGCTGATCCGCATGCGCTCGGATTCGAGCTTCAGCGGGCCGTGTTCGATCACCGTTTCCGCCGAGGCCGGCGTCTTCAGCGATTCGATGCGGCGGAACAGCGCGCCGATGCGCGCGGCAAGCTGGTGCAGGCTGGTGTCCTTCGAGAGGTAGTCGTCCGCGCCGAGGCGCAACCCCGAGATCACGTCGAAATCCGAATCGCGCGCGGTCAGGAAGATGATCGGCAGTGTCGAGGATTTCGCGCGCAGTTCGCGGCACAGGTCGAAGCCGCCTTCCGGCTCGTCGCCCAGGCCGATGTCGATGATCACCAGCTCCGGCATGCGCTGCGCGAAGGCGCTGGACGCGTCCCCGCGCGAGGGATAGCCGCGCACTTCGTAGCCGAAGCGGGAGAGCGCCTCCACGTAATTGGCGCGGATCAGCGGTTCATCTTCCACGATGGCAATGGCTCGGGCCATGGCGATTCCTTTTTGCAGCGCGGCGCGCAGCGTGCAACGCAAATCCGCGACGCGCAAGGCGTTTTACCTCTCTGCCCGCGTTTTGCCACAAATTGCCCGCGTTTCGCCCGGCAGCCGCCCGCGATGCGCCGCGCCCGTGCGCGGTAATGGATTCGTCGGAAGCTCCTTGCCGTGGAGAGACGACCGTGGAAGCGGTCCGCAATGCCCCTGAAACGGGGGCCTTGCGGACCTCATGGAACACCGCCGGCGGCGCCGGATCCGCAGCTTCGTTGCGTTGAATGACGGGACGAAGAGGCGTCGCGCCGGCGGACCACGGAGGTGGAGAAATCGCGCGCGCTGCTATCCCACTTCCTTCCGCATGGCCGCGATCACCGCGGCGTAATCCTTCTCGCCGAAGATCGCCGAGCCCGCGACGAACGTGTCGGCGCCGGCGCGCGCGATCTCGCCGATGTTGTCCACCTTCACGCCGCCGTCCACCTGCAGTCGGATGTCGCGGCCGCTTGCGTCGATGATCTTCCTGGCGCGACGCAGCTTCTCCAGCGCGGAAGGAATGAAGCTCTGCCCGCCGAAACCGGGATTCACGGACATGATCAGTACGTGGTCGAGCTTGTCGAGCACGTAGTCCAGCCAGTCGAGTGACGTTGCGGGATTGAACACCAGCCCGGCGCGGCAGCCGTGGCTGCGGATCAATTGCAGCGTACGATCCACGTGCTCGGTCGCTTCCGGATGGAAGCTGATCAGGTTGGCGCCGGCTTCGGCGAAATCCGGCACGATCCGGTCCACCGGCTTCACCATCAGGTGCACGTCGATCGGCGCCTTGACGCCGTGCTTGCGCAACGCCTTGCACACCATCGGGCCGATGGTGAGGTTCGGCACGTAATGGTTGTCCATGACATCGAAGTGGATCCAGTCCGCGCCGGCTGTGAGCACGCGATCCACTTCTTCGCCGAGCCTTGCGAAATCGGCGGAGAGGATCGAGGGGCAGATGATGCAGGATTGCTTGCTCATGGATACCTCAGGCCGTAGGGCGGACAATGTCCGCCGCATCGGCGGGCGATGCCCGCCCTACATGCATCACTTGAATCCGCGTTCGGATTGTATGCGCTCCCACGCCGCGTTGATTTCGCTGGCGCGCTGCTCGGCGCGCTTGCGCATGTCTTCCGGCAGGCTGCCGAGGCGATCCGGATGGTGCTCGCTGATCAGCTTGCGATACGCACGCTTGATGGTGCGCTCGTCGGCATCGTGCGGCACGCCGAGCACGGCATACGGATCGGGGCCGCCGCGCGCAGGTGGTGGCGGCTGCCCTCGACCGGCGTGAGCGTAGGCACCTGCACCCGCGCCGGCACCACCGCCCGCGCCCGGCGCATTCCAGACGAAACCCTTCATCGCCAGCAGCGCCACCAGTTGCAGTTCGCTCACGTGCAGCGACCACGCAAGCCGCCGCAGCAGTTTCATCTTCTCGGGCGAAGGCGGGCCTTCGGCCAGCGCGGTATCGGCCACCATGTCCAGCAGCGGCATCACGTAGCTGCGGCGCAACGCGCACCAGGTGCGCAGGTCGCCGATCGCCAGCCCCGAGTCGTAACCCGGCGCCTTGCCCTTGTTGAATGCCTCGATCGCGCGCCGGCGCCACAGCGCATCGAGGTTCAAGCGGGACATCAACTTCTCGCTCACCGCGATTTCGGCTTCCGACACGCGGCCGTCGGTCTTGCAGATCGCGCCCAGCAGCGAGAACAGCGGATCGATGTATCCCAGCGGTTCGCCGCCACGCGCGAAGGTGCGCAGCATCGCGAGGTCCACGAGGTGGCCGATGATGAGACCGACGATCGCGGCGCCGAAATTCCGGAACACGAGCAGGCCGACCAGGAAGCCGGCCAGCTTGCCGATGTAGTGCAGGCCGCGCATGTCAGTGCTCCGCCTGCGCCGGCGCGCACGGCAGTTGCGAATACCAGTGCGCCAGCTGCTGCAATTCGGCCTCGGAAAGCGGGCCGATCGCCGCGCGCATCACCGCCACGTCACGCGCGCCGCTCTTGTAGGCGTGCAGCGCGCTCATCAGATATTGATAGTTCTGTCCGGCCAGGTTCGGCGCGCCGGGAATGCGCGCGCGGCCATCGGCACCGTGGCAGGCCGCGCACAAGCCCAGTCGCGTGGGCGGCGTCGCGGCGAGGGCGCCGGTCGCGAGCAGGACGAGGATGAAAAACGAGGCGATGCGCATTCGCGGGCGTCGGATGGCAAGACGCGTCAGTTTATCAGCCGAGCTGTCCAGAATTCCCGTTCCCCTTCGACGCTCCATTCCGCCCGCTACAATTGCGCTTTCCGCCCGAGGCACGCCCATGTCCACCACCCTGCACGCCTCCAACCTGCCCGGCCTCGAATTCCTGCACCGCGGCAAGGTGCGCGACGTCTATGCGCTGCCGAACGAGCGCCTGCTGATCGTCGCGACCGATCGCCTTTCGGCCTTCGACGTGGTGCTGCCCGATCCGATTCCCGGCAAGGGCGAGATGCTGACGCAGATTTCCAATTTCTGGTTCGGCAAGACCGCGCACCTGGTGCCGAACCACCTGACCGGCGTGCCGGTCGGGGACGTGCTGCCGGCGGGCACGGACGTTGCGCTGTATTCGCGCCGCGCGGTGGTGGCCAAGCGGTTGAAGGCGGTGCCGATCGAGGCGATCGCGCGCGGTTACCTGATCGGCTCGGGCTGGAAGGATTACCAGGCGACGGGTTCGCTGTGCGGCATCAAGCTGCCGGCGGGCCTGCGCCAGGCCGACAAGTTGCCGGAGCCGATCTTCACGCCATCCACCAAGGCGCCTTCGGGATCGCACGACGAGAACATCGGTTTCGACGCGGTGGTGCAGGCGATCGGCGCCGACCTCGCCGAGCAGGTGCGTGCCGCCACGCTCGCGATCTACACCTTCGCCGCGAAGTACGCCGCGGAGCGCGGCATCATCATCGCCGACACCAAGTTCGAATTCGGCACCGACGCCGACGGCAAGCTGTACGTGATGGACGAAATGCTGACGCCCGATTCCTCGCGCTTCTGGCCCGCCGATCAATACAAGGTCGGCATCAGCCCGCCGAGCTATGACAAGCAGTTCGTGCGCGACTACCTGGAAACGCTGGACTGGAACAAGCGCGCGCCCGGCCCCAAGGTTCCGCAGTCGGTGATCGACGGCACCGCGGCGAAGTATGCGGAGGCACTGAAGAAGCTCGCGGGGATCGTGCTGGATTGAATCGTGCTGGATTAGGATCACCCCATGCGCACCATCCACGAGTGGTTCGGCAGTTACAGTTCGGATCACGCGAACCGCACCAATCGTGCGATCCACTGGCTGTGCGTGCCGGTGATCCTGTGGTGCGTGGTCGCGCTGCTGTGGCTGATCCCGGTGCCGGAGGCGATCGGGCGCGCGGGGTTCTGGGCTTTCATCGCGATGTTTTGCGCATTCGTGTTCTATTACCGGTTGTCGCGCGCGATCGGGCTGGGGATGGCAGCAGTGTTCATTCTTTGCGGGTTGATCGCGGAGGGCGCGTTGCGCGCGCTCGGCCCGCAACACCTGCTAGGGATGGCGATTGGATTGTTCGTGATTGCATGGATCGGCCAGTTCGTCGGTCACATCATCGAAGGCCGGCGGCCGTCGTTCTTCACCGACCTCGCCTACCTGTTGATCGGCCCGGCCTGGCTCACCGGCAAGCTGATGCGGCGCATCGGCATCGCGTATTGAAAAAAACGCCGGCGCAAGCCGGCGTTTTTCGTCATGCGTTGAAGCGTTTCGTCAGTGGTGGAACGCCGCCAGCATCGCGCTGCCGAACGCAACCCAGAAGATCACGCCGCAGATGATGCCGATCACCAGGCAGATCACGTAATCGACCAGTGCCACCAGGCAGGCGCGGGCATAGCTCATCTTCGCGCCAGCCGTCATCGCCATCGCACCGCCATCGGCCACGGCGCCGCCGGGCGGCGTGATCAGCTGCTGGATGATCCACGCGCCGACGAAGAAGTTCACCACCATCACGATCAGCCGGCTGAAGCCGGAACCGCCGAGCACCAGGCCGAGGATCAGGCTGACGATGAACATCACCACCAGCCAGGCGATCTGGGTCACCAGCGCCTTGCCGAACGACGGCGTGAACTTCTCGACCAGTCGCGTCGAAAACATCAGGATCAGCGTGCCGACGACGAGGCCGACCACGATCGCAAGGAGCATGATGCCCAGCCCCATGCCCATCAATGCACCAAGTCCAGCTCCGTTTGCCATGACTTGCCCTCCCGTAAGACCGCACCCCTGCGGCCGGCCGATCATGGCTGGCGCCTTCGGCCGCCGCAAGTGCGCATGCAGCAAGGGGAGTCGCCGCCCGGTTACGGCGCAAGTTCGCGGTTGAGCAACGCCGCCAGGCGCGCGCCGGCCTGCCGCAGCCGCTGTTCCGCGACCGGCCGCTCGCGTGCGACGTAAGCCTGCGTGATGGTGCGCGTGGGTGGATACACGGCGCGCGCGATGCGACAGGATTCTTCGGCCCACTGCGCCGGCGTGCCGCCGCCTTGCACGGGCGCGCGCTCGCTCATCAATGCGCGCGCGTAACGCGCGGCGGACAGGTGCGCGTCGTCCAGCATCAGCGAATCCCAGACGCGATGCAGGTTGGTGCCGCGATCGTGCCAGCGCACCTGGTAGTCGTTGCCGCCGAAGTCGTCGCCGGAACTGGCGTGCAGCGGCTGGTGCACGTCGGCCACGAAGTGCACCACGAAATCCAGCGCCTGCGCGCGTTCGGCATCGCTGCGCGAGCGGTCGCCGAGAACCGCTGCGTAATGCGCGATCGCCGCGACCACGCACTGGCCATCGGCGCAATCGCGCGGCGGAGCGTAGACGCAATCGCGCGAGTGGAAATTGACGAAGTGCAGGCGCGAGGTGCGTTTGTACAGCGCGGGATCAGTGTCGCGCAGATCGTCGGCCCATACAGAAACATCGGAAAGATGCCGCGCGCCCTGCTCGTGCAGCAGGCGATCCACCTCCGCGCGCGCCTGCGGCGTGAGCTGCGCTTCCGCCAGCCGCGCGACGATGCGATGACCGAGCGGGCCCCATGCGAGGGCCGGGGTGGCCATCAAAAGCCCGACCAATGCCGCTCCCAGGCGTCTCACGAGTCCGTTCGCGCTGAGCCCTTCGACGCGGCTCAGGACAGGCTTCGCTCGCGCAGCGAGCGGAGTCGAAGCGCCGTCCTTCGACTTCGGGCTTTGGCCTACGATCAGGACGAACGGATTCATTCCAATCCACCCGCATCCAGCGGCAGCTTGAGGTAGCTGCGCCCGTTGTCTTCCGCCGACGGCAGTTGCCCCGCGCGGATGTTCACCTGCAGCGCCGGCCACAGCAGTTTCGGCACCGAAAGCGTGGCATCGCGCGCGCGGCGCATCGCCACGAATTGTTCTTCGCTCGTGCCACGCGCGATGTGCTTGTTGGCCTGCATCTGTTCGGCGATGGAAGTTTGCGCGCGGGGCTCTTCGCCAGCCGATGGATTGTCATGGCAGAGGAATACGCGCGTATCGCCGGGCAGCGCGTAAAGCCGCTGCACCGATGCGTACAACGTGGCCGCGTCGCCGCCCGGGAAGTCGCAGCGTGCGCTGCCGAGCGCGGGCGCGAACAGCGTATCGCCGATGAAGACCGCATCGCCGATGCGATAGCTCACGCCATCGGGCGTGTGGCCCGGCGTGGCGATCGCCTCGACCTGCAATGCGCCCAGCGGCAGCGTGTCGCCATCGGCCAGCAGCGCGTCGAATTGCGAGCCATCGATAACCAAATCGTCATCCAGGTTCAGCAGCGCCTTGAAGGTGCGCTGCACTTCGACCACGCACGCGCCGATCGCGACCTGCGCGCCGGTGTGGCGCTTCAGCCACGCCGACGCGGTGAGGTGATCCGCGTGCACGTGGGTTTCCAGGATCCACTTCGCTTCCAGCGCGTGCTCGCGCAGGTGTTCGAGCAGCTTGCCCGCGCTTTCGGTCGAAACACGGCCGCTTGCTGGATCGAAGTCCAGCACCGGATCGATGATCGCCGCTGCGGCACCGTCCGGATCGCGCACGATGTAGGACCAGGTGGAGGTCGGCGCATGGAAGAACGGCGTGACGTGCGGTTGCATCGAAGCCCCATGGCGCTCTGTCAAGCCATTATGCCGCCGCGTTCCGCATGCCGCTGAAACCCTTGACCGTTCTCGGTAAAATAATGCGTTCCACCGCACCCCACGCACGAGGAAGCAATCCCATGGCCATCAAGGTCGCCATCAACGGTTACGGTCGCATCGGCCGCAACATCCTGCGCGCGCTGTACGAATCCGGCCGCACCGGTTCGATTCGCGTGGTCGCCATCAACGATCTGGGCGACGCCGAGACCAATGCGCACCTGACCCGCTACGACACCGCGCACGGCAAGTTCCCGTTCGAGGTGAAGGTCGAAGGCGGCGACCTCGTGATCAACGGCGACCACATCAAGGTCTGCGCCGAGCGCGACCCGTCGAAGCTGCCGTGGAAGGACCTCGGCATCGACATCGTGATCGAGTCCACCGGCCTGTTCACCAAGCGCGACAAGGCCGCGGCGCACCTTGCCGCCGGCGCGAAGAAGGTGATCATCTCGGCGCCCGGCGAAGGCGTGGACGGCACCTTCGTCTACGGCGTCAACCACGACCAGATCAAGGCCAGCGACCAGATCATCTCCAACGCTTCCTGCACCACCAACTGCCTCGCGCCGCTGGCCAAGGTGCTGCACGAAAAGATCGGCATCGTGCACGGCCTGATGACCACGATCCACGCCTACACCAACGACCAGGTGCTGACCGACGTGTTCCACAAGGACCTGCGCCGCGCGCGTTCGGCCACGATGTCGCAGATCCCGACCAAGACGGGCGCGGCGGTGGCGGTGGGCCTGGTGCTGCCGGAACTCAACGGCAAGCTGGACGGCTTCTCGATGCGCATCCCGACCATCAACGTGTCGGCGACCGACCTCACCTTCGTCGCGCAGCGTCCGACCACGAAGGAAGAGATTGATGCGGCGATCAACGAGGCCGCGAACGGCCGCATGAAGGGCGTGATGGCGGTGAACACGCTGCCGCTGGTGTCGGTGGACTTCAACCACAACCCGGCTTCGTGCACCTACGACGCGACGCAGACGCGCGTGATGGGGGGCACCTTGGTGAAGGTGCTCGGCTGGTACGACAACGAGTGGGGCTTCTCCAACCGCATGCTGGACATGACCGAGGCGTTCGCGAACGCGCGTTGATCGTTCCCGCCATGGTTGCAACGAAAAACCCGCGGCCTCCGCGGGTTTTTCGTTTTGACTTGATCCAGGTCATGGCCGCACGGGGCGGCGCGATCGAAAATTCAACCTGGATTCTTGTCCCTTCATCCCATGTACGACCCCATTCCAGCCGGACTCGACGAAGCGCGACTGGCGCGACTGGTGGACCGTTTCTACGACAAGGTCGGTGCCGACCCGATGCTCGGGCCGGTGTTCAACCCGATCGTGGAGGACTGGAGCCATCACAAGGCGCTGATGACCTCGTTCTGGTCAACGGTCGCGTTGCGCACGGCGCAGTATCGCGGCAATCCGCTCGGCAAGCACCAGCCGCTCGGCATCGGCAACGAACACTTCGAGCGCTGGCTGGCGCTGTGGCGCGAAACCGTGCGCGAGGTGCTGCCCGATCCGGAATCGATGGAGCTGATGATCGGCTATGCCGAACGCATCGGCTATGGCATGCGGGTGGGGCTCGGCATCAGCGCCCACCTGCGCCGACGCGAACGCGACTCCGCGCACGGCTGAGGCGTTCAGCGAACCAGCGCGAAGATCCCGCGCGGATCGTGCGCAAGCGCCACGCTGATGATGTAGGCGAAGGTCGCCAGCGCCAGCAGGTAGCAGGTGGCGCGAATGCCCTGCGTGCGCGCACGTTTCAGCGCGAACGTGCCCAGCACGATGTAGACGGTCAGCAGGAACAGCTTGGTGGTGAGCCAGCCGTTGACGAACGGATACTGGTGGATCACGAACATCAGCGTGATGCCCGCCGCCAGCAGCACGGTGTCGATCAGCATCGAACCGTAGCGCAGGACCGGGTGCATCACATGCCGCCAGCGTCCCAGCGCCAGTGCGCCGCGGCCGAGGAACAGCGTGCCGGAAGCGATCACCGCGGTGACATGGATGTCGCGGATCTCGAGATAATGCGCGGCGAGGCTCACCCGCGGAAGTCCTCGCGCAGCAGTCCGTAGAACGCGGTGTCGCACCACTCGTCGTTGACGAACCAGCGCCGGCGCAGCGTGCCTTCCTGCACGAAGCCCAGCCGCTCCAGCATCCGGCGCGAAGACGTATTGCGCGGATCGGTATCGGCCTCGACGCGCTCCAGTTGCATCGAATCGAATGCGTGGCGCAGGACGGTTCCCAGCGCCTCGCTCGCGAGTCCCTTGCCCCAATGCGCGGAGCCGAGCGCGTAGCCGACTTCCGCCCGGCGATGGTCGCGGTCGATCCGGAACAGCGTGACCGTACCAATCAACTCGTCGGATGCAGCAGTTGCGATCGCCCACGGCAAGACGCCGCCCGATTCGAAGTCGCGGCGCGCGCGCTGCAGGTGCGCGTGCGCCTGCGCGATGTCGGTCCAGGGCGAGGTGCTCCAGTAGCGCATCACTTCCGGATCGCCATGCAGCACCAGCAATGCCTCGGCATCGTCGTCGCGCAGCGCCCGCAGGCGAAGTCGCGGACTCTCGAGAACCGGCACGGCAACCGGCGCGACAACGCTCATCTTGCGAGTGGTGCCTCGATGCGTTGTTCGATCGCCCCGAAAATCGAATTGCCATCCACGTCCAGCATCTCGATCTTGATCAGGTCGCCGTACTTCAGGAACGGGGTGCTCGGCTTGCCGTCGCGCAGGGTTTCCACCGTGCGCTGCTCGGCGAGGCACGACGCGCCCTTCGAAGTGTCCTGGTTGGCGATGGTGCCGGAGCCGACGATCGTGCCGGCGGTGAGCGGTCGCGTCTTCGCGGCGTGGGCGATCAACTGCGCGAAGTTGAACTGCATGTCTTCGCCCGCTTCCGCCTCGCCGAACCACTTGCCATTGATCCAGGTGCGCATCGGCAGGTGCAGCTTGTCTTCGCGCCACGCGTCGCGCAGCTCGTCGGGCGTGACCAGCACCGGCGACAGCGCCGAGCGCGGCTTGGATTGCAGGAAGCCGAAGCCTTTCGCCAACTCGTTCGGAATCAGCGCGCGCAACGAGACATCATTGACCAGCCCGACCAGCTGGATGTGTTCTGAGGCGGCCTCCGGCGTCACCGCCATCGGCACGTCGTCGGTGACCACCATCACCTCGGCTTCGAGATCGATGCCGTAGTCCTCGCTCGGCACGCGCACCGGATCGCACGGCCCGAGGAAGCCCGCGCTGGTGGCCTGGTACATCAGCGGATCGGTGTAGAAGCTCTCCGGCACCTGCGCACCGCGCGCCTTGCGCACCCGCTCCACGTGCGGCAGATAGGCGCTGCCGTCCACGAATTCGTAGGCGCGCGGCAACGGCGAAGCCAGATCGTTGAAGTCGAGTTCGAAGGCGTGCTGCACGGCCTTGTGCCGGTGCAGGCAGAGCGCGTCGTAGAGCGCGTGCAGGCGCGGCGCGGTGTTCTGCCAGTCGTCGAGCGCGGCCTGCAGCGTCGGCGCGATGTCGCTCGCGCGCACCGCGTGGCACAGGTCGCGGCTGACCACGACCAGCGTGCCGTCCCGCCCGCCTTCCTTGAGAGATCCGAGTTTCATCGCGTCATCCGTTGGGGTTGGAATCGTTCTGCTGTCGCGGCTTGCGCAGCACGGCCACGAGATTGGGATCCAGCGGCAACCGCGGCATGCCGTACAAGCGCGAGAGTTTGCGCTCGATGCGGCGTCTGCGCCAGGCAAGCCAGCGCTGCCGCAGGACCGACAGCGGATCGGCGTGGGCGGCAACGCGGCGTGCATTGGCGATCCGCGCCACTTCCAATCCGGTGGCCGTGGCGAGGTATTCGATCTTGTAACTTGAGAGCGTGCTCTTGTGGCTGAAATCGCCGTGCTGGAACACGCGACCGAACGGGCTTTGCCCGTTCGGGAACCGCGCGAGGAACGTGCCGCCTTCGCGCAACAGTTTCCGGACCAGGCCGAAGTTCCGCAACAGCTCTTCGGCGTCCCAATGCTCGAGCACGTCGAACGCGGCGATCAGGTCGTACTGCTCGCCGCGTTCCGCGAGTTCGGAGAGCGTGGCTTTCGACGCCTCGAAGCCGTGGCGGCGCGCAGCTTCCAGCATGGCATCGTTGATCTCGATGCCCAACACCTGCGCGCCTTGCGCGCGGCACCACGCGAGGAACCCGCCGTTTCCGAAGCCGATCTCCAGCACGCGCCGTCCCTGCAGCGGGATGCCGCGCAGTTCCGCGGCGAAATAGCGTGACTCCTTCTCGCGCGGCGCGAACGCGCCGCTCCACTGCTTCCACTCGGCGTAGTGTGCGTACGGATCGAGCCCGGCGGAGGGTTGCGTTCCCATCGTGGCGTGCGTCAGCGCTCGCGGCGTGACGGATCGAAATGCTTCTTCAGCCCCGCCCAGCACTCCTGGTAATCGCGCTGCCGCTGCGGCGACTCCAGCGCCTGCCGGGTCGGATGGATCACGTGGAGCGTCTCGAACATGAAAGCCATGGTGTCCACGATGTGCTGCGGTTTCGACGTGTCGCTCGCGCTCGCTTTCGCGAACGTCTCCGCATCCGGGCCGTGGCCGCTCATGCAGTTGTGCAGCGAAGCGCCGCCGGGCGCGAAACCTTCCGCCTTGGCGTCGTAAGCGCCGTGGATCAGGCCCATGAATTCGCTCATCACGTTGCGATGGAACCACGGCGGCCGGAACGTGTTCTCCGCCACCAGCCATCGCGGCGGGAAGATCACGAAATCCATGTTCGCCGTGCCCGGCGTGTCGGAGGGCGACGTCAGCACCGTGAAGATGGACGGATCGGGATGGTCGTATGAAATCGAACCGATCGTGTTGAAGCGACGCAGGTCATAGCGGTACGGCGTGTTGTTTCCGTGCCAGGCGACCACGTCCAGCGGAGAGTGATCCATCGCCGCGCGCCAGAGGTTGCCCTGGAACTTCGCGATCAGCTCGAATTCGCCATCCACGTCTTCGTAGGTTGCGGCGGGTGCTTCGAAATCGCGCGCATTGGCGAGGCAGTTGGAGCCGATCGGACCCAATTCCGGCAGCCGCAACGGCGCGCCGAAGTTCTCGCCGACATAGCCGCGCGCTTCGCCATCGAGTAGCTCGACGCGGAAACGCACGCCGCGCGGAATCAGCGCGATCTGCTGCGGCTCGATCTCCAGCACGCCGAGTTCCGTGGCGATCTTCAGCCGGCCGTGCTGCGGCACGATCACCAGCTCGCCGTCGGCGTCGTAGAAGAAACGGCCCTGCATCGAACGGTTGCACGCGTAGATATGCAAGCCGCAGCCGCCTTGCGTCGCCGCGCTGCCGTTGCCCGCCATCGTGTAGAGGCCATCCACGAAATCGGTCGGTGCCTGCGGCAGCGGAAACGGACTCCAGCGCAACTGGTTCGGCGAAGTCGGCGCTTCATCGAAACGGTTGTGGAAATGCGGATGCGCAAAGGCTTCGAACGGCCCGTGCATCGCCGCCGGACGGATGCGGTACAGCCAGCTCCGCCGGTTCGCGTGCCGCGGCGCGGTGAACGCGGTACCGGAAAGCTGCTCGGCATAAAGCCCATACGCCACGCGCTGCGGCGAGTTCTGACCTACGGGCAGCGCACCCGGCAACGCCTCGGTCGCGTGCTCGTTGCCGAAGCCGGAGAGGTAGCGTTCGCGCGGTGCGTCGGGTTGCTTGCCGTTGCTCATGCGTTTTGCTCTTGAAGCCCCTCTCCCTCCGGGAGAGGGGTGGGGGTGAGGGTCCGGTTTTCGACGGCGCTCAAGATTGCCTCGAGCACGGCGTCCGTATTACGCAAGACATCATTGTCCCAGAATCGCATGACCTTGAAGCCCTGCGCCTCCAGAAAGCGCGTTCGCGTTGCGTCCTGCTCGTTTCCGTGTTGCGAACCGTCCAGTTCGACGACGAGCCTTGCTCTCAGACACACGAAATGCGCGATGTACGGCGGTATCGGATGCTGGCGTCTGAACTTGGAGCCATTCAACTTGCCGCCGCGCAACCGTTGCCACAACTTGTGTTCCGCGTCCGTTCCTGTCTGGCGCAGGACATGTGCGTGTTCGAGCGTTCGGCTGGGCAATGGCGGATTGATGCGTTTCGGCACTCCCGAACCCTCACCCCTACCCCTCTCCCGAAGGGAGAGGGGTTCAAAAGCCGATTCCTCGCCTGCGACCGATCACTCCGCTACGCAGCTCTCCCCAAACCTGCCGAAGGGCTCAAGCGCGGCCTCGGTATTGAGCGTGGCGCCCGTCGCACCTTCGCTTACAACACCCCCCGCTTCATCTGGTCGCGCTCGATGGATTCGAACAGTGCCTGGAAGTTGCCTTCGCCGAAGCCTTCGTTGCCCTTGCGCTGGATGATCTCGAAGAAGATCGGGCCGATCACGTTCTGGGTGAAGATCTGCAGCAGCAGGCGCTTCTTGGTCTCCTGGTCGGCATCGATCAGGATCTTGTTCTTCGCGAGCCTCGGGACGTCCTCGCCGTGGTTCGGCACGCGCACGTCGATCACTTCGAAATAGGTGTCCGGCGTGTCCAAGAATTCGACGCCGGCTTTGCGCATGGCTTCCACCGTGTCGTAGATCGTGTCGGTGAACAGCGCGATGTGCTGGATGCCTTCGCCCTTGTATTCGTCGAGGTACTCGTTGATCTGCGACTTGGGATCGTTCGACTCGTTGAGCGGAATCCGCACCATCCCGTCGGGCGCGGTCATTGCCTTGGAAACGAGGCCGGTCTTGGCGCCCTTGATGTCGAAATACTTGATCTCGCGGAAGTTGAACAGGCGCTCGTAGTAATCCGCCCACGTCTTCATGTTGCCGAACAGGACGTTGTGGGTCAGGTGATCGATGAAGGTGAGGCCGAAGCCCTTTGGCTTGCGCTCCACGCCCGGCAGCCATTCGTAGTCGTCGAACACGCTGCCTTTGTCGCCGTAGCGATCCACCAGGTACAGCATGCAACCGCCGATGCCGACGATGGTCGGTGCATCAACGGCCTTGCTCGATTCCTTGTTCGCGATCGGTTCGGCGCCATTCTTCAGCGCGGCCTCGCGCACTTCGTTCGCGGGGCGCGTGAAGCGGATCGCGAATCCGCAGGCGCAGGGCCCGTGCTTCGCCACGAAATCGGCGGCGAAGGAATCCGGCTGCTCGTTGACCAGGAAATTGCATTCGCCCTGGCGGTACAGCGTGATCGCCTTGGACCTGTGCTTCGCGACGGCGATGAAACCGAGCTTCGGGAACAGCGCGTGCAGGAGCTTCGCGTCCGGCGCCGCGAATTCGACGAATTCGAAACCGTCCACGCCCATCGGGTTGGCGAACGTGGTCGGCTGCATGCCGATGTTGGGTTGGGCGGCCATGAGGTCCTCCGGACGCTGAATCTGGAACGCGTATTCTAACGCGCCAGCTGGCACCTCCGGCTGACACCGGGCAGGGATGCTCTGGAAGCGTAGCGAGCGAAGGCAGATTGCGAGACGCCGGAGCGCAGGAAGCGGAGTGTACACGTCAGTACATGAGCATTCCTTGGCCCCAAAGCGGTACATCCATGTACCGGGCCTAATCCGAGCACCAGCTCGCCGGCGCGCAAGCTGCCGAGCGCAGTAGCTTCCAGAGCATCCCTCAACGCACCCCATGCATCAGCCTGTTCACCAGCGGCGCAATCAGCAACAGCAGCACGCCCGCGCCGATCAGCAGCCAGAAGCCGAAGGTGAAGCCCGACAGCGCGGAGGCCGCCGTCATGCCGCCAGTGCCGGCGATGCGCGTAGCGAACAGGCCGGACAAATTGCCGCCCACCGCGAGCGACAGGAACCATCCGCCCATCGCGAAGCCGACGAGCCGCGGCGGCGCGAGCTTGGTCACCATCGAAAGCCCGATCGGCGACAGGCACAGCTCGCCCAAAGTCTGCAACGCGTAGGTCGCCACCAGCGGCCAGAACGGAATCAACCCGGCCGGGCCGATCAGTTTCGACAACGCGAACATCAGCACCAGGAAACCCAGCCCATTGAACACGAGGCCAAGTCCGAACTTGCGCGGAATCGAGGGCTCGATGCGGCGCTTGTCGAGCCACGCCCAGACCAGCGTCAGCGGCGGCGCCAGCAGGATGATCGCCAGCGGACTCACCGACTGGAACCAGCCGACCGGGAACACCCAGCCGCCGGCGAAGGTGCGGTCCACCAGGTTTTCGGCGAGGAAATTGAACGAGGTGCCGAGCTGGTAATAGAACATCCAGAACAGGATGTTGAAAGCGAAGATGATCAGCATCGCCAGCACGCGATGCGTCTGCACGGATCCCGAGCGCGCGGCTTCCACCAGCAGCATCGCGGCCACGGCGACGAACAGCAACCCGAGCAGCCACTGCAGGCCCGCGGCGCCGAGCTTGTCGAGCAACAGCCACACCACCGGCACCGCGACGATCACGCCGAGGAACACCCACGCGACGCGCGACAAGCCTTGCGCGCCCGGCGCAGGACGGCCCACCTCCTTCAATTGCCGGCGGCCGAACCAGAACCACAACAGGCTGAGCACCATGCCGATGCCGGCGGCGAGGAACACCAGCCGGTAGTTCTCCTGCATCGGCGTGCGCGTGAAGTGCGCGGCCAGCCAGCCGGTCAGCAGCGGCGCGACCAGCGCACCGGCGTTGATGCCCATGTAGAAGAGAATGAAACCGCGGTCGCGGCGCGGGTCATCGCGACCATACAACTGGCCGACCATGGTCGAGATGTTCGGCTTGAACAGGCCGTCGCCGACGATCACCAGCGCAAGGCCGAGCAGCAGCATCGCGCGCGAGGGCACCATCAGCACGAACAGGCCGGCGGCCATGACCAGCGCGCCGAGCAGGATCGTGCGCTGGTAGCCGATCAGCTTGTCGGCGACCCAGCCGCCGAAAATGCCGGTGCCGTAGATCAATGCGGTGTAGGCGCCGAAGATGCCGCTGGCCCATGCCTGCCCCGAAGGATCGCCGTGGTAGAACTGCGCCACGATGTACAGCGCCAGCGCCCAACTGACCGAATAGAACGCGAAGCGCTCCCAGAACTCGGTCATGAACAGCATCCACAGCGGACGCGGATGGCCGAACAATTGTGGCCACGCCGGCATCGGTGCGGGTGCGGTCGTGTCGGTGGCGATGGTGCTCATGTGGTTCCTTGAGGCGTAGGGCGGACACCGTCCGCCGTTGTGCCAAGTCGGCGGGCAATGCCCGCCCTACGACAATTTGTCGCGCGCAGGCGCGCTCCTGCAGAGCCGATGCGTGCGGGTCAGGCGCCCAACACCGTCCGCACTTCCAGCAATTCCGGGAAGAACGTCAGGTCCAGCGCCTTCTTCAGGAAGCCCACGCCCGAAGAACCGCCGGTGCCCTTGCGGTAGCCGATGATGCGTTCCACCGCCTTCATGTGGCGGAAGCGCCAGAGCTGGAAGTTCTCCTCGACGTCCACCAGCGTTTCGCACAGGTGGTATTCGGGCCAGAACCGTTCCGGCGCGGCGTAGATGCGCTGGAACACCGGCAGCAATGCCGGCTGGTTCTTCCAGCCTTCGCGCACGTCGCGTTCAAGGATGTCCTTCGGGATCGCATGCCCGCGCCGCGCCAGCCAGTGCAGCACCGAGTCGTAAAGCGTCGGCGCATCCAGCGCGGCGCGCAGGCGCGCCAATGCGTCCGGATCGTGCTTGAACACGTCCAGCATGTCCGCGTGCTTGTTGCCGAGCAGGAATTCGACCGTGCGGTACTGCAGCGACTGGAAGCCCGAGGAGGGCCCGAGCGCGTCGCGGAATTTCAGGTACTCGTGCGGCGTCATGGTTTCCAGCACCGCCCACTGGTTGAACAGCTGGTCCTGGATGCGCTTCACGCGCGCGAGCTTCTTCTGCGCCTGCTCGGCGTGGTCGGCATCGAGGTCCACGATCGCCGCGCGCAGCTCATGGGTCATCAGCTTCAGCCACAGCTCGGCGACGTGGTGCTGCACGATGAACAGCAGCTCGTCGTGATACACCGGGTCCGACACCGGGCGCTGCGCGGCCAGCAACGTCTCCAGTTGCAGGTAGCTGGCGTAGGTCATGCGGCCCGCAAGATCGCGCTGGATGCCGGATTCGAGGTCGCGCCGGTTGCTGGATTCGTCGTCTGCCATGGGAAGTTGGAGCGGGAAAAGTCGCAGGGTAAGACCAAAGCCCCTGCATGGCGAGTGGCGGGCTCGACGGAAATCAAAAATGAATCGTGTGTATCGGATTGCGCCGGTCAAAAGTAAAAGCCGTTCGCGTTGCGTAGTGAGCGAAGCGAACGAAGCCGAAACGCCGCTGTCCTTCGACTCCGGCTCCATCTTTTTCAAAGATGGGCCTACGCTCAGGATGAACGGCTTTCAAGGCGTGGCACTGCCGATCGTCTGCCGGCCTTGCTCCCCCACCTGCGCCCCGCTTGCCTGCCCTGCTAAACTTTCCAGCCTTTCTGTCGTCTTGCGGAGCCGAGCGAATGCCCATCGCCGCCAGTTTCGAAATCGAATACCTGCAGTACCTGGATGCCGACGGCAAGCTGGTGCGCAAGGACCTGCCCGCGTTCGCCAAGGACATGGACACCATGGTCAAGCTGTACAAGCTGATGGTGTCCACGCGCGTGTTCGACGCGAAGTCCATCGCCCTGCAGCGCACCGGCAAGCTGGGTACCTACGCCTCGTGCCTCGGCCACGAGGCCGCGCACGTCGGCATCGGTTCGGCGATGAAGCCCGAAGACGTGCTGGCGCCCAGCTACCGCGAATACGGCGCGCAGCTCTTCCGCGGCGTGCAGCCGCGCGAGGTCTACATGTACTGGGGCGGCGACGAGCGCGGCAACGACTACCAGAACGAACCGGCGCGCCACGATTTCGCCTGGTCGGTGCCGATCGGCACGCAGTGCCTGCACGCGGCAGGCAGTGCGCTGGCGTTCAAGATCCGCAAGGAGAAGCGCGTCGCGGTGTGCACCATTGGCGATGGCGGTTCATCGAAGGGCGATTTCTACGGCGCGATCAACATCGCCGGCGCGCAGAAGCTGCCGCTGGTGGCGGTGATCGTCAACAACCAGTGGGCGATCTCGGTGCCGCGTCGCATCCAGTCCGGCGCGCAGACGCTGGCGCAGAAAGGCATCGCCGCCGGGCTTCCGTCCATCCAGGTGGACGGCAACGACATCATAGCGGTGCGCAAGGCGATGGAAGACGCGCTGGACCGCGCACGCAAGGGCGACGGCGGCAGCGTGATCGAATGCGTCACCTATCGCCTCGGCGATCACACCACCGCCGACGACGCGCGCCGCTATCGCGGCAAGGACGAAGTCGAGGACGCGTGGAAAAAGGATCCGGTCAAGCGACTGCGCGTGTACCTCGAAGCGCACAAGGCCTGGAACGAGAAGAAGGAAAAGGCGTTGCAGGACGAATGCAACGAGTGGATGGACAGCGAAGTGAATGCCTACCTCGAAAGCAAGGCGCAGCCGGTGACCGCGATGTTCGACTACACCTTCGCCGAGATTCCGGCGGACCTGGAAAAACAGCGCGACTTGGCGCTTTCTCTGGAAAAACACCAATAACGACGCAGGAGCGCGCCCGCGCGCACCTGCTGTGTAGGGCGGGCACTGCCCGCCGGCGGACGATGTCCGCCCTACAGGAGAACCGAATGGCAGCCATCACTCTCATCGAAGCGGTCACCCAGGCGCTCGCGTATGAAATGCAGCACGACGATTCGGTCGTGGTGCTGGGCGAGGACGTGGGCGTCAACGGCGGCGTGTTCCGCGCCACCGTCGGCCTGCAGGAGAAATTCGGCGAGCTGCGCGTGCTCGACACGCCGCTGGACGAAACCACCATCGCCGGCGTCACCGTCGGGCTCGCCGCACAAGGCATGAAACCCGTCGCCGAGGCGCAGTTCGAAGGCTTCATCTATCCGATGATGGAGCAGATCGCCTGCCACGCCGCGCGCCTCCGCAACCGCACGCGCGGGCGCATCACGGTGCCGGCGGTGTTCCGCGCGCCGTGGGGCGGCGGCATCCGCGCGCCGGAGCATCATTCGGAAGCCAACGAACACCTGTTCACCAACATTCCCGGCCTGCGCGTGGTGCTGCCCTCCTCGCCCGCGCGCGCCTATGGCCTGCTGCTGGCCGCGATCCGCGATCCGGATCCGGTGATGTTCTTCGAACCCAAGCGCATCTACCGCCAGTACAAGGAAGAAGTGCCGGACGACGGCGAGGCGCTGCCGCTGGACGTGTGCTTCGTGCTGCGCGACGGCACCGATGTCACGCTGGTGACCTGGGGTGCGCAGGTGAAGGAAACGCTGGAAGCCGCCGACGCGCTGGCCGAACAGGGCATCAGCGCCGAAGTGATTGATGTCGCGACGCTGACGCCTTTGGATTTCGACACGATCGCCGAATCGGTTCAGAAGACCGGCCGCTGCGTGATCGTGCACGAAGCGCCCAAGACCGCGGGCTTCGGCGCGGAGATCGCCGCGCGCCTGGCCGAGGAATGCATGTACGACCTGCTGGCGCCGGTCGAGCGCGTCACCGGCTTCGACACCCACATCCCGCTGTTCCGGCTGGAGATGAAATACCTGCCGAGCACGGAGCGGATCGTCGAGGCGGCGAAGCGAGCCATCGCCGCGAGTTGATGATGTAGGGCGGGCACTGCCCGCCGTCGCAAAGAGATTCAATAATGTCGGCGGGCAATGCCCGCCCTACCACGGAACCGGATCATGGCCGACACCAAAACCTTCCACCTCCCCGACCTCGGCGAAGGTCTGCCCGATGCCACCATCGTCGAATGGCTGGTCAAGGAAGGCGAGGACATCAAGCTCGACGCGCCGCTGGTTTCGATGGAAACCGCCAAGGCCGTGGTCGAGGTGCCCTCGCCCTACACCGGCAAGCTCACGAAGCAGTACGGCAAGGCCGGCGACGTGATCGAGACCGGCGCGGCACTCGCGGATTTCCTGCCCGACCCGAAAGCCAAGCAGCGCGCGGAAGCGGAAAGTACCGGCCATCAGCACGGCCCCAAGAAGCCGGCGAAAAGCGTGGGCTCCGCTGCGCCGGATAATGGCGACAAGGTGATCGCCTCCGATGAAGGCGGCGAAGTCGAGCAGACCGAAATCGTCGAACTGCGCGAAGACGAAGGCACCGTGGTCGGCGCGATGGTCGCCGGCAATACCGTGCACGTCGAGCGCGCGGCCGATGTCGGCGGCGTCAAGGCCGTACCGGCCGTGCGCGCGCTGGCGAAGAAACTGAAAGTGGATCTGTCGCGCGTGAAGCCGAGCGGCGCCGGCGGCGTGGTCACGATGAAGGACGTCAAGGATGCGGCGGCGGCGGGCACTGCCGCGCTGTCGCGCGCACCCTCTCCCCAACCCCTCCCCCATCAAGGGGGAGGGGCTCAAAGCGCGGCACGCGCCGGCTCTTTCACCTCTCCCCTCGTGGGAGAGGTCGCCGCGCGCAGCGCGGCGGGAGAGGGGGCACGCACCACCCTTTCCCAATCCGGCAAGCCCATGCGCACCACGCCGCCGAGCGTGGCAGCCACCGGCCAGCCCGAGCAGTTGAAGGGCGTGCGCCGCAACATGGCCCGCGTGATGGCCGATGCGCACGCGCAGGTCGTGCCGACCACGCTGGTGGACGATGCCGACCTGCACCAATGGCTGGGCAAGCAGGACATCACCGCACGCCTGATCCGCGCGATCGTGACCGCCTGCAAGACCGTGCCGGCGTTGAACGCGTGGTTCGACGGCCAGAGCCTTACGCGTACGCTGCACCCGCACGTGGACATCGGCATCGCGGTGGATACCGAGGACGGCCTGTTCGTGCCGGCGCTGCGCAATGCAGACATGCTGGATGGCGCCGGCCTGCGCGCAGCGATCCAGCGCCTGCGTTCGCAGGTCGAGGACCGCACGATCGCGCCGTCGGAACTGTCCGGCTACACGATCTCGCTGTCCAACTTCGGCATGTTCGCAGGCCGCTATGCGACGCCGGTGGTGGTGCCGCCGTGCGTGGCGATCGTCGGCGCGGGCAAGCTGTCGCACGACGTGGTCGCGGTGATGGGCGGCATCGAGGTGCACCGCCGCATGCCGATCTCGCTGACCTTCGACCATCGCGCCGCGACCGGCGGCGACGCCGCGCGTTTCCTGAAGGCGCTGCTGGACGATCTGGCGTTGCCGCAGTAACCGGACCGGAGCGAAGCCTCGGCGGACACAGCCTGCCGAACGGATATTCGGCGGGCAATGCCCGCCCTACAACTCGAACCGGTAATCCAGCTTCACCAGGATCTGCTCGTCGTCGCGCAGCAAGAACGCGTTCCCGAGCTGTGATGGCGCGCCGGGCACCCCGCCGAACATGTCGTCCAGTGCGTAGCCGCCCCGCCCGTACACCACGTACAGGTACGACAGCGGCGCGAGCTCATAGCGATAGCGCAACTGCGCGCCGAGCTGGCGCAAGCGGAAGTCGTTGACCGGCTCGTCGCTGGGAATCGCCGCGCCGTTCGCGGCCACTTCGTAGGCGCCGCGGATGCGTGCGTCCAGGCCGATCGCCTGCAGTTTCAGGCGCAGCTCCGAGCGATCGCCGATGTACCAGTCGAAACCCGAATCCAGTTCCAGCGTGTGCTGGTCGAATTCGCCGATCAGGTTGTCGTGTTGCCAGATCAGCCAGTCCGGCGTGTGCTCGTAGTACGGGCCGGCGTAGAAGCTGAAGGTATCGCTGACGAAATACGTGGGTATGAACTTGAAGTCGTAACCCCAGCGGCGGTCGTTCGTGAGCGCGTTGCCGTAGAACTCCACCTGCGTCTTGTACGCCCAGTTGCCGTGGCGGGGGCTGGTGTGCTCCCAGTGCGTGTTGATGGATGGCGGCAGGTGCAGCGCGTTGTGGCCGCGCGTCAGCAGGTCGTCCCAGCCCGCGCTGTCGATGTTGACCTGCGCGAACTCGTTGCTGCCGTCGCGCAGGTCGCTGTTGACGTTGACGCGCAGCTCGCGGCGCAGCTCCAGGTGGCGATCGTCGTTGTCGAGAGCGTCGATCCTGAAATGCCAGTCCTGGTCGGCGTAGCGGGAATCGGCGGCGAAATCGGTGATGCGCTTGCGCACTTCCCAGTGCAGGTAATCGAAGTTGTTGCGCTCGAGGTAGCCGAAGTCGTTGACCTGGAACTTGTCGTCGAAATGCATGCCGAGCCATTGCTGGCGCCAGCCGTCATCCATCTCGTAGTCGGCCAGGAACGTCGCGCCGAAGCCCTGCACGGCCTGCCCGGATTGATCGATGTCGGTGCCGACCACGTTGGTGCCGAGGGTGAGGCGATCGGTCGGATGCCAGTGGTGATCCACGCCCAGCACGGTCGCGGTGCGATCGAGAAACGGATGATCCACGCGCGTCAGCATCAGCCCCAAGCTCTGGTCGCCGAAATCGTGCACCACGCGCAGCGCGCCGAAGGTGCGGCCGGCATCGCCGCGTTCGTCGGCGGCGAGCACGCCATAACTGGTCGTGCCGATGCTGCCGTTGAATTTCACCGCGGCATCGATGTCACCGGCCCCGTTGCCGTCATCGGCCGGACCGCCCACCCTGCGGGTGTAAACGAGCTGGCTGTTGTCGTCCAGCAGGCTGAAATCGAAGATGCCCTGGTTCTCGGTGAAGAACGGCCGCTTGTCGCTGAAGTAGGTTTCGGTCGCGCTGAAGTTCACCACCAGGTCGTCGCTTTCGACCTGGCCGAAATCGGGATTCAAGGTCGCGGTCAACTGGAACTGCCCGTTCGGCTTCCAGAACAGGTCCGCGCCTTCGGTGAACCCGCCCGAGTGATGCACGTTGTCGTACAGCGCGGAAACGTACGGCGTCACCGCGAGCAGCGCCTGGCTGTAGGCCGGCACCTCGATGCGCTCGAATGCGGAGAGATAGCGGGGCTGCTGGTAGGAAATCGCGGGCCAGGCCGCGCGCTCGCCGGTCGCCGCGATCACGCGATCCAGATAGAGGCCGATCGTGCGCGTGCCGTCGCGCGCCGCGTGCATGGGCGCGGTGTACCACGGGATCAGGATTTCCACCGACCAGCCTTGCGCATCCTGGCTCACCGCGTGCTGCCAGATGCCGTCCCAGTCGGGATTGAAGTTGTTCTCGTTGGTGATGACCTCGTCGTCGATGGCGCCGGTGGAAGCCACCGCGAAGTCGTAGCCGGTACGGCCGTCGCCGTTGAAGTCGATTTCGACATTCACGCGATCCACCTGGTCGCGGAAATCCCGCTGCACGCGCTGCGCGGTGCGCGGGACGCCCGGCGGCTGCGTCACGCGCATGGCCACGGCCAGTCCCTTTGGCGTCGCCAGCACCCACGCCTCCACCGGGTACTGCGCGGGCTTGCCGGTCAATGGCTGGGTCTGGCGGAAGTCGGTGATGTGCCGCGCGCCCTGCCATTCGGCCGGGTCGATGTGGCCATCGATGGTGATGGCCCATGCCGGCGTGGCGAACAGCGCGAGGCAGGCGAGTACGAGGCGAAAACGCATCCGGTCCATTCCGCATTCGTGAGCCGCACGCGGAACGCGACTCTGAGGAAACCAAAATCTTTTTCTGTTCGTTTCTCGTGCCGCTCACGTCACCATGCTTCCACACCCCCCATCAAACCTTGCTGCGCAGGATTTGATCGCCCCCTTGACTCAAGGGGGCAAGAGCCGTGTAGCGATGCGGTGATTCGGAGCCCACAGATTCGCGTATCGGTATGGATGCGCAAACTAGCCGATGCGTTTAATCGCGCCGAGGGGCGGAAGTCATGCGGAGCCGCAGCCGGAAGTCATGCGCGGCGACGGTGCAACCATGCGTGCCGCGCCAGTCCGCATGCGAGCACGACGCTGAAGGCCGCATAGGAAGCGAGCACCGCGGCGACCTGCTTCCAGATCGCACCGGCGACGCCGGATTCCATCACGTAGGCGATCTCGGCAGCGGCGATCGCGGCGACGCCCGCAAGCACAAGGATCGCAGCATCGAAGCTCGCGCGCGTATGCGCACCGAAGGTGCGGCGCACGTACAGCCAGTACAACCAGGCGAGCACGGCCAGCCACGGGCCGAGCAGCAACACCGCAAGCAGGGGCATGATTCAGGACCTCAACGATTCCAACGCACCCATCAACGTGCCGAGGGCGGCATCGCGTTCGAGCGCATCGGCGTAAGCCGGGCTGAGCGCAATGCGCTCGCCATCCAGCAACAAAGCGTAGCGCGTGGCGCCCACGGCTTCGGTGACCGGCGCCGCATCCGCCGCAAGCAGCGCGCGCGTGATCTCGCCGGTGCGCTTGGGATCCCCGAATGCATTCGACAACAGCAGCTCTTCGCCCTCGGCCGAAAACAGGCGGAAGCGGAAGCCTTCCGCGTCGCGGAAGCTGACGATGCGCGCGCGCTTTGCCGCCTTCAAGGCGGATTGCCCCCCTCCCACTCGCGCTGCGCGCTCGTCTCCCTCCCCCGCACGCGGGGGAGGGTTGGGGTGGGGGCGATTCGTGCTAGAGCTTGCCAAAGAGCCCAGGCCCACCGCCTCGCGCAACTGCTGCACCAGTGGCGTCGCGATCGCGCGTGCCTTCTTCGCGCCTTCGCGCAGGATGTCTTCGATCTCGTCCGGGTGCGCCATCAGCCGCGCGTACTTTTCACGCGCGTCGCCGAGTTCCGATTCGATCAGCGCGGCGAGTTTCTGTTTTGCCTCGCCCCAGCCCAGGCCCTGTCGCAACGATTCGCGATAAGCCGCCGCGTCGGACTCGGACGCGAACGCGCGATAGATCGCATACAACGAAGAGCTGTCCGGGTCCTTCGGCTCGCCCGGTTCGCGCGAATCGGTGACGATCTTCGCGATTGCCTCGCGCGTCGCCTTGGCACCGCCCTCGAACAGCGGCACGGTGTTGTCGTAGCTCTTGCTCATCTTGCGGCCGTCCAAGCCCGGCAATGTCGCCACGCGCTCCTCCAGCACCACGTCCGGCAGCACGAACGGATCGCCTTTTTGCCCGCTCGCCGCGCGCCAGGCCTTGCCGTAGATGTGGTTGAAACGCTGGCCGATGTCGCGCGTCATCTCGATGTGCTGCACCTGGTCGCGCCCGACCGGCACCTGGTGGGCGTTGAAAATCAGGATGTCCGCGGCCATCAGCACCGGGTACGAGTACAAGCCGAGGTTGATGCCCGCGTCCGGGTCTTCGCCGCTCGCGGTGTTCGCATCCACCGCCGCCTTGTAGGCGTGCGCGCGATTCATCAAGCCCTTCGCCGCGACGCACGTCAGCAGCCAGGTGAGCTCCGGGATTTCCGGGATGTCGGATTGCCGGTAGAACGTGACGCGTTGCGGATCGAGCCCGCAGGCCAGCCACGTCGCCGCGATCTCCAGCCGCGAGCGCGCCACGCGCGCGGGATCGTCGCACTTGATCAGCGCGTGGTAGTCGGCGAGGAAGAAGAACGCATCGGTATCGTCGCGCCGGCTGGCGGCGATGGCCGGCCGGATCGCGCCGACGTAATTGCCCAGATGCGGCGTGCCGGAAGTGGTGATGCCGGTAAGGACGCGGGTTTTCATAAGTGGGGCATCAGACCTCGAAGCCAACTGATTCGGAGCATGCTGTTCTTCAGGAGTGCGGCCAAAGCTGCCATCCATGGCAAAGAGCTCCGTGGCCGCTTCTGGTCGAGATTGTACGGAAGCCTACAGATGGCGAGCCGGGTGGAGCAGCGATCACGGACGATCGCAAAAACAAACGCGCAGTTTAACCGAGCCCGTGCCCATGCCTTTGTGCCTATGGCCGTGCACGGCGAGGCTGCTAGATTGGCGGCCAATCCAAACGACAGATCACCGCATGTCCCGATCGACGCTGCCCCGCGCCATCACCTTGGCATTGCTGCTCGCGCCTGCGTTCGCTTTCGCGCAGGAAACGCCGCCGCAGCCGCTGCCGCAGGTGGACGTGTACGGCCTGCGCAAGGACGAGCCGCCGGCGAAGCTCGAACACCAGATGCCGGAAGTGGACGGCGCGCGCATCACCGTCACCAAGAAGACCACGGTGACCAAAATGGATCACGTGCCGACCATCGTCGACAACAACGTGCAGCAGTTGTTCGTGCGTTCGCCGGGCGTGATGGTGTCCGAGCAGAGCAGCCCGACGCAATTCAATCTCAGCTATCGCGGCATCGGCAATCCGCAGGAATCCGAGTACGTGCTGGTGCTGCAGGACGGCATTCCGATCGAGAGCGACTGGATGGGATTCCCGACGCTTTACTACTTCCCGCAGCCGCAGGAGATCCAGGAGATCGAATTGATCCGCGGAGGTTCCAGCCTGCTGTACGGACCTCAGGTCGCGCCGGTGATCAATTTCGTCTCGCGCCAGCCGACCACGACCAAGCCGTTCGCCGGCTACAGCGAAAATGTCGTTGGCAGCCACGGGCTGTTCGGCAGCTACGACGAAGTGGAAGGCGTGGACGGCAACTGGGATTACCGCATTGCCGGTTATTACCGCACCGCCGATGGCGAGCGCGAGAACTCCAACGGGCAGGTGCGTGGCGTGGACGCGCACGTCGGCTACACGCCGGATTCGACGCAACACTGGGCGCTGGATCTGCACGCGAACACCGCCGATGCGGGCGATGCCGGGCGCATCGGCTATCCGCAATGGCAGGCCGATCCCGACCTGACCAATTCGCCGTACAACCGGACCTGGGTGCAGCGCTACACGCTGGTGCTTTCGCACGAGCGCAACTTCGCCGACAACTGGCTGCTGGAAGGCAAGCTGTGGACCGGTTACGAGGATCTGGCTTCGCGCGCGGCCAACGGCTTCGTGCCGCCGCAACCGCCGCCTCCGAACACGACCTTGCAGGACGATCAGTTCCGCTACACCGGGGCCGACGTGCGCCTGCGCCACAAGTGGGGACGCGGCAATGCGTTCACCGTCGGCACCACCATCTATCACGCCGATGCGCCGTTCCGGCAGTGGACGGCTGATGATCTGGCCGTCTCGCGTACCGACCGTTCCGGCACGCCGCGCCTCAACCAGGCGCGCAGTTCCGATTACGCGTCGGTGTTCGCCGAGAACGTGTTCCGCCTGCCGCACCGAATCCACATCGTGCCGTCGGTGCGGCTGGATCACGAGAAGATCGCGATCGACGAGAGCATCAAGCCGCCGTTCCTGACGCGGCCGCTGATCAACGAGACGGTGACGCGCACGATGCCGCTGTTCGGGATCGGCATCGGCAACGACTTCGGCCACCAGAACGAAACCTATTTCAATGTCAGCCAGGGCTGGCGGCCGATCCGCTACTTCGACGTGGCGTCGCCCTTCTCCAACCTGCAGCCGGGCAACGTGGCCGATCCGTCGAAGTCGCTATCGTATGAACTCGGCGCGCACGGCACGCCGGTGACGGGCCTGTATTACGACGCCAGCCTGTTCTGGATCGATTTCAAGAATCGCATCGAGACCGAGCACATCAACGCCACCGACGTGATCAACGTTAACACCGGCGACACACGCCATCGCGGCTTCGAAGGCGAGATCGCGTACGACTTCCTGGCTTTCGCCAACAACGGCAGGCACCTGGAAGCGTTCGCGAACATCCAGCTATTGAACGCGACCTTCACCGGCAGCAACAACCCGCAGCAGATCGGCAAGGTGCCGGCGTTCTCGCCGCGTTATCTCTTCAAGGGCGGCATCACCCTGCGCGAGGACAAGCACTACAAGGTGTCGCTCACCGCGACGTCGGTGGCTTCGCAGTACTGGCAGGATTCGGATGCGTCGAAGGGAACGGGCGACGCGTTCCTGCCGGCGAAGATCCCCGCGTACACGGTGGTGGACCTCGCCGCCGACTGGCAGATCGCCCCGTGCCTGAAACTGCTGGGCGGCATCTCCAACATCACCGACCGCACCTACTACGACCGCGTGTTCGGCACCGGGCTCGAACCCGCGCCGGGGCGGACGATTTATGGCGGGGCATCGGTGAGCTTCTAAGCTTACGCGCGCAAAGCGCGCGGGTACATTCCTTTCGGGGAAAGTAACCCGCGCCGTGGGACGGCGCGGAAAAAGACATGGATGTCGAAGCTTGAAAAGCAAAGACACTGGATTCCGGATCGCCGCTGCGCGGCGTCCGGAATGACGAGCGAGCGGAGTCGCAAGCTCAGAACCGCGTGTTGTCCACGCGGCACCAGTCCACGTCAATGCGCTCGATCCCGCGGCGGCGGACGGTCTTCTTCGCGCAAGCCGCGCTGTTCGAGGCGGTTGCGCAACAGCGCCTTGTCGGCGCGGCGCAGGGTGGATTCCAGGGGTTCGTCGCCTTCGCGCACGGCCCAGCCGAGCGAGAACGCGGCGGGCACCGCGGTGGCGGAGGCGGCGGTGAGGCGCGCGGTGACGTCGCGTGCGGACTGGTCTGAAGCCTGCGCCAGCAGCACCACGAATTCGTCGCCGCCCAGCCGCACGACCGCATCGCCGGTGCGCGAATTGCGTTGCAGCAGTGCGGCGACTTCGCGCAACACCTCGTCGCCGCGATCGTGGCCGTGGCGGTCGTTGATCTGCTTGAAGTGGTCGATGTCCACCACCACGCAGCCCCAGCGCTGCTCGCGCGCCGCGCGCGCGGCGAACAGCTCCAGATAGCGCCTGTTGTAGCACTGGGTGAGCGCATCGCGCACGTTCTGCTCGCGCAGGCGCGATTCGTATTGCTGGCGCAGCGTCACGTCCTGCGCCGAACCGAGCACGTACGGCAGCGGCTCGGCATCCGGGTAATACACGCTGCGGTACTGCCAGACGCGGCGCTCGCCGTTGCGGGCGGTCAGGTGGATCACGCCGGCATCGCGGCGCAGGTTGTGCGTGCGCTCCAGGTATTCGTCGAACACCGCCTGCGATTCCTCGGCGACGAATTCGCTCAGGTTGCGGCCGAGCAATTCCTCGCGCTCGTAACCGAGCGCCTGCGCCATCGCACCGTTGACGCGCAGCAGGCGGCCGTCGAGGTCGTGCATCCAGACCATGCCGAGGCCCGATTCGACCAGGTCCGCATAGCGGCGCTCGCTCTCGTGCACATCCTGCTGCAGGCGGCGCTCGCCGGAAAGATCGCGCACGATCATCAGCCGCGCGGGGACGCCGTCGTGGCGCAGCGTGCCGGTGTCGGTCTGGGCGTCGAACTCCTCGCCGTTCTTGCGCTTCTGCCGGTAGGGCACGCTGCCGGCCGGCAGCTTGCGCGCGCTGGCGCGCAGGTTTTCGCGCAAGCGCGAAGCATCCGCGCCGGCGCACAGGTCGGGCAGGCTGAGCTTCAGCAGGTCCTCGCGGGTGTAGCCGTAGCAGCGCAGCGCGGCGGGGTTGGCATCCAGCACGCGCAGGTCGTTGATCGCGAAGATCAGCACCGGCAGCGGATTGCCGGTGAACAGCGCGCGCATTTCCTCGGCGCGGCGCTCGGCAAGCTGGCGCAGGTCCAGTTCCTCGGTGATGTCGCGCGCGATGCCGAGCAGGCCGGTGACGTTGCCGCGCGTATCGTGCAGCGGCATCTTGGTGACCAGGAAGCTGCGCTCCCCCTGCCCCGGCACTTCCTGCTTCTCGCGGAACAGCGTCGGGATGCCGCGCTGCAGGCAGACGCGGTCGTTTTCCAGGTAAGCGGCCGCGTCGGCAACGCCCAGCAGTTCGTCGTCGCGCAGGCCGATCACGTCGGCGGCCTTGCGCCCGAACAGCGAGGCGGTGGTGATGTTGGCGAAGCGGTAGCGGCTGTCCATGTCCTTGACGAAGATCGCGTCGCGGCCTTCGTCGCAGATGGATTGCATCAACTCGCGCATGCGGCGCAGGCGGCGGCGGGTCATCGCCAGGCCCGCGGCCGCGCCGGCCAGGCCCAGCACGCCGATCGCGATCAGCACGATCCGCCAGCCGTTGATCGGCAGCTGTGCGAAATCCAGCGCGATCAACAGCAACAGCGCCAGCGTGCCGACGACCAGCAGCGGAATCGCGAGGCGCATGGCCCAGCGTGCCGTGCCCGGGCGGCGGCCGGGCACGGCATCAATGCTGTCATCAATGGCGGGCGTCTCGGCCATATCCCCTGTGTGCCACGCGCACGTTCGCGCGTTTATCCGGAATCTGCAAGAGCCGTGCTAATACCACTGCAGCGGCCCACCGCCGGGGGCGCGTTACAGTTGTTGACAATTGGCCGTGACGAACGGTACCCGCGGCCGGAAGAACGGTCGCGTATGGCGAGTCTGCGCCACCGCGACCGATCGCGGAAACTATCGCCGCATCAACGTGGACTTCCCGAACAGGCTTTCGATCAGGTCCACCGCCAGTTTCGCGGTCTGGTTGTGGTTGTCGAAAGCCGGGTTCAGTTCCATCACGTCCAGCGAAGCCAGCCGGCCGCTGTCGGCGATCATCTCCATGCACAACTGCGCCTCGCGGTAATTCGGCCCGCCCGGCACCGTGGTGCCCACGCCCGGCGCGATGGCGGGATCGAGGAAATCCACGTCGAAGCTGACGTGCAGGTGCGTATTGGAATCCATGCCGGCCAGCGCCTCGGTCATCGCGCGCCTCATCCCGACCTCGTCGATGTAGCGCATGTCGAGGATTTCCAGCCCGATGTCGTGCACCAGCTTCTTCTCGCCCGCATCGACCGAGCGGATGCCGATCTGGCGGATGTTGGACGCGCGTATCGCGGGCGCCTCGCCGCTCAGCGTGGTCAGCGCGGACGGACCCAGCCCGCACACGCACGCCACCGGCATCCCGTGGATGTTGCCGGACGGCGTGATCGCAGAGGTATTGAAATCCGCGTGCGCATCCAGCCACAGCACGCGCAGCTTGCGGCTGTGCTTGCGGCAGTGCGCGGCGACCGCGCTGATCGAGCCGATCGCCAGGCAATGGTCACCGCCGAGCAGGATCGGCAAACGATTCTGCGAAAGCTCCGCCAGCACCGCATCCCTCACGGCGGTGTTCCATGCGACCACCTGATCCAGGTGCCGGTAGCCGTCGCGCGGTTCCGCGACCGGATTCATCGGGCCACCGAGATTGCCCACGTCCACCACTTCCAGCCCGCGCGCGGAGAGCGCCTGTGCCAGTCCGGCCACGCGCAACGCCTCCGGGCCCATGGACGCGCCGCGATCCGCCGCGCCGATGTCGGTCGGTGCGCCGATCAGTGAAATGCGTGGAGCTTCGGGCATGGCTTGGCTCGCGCTCGTCGAATCAGATTGTCGAGGATAGCCGCAAGCGGCCCGGTGCCGCCACGGTAAAGGTCAAGCTGTGGTCAGCGCGGAATCCATCGCCGCGAGCAGGCAGTCCAGCCATGGCGCGAGCGCGGCGGCATCGCGGCACGGCGGTTTGCCGGACAACATCCGGTCGAGCTTCTGCGCGACCGCGCCGACCTCGTCGAGCCCGTAACACGGCGCCGAGCCGGACAGCTTGTGCACCAGCGAATGCAGTTCGCGCCAGGCCGGCGATTCCACGTCCTGCATGCACGCACGCCAATGCCCTGCGGCTTCATCGCGACGCTGCGGCAACGCGGCAAAGTACGCCGTGCGCAACGCCTCGTAGCGCGCCTCGAAATCCAGATCGTCGGAAATCGTCCCCACTGCCGTGCCTCGAAGGAAGATGCCGGCCGCCTGCGGAGGCGATCGGCCACGGCCAATCATAGCGTGGGCGGAAAGGAACTCTGTGAAGACGGGTGCTCGCAACCGGAGCGCCTCCATGTCCAAGAGCTCCGCGGTCGCGCGCAGCGCTCCTACGAAGCGGACGTGCCTTTGTTGCCCAACAAGTCGCGCAGCGCGGCATGGAAGGCGTCGAGGCCGTAAGGTTTCTGCAGCACCATGCAATCGCCGTACCCGCGCGGAACGCCGGCGTCGCCGTAGCCGGAGGCGAACAGGAACGGCACGCCGCGTTCGCGCAACAGCGCGGCCAAGGGGAATACCGGCTCGCCGTTGAGGTTCACGTCCAGCACCGCGGCGTCGAAGACATGTGCATTCACCAGCTCGAACGCCTTGTCCAGGCGCGACGCCTTGCGCGCCTTGTGGCCGATCCCGGCCACCGCATCCTGCAGCATCATCGCCAGCATCATTTCGTCCTCGACAATCAGGATACGCAATGGCGCTGCCCGCGCGGCGCGCCGGTCGCCCGGCAGCACGCCGCTTTCCGTGCTCATGCGGCACATCCATGCCGCGGGATGATTCCGCGCGACGCCTGATGGCCGCGGTTCGGTTCACTACTCATGTTTGCCTTCCTTGCGGATTGCTCCCCGTTTATCCCGCAACGGCCGGGGAGAACGGAACGTCAATGGCGCAGGTTACGCCCTCCGGCTTAAATTTCAGTTCGACGGTGCCATCCAGTTCGAACGCCAGACCTTCGGTGATCAGGCGATGGCCGAATCCCAGCCGCGTGGGCGCCTTCACCGGCGGCCCGCCGCGCTCGGTCCAGCGCAGGTGCAACCACGGCCTGCCCTGTTTGATGCGTTGCTCCCAATGCACCGCGACCACGCCGCCCGGCCTGGACAATGCGCCGTACTTGACCGCATTGGTGGCAAGTTCGTGCAGCGCCATGCTCATCGCCAGCGCGGCTTTCGGCGTCAGCTTGACCGGTTCGCCGCTGACCTCGATGCGCCCACCATCGCCGCCCGCGCCGGCATCACGCTGATACGGTGCAAGGTCGGCCAGCACGATTTCGCGCAGGCCCACGCTGTGCCATGAACCCCGCGCCAGCAAGTTGTGTGTTCCGGACAACGACATCAGCCGATCCATGAATGTGTGCTGGAATTGATCCAGATTCGTCGCGCCGCGCAAGGTCTGCTGTGCGATCGCCTGCACCGTCGCCAGCGTGTTCTTCACGCGATGATCCAGCTCCTGCATCATCAACGCGCTGCCGTGCGCGGCGCGCGCGCGTTCGCTCACATCGCGCGCGAAGATTTCTCCGGCGATCAGCGTGCCATTGTCATCGCGCACCGGCGCCCAGCTGATCTCCAGCGGCACCCTGGCGCCATCCGGGCGCAGCCAGGTCATCTCGAACTCGCCCAGTCTGATCTCACGCTCACCGCTGGCGAAAAATTCCCGGGCCTTCGCGGAGGCGTCGGCCGGCAGCAGGTCATCCAGTGGCCGGCCGACCATCTGCGCGGCGCGCATGCCGAAAAGGCGCTCGGCGCTTGCGTTCCAACTGGTGATGCGATCCTTCAGCGAAATGCCGATGATCGCGTCGCGGGATGAATTGACGATGGCGGCCAGCCGCGCGTGTTCCCGGTTCAGCTTCTGGCTTTCGCTGACATCCACGAAGGTCAGCACCACCCCGTCGATCACGTTGTCCACGGTGCGGTAGGGACGCATGCGCAGCAGGAAAGTCCGGCCTTCCTCGCCGCTGCGCAAGATACGCTCGGCCACGCCGAGATTGCGCAGCACCTGTTTCACGTCGTCGCGCAAGTCGGGGTAGGCGATGCTCGGCGAAATCTCGGTGATCGGCCGGCCACGGTCGCCCTCGCGCAGATGAAACACGTCCGTCATCGCCGGCGTGAAGCTGCGAACGTGCAGGTTCTCGTCAAGGAACAAGGTCGCGATCTGGGTGCTCTCCAGCAGATTGCGCAGGTCGCTGTTGAGATGCGACAGCGCCTCGTTCTTGGAGTGCAGTTCCGCGTTGACGGTTTGCAGCTCCTCGTTGATGGACTGCATCTCCTCCTTCGAGGTTTCCAGTTCCTCGTTCGAGGATTGCAACTCCTCGTTGACCGACTGGTATTCCTCGTTGGCGGATTTCAGTTCCTCGGTGGCGGATTCCTGGCTGTCTATCGCGCTCTGCAACTGCGTTCGCGTGGTTTCCAGTTCGTGCTCCAGCGCGTGCAGGCGCGCGGCGTCCTCGCCATGGCCCGGCATCGGCCTCGCCACCGTCTGCCGCTGTTCCAGTTCTATGAACGTCACCACGCACAGACGCGTTTCGCCGCCCGCGGAGTCGCGCTCCGCGGCGTCCACAAGAGGTTCGACGATGATCCGCAACGGCTGGCGATCGCCTTCACGGGTGCCAACCCCGCGCTCCGCGCTGGCCGGCTTGCCGGTGGCGAACGCCTGATTGACAGCCTGCCGCGCGGCATTGCGCAGGCCGCGATGCAGCAGCGCAAACAAATTCAGGCTGGCGGTGCCGGAGGACGGCCCCAGGTATTTTCCGGTGTCGCCGGCGAAGCGCACGACGTCGCAGTGCGCGTCGATCAGCACGTAGGCCGGCGAATACTTCTCCATCACCCGGCGCGCGGCGCGGTCGAGTTCGCTCTCCGCGCTGATGCGGCCCTCCGCAACGCCACGTGCAAGCGGGCGCGCGATGCGGTCGTCGGACCGCGACAACGGCAGTGTCGGGATGCCCGCCTGGCCGTCATCGCGGCGCACGTACAGCCGCTGCTTCTTGTCCAGCGCGTTGAACAGCCGCGCGTTGCGCGACACGCTCTCCGAGGGCCCGAGCAACAGGAAGCCGCCCGGCCGCAGCGCGTAGTGGAACACCCGGATCAGCCGCTGCTGCGCTTCCACGTTCAGATAGATCAGCAGATTGCGGCAGGAGATCAGATCGAGCCTGGAGAACGGCGGGTCCTTGATCACGCTGTGCAGCGAGAACACGCACATCTCGCGGATCTGCTTGGTCACCACGTAATCGTCGCCATCTTCGCTGAACCAGCGCTCGCGGCGCTCCGGCGAGATGCCCTGCAACGGCGTGCGGTAGCGCCCGGCGCGCGCGATCTCGATCGCATGCGTGTCGATGTCGGTGGCGAAGATCATCACTTTCGGCTGCGGCTTGCCGCGCGGCATCGCTTCCTTCAACGCGATCGCGATCGAATACGCCTCCTCGCCGGTGGCGCAGCCGGGCACCCACACGCGCAGCGTGTCGGAAGCGTTCTTGCCGGCCAGCAGCGCCGGGATCGCCTGCTCGGCCAGCGTCACGAACGCGGCCGGATCACGGAAGAATTCGGTGACGTTGATCAGCAATTCGTTGAACAGCAGTTCGTGCTCGCCGGGTTCGCGGCGCAAATACGCGATATAGTCGGGCACGCTGGCCGCCTGCACCACTTGCATGCGGCGCTGGATGCGGCGCACCAGTGTTTTTTCCTTGTACTGGTTGAAGTCGTGGCCGGTCTCCGCGCGTAGCACTTCGCAGATTGCCTCCAGATGCGCGCCGACGTCCTCGCGCGCGCCTTCCGCATCCTGCTTGCCGCCGTTGTCGCGCAGCCCCCGGTAATGCGCGATCAGCCGCGCAGGCATTTCCTCGACCGGCATTACCTGATCCACGAAACCCGTGGCGGCGGCGGATGCCGGCATGCCCATCATCGCGACGTGATCGAAACCGGCTTGCGCCAGCGTCAGTCCGCCGTGTTCCTTGACCGCGCGCAGGCCGCGCGCGCCGTCGCTGCCGCTGCCGGCCAGCACCACGCCCACCGCGTGATCGCCGTGCTCTTCCGCGAGAGACGTGAACAGCGCATCGATCGGCCAGCGATGCGCGCGCGACGGCGCCGGTTTGGCCACGCGCAGCATGCCGTCGCTGACCATCAGCGTGGCATCCGGCGGAATCACATAGACGTGATCGGGCTCCATCTTCTCGCCATCGGCGGCTTCCAGCACCGGCATCGGCGTGCAGCGTCCGAGCAAGTCGGCCAGCATGCTGCTGTGGTCGGGCGAGAGATGCTGCACCAGCACGAACGTCATATCCGTATGCGCCGGCATGTGCGCGAAGAACTGCTTGAAGGCTTCAAGACCACCGGCGGAGGCGCCGATGCCGACGATCAGCGGTTCGGAAGCAGGCTCGCGCGGCAGTGGCGGTGCTTTTTTCACCGCGCTGTCAACGCATTCCGGAGTGGCGTGCTGCGGTCCCTGTGCTTGCTTGCTCGCTCGCCGGGCTTGGCTGATGCGGAACCGCGCGCACCCGCCCGCTTCTCCGCAGTGCTGGACGGCGGCAGGCGATTCCCCGTGGGACGTGAGTCGTTCATCGGCAGCCACCGATATCCGTATCGAACGTGCAGGGTAGACCGAAATGGCCGGCGGCGCGAGTGTTGGCGAGATTTTCGCCGGTCGCCTGCGCGCAGGCTCCTACACAGCGGCTTTTATAGGAGCGAGCGTGCTCGCGAGCGGCGCGAAGCGCCGTCTTCAAAAGCGGCCGCCTGTACGCAGGCTCCTACAACTACCCGAATCGGGCCACGACGGGCTTCATTCCTCAACCGTAATCTCGTGCAGCCGCGCGGAATGCTGCGAGGTTTCCTTCAACTCGGCTTCCAGTCGCGCGGCTTCGTCGTCGTTGCGGCGTGCGCGATGGTCGGCAACCAGCGCGGCCAGCAAGCTCTCACGCTCCTGCAGGGCGCGGACCGCGCTCCACAACGCCTTGTTGGTGTTGGTCGCCTGGGTGTGCTCGAGGGTGCGCAAGGTGAACGCATGTCCGGTGTGGCAGCGGAAGCGCTTGGGTTTGCTGTCCATGACTTCCCACAGCACGCCGCCGCAATCGGGGCAGGCGAATACGGAGGGCTTTCCGATGCGGTTGAGATCTTCCATGGGATCGGCTTCTCCTTCGCTGACGCGTTGCTCGCATAGCAGCCAGGCGGGCAGGTCGACCGGGGCGGCAGCCGGCGTGCCGACCAGGTTGATCAAGGTCTCTGCCAGGACCGCGCGCGGCACGCAACGATCCACCTCGAGGTTTTCGCACACGCTCGAGGGCATGCTGGCCTGCTCCGAATCGTCCGGGTCCTGCACCACGATCAGGCCGCCGCATTGCTTGATCGCCTGTGCGCCGGGCGTGCCGTCATCGAGCCTGCCGCTCAGCACCACGCCGATCGCACGCGAACCGCAAGCAATGGCAACCGAGCGGAACAGCGGATCGATCGCCGGTCGTGCGTGATGCTCCCTGGGGCCGCGCGACAGATGGATCGAATCGCCATGCAGCAGCATGTGATGGTCGGGCGGCGCCACGTAGATCGTGCCGCGTTGCAGCGGCTGGCCCGAACAGGGATGCACGACCGGATTCGGCCCGCGTGCGCTCAGCAGCTTCGGCAGCTCGCTGGGATGCGAACCGATATGCAGCACGATCAGCACCGCCGCAGGAAAATCCGCCGGCAGTTGCGCGGCGAGTTCCATCAGCACGTGGAACCCGCCCGCGGAAGCGCCGATGGCGATCACGTCGCGGCGTGCGGTATCCAGCATGGCGTCGTCATTGCGAGGAGGGGCATTCGCGATGAACGCTAGGCCCGCTGCCGTGAATGGCGGGTGGATTCGTTCGACTTCCAAGCGATGGTGGGCAATGCCCGGGGAGAGCCGTCCGGAAACTTGCGTCGAAGACATGGTGCCGCTTGTCCGACTCGAACGGACGACCTACTGATTACAAATCAGTTGCTCTACCAACTGAGCTAAAGCGGCACAGATGAAATGATCGCATGACAGCGCCCGCCGAACCATCGGACGCCTGCACGCAGGCTCCTGCCAAGCGGCCTTGTGCAGGCGCGCGCCTGCCCTCAAAAGCAATCCACCGTGTGCATCTGCAGATCGCTGCGACCCGGCAGCCACTTCTGCCACTCGAAGCCGGGCACCGAGGGCAGCGCGAAATCCACCCAGTACACCGGCAGGGTTTCCACGCGTTCGGTCATTTGCGCGTTGAAGCCAAGCGCGGCGATCTGCGCGCGGCGGTTCTCCGCGTTGCCGCGGTCGTGGAACAGGCCCAGCGAGATCGTGTTCTGCTGGTCGCCGGCGGTGACGACGTAATAGTCGTTGACGCCCTTGGCGGAGAGGCTGCGCGCGGCGCCCAGGGCCGCGTCGCGCGTCGGCAACGCCGGCAGGTACACCCAGAAGCCGCGCGACTGGCGCGTCTGCTCTTCGCGATACTGGATGCGCGGCACGTGCGGCGTGAGCGTCTGCATCGCCGTGCGCATGTCGGCCTGCGTCGGGAATGGACCAATGCTTTCGCAGCGATCGGAAGCCTCCGCCGCGCGCGATTCTGCCGCGACCGGCGCGGGCACGCCCGCGCGCTCGGAGAGCAATTTCAGTTCGGGCACGCCCGGATCGGTCGCGGGCGGCAATGGCCTGGCTGGCGCATGGCCGAACGCCAGCCACGCGGCCACGCCGATGTTGAACGCGATCAGCAGCAGGAAGAGCAGGCGGTAGAACACGAGGACGGAATCGGTGGGGCCGGCGCCTTTATACCGGAATCTGCCGCGCCGCCCAGAGCGCCAGTCCACGCAACACGGCATGGTCGAGCAGGACGATGCGCCCGCCGAACCGGTCTTCTTCGAGCATGCCTTGCAGGGATGCGGCCCAGCCACCGTGCAGGAACAGCGCCGGATCCCCGACCTCGGATCCCTGCCGCGCGCAATACCACTCGACCAGCGCCGCCGCCGAACGCCGGCAGCCTGCGTGCAGCGCGCGCGCAGTGTCGTCGTGTTCCGCGTGTGCGAAGGCATCGCGATGGGTGTCCGCCATCGCGGTAGCGCCTTGCAGCGAGCGCAGCATCAGTTCCGGCGACGGGACGATCAGCCCTTCGCGTTGCCTGCCGTCCGCGTCCACCGCGTCCAGCGTCAGCGCGGTGCCGCAACCGGCGACGACTACCGCAGCACCGTTCGCGTGCGAACGCGCGGCGGCCATCGCGAGGAAGCGATCGATGCCCAGTCGTTCGGGAACTCCGTAATAGCTCGTGATACCGCAACCCTGTTTCGGCGAACGCAACCATTGCACGTCCGCAGCCGGCCACGCTTGCAGTGCGGCGCGCACCCGCTCCGCATGACCAGCCGAAGCTACGGATGCGACCAGTGCGCGTGATGGCGCAGGCCAGCGCGCGAGCTGCACTTGCAGCACCGCGTCGAAATCCGGCGCGTCCCAGGCCAGCGCAAAATCCTGCCGGAGTTCGCCACCGCGCAACCACGCACCCTTCAGCCGCGAGTTGCCGAGATCGAACAGCCAGGTGGCATTGCCGGATTGCATTTTCATTGCGCACGCACCGAAACTTCCGCGCTGTCCACCAGCTTTTCTTCATCCGACGTGCGCACGCGCAATGCACCGCGCGCATCCACGCCCATCGCGATACCTTCGAACACTCCGCGCGGATCGTCCACCCGCAGCGTGCGTCCGCGCAACGCATCGCGTTCGGCATAGGCGGATGCGAACGCGCCGAATCCGGATTCGGCGAACAGGTCCAGCGCCTCGCACAGGTGTTCGATCATCGCCGCCGCCAGCCGGTTTCGCGCGGGAACTTCATCGCAGCACGCTTCCAGGTCAGTCACCGGCTGCGCGATCGCCGCGCGCGCGTCGTCCGGGAGATGCAGGTTGATGCCGATGCCGATCACAGCATGGCAGGGCCCAAGGAATTCGCCGCCCAGTTCGACCAGGATGCCGGCGAGCTTGGCGTCGCGATGCAAGAGGTCATTGGGCCACTTCACGCCGACGCCTTGCACCCCGCACGCCTCCAGCGCGCGTGCGGCGGTCACGCCGATTGCCAGCGACAGCCCGGACAGCGCGGCATAACCATGATCAAAGCGCTTGAAGCACGAGAACGCGAGATTGCTGGCCGGCGGCGACACCCAACTGCGCCCCCGCCGGCCGCGGCCCGCGGTCTGCATTTCGGCGAACACGAAGGCGCGATCCGGCAGGTCCTCCGCGCGGCGCAACAGCTCGCTGGATGTCGAATCCAGTTTCCAGTGTACCTCCAGCGCGCCGACTTGCCTGCGGATCGAAGCCGGCAAGGCGCGACGGATCCTGCCCGCGTCCAGCCGATCCAGCGGCCGGGCCAGCCGGTAACCGTGTCCGGCCTGCGCCTCGATGGGTAATCCGGCCGCGCGCAGCGCCTCGACCTGCTTCCACACCGCGGCACGCGAGACGCGCAGCCGCCGCGCCAGATCGGCACCTGAAACCGGCGCCTCGGCGGTGAGCAGATCCAGCAATTCCGGGGCAGCGCTCATGCGCAAACGTCCCTTCCCCGGCTTGTGACCGCGTACGCTGGCGGGGGGCAACGGGTTGTGCCATGATGCCGGGTGCGCTCGAATCCGGGGGCTGCCATGAAGCGTGTTTCCTTGCTGTTGACCGTGTTGTGTGCGGCGGGCCTGCCGCTGACCGCGGCTGCGCTGGATTATGGCCCGTCCGAACGCATGCTGGCTGCGGAAACCAGCGCACCGTCGTTGCCGAGCGCGCACAACGACGAGAATCCGTTCTCGGAACTGGTCTCGCCGCATCGTGCCCACGCCGATGACGACGACTCGGCTTCCGCCTCCGGCAGCAACGGCAACAATGATCCCAAGCCCGCGCCGCCCACCGCGCGCCGCGGCAACGCGCCGACGCCGGGTCCCGCCGCGGCGAGCCCGCCGAAGCACGGCGTGTTGTCCTGGCAATCGCTGTTGCCGGGCTCCATCCAGTAACTGTTTCGACGCAAGTCAGCGTTCCATGATCGCCCCTTTCCAAAGGGGCTGAAAGCATCAAACCGCGTCAAAGCTCAACTTGAACCGGCTGCCGCCGAGTTCTTCCGAACGCTCGATGTGCAGCTCGCCGCGGTAGGCACGCATGATGTCCTGCACGATCGCCAGGCCGATGCCGTGGCCCTGCACGCGCTCGTCGCCGCGCACGCCGCGTTGCAGGTAATCCTCGACGCGCTCGGGCGGAATGCCGGGGCCGTCGTCCTCCACCGTGATCTCCAGGCCCGGCCGCCACGCGCGCGCGCTGGCCGGCGGCAGCGTGCGGGCGCTGAACAGCACGCGGCGCCGCGCCCACTTGAACGCGTTCTCCAGCAGGTTGCCCAGCAGTTCCAGCAGGTCGCCTTCCTCGCCGAAGAAGCGCGCGTTCTCCGCGATGTCGAATTCGCACAGGATGTTCTTGGCCGCGTACACCTTCTCGAGGCTGCGCACCACCGCTTCGGCGTGCGCGGCGATCGGCACCGGCGCCGCGAACTTGGCGTGGCCTGACGTCGCAGCGCGCGTCAGCTGGTAGGCGACGATCTGGTCCATGCGCTGCACCTGCTGCAGCACGTCTTCGCGCAGCGGCGAGGGATCGCTCGATTCCAGTTGCGAGCGCGTCACCGCCAGCGGCGTCTTCAGGCTGTGCGCCAGGTCGGCAAGGATGTTGCGGTTGCGCTTGAGGTTGTCGCGCTCGCTGTCGATGAAGTCGTTGAGGCTGCCGGTGAGGCCGCTCAATTCCAGCGGATAGGAACCCGGCAGGTGCTCGGTTTCACCGCGCTCGATGCGCGCAAGATCGGCGGCGACGCGCCGCAGCGGCCACAGGCTCCAGCGCAACAGGATCTGCTGCAGCACCAGCAGCACCAGGCCGAGCGCCGCCAGCCAGCCGAACAGCGTGCGGCGGTAGGCGGCGAGCTGGTCGTTGAACTGCGCCTCGCCCTGCGCGATGTTCACCGTCATGCGGTAATTGCGGTTCTGCAATTCCCAGGTCACGCCCTGGCTCAGGAGATAGACATTGCCGGCACTCGTCGGCAGCGGTCCCCTGAACTGCGTCTGCCCCGGCGCGAGCAACTCGTCGAATGGCAATTCGCGCCCCAGCGCCGAAGGCGATTCCCAGCGGAACCCGTCCTGACCGACCACCACCGCGTACAACCCGGAGCCGGGCCGCGCGAAGTCGGGGTTCGGCGGCACTTCCGGCAGGATCACCTTGTCCGAGCGATTGCTGACATCGGTGCCGGCGAGATAGGCGTACGCGTAACTTTGCAGGCGATCGCGCAACGCCGAAAGCGCGGCCTGCGAATAGGCGCGATCCAGCGCGAAGCCTGCCAGGCCGAGGAAGCCGGCCAGCACCAGGCCCGTCGCAATGGTCGAACGGGCGGCAAGCGAAAGCGGCCGCTTGGGGTCGATGGGCATTCGCTCAAGTATGCCGCGCAACACGGGCATGCGCGCGGCCCGCGTGCAGTCGTGCACGCCGGTGCCGCCGCAGGTCCGGCATCACGCCGTGGCGCCTTCCTCGTTGCTCTCGTCGCGCGGGATCGCGAAACGGTAACCGCGGCCGCGCACCGTCTCGATCGGCTTCAGGCTGCCTTCCGGATCGAGCTTGCGGCGCAACCTGCCGATGAAGACTTCCAGGACGTTTGAATCGCGATCGAAATCCTGCTGGTAGATGTGCTCGGTGAGATCGGCCTTCGACACCAGCTCGCCGGCGTGCAGCATCAGGTATTCGAGCACCTTGTACTCGTAACTGGTGAGGTCGGCGTTCTTGCCGTCCACCGTGACGGTCTGCGCGGTGGTGTCCAGCCGGATCGGCCCGCAGGTGAGGGTCGGCTTGGACCAACCCGACGCGCGCCGCACCAGCGCGTTGATGCGCGCCAGCAGTTCCTCGACATGGAAGGGCTTCACCAAGTAATCGTCGGCGCCGTATTTCAGGCCTTCGACCTTGTCCTGCCACGACGAACGCGCGGTCAGGATCAGGATCGGGAAACTGCGGCCCTGCTCCCGCAACTGACGCACCAGGTCCATGCCCGACATCTTCGGCAGGCCCAGGTCCACGATCGCCAGGTCGAACGGCACCTCGCGGCCGAGGTACAGGCCTTCCTCACCGTCCTGCGCGGCATCCACCGCGAATCCGTCGCGCTTCAGCCGTGCCGCGAGGGTTTCGCGCAACGGGGCTTCATCCTCGACCAGCAGTATGCGCATGATTATCTCCCGCCCGATCCGTCTTTCTTGCGCTCGCGTTCCGGCGAGCCGTCGTTGGAACGCAGTTGCATCACGCGCACGTGTCCGTCCGGCGTGAGCACCTTGATCCGGTAGAGCTTGCTGCGTCCGTTGGAAATGCTGTCCGCGGCCAGGATGCGCCCGTTGGTCTGCTGCTGCACCTGCTGCACCGCGCGCTCCAGGCTCAACTGTTCGTGGCTGTTCTGCTGCTTCGGCGGCGGCGCACCGCGCGCGCAGGCCACGCCCGCGCCGACGAGCAGTGCGGCGGACAGGGCGGCAGCGGCGAGCGCAGAACGGTTCGGCATACCTGCGATAATGCGGTCAGCCAATGAAATCATGCTGAACCGGGTACTTACGCAGCCCGCGCGGCGCGGGGCTGCACGGTTTCCAGTGCGGCCTCGATGGTTTCCCAGCCGGCATCGGCGCGGTGCGCGCGTTCGGACAGCACCCGCCGGAATGCGCGCCCCCCGGGCTCGCCGTGATAAAGCCCGAGCACGTGGCGAGCGATGTTCTGCAGCCGCGTGCCGCGCGCGAGTTCCGCCTCGATATACGGGCGCATCGCGCGCAGCGCCTGCTCACGCGCCGGCGGTTCGCCGCCGAACAGCGCCGCATCCATTTCCGCCAGCGCATACGGTTCGTGGTAGGCGAGCCGGCCGAGCATCACGCCATCCACGTGCTGCAGGTGTTCGCGCACCGCATTCAAATCGGTGATGCCGCCGTTGATCACCACCGTGAATGGCGGGAAATCCTGCTTCAGGCGATACACGCGCTCGTAATTGAGCGGCGGGATTTCGCGGTTTTCCTTCGGTGACAGGCCCTGCAGCCAAGCCTTGCGCGCATGCACGACCAGGATCTGCACGCCGGCATCGATCATCCTTTCCGCGAAGCGTTGCAGGTCCGCATATTCGTCCTGCTCGTCCACACCGATGCGGCACTTCACGGTCACAGGCACGCTCACCGCTTCGCGCATCGCGCGCACGCACTCGGCCACCAGCGCCGGCTCGCGCATCAGGCAGGCGCCGAAGCGGCCCGATTGCACGCGATCGGAAGGACATCCGACGTTGAGGTTGATCTCGTCGTAACCGGCCTGCGCACCAAAACGCGCAGCCTGCGCGAGTTCATCCGGATCGGCGCCGCCCAGTTGCAGCGCCACCGGATGTTCCTCGCGACTGTGCTCGAGCAGATGCAAACGGTTGCCGTGGACCAGCGCCGCCGAGGTCACCATCTCGGTGTACAGCCGTGCGTGCGGCGCGAGCAGCCGATGGAAGTACCGGCAGTGCCTGTCGGTCCAGTCCATCATCGGCGCGACGCACAGGCGCCACGGGTTTGGATCGTGCGGAGTCATCGCGCAAGCATAAGCGGTATGCTCGCCATCGTGCCAAGTCGAGGAGAGCGCATGTTCGCGCAGCGCCGGACGAAGGTCAGCCTGCTGGTGATCGCCGCGATGTCGCTCGCGGCGTGCCACGGTGGGCCGAATGACAGCGCGACCACCGCATTCGCTCCGAGCGCGTCCACGGCCGCTGCGAGCACGACGGCGAATCCGCTGGAGCAGCATATCGCCACGTCGCGCTACAAGATCGACATCAGCTATCCGCGCTTGAACGCGGACGAAGCGCCGCTCGCCGCGATGCTGCGCAGGATCGCGGGCGCCGCGAAGCAGGAATTCCTGCGCGCATTGCCCGATCCGAAAACCTTCCCCGAATTCGCCGACCGGCAAATGCAATTGCGGATGGACTTCAAGCTGGCCGCGCGCACGAGCGCGTTCACCAGCGTGCGCGAGAGCGGCTTCCAGGACACCGGCGGCGCGCATCCCGCGCCGATCGACGCCGCGATCGTTTACGACACTCATGCGCGACGCACGATTCCACTGGACGACCTGTTCGCTCAACCCGATGAGGCGCGCAAGGCGCTTGCGGAGTACGCGCGCGTCGAATTGATGCACAAGATGCTCGCGCAGGCACCGAAGCCGAACGAAGGTTCGCCACAGGCAATTGCGCAATGGAAGGCGAATGCGCAGCAGATGGTCGTCGAGGGCACCGCGCCCACGTCGCAGAATTTCGCCAACTACATCGTGCGCGCCAGCGCGCAGCCCGATGATCCGAGCCCCGGCCTGACGCTGATCTTCCCGCCCTACCAGGTCGCAGCCTATGTTTATGGCACCCAGACGGTGGAGGTTCCCGCGCGCGTGTTCGCCGCGGACCTCAAGACGCAATACCGGAGCGCGTTCGCGTTTTGATCAGTGCACGAACGTGTCAGTCGGCGAAGTGGGCGATCGCCGCGGTCGCGGCCTCGCGGTTGCTGTCATCGAACGGCGGCAGCCATTCGCAATCTTCCAGCACGTCGCCGTCGAGGCAGCGCGCGTTGATGCTGTAGCCGTGCGGATGCGAGCGCGGCACGTAGAAAGATTTCACGCCGCAATGCTTGCAGAACAGGTGCCGCGCGGTGCCGGTGTTGAAGCGGTATTCGGTGAGCGCGTCCTCACCGCTCAGCAGGTGGAAGCGCGCAGCCGGCACGATCAGGTGCACGAAGCCTGTCATGCGGCAGATCGAGCAGGTGCATTCCTGCACCTGCGGGCGCGCCGGCGCATCCACTTCGAAGCGCACGCGGCCGCAGTGGCAGCCGCCGTGGTGGGTGATGATCTCTGTCATTGGCCACGGACCCTCTGAAGAAGCGTCGCGAGCGAAGGCAGATTGTGCGTCGCCGGAGCGCAGGAACCGGAGTGTACACGTCAGTACATGAGGATTCCGAGCACCGCCGGCGCGCAAGATGCCGAGCGCAGCAGCTTATTCAGAGGGTTCCGTACTTCCGACACATCCGGCTCGCCAGCGTGCACACTAGGCTGCCCGATCCAGCCAAGGAGAAGCGCCATGCTCAAGCCTTTGACCGTCGCACTTGCTCTCGCCCTTGCAGCTTCCGCCGCGCAGGCCGCGCCGCCCGCCGCTTCCAGCGCACAGCCCAAGCCGAACCTCACGCCCGATCATCCGCCGGCGCCGGCGCCTGCGTGGGTGCGCAAGAGCAACGCGGACGCGATGGTGCTGATGAAGGTGCTGGCGCAGTTCAATCCGGAATTCGCTTCGCGCTTCGGCCTGCCCGGCTACGACACCAAGGTGATCGACCTCAAGCCGAACGTGGACCAGCGCTCGATCGAGGCACTGACGCAGGCGCGCGACACGCTGCAGAAGGACTTGGCCACCGAGAACGATCCCAATGTCCGGCAGGACCTGGAGATCATGATCAAGGCGGCCAGCCGCCAGATCGAAGGCATCAAGCTCAATGACCAGTACCTGCTCGATTACAACGACGTCGGCGAGATCATCTTCCAGGGCGAATTCGGATTGCTGCAGGATGACGTGCCGGCCGAGCGCCGCGCGCACGCCGTGGATCGCCTGAAGTGCTACGTCGGCATGGCGCCGGGCTGCACGCCGGTGACCAAGGAAGCCGAAGCGCTGTTCACCGCCAGACTGGACAACACCAAGCTGATCGGCCCGTACAAGGCGGAAGTGGAGCAGAACCTCGCCAACAACGCGCGCTACGTGGATGGCGTACGCAAGCTGTTCGCCAAGTACAAGCTCGGCGGCGAGGACGTGCTGAACGCATACGAGAAGCAGATCGGCGAGTACGAGACATGGGTGAAATCCACCGTGCTGCCGCACGCGCGCACCGACTTCCGGCTGCCCGAACCGGTCTATGCGAACAACCTGAAGGACGTCGGCATCGACATCAGCCCCGAGGAGCTGATCAAGAAGGCCGAGCTGGAGTACATGGAGACGCAGAACGAGATGCAGATCCTCGCGCCGTACGTCGCCAAGGCCGAAGGCATCAAGGCCACCGATTACCGCGACGTGATCAAGGCGCTGAAGAAGGACCAGCTCGACCGCAATTCGATCGAACCGTATTACCACCAGGTGATCGGCAAGATCGAGGACATCATCCGCACGCAGAACCTGGTCAGCCTGCCGAACCGGCAGATGCAGATGCGCGTGGCGTCCGAAGCCGAAAGCGCCTCGCAGCCGGCGCCGCACATGGATCCGCCGCCGCTGATCAACAACCACGGCCAGCGCGGCACCTTCGTGCTGCCGCTGGGCAATCCACCGAACGGCCAGGGCAAGTCCGAAGCCTATGACGACTTCACCTGCCGCGCCTGCGCGTGGACGCTGACCGCGCACGAAGGTCGCCCCGGCCACGAGTTGCAGTTCTCGGCGATGGTGGAGCACGGCGTGTCGCTGGCGCGTTCGCTGTTCGCCTTCAACAGCGTCAACGTGGAAGGCTGGGCGCTGTATTCGGAATTCATGATGGCGCCGTACGAGCCTGCCGGCGGGCAGATGATCCAGTTGCAGTTGCGCCTGCTGCGCGCCGCGCGCGCGATGTTGGATCCGATGTTGAACCTGGGGCTGATCACGCGCGAGCGTGCGCACGACATCCTCGTCAACGACGTCGGCCTTTCGGAAGCCTTCGCGCGTGAGGAACTGGACCGCTTCACCTTCCGCTCGCCGGGCCAGGCCACCGCGTACTTCTACGGCTACTCGCGGATTCTCGAACTGCGCGCGCACACGCAGATCGCGCTCGGCGACAAGTTCAACCTGAAAGCTTTCAACGACTTCATCATCGGCCAGGGCCTGCTGCCGCCGGACCAGCTCGCCGAAGCGGTGGATACGCAGTTCATCCCGGCCCACAAGGACACGAAGTAAATCACGACACCGGCGTCATTCCGGACGCCGCGCAAGCGGCGATCCGGAATCCATTTTGATCTTCAAACAGCAAAATGGATTCCGGGTTCTGCCTTCGGCAGCCCCGGAATGACGTCGGGTCATATCTCCGCTTAACCTGCCGGCAACACGTACAACAGCACCGCGAAGAAGTGCAGCACGCTGCCGAGCAGCACGAACGCGTGCCACAGCACGTTGTGGTAGCGCAGCTTCTTCCACAGGTGGAACGGCACGCCCAGCGTGTAGGCCGCGCCGCCGGCCAGCAGCAGCGTTGTGCCGCCCACGCCGAGCCTCGCCGACAGCGGCCCGAAGGTCAGCAGGCCGAGCCATCCCATCAGCAGGAACAGCCCGATCTTCAGCGCGTGCCATTCCCGCGCCCGCGTGAACTGCAAGACGATACCCAATGCAGCCAGCGACCAGATCGCGCCGAACAGCCACCAGCCACGTGCGCCGCCCAGCGCGATCAATGCGAACGGCGTGTAGGTACCGGCGATCAGCAGGTTGATTCCGATGTGGTCCAGCCGCGACAGCAATCGCGGCGCGACATGCACCGGCAACGCGTGGTAGATCGTCGAGACCGTGTACATCACGATCAGCGCGGCGCCGAACACCGCGCAGGCGGTGATGTCGAGCGCCCCGCCGTCCACCGCCGCGAATGCGACCAGCGTCGTCAGCCCGATGATGCTGAGCAGGATGCCCACGCTCTGCACGATGCCGTTCGCCATTTCCTCGGCGAAGGTGTAACCCGCGGATGAAAGCCAACCCGTTCGCGTCATCGTATTTCCCTGTGCCGGGCAGTGCCCGCCCTACTTGCAGGGCGGACATCGTCCGCCGCTGCGGTTTCAATCCCTGCTGATCGTGAATTTGCCGAAATCGATGCCCAGGTTCCATCCGCGGCCATGCCCGGTCAGCGCCAGCGAAACATTGCCCTTGGTCATCACGGTGCTGCGCACCGAACTGGATGCGCCCGCATGCGCCTCGGCATTGCCGTAGGTACCGAGCACTTCATCGATGTCGTAGATGCCGGAGAACTTGCCGATGCCGCTGATTTCGGACTTGCCGAAGCTCAGGCCGCCGCCCTTGCTGCGCAGGTGCACGCGCATGTGCTGGCCGTTGCTGCAGTTGATCGAGCCGGAGCCGGAGGAGGTCTTGTAGAACGCCGACCAGCCCGCCAGCGAGAACGTCATCTTGCAGCTGATTTCGTGTGCGGCGCGCGCCGGCGTTGTGGCGAACAGGCCCGCGCCGGCCAGCAGCGCGGTCGCGGCGAGCGAAACGATGGTCGAACGCATGATCCCCTCCAGGTTTGTTCGTGCGCCCTTTTTACCGGAGCGCCCGTTTGCCGTCATCTGTCGGATCGCGTTCGGGTTGCAATCGTTCAGATTCGAATTCCGGGTGCGTAGCCGAGTAACCTGTTCGCATGGGCCTGCCTGAAACGATCTGGACGATCGGCCACTCCACGCGCAGCGCGGAGGAATTCATCGCACTGCTCGGCGGCAATGGCATCCAGGCGCTGGCCGACGTGCGGCGATTCCCCGGCTCGCGCAAATACCCGCACTTCAACGTCGAGCCGCTCGCGCACGCGCTGCACGACGCGGGCATCGAATACGTGCCGTTTCCGGAACTGGGCGGCCGCCGCAAGCCGTTGCCGGATTCGCCGAACACGGCATGGCGCAACGATGCCTTCCGCGGTTACGCCGATTACATGCGCACGCCGGAATTCGCGGCCGGCATGGAGCGGTTGGCGGCACTCGCGAGCACGAAGCGCACCGCGATCATGTGTTCGGAAGCGGTGTGGTGGCGCTGCCACCGCGGCCTGATCGCCGACTGGCTGAAGGTGCGCGGCGTGCGCGTGCTGCACATCGTCGATGCGCGGCACGTGGTCGAACATCCGTACACCTCGGCCGCGCATGTCACGAATGGTGAACTCGATTACCGCGTTGCAAAGGCGTGACGCAATGCTGGATGCCGGCATCGCGCCGGCACTTGTCGGGTCACAAGCACAGGCGTAGCGTGACTCTCAACCGGGGCGTTGCCGTCTCGGACGTCTCGGCTCCCCTTCCACACGAGGAGGTGGCTTATGACGTCTGCCGTGCTTCATCCGCGTCACGAACTGGCGCCGCACGCGATCCGCAGCTTCGCGATGGCGCTTGCGATCTCGTTGAACCTGGTCGCGCTGCTGATCGCGCTGCGACCGTTGCCGGTCACGCTTCCCGTCGCGCTGCCCAACCCGACCACCCTGCAGGCGACGCTTTGGCACCCGGTCAAACCGCTGCCGATCCCGCCGATGCCTGACGCGCATGTGGTCAGGCACGTCACCCATGCGCCATCCATCCGCGTGCCGGTCACGCATCCGGTCGTCGCGCCGGTGGACAACACGACCACGGCAATCGTGGCGTCGGAAACATCAAATGTCGCCAAGCCGGTCGCGATTTCAAACGAAACCGGCATTGCCGGCGGCAACAACGATGCGACGATCGCCTACGAAACCGCGACGCCGCCGGACTATCCGGTCGCGGCAATTCGCGAAGGCGTGCAGGGCACGGTGCTGCTGCGGGTACTGGTGGATGCGACCGGCAAGCCGATCCAGGTGCTGGTATTGAAGAGCAGCGGCTCGCGCGACCTGGACAACGCCGCGCGCGAGCACGTGCTGGCGGCGTGGCGCTTCCATCCTGCGCAACGCGACGGCCACGCCATCCAGGCGTGGGCGCAGGTGCCGGTGAAGTTCAGCCTGAGCAACCGCTGACCCGTCGGGCGCGCGGGCGCAATGCCCGCGCGCTGTTTCGCGGCACACTATGAGGGATCGTTCCTACCGTCATTCCGGACGCCGCGAAGCGGCGATCCGGATTCTGCTGCTCAAGGCTGGAAGCAGATTCCGGGTTCTGCCTTCGGCAGCCCCGGAATGACGTAGCTTCGATAGCAGCTCTCTTACTGTTGGATCTGCGCCGGCGCCGGCTTGCGCGTGGCGTGCACGATCAGCCACACCAGCAGCGCCAGCCCGAGCGCGGGGATCAGCAGCGGCAACAGGGCGAGCGCCAGGATCGGCACGACCACCAGCGCCGCCAGGCCGATGCCGAACAGCGCGAACATGCCGCCGAACAACGCGCCGAGCAAGCCGAAGGTCAGCTTGAACAAGCCGCCGATCAGCGCGGCCAGCAGCCAGAACGCGCCGACGAAAACGACCAGTACCAGTAATCCGAGTTCGATCATCGCAGTGCTCCTGTTTCCGCGTTGGATGCCGCCACGCGGTCAAGCGTTGAATGCATTGTGCGCCTTTCCTGAGCACCCGGAAGCATGACTGACGAGGGAGACCCGCGCATGACTTCCGGCGCATCCACTATTATCAAGTTCGCACTATACTCCACTCCAGACTATGCTGCACTGAAGCCATGCCGGTGAGCGATACCGAAAACCACCTCAAGAAATTCGAGAAGGAACTTGCAGCAGGCACCGTGTCGCTGGTGCTGCTGGCCGTGCTGGCCGCGGCGCGCGAACCGCTGTACGGCTACCAGATCGCGAAGCGCCTGGAGCAGGAAGCCGGCGGCGTGCTGGCCGGCAAGCAGAGCGCGCTGTATCCGGTGCTGCGGAACCTGAGCGCCGCGGAATTGCTGGACACGCACGTGGAACCCTCGGTGGCCGGGCCACCGCGGCGCTATTACCGGATCACGCCACTCGGGCGGAAGGTGCTGCGCGAGTGGATCGAAGCCTGGACCGCCACGCGCAAGAGCGTGGATTCGATCATCAAAAGTTGAGCGAGGTTGCCTTGGACATGAACGCCACACCCCAGACGATCGGCGAGTACCTCGACCAGTTGCGCGCGGCGCTGGCCGGCGCGGACCCGGCGATGATCCAGGACGCACTGTACGACGCCGAGGAACACCTGCGCTCGGAGCTGGCCGACAACCCGCAACTGAGCGAAGCCGAATTGCTTGCCAAGATTTCGAGCAGCTACGGCGCACCGGAGGAAGTCGCGGAGATCTACCGCAACCAGGAAGCGACGGTGGTTCGCGCGCTGCGCCCGGCGCCGCGACGCGAACCAAGCAGCAATCCGATCACGCGTTTCTTCGGGGTGGCCGGCGACCCGCATGCGTATGCGTCGATGTTCTACCTGCTGCTGTCGCTCGCCACCGGCATCTTCTATTTCACCTGGGCGGTCACCGGCATCGCGCTGTCCATGGGCTTTGCGCTGACGCTGGTCGGCATCCCGTTCCTGATCCTGTTCTTCGGATCGGTGCGCATGCTCTCGCTGCTGGAAGGGCGCATCGTGGAAGGCATGCTGGGCGTGCGCATGCCGCGCCGCCCGCCCTACACCGATCGCGACCTGCCGCTGGGCAAGCGCATCGTGGCGATGTTCACCGACCCGCGCTCGTGGTCCAGCCTGTTCTACATGCTGATGATGCTGCCGCTGGGCATCATCTACTTCACGCTGCTGATCGTCAGCACCGTGATCCCGGTGGCGTTGATGGCGGCGCCGTTCGCGCAGGCGATCTGGCATTTGCCCATGGTGCAAATGGACGACATCTACTTCTATGTCCCTGCGTGGATCTGGCCGATTGAATTCGCGATCGGCTTCCTCGGGCTGTTCCTGATGCTGCACGTGGCGCGCGGTATCGGCCGCATGCACGGCGCCATCGCCAAGAGCCTGCTGGTGAAGATCGCGGCGGCCTGAACGGCCGCCGCGCGCTCGCTCGTCAGTTGGACGACACGCCCTCGTTCTTCAGCGATTCCAGCTTCGCCAGGTCCACGCTCATCACGGCCTGCTTCAACTGGTCGATGCTGTCCACGTTGCCGCTCGCCTTCACCGTGAAGCGCTGCCCGAGCACGACACCGAACTCGCCGTATCGGGACTGGCTGTCCCATTGCTCGTGCATCAGGCGGCCATCTCGGGTGTAGGTCTTGTCGTAACCGTGGTCGGTTTCGTTGTCCTGATCCGGCGCCAGCGAAGTGGCCAGCGACACCAGGCCCTTCGCGGTGCCGGTGTCGGCAATCTCCAGCTTGATGTGCTTGTCGGCGCCATCGCCGTAGTCGGCCTGCGCAACCGTCGTCTGCATGCCCATGGCGCCGTTGCGCGAAGCGGAAGCGTTCTCGCGCTTCCACCCGGATACGCTGTCGGGCAGGAAGGCCTTCATCTGCTCCGCGGACAACGCCTGCACGGTGCCGTTGTTGCCCATCGCGGCCGCCATCATCTTGCCCATCGCCGCCGATTGCGCGGCCTGGTCGCCGGACTTCTGCGCGGCTTCCATTTCCTTCGAAGCCTGATCGGCCTGCTGGCCCATCGCCGCCAGTTTGCCGAGCGCGCTGTCTGGATCGACCGTGACATTGGTGCCGTTGCTGCCCTGCAGGTTCATGCCGCCGACCGTTGCCGCGCCGCCGAGTACCGCCGCGCCGACCACCACGCCGACGATCAGGCTGACGATCCAGCTCAGCACCACGCCGATGATCACCGACACCGCGGTGTAGCCGGCGGCCTTCTCCGGCGGGCACTTCATCGTGTGCGGCAGGCCGAGGTACAACAGGTAAATGCTGTAGACGACGCCAGCCAGGATGACCAGGATGCCGATCCACGGAATGATCGTGGCGATGCCCGCGACCCACGCCGCGGTCCACGCGTACGCCGCGGTCTTCAACGCCTGCACCTGGTTCTTCTGGCCGCCGAAAGTCGGCGCCAGCGCATCGATGATCAGCGCCATGATGTAGGCCACGACCAGGCCGAGCGCATAGCCGACGATCATGCCGATCACGCCCGAGATGATCGGCGTGCGCACCGTGATGCCGAATGCGCCGTAGCCGATCAGGCTGCCCTTGATGAACCCCGCGATCGCCGGCAGGGCGGCGAGGATCATGATGTAACCGATGTACAACCCGCGGATCGAATCGGTCTCGCCCGCGACCGTCGCCCACTCCGATTTCGGGGCGAACAACATGCCCCTGGCACGCGTAGCTGCTCTTGCGAAATCCATGATGAAGCCCCCTCTCTGGCCCATGATGAAAGTGCCGGGAATCCGGCCGCGGGCATTATGGACGCGGTGCGAGGGCGGCGCCATCCATGTGCCGGACGGCCGAAATCCGGACCGGCGAAGAGGCGGAAAGCGTGAGGGGCGGGTTGGCGATGGCGCCGTGCGACAGGGTCGCAGTTGCGGCCATCCCTGGCCGCCGTGCCCATCCTTGATGACCTTTCCGGCGCCGCTCCCTGGCGCCGCGCGCAAAGAGACCATTCCGTCCGTGAAAGCAGCGTGGAGAAGCACGCGAGCCGGGGACGGATTCAGCGGCTCGCCGCTAGCATTCGATGCATGGCGCAACCCGATTTGCTCGGCTCCGATCCCGGCCTGCTGCTGGACGACGCCACCGGCCGCATCCGTTACATGCCGCAGGTGGTCGCGGCGGATCGCGCGCAGGCGTGGTTCGCGCAATTGCGCGACGGCATCGAGTGGCACGCGCAACGGCGCATGATGTACGAGCGCGAAGTGGACGTGCCGCGGCTCACCACGAGTTTTCTCCTCGACGACCCGGCGCTTCCAGCCGCCGTGCGCGAAGCGGCCGATGCGGTATTGGGCATTACGAAGATCGCATTCAACAGCGCCGGGCTGAATCTCTATCGCAACGGCGACGACAGCGTCGCGCCGCACAACGATCACCTGGAAGAGCTCGAACGCGGCTATCCGATCGCGCTGCTGTCGCTAGGCGCCGCGCGACGCATGACCATCCGCGCCAAGCAACCACCGCGGCGCGTGCTGCACGTGGATCTCGAACCCGGCAGCCTGCTGATGATGAGCTGGCGCACGCAGCACCATTACGACCATGCGATTCCGAAAACGCGCGAGCCGGCCGGCCCGCGCATCAGCATCGCGTTCCGGCGCAGGCCGGAAAACCAGGGCGGCGGGTTTTATCGTTAGCGTGGTAGGGCGGGAGCAGCCGCGCAGCGGCGCATCCCGCCTTGTGGTGCGAGAACGGCGGGATGCGCTGCGCTTCTCCCGCCCTGCGGCTCTGATGCCGGCTCAATGCAGATGCGTGAACAGCACGGCGATGTAGGCACCGAACAGGATCGTCATGAGCGGGGCGATGATCTTGTGTACCCGTTCGCGTGCGCTGAGTGCGCCGACGGCGAAGATGACGATGAACAACAGCTCCGCGTAGAAATTCAGCGAAGGCGCGGTGACCGCGCCGGACAGCGCGATGTCCTTGATGATGCTGATCGCTACCGTGATCACGCCGAGCGCGAAAAGCCAGCGATGATTGGCGTAGTAATACGCGTGCAGGTCGATCGGCTCGTCACCGCGCACGTCCGGCAACACCAGCGCCGCGATCAGATAGGTGCTCACCGTCTGCGCCAACAGCAGCGAGAAGCCGGCGAAAGTCCAGTGCGGGTAGTTGCGCCAGCCGAACATCGCCCACCATTCCTGCACGCAGATCACCAGCAGCAGGATCGCCCATAGCAGCGACGGCCAGTACAGCCGCAACCGCGAACGTGACTGCATCAGGTCGCGGAAGCCCTGCAGGATCTGGGTGATCGCAAGCCCCAGGATGATGGACAGCAGGACGGAGAGATAGCTGAAGGCGTCCATGGCGGCGCGAGTGTAGCGGGAACCCGCGTCATGTCGCTCGGATGGAGAACAGCGGAATCCGCGATCACATGTAGGGCGGGAGCAGCCGCGTAGCGGCGCATCCCGCCTGTCGTGAACGCGAATGGCGGGATTGTTCGCATCATCCATGATGCTCACCCCTCGCTGGTGCTCGGGGCCCGCCTGCGGCGGTCCAAATTCGTTCCATACGAATTTGTCGCTGCGCTTCTCCCGCCCTACGGTTCCTCGGCGACCGTAGGGCGGAACCGGCGCAGCCGTTTCCGCCGTATCGCATTCATTCGGCGGAAGCCGCTACGCGGATTCCGCCCTACGCGAGCTACGCTGGCTGGACTGAGGAGGCTTCACAGCTTTCAGCCTCTAATAACCGCGCGATCCATTCCGCACGCTGTACGAGTTGAAGCAACCTTAGAGTGGTCAATTGTTGCGGCTGAGGGTACCGAATCCGCGCAACAAGAAACGCCGCCTCATAGACGGATGGAGCCGATGCACGAATATGCATTTGACGGCAAGCCTTATCGATCCCCAGCGAACCGAAGCCGTAATACGCAACTCTTAAATACGTTTTTGCAATAGTAGATTTGTCATAGACCGCGGAAAGCCAAGCGGCCAAGCACATTTCACGAAGCTTTCTTGAGTAAGTGCGCTCCCGGCGCCCAGTAATCGTGCGCACTAGTTGCTGTTCGACCGTGCTTGCCCCTTGAATGGATAGGCCAGACAGATTCGCCGCAATCGCTCTGAAAATTGCATACACATCGACACCCGCATGAAAAAAGAACCTTTTATCTTCGGCGGCAATAAGCGCAGAAACAAATACATTCGACAGGTGCTTAGTTGCCAATAACTCCTGACTAATAACATTCTCTATTAAGCGTCGATCACGTATTCGTGCTCCAGCAAAACCAAGCACACGAACAAAGGGTAGGGACCAAATATTCAGCAGTTTAGGAAACGATCGCGTTTCCAAAGCACTTCCCCTTCGCTATTAGCTGCCGTGCCAAAAAAGCTGCCGAGCATCTTCTCGCCCCCATCGTAAATTCGTAGTTGCTGCGCTGCTGAGTGCATTCTTTTCTCACCTCTCTCCTCTACATGAAGATCCAAGCACCACGCGAAGCGCTTTACCCCAAATCTCAGCTGGCCCTGAAGCTTTGCCTGATCGCGGAATCTTCCTGTGTACGAGCGCACGGCACCAGAGGCCACGCGTTCACGCAGCTTTTCGCTTGTACCGACTACCGCGCCATTCTTGTTGCAGAGAAGCTCTGCTACGTACTGAACCCTCATCCCACGGTAAGGGTTATATTCCGTTCTTTTTATTTCGTACTCGAAATACCACTGACCTGAGATATCAGGCCTGATGAGTCGGCCGAGTGCTGGCGCGATATTCCCGAGGAGTTTCAGAAAAAATGCGATGCCGCCCCAAGACATTGCAAATTCGCTTTATTGGACTAGCCGCACTTGCTATACCCGCAATTCAGGCAGGTCTGGCAGCCGTCCAGCAGGACGAGCGCGGTGGTGTTGCACTTGCCGCAGAGCTGCGCGCCGGGCGGGAAGTCGCCTGCGGTTTCGGATGCGTTCTGGGTGCTGCCCCCCTCACCCCGGCCCTCTCCCCGTCGGGGAGAGGGGGAAGAGTCGACCATCGCCCCGCCCATTTCTCCGGCGGTGGCTACTTCAGCTTTTTTTTTTGAAGTCGCCGCTTCGTAGGCCGCGCGCTTGTCGGCGATCAGCTTGCGCTGGGCTTCGGACAACTCCGGATCGTGCAGCAGGCCGATCATCTTCAGGTGCGCTTCGATGATCGCGCCGAGCTCGGCCACGATCGAGGGCATGTACACGCCGCCGGCCTTGAAGTAGCCGCCGCGCGGGTCGAATACCGCCTTCAGTTCCTCGACCAGGAAGGTGACGTCGCCGCCCTTGCGGAACACCGCGGACATGATGCGGGTGAGCGCCACGATCCACTGGAAGTGGTCCATGTTCTTCGAGTTGATGAAGATCTCGAAGGGGCGGCGCAGTTCGTGTTCGGTGCCGGCGTTGAGCACGATGTCGTTGATGGTGACGTACAGCGCGTGCTCGAACAGCGGCGACTTGATCTTGTAGGTGGCGCCGATCAGGATTTCCGGGCGCTCGACCTTCTCGTGCATCTGGATGACTTCGGCGATGACGGGCTTGGGCGCCTCGGCCGCCGGTTGCGCGCTGCGCGCAGGCTCATCCTGCTTGACCACCTGGTAACCCTTGATCTTCTTTTCGATTTTCGTGGCCATGCTGTTATCCGTGATTGCTTGAGTTGCCACCCGACCTTCTTCTCTGAAGGAAGGGCTCCATCAAAGACGACGCCGGCGCCATGAGCGCCGGCGTCACTTCCAGCGTGTTTACTTCTTGCCTTTCTTGGCGGCCTTCTTGGCACCGCCCTTCTTGGCGGCCTTCTTCGCGCCCTTCTTGGCTGCCTTCTTGGCCGGAGCCTTCTTCGCAGCCTTCTTGGCGCCGCCTTTCTTGGCAGCCTTCTTGGCGCCACCCTTCTTGGCGGCCTTCTTCGCGCCGCCCTTCTTGGCGGCTTTCTTGGCAGCCTTCTTCGGCGCAGCCTTCTTGGCAGCCGCCGGTTTCTTCTTGGCGGCGGCCTTCTTCTTCGCCGGTTTCTTGGCGGCCGGTTTGGCCGGGGCCGGTGCTGCCGCAGCCGGAGCGGCCGGCGTCATCGGATCGCTACTGCCCCACGGAAACGTCGTTTCGTTGCTCATCGGTTTGCCCCTCTAGAGGATCATCAGTTGACAGTGGACCACTTGGAACGCGGCGCCTTCCAACGACCATGACCGCCTGCGAGTGCATGCGCTCGAAGACGATCATCTATAGCCCGGTCGTCGGGATTTGCCGTGACCCTTCCCCGGCGCACTCAAAGCTCACGCCGAAGCCGGATCAAAACTTGCCGTGACCCTTCCTCGGCGCAACGAACTTCGCGCCTTGGTTGGATCAAAACTTGCCGTAGTACCCTTCCTTCAACGCATCGAACAGATTGGCGGCGGTGTGCATTTCGCCGTCGTATTCAACTTCCTCGTTTCCTTTCAGTTGCACAACAGTACCGTCCTCCAGTTCGAAACGGTAGAGGGTGTTTGCAAGATCGGCTTCCTTGACCAACACGCCCTGGAACGCGGCCGGATTGAAACGGAATGTGGTGCAGCCTTTCAGGCCGGCCTTGTAGGCGTGGAAGTAGATGTCCTTGAAGTCCTCGTAGGGGTAGTCGGTCGGCACGTTCGCGGTCTTGGAAATGGACGAGTCGGTCCACTTCTGCGCGGCGGCCTGGATGTCCACGTGTTGCACGGGGCTGATGTCATCGGCCGCGACGAAGTAGTCGGGCAGTTTCTTTTTCGGATCGTCCGAACCGGGCGCAGCCTCGGCATTGATCAGCGCGCGATAGGCCAGCAGTTCGAACGAGCACACTTCGACCTTCTCCTTGGTCTTGCGGCCTTCGCGGATGACGTTGCGCGAGTAGGTGTGCGCGAACGAAGGCTCGATGCCGTTGCTGGCGTTGTTGGCCAGCGACAGCGAGATCGTGCCAGTCGGCGCGATCGAGGTGTGGTGGGTGAAACGCGCGCCGGTTTCGGCGAGCTGCGCGACGAGTTCCGGCGCCACTTCCGCCACGCGCTGCATGTAGCGCGAATACTTCGCGTGCAACACGCGGCCGGGAATCATGTCCCCGACCTTGTAGCCGTCGCGTGCCATCTCCGGGCGCTTGCGCAGCATCTCGCCGGTGACCTCGAAGGCCTCGGTCATGATCGGCGCCGGGCCTTTCTCCTGCGCCAGCTCCAACGCGACTTCCCAGCCGGCCAGCGCCATCTCGCGGGCGACGTCCTCGGTGAAGGCGCAGCCTTCCGGCGAGCCGTACTTCATCTTCAGCATGGTGAGCGTGGAGCCCAGCCCCAGGAAGCCCATGCCGTGGCGGCGTTTGCGCATGATCTCGCCGCGCTGCTTTTCCAGCGGCAGGCCGTTGATCTCGACCACGTTGTCCAGCATGCGCGTGAACACGCGCACCACTTCCTTGTACTCGTCCATGTCGAAACGGGCCTTGGGCCCGAACGGGTCGCGCACGAAGGTGGTGAGGTTGACCGAGCCGAGCAGGCAGGAGCCGTACGGCGGCAATGGCTGCTCGCCGCAGGGATTGGTGGCGCGGATGTTCTCGCACCACCAGTTGTTGTTCATCTCGTTGACGCGGTCGATCAGGATGAAACCGGGCTCGGCGTAGTCGTACGTCGAGACCATGATCATGTCCCACAGGTGCCGGGCCTTCAGGTGCCCGTACACCTTGCAGGCGACCAGGCCGTCATCGCGCACGATGTAGTTTTCGTGC
>DASSEW010000062.1:0-15810 GCA_035695065.1 Rhodanobacteraceae bacterium | reverse complement strand
AATCCGCGTTCCTGAATCAGGATGAATTGCGCCAAGGCAGCTGCAGCTCATCGCCTGCGCAGATCGTGGATGATCCTTCCGATCCCTCTGCCGATGCCAGCGAGATCGAAAAGGACAAGCTCAATCGTTACATCAATCTCGGGATCAGCTATCACCCGAACGCGGACTGGGGCTTCTCCGCGGTGTTGCCGTACGTGCGCCGCGACCACACCACGTACGGCGAACAGCCGTCGCCGTTCACGCCGGCCGAAATCGCACCCGATCAACTGAGTGCGGCGCGCGTGTCAGGCATCGGCGACCTGAAACTGATCGCGAGCTACCAGGGCTTCCTTCCGACGCACTATTTCGGCGTGCTGGCCGGCGTGAAACTGCCGACCGGCCGCTACGGCGGCGAGAACGAGGGCGGCGTGGTGGCCGGCCGTCCGGTGTTCTTCAACAGCGGACCGTTGCGCGGCGAAGCGCTGGATGCGAGCCTGCAGGCCGGTACCGGCAGCACCGATGCGATCGTCGGCGCGTACTGGTACCAGCCGGTCAGCCAGGATTTCGACGTCTTCGCCAACGGCCAGTTCCAGGCCGCGGTCGCACACCGCATGGATACACCCGGCGTGGACTTCCGGCCGGGCAACCAGTTGTCGGTCAATGTCGGCCTGCGTTACGAGGCGCACGCCAACTGGGTGCCGCAACTGCAATTGAACCTGCTGCACAAGAGCGCCGACCAGGGCGCGCTGGCGGATCGTCCCAATACCGCAGGTACCGTCGCATACCTGAGTCCCGGCATGAGCGTGAGCCTGCGCAACAACCTGCAGGCCTATGGTTTCGTGCAGGTGCCGGTATACAGCCATCTGGACGGCTATCAACTGTTCCCGCGCTGGGCTGCGACGCTCGGCCTGAGCATGGCGTTCTGATGCGCCGCGTTGTGCTCGCGATGATCGCGTTGGCGCTGATGTTGCCCTTCGCGCCTTCGGCTGTGGCGGGCAACGATCTGAAGGTTGGCGCGCCCGCGCCGCCGATCACGCTGACCACGCTGGACGGCAAGCACATCGCCACGCGCGACCTGCGCGGCAAAGTCGTGATCCTCACTTTCTGGGCGACCTGGTGCGAACCCTGCCGCGAGGAACTGCCGCTGCTGTCGCGCTATGCGCAGCAACATGCGAAGCAAGGACTGGTCGTGCTCGGCTTCAGCCTCGATACGCCCGACGAGCTGGCGAAAGTGCGCAAGGTCGCGAGTACGCTGAGCTTTCCGGTCGGGCTGCTTGGCGACCCCCACGTGCCCGGCTACGGACGCATCTGGCACCTGCCGGTGAGCTTCGTGATCGACCGCGACGGAAAGCTCGCGGACGACGGCTGGAAGGACAAGGATCCGGTGTGGACGAGTGCACGGCTGGAGCAGGTCGTGACGCCGTTGCTGCGGGGGACGAATTGAGCACGGGTATGCGGAAAGCCGTAGGGCGGACGATATCCGCCGCAGTCAAGGCTCGGCAACAGCGGTATTGGCGGGCAATGCCCGCCCTACATGCACGCATCGCGCGCTATTCGTCGCGATAGATCGCGACGTGCGGTTCGCCATCCGCACCGATCCAGCCGCGGTACATGCCTTGCGTGTTGAACGGCAGCGCGAAGGCTCCATCGCGCCCGAGCACGATCGCACCACCGTTGCCGCCGAGCCGCGGGATTTCGCGATTGATGAGGTCTTCGGCCACGCCCGCCAGCGGCTCGCCTTGCGCGACGCGCATGCAGATCGCGTGCGCGGCGCAGGTGCGGAGGTAGAACTCGCCCCGACCGGTGCCGGAGACCGCGCAGTGCGCGTTCGCGTAGGTGCCGGCGCCGATCACCGGCGAGTCGCCGATCCGGTTCCAGCGCTTGTTGGTCATGCCGCCGGTGGATGTGGCCGCGGCGAGCCGGCCGCGCGCATCGCGCGCGACCGCACCGACCGTGCCGAAGTAATCGGTCGAGTCCTTGCCGGTGGCTTCTTTCGCGAGCGCTTCCTGCAATTGCCGCCAGCGATGTCCGGTGCGGAAGTAATCCGGTTCGACCAATGCGATGCCCTGCCCTTGCGCAAAACTTTCCGCGCCCGTGCCGGCCAGCATCACGTGCGGCGAATGTTCCATCACCGCGCGCGCCAGCAGGATGGGATTGCGCACGCGCTGCACGCCCGCGATCGCGCCGGCGCGCAAGCCCGCGCCCTCCATGATCGCGGCATCCAGTTCGTTGCCGCCATCATGGGTGAACACCGCACCATGGCCGGCATTGAAATGCGGCGCATCCTCCAGCTCCACGACCGCTGCGCCCACCGCATCCAGCGCGGAGCCACCCGCTTGCAGTTTCGCGAAGCCCGCGCGCAGTGCATCAGCAAGTGCGGTGCGGATCGCCTGCTCGCTTTCGTCAGTGTCTTTCCGGATCACGCCGGCGCCGCCGTGGATCAGCAGCACCGGCGCGTTGTCGTGGGCATCCATGCCGCAAGTATGGCCTAACGCTGCTCCGATGAGGTCGGCTGCGGAGCGGGTGCTACGACAGGCACAGGCGCCGTCGCGGGCCGGGGTGCCGTGGCGGGCGTGGCCGAGGCCATGGGGACGGCTGGAGGCGCCGGGATCACCGGAGACGCCGGCATCGTGGGCCGTGGTGGCATGACCGGCGGCGGTGGCATGGTCGGTAATGGCGGCATCACCATCGCACCATCATGCGGGGGCGGCGGAGGTGGCGGTGCGCCAGGCGGCGGGGGCGGGGGCGGCGGCGGCAGGGCGTGTCGCGCAGGGCAACCACGCAGCGGCACCAATTCCAGTTCGAGCTTCGGCGCGCCGTCCATGCGCACCGACATCGGCTTGCCGACTGGACCGCTCAACGAGACATTCAGGCGACCGGTTTCGTCGCCCTCGCGCAGCGAGCCGTCCAGCGCCACGCGAACCTCATCGCGGCCGGCGCTTTGGGCGCGCAGGTTCAGATCGAGGCTCCATGCGCCGTGATCGTTGCTCTCGACCTGCGAAATCGAAGCCGAACCGCCGGCCTTCATGCACACTGTCGGCGTGCCGAGCACCGAGCCATCGCGCTTGATGCGCATCGTGAGCTGGTATTCGGGCGCGTGCGCATCGGATTTTGCGGCGGCCGTTGCGGGCGGCGGCTGGCCGGCGGCATAGGCGGCTGCGCTGATCGCGATCGCCAGCGCGCTGACGGCCACGCGTCCGGCAATGCGGCGGGTGGAATGGGGTGTCGCTGATTTCAGCATGAGGATGCGCTCCCTGATCGGATGGCCGGGCCAGAAACTGCCGGCAGGCAACGCCGCACCGGCGAACTGGGCTTTCAACATCGCATTCGCATAGCAGCGTCGCGCGCGCGGTTGTTCGCGCAGCACCGCCGCATCGCACGCGAGTTCCTGGTCGCGGCGCAGGCGGCGCAGCGCCCACCACGCCAGCGGGTTGAACCAGAACAGCGCGTGCAGCGCGGTGGCGGTCGCGCCGATCAGGCCGTCGCGACGGCGCGCGTGCATCGCCTCGTGCGCCAGGATCAGCGCGCGCTCGTGCGCGCCGTAGCGCTGTTCGAAGTCATTCGGCAATACCAGGCGGGGGCGCCACGCCCCGACCAGCGCGGGGCCGGTCGTGGAATCGCACGCACGCAGGACCTCGGCAATGCCGCCCGGTGCGTCCAGCACGAATGGCTGCGCATCGCGGATCGCGCGCAGGAAGCGCGCCTGCCGCCACGACGCGAACAGCAGCAGCAGTGCAACGCCCACTCCCCATGCGATCGCGATGGCCATGCGCCAGTCCACGCCGGTGCCAACCACGACGGGCGCGGTGGACGCCGGTGCCGTCGCGACCAGCACCGCCGGCACACGCACGATCACCGCCTGCGTCGCCGCGTGGGGAAGCTGGCTGGCGATCACGGCCAGCATCGGCAGCCACCACAACCGACACGCATGTTCGACGCCGAACGCGCCCCGCCACACGCCGCGCAGCGCGGCCACGACCAGCAGCGCCATGCTCAACGCCAGCGTGGCCGTCCACAACCGTTGCAGCACATCAATGGCGCTCATCGTCGAGCTCCCCGATCAGTCGCTTCAATTCCGCGATGTCCTTCTTCGACAGCTTGCGTTGCTCGCTGAAGTGCGCGACCAGCGGCGCCACGCGTCCGCCGAACAGACGATCCAGCAGGCCCTTGCTTTCATCCAGCACGTAGCGCTCGCGCGCGAGCAGCGGGCGATAGAGATAGCGGCGGCCGTCGCGCGTGGCCGCGACCGCGCGCTTGCGCAACAGCCGGTTCAGCAGCGACTTCACCGTGCCTTCCTGCCAGCGCTGGCGCGGGCCGACTTCGGCGAGGATTTCCTCGGCGCTGCGCGGCGCCTGCCGCCAAAGCACTTCCATGATTTCGCGCTCGGCTTCACTGATCGGTTCGGACATGGGCACGCCAACTGTTTACATGCGTAATCGTTGGACGCATGTTTACGCCTGTAAACGGAGGTCGTCAAGTGCCCGAAGGAATCAGCGCGGCAGCGCGCTGCTGACCGCCATGGCCTTGGGAAACCGCAGCGTGGCCACGGTGCCACGGCCGGGCGCGCTCTCCAGCTCGACCGGCCAGCGGAAGCGATCGGCGATGCGACGCACCACCGCGAGCCCGATGCCGTGCCCCTGCGCGCCGGTGCGGCTGCCTTTGTAGAAGGTCTGGAACGCGCGCGCGAGGTCTTCCTCGTCCATGCCGCAGCCGGTATCGGTGACGCGGATCTCGCCCTCGTGGATGCCGACCACGATGCTGCCGCGCTCGGTGTAAAGGCAGGCGTTGCGCAGCAGGTTGCCGATCACCACCGCGAACACGCGCGGCGGTGCATGCAGGGCGAAGCGCGCCTGTTCGTCCAGCCGCATCTCCACCGGTTTGGTGCCGAGCAGGTCGCGGTAGCGATCCACTTCCTCGCGCACCACGTCGTTGACCAGGAAATCCTCTTCCGGCAATCCGGTATCGGATTCGCGCGCCAGCACCAGGAACGCCTCGATCAGCGCCTCGATCTCGCGCACCGAATGGCGGACGCGGCCGATGGATCGCCGCGCGAAATTGCTGAGGTTTTCCTCGTCGGCGAGCACGTCGGCGGCGACCTTGATCACCGTCAGCGGCGTGCGCAGCTCGTGGCTGGCGTCGCGGGTGAAGTTGCGCTCGCGTTCGCCGAAAGCCTCCAGCCGCGACGCGAGGGAGTGCAGCGCCTTCGCCAGCACGGCGACGTCGGCATCTTCCAGCTGGAGCGAAGCCGGGTCGAAAGCGGAGGCATCCGGCTGGTTGGGATCCCAGCCGCGTACCGCGTTGGCGAGCGCGATGACCGCGGCATGGCCCTGGCCCGCGCCGGTTCCGGCGCCACGCCTGCGCCCGATGATTGCGCGACGGCGCACGTTCATCTCCGGGGGTCTGCCAGTGCGCTAGCCGGCGGCGATCTCTGCGTCGAGATCGGCCAGGCGATAACCGGCACTGTGGATGGTGTGCAACAGCGGCCGCGTAAACGGCTTGTCGATCACCTTGCGCAGGTTGTAAAGATGCGAGCGCAGCGTGTCCGAATCGGGCAGCGTGTCGCCCCAGATCTCGCGCTCGATGTCGCGCCGGCTGACCACGCGCGGCGACTCGCGCATCAGGATGGTGAGCAACTTCAGGCCGATCGGCGAGACCTGCAATTCCTCGCCGCCGCGGGTCAGGCGCAAGGTTGCGGTATCCAGCATCAGGTCGCCCACGCGCAGCACTTCGGCGGAAACCTGGCGACGGTCGCGGCGGATCAGCGCGCGCACGCGCGCTTCCAGTTCGCGTGGCTCGAACGGCTTGACCAGGTAATCGTCGGCGCCGGCGTCCAGCCCGATCAATTTGTCCTCGAGCGTGTCGCGCGCGGTCAGCATCAGCACCGGCGTGGACTTCTTCGCCTCGTTGCGCAGCTTGCGGCAGACCTCGAGGCCATCCATGCCGGGCAGCATCAGGTCCAGCACCACCACGTCGAAACTTCCCGACACCGCCAGATGCAATCCGGTCACGCCGTCGGCGGCATAATCCACCGAGTAGCCCCGTCGCTCCAGGAATTCCCCAATCATCTCGGCGATGCCGCGGTTGTCCTCAACCAGCAGCACCAGGCCGGATTGGTCTTCTCGCGCGCTCATGCGAGGCCCCTCGAAAGTTGAAACGTGGCTATGGAAGGCGATCATCGGGCGAATGTGCCTTCACGTGAGTGAGTTTTGCGTGAAGCCCGGAAACCCGCATGGCAGCGGGCTTTTCGCACCGGGCAGGAAAACATTACGGCAGCATCTTCGCCAGCGCCGGCCAGACGTTGTCCAGCACCTTCGGTTGCGCGGCCGCGGTCGGGTGCAGGCCGTCTTCCTGCATCAGCTCCGGATGCAACGCGATGCCCTGCAACAGGAACGGCACCAGCCCGGCATGGTCGTCCTTGGCCAGTTGCGCGTAGATCGCGCGCAGGCCGTCACGATACTGCGGGCCGTAATTGACCGGCAGTTCGATGCCGAGCAGCAGCACCTTCGCGCCACTTTGCCTGCACTGCTGCACCATGGCGGTGAGGTTCTGGCGGATTTCCGCAAGCGGCAATCCGCGCAAGCCGTCGTTGGCGCCGAGCTCCAGCATGACGATCGCCGGATGGTATTGCTTGAGCAGCCCCGGCAATCTGCTCACGCCGTCGGCGGTGGTCGCGCCGCTGATGCTGGCATTGACGAGCTTGTACTCTGGCCGCATGTGGGTGAGGCGCGCCTGCAGCAGTGTCGGCCAGCCCGCATTCACCGGGATGTTGTGGGCGGCCGAAAGCGAATCGCCCAGCAGCAGGATGGTTTTCGATGCGGGTGCCGCATTCGCCAGCGACGCACAGATCAGCAGCAACAGCACGAGGCCACGGCGCATGCACGACGGCATCCAGGATTCCATCCAGCTTCTCTCCGCGCGAGGGGTGGGCAAGTACGTCGAAGGGCCCGGTGGCCGGCTCGACATTCTGGACAATGTCAGTCTCGACGTGAATGCCGGGGAAACCGTGGCGATCACCGGCGCCTCGGGCTCGGGCAAGACCACGCTGCTCGGCATCCTCGCCGGACTCGACCTGCCCAGTACCGGCAGCGTGTTGCTGGACGGCCGCGCGCTGGAGACGCTGGACGAGGAAGCGCGCGCGGCGTTGCGCAGGCGGCTGGTCGGTTTCGTCTTCCAGTCGTTCCATCTGCTGCCTGCGTTGACCGCCGAGGAAAACGTGCTGCTGCCGCTGGAACTGGAAGGCACGCGCGACGCGCTGCCGCGCGTGCGCGATGCACTGGCCGCGGTCGGCCTGGGCAAGCGCGGCGCGCATTATCCGCATCAGTTGTCCGGCGGCGAGCAGCAGCGCGTGGCGCTGGCACGCGCGTTCGTGCATGCGCCGCGCATCCTGTTCGCGGACGAGCCCACCGGCAACCTCGATCGCCACACCGGCAAGGCGATCGGCAACCTGCTGTTCGACCTCAATCGCCAGCATCGCACCACGCTGGTGCTGGTGACGCACGATCCCGCGCTGGCGGAACGCTGCGCGCGCGCCTACGAAATCGTCGAAGGACGACTCGCATGAAACACCGATATGTAGGGCGGACATCGTCCGCCGCTTCCCTGGCGGGCAATGCCCGCCCTAAGACGTTCGACGAAGGTCGTATCGCATGAATGGTCTGCGACACGCGCTCCGAAGCCTGCGCCGCGAGTGGCACCTGCCTGAATTGCGTACGCTGGTCGCCGCGCTGCTGCTGGCGGTGCTGGCGCTGGGCACGGTCGGCACGCTGTCCTCTCGCGTCGAGCGCGCAGTGCTGATGAGCGCGGCCGAGGTGATCGGCGGCGACATGGGCGTGAACGCGGCGACTGCGCTGCCGGATGAATTCTTGCAGCACGCGCACGCGCTCGGCCTGCAGACCAGCGAACTCGCCAATTTCCCGAGCGTCGCCTTCGCCAACCAGCGCAGCCAGTTGCTGGAAGTGATCGCGGCGGATGCGCACTGGCCGCTGCGCGGCAAGCTGGTGATCCTCGGCACGCGCGGGCGCGATCTGGTCGCGCATGCGCCCCCGCGAGGCGAGGTGTATCTGGATCACCGCGCACTGGTCGCGCTCGATCTGCACGTCGGCGAGCGCGTGCAGCTCGGCGGGCGCGAGTTGGCGATCGCCGCGCAGCTGCAACGCGAACCGGACGGCGGCGGCCTGTTTGCGCTGGCACCGCGCGCGGTGATGGCGCTGGCCGATGCGCAGGCCGCGGGCCTTCTCGGCACCGGCAGCCGCGCGCACCACCGCCTGCTGGTCGCGGGTGATCCGTCGCAGGTGGAGGCGTACAGCAGCTGGGCCAAAGCCAACCTGCCTTCCAACGCCGACCTGATCACGCCGCGCGAAGTGCAGGAGCGCCTGCGCGTGGCGTTCGATCGCGCCGGCGCGTTCCTGCGCCTGTCGGCGCTGCTTGCAGCGCTGCTGTCCGGCATCGCGATTGCGCTGGCCGCGCGCCGCTACGCGCGCCGCAAGCTGGATGAAATCGCGCTGCTGCGCGCGCTCGGCGCATCGCGCGGTTTCACCTTCGGCGGACTGTTGTTGACCTTGCTGGTGCCTGCGTTGATCGCGGCAACGATCGGCGCCTGCATCGCAGTGGGCCTTGCCGCCGCGGCGTTCGCCTTCGCGCACGATCTGTTGCCGCCCTCGGCACAACAGGTGCCGTTGCCGATCGGCCCCGCCATCGCATCGGCCGGCATCGGCCTTGCCGTGCTGATCGGCTTCGCGCTGCCGCCGCTGGCGCGGCTGGCGCAGGTGCCGCCGATCGCGGTGTTCCGCCGCACCTGGACACGCGCGCCGCGCCGCTTCGACGCGCTCTACCTGCTGCCGCTCGGCGTGGCGCTGGCGCTGATCGCGCTGGAAAGCGGTTCGTGGAAACTGGCCGGCATCCTCGCTGCCAGCCTGCTGGGCGCGGCGCTGGCGAGCATGGCGCTCGCAGCGGCGCTGCTGTGGCTGATCCGCCGTTATGCCGCGCGCCTGCATCCGTCCCTGCGTCTTGGCGCGAGCGCGCTGACGCGACGGCGGTTGTTGAGCCTGATGCAGGCCTGCGCGATTTCGCTGGGCCTCACCGCGTTGCTGATGCTGGCCGTGATCGCGCCCTCGCTGCTCGACAACTGGCGGCGCGAACTGCCGTCCGATGCGCCCAACTGGTTCGTGGTGAACGTGCAGGATGCGCAGCAGGCGCCGGTGCTGGATGCACTGAAGCAACTCGGCGCGACCCGGCTCAACACGCTGCCGGTCGCGGTCGGCAAGCTGACCTCGATCAATGGCACGCCGGTGGATCAGATCAAGTTCCAGGATCGGCAGGCGCGCGACACGTCGGATCGCCAGCTGCGGCTGTCGTGGAGCGCGCAGCTGCCCCCGGCCAACAAGTTGATCGCCGGGCAATGGTTCGATGCATCACCCACGCAGGCGGAAGTGTCGGTGGACAAGCTCTGGGCCGACACCTTCGATCTGCATGTGGGGGATACGCTCGGCTTCCTGGTCGGCGAGCGCAGCACCGATGCGCGCGTCAGCAGCATCCGCGAAGTGGACTGGAGCAGCTTCAACGTCAACTTCTTCCTGCTGCTCGATCCCGCCCATGGAAGCGCATTGCCGCACGACTGGATCGCGAGTTTCCACCTGCCGCGCGGGCACGCCAATGCACTCGCCGCGTTCTCGCGCGATTATCCGAATCTTTCGCTGATCGACGTGGACGAGCTGCTCGATCGCGTGCGCGAAATAGTCGCGCAGGTCACTGGCGCGGCGCGCTGGGTGCTCGGCTTCAGCCTGCTCGCCGGCGCGCTGGTACTGGCAGCGGCGCTCACCGCGAGCGCGGCCGAGCGCCGCCAGGAAGCCGCGCTGCTGCGCACGCTGGGTGCGCGTCGCGGGCAACTGCTGCTGAGCGCGCTGTGCGAATTCGCGCTGCTTGGATTGATCTCGGGCGCGACCGCGCTGTTCGGCGCCGCCGCAGCGGGCGCATGGCTCGCCGGCACCGTGTTCCGCATCCACGCATTCGTCGAACCCTGGGGCGCGCTGGCCAGTGCGGCGGTGATCGCGGCAGCGGTCGTCACCGCGCTGGGACTGACGGGCACGCGACAGGTGCTGCGCACGTCGCCGTTGCTGATCCTCCGCCGCGCGTAGGGCGGGCACTGCCCGCCATTGCGCAACGCGGGCAAATGCCCGCCCTGCACTTCAATCATCATCGCCGCGCGGCACGTCCACCTTGCCCTTCACGTCGTGGTAGCGAATATCACCGCTGCCGGTGGAACGCACGGTGAAGTTGCCGCCGACGCCGTTCGCGCTCACATCGCCCGAGCCGGTGCTGCCGACCTCCGCGTCCCGACCGATGTCGCTCAAGGTCACGTCGCCCGATCCGGTGGAGCCGACCCGCACGCTGCCGCGCACGTTCGAGAATTGGAGATCGCCCGAACCGGAATGATCGGCGCGCACGTCGCCGCGCACGCCGTCCACGTGCACATCACCCGAACCGGTGCCATTGAGTACCACGCTGCCGACATCGTTCGCGCGCGCATCGGCCGAACCGAGCTGCAATTCCAGCGCGCCCTGGACGTGATCGGCGATCAAGTCACCGGAGCCCGAGTGGAAATCCAGCGAAGCGAGACTCTTCGCCTGCACGTCGCCCGAGCCGCTGTGGACCTGCACGGCCAGTGCGGCCGGCACGCGCACCTGCAATTTGATGTAGGCGTAGGACGAACCGAACAGGTTGAAGATGCTGGTGCTGATGTCGTAGCGCTCGGCATCGACGCTGGCCTGGTCGCCGCTGCGGCCGGTGCTGATCTGCAGATTCTTGAGCCAGGATTGGTCGGACGCGCAAGCCGTGCCGCGTACCTCGATCCTGTTCAAGCCTTGCACGCCCTGGATGTCGAGATCCGACGAGCCGAGCCGCAGCAGCAGCGAGTGCAGGCCGGCGGCGTCGATGTCGGCGTTGCGCGGCGCGCTGTAACGGCACTCCTCCGCGCCCGCGACGGAGGCGAACACCAGCAACGACGAGGCAATCAGTGCAGCGGCAACTTTGCGCATGGGAGTCTCCTGACAGTACCGATGCTTGAGATGCCGATTGTGCCCGCGAGGTTTAGCCCTGCGGGCCATGACCTTTGGGCTATTTGCGCTCCTCGGATTTGGCGCGATTCCACAATGCATCCTGCTCGGCCAACGACTTGCCGGCGAGCGTTTCACCGGCTTCGGCGGCGAGTGCTTCCATGCGCCGGAAACGGCGCTCGAACTTGGCATTGGCGCGGCGCAGCGCATGCCCCGGATCGATCTTCGCGTGCCGCGCGAGATTGGCGATCACGAACAGCACGTCGCCGATCTCGTCTTCCAGCCGGTCACGCTCGGCGCCCTGCTCGAACTCGGCGCGCACTTCCTCGATTTCTTCGGCAAGCTTGTCCAGCACGGGTTCCGGACCGGGCCAGTCGAAGCCGACGGTGGCCGCGCGCTGCTGCAACTTGAGCGCGTGCCGCCACTCGGGCAGGCCACGCGCGATGCCCGCGAGCGCGCTTGGATCTTCGTCACCGCCGCGCCTCGCGCGCTCCTCCGCCTTCAGCTCTTCCCATGCGCGCGATTGTTCCTCCGCGCTGGCATAGCGCGTGTCGCCGAACACGTGCGGATGCCGGCGCGTCAGCTTGTCGGTCAGCGCGGCGACGACATCGTCGAAATTGAAATGCGCGGCTTCCTCGGCCATGCGCGCGTGGAAGATCACCTGGAACAGCAGGTCGCCCAGTTCGTCGCGCAGGTCGTCGTAATCGCGGCGCTGGATCGCGTCGGCAACCTCGTAGGCTTCCTCGATCGTGTACGGCGCGATCGAATCGAAATCCTGCTTCGCATCCCACGGACAGCCGTGCTCGGGATCGCGCAGCCGCGCCATGATGACCAGCAACTCGTCAAGGCGCGCATCGCTCATGCTTCGTCGGCTCGCATTCGCTTCAGCCAGTTGACCGATGTGTCGCCCACCGCCACGAATTCGGGATTGATCAGCGATTCGCGGGTGTTGTAGCGGAAGGGCCGGCCTTGCAGATCCAGCACCACACCGCCCGCCTGCTCCAGCACGCATTGCGCGGCGGCGGTGTCCCACTCGGAGGTCGGACCGAGGCGCAAATACAGATCAGCCTTGCCGGCTGCGATCAGGCAGAACTTCAACGACGAGCCCATCGACATCAGGCGATGTTCGCCAAGGTTTGTCAGCATCGCGCCCGTGCGTTCCTGCGCGTGCGAGCGGCTGCCCGCCACCACCGGCGGCTGCGCGGCCGCGCGCGTCGAAAGCGGTTCCGGCAGCGCGCCGGGCGCGCGTTCGAGGAACGCGCCTTCGTCGCGCAACCCGAAATACAGTTCGCCCGACACGGGCGCGAGTACCACGCCGAAAACGGGCACGTGATCCTCGATCAGGGCGATGTTGACCGTGAACTCACCGTTGCGCTTGACGAACTCGCGCGTGCCGTCCAGCGGATCCACCAGCCAGTAGCGCGTCCACGTGGCGCGCGTGCTCCACGGAATGTCCGCCGATTCTTCCGACAGCACCGGGATGTCCGGCGTCAACGCCCGCAACCCTTCGACGATGGCATGGTGCGCGGCCATGTCCGCCGCGGTGAGCGGCGAGTTGTCGGCCTTCTGCTCGACCGCGAAGCTGCCGGCGTAGATTTCCAGGATCGCCGCGCCCGCGCGGCGGGCGATGCCACACGCTTCATGCCCGATGCGATCGAGTTCGCTCATTGCGTGCACATCGCCTGGAAGTTCCCCGCCAGGAATTCGCGCGCGATGTACAGCGCCGCGATCGAGCGGCCCTCCGTCACGTCCGCGCGCGCGATCAACGTGTGCAGCTCCGAGAGTTTCCATGGCACGACCTCCAGAGGTTCGGGTTCGTCGCCGGGCAGACGCTCGGGATAAAGATCGCGCGCCAACACGACATGGGTCATGTGTGTCATGTAAGCGGGCGAGAGTGACAGCGTGGTGAGGATGCGCAAGGAGCGCGCGCCGAACCCGATCTCTTCCTTCAGTTCGCGGTTGGCGCCCTGCTCGACGGTTTCGTCGCGATCGAGCCGGCCCTTGGGCAATCCGAGTTCGTAGCGATCAAGGCCGACGCCGTATTCGCGCACCAGCAGCACCGTGTCGTCGTCGCGCATCGGCACCAAAATCACCGCGCCGAGACCCGAGCCTGCGAGCCGCTCGTAGGTGCGCCGCTCGCCGTTGGAGAACTCGAGGTCGACTTCCTCGACCTTCAGGAAGCGACTGCTGTCGGCGCGACGCGTCGCGTGGATGCGGGGAGGCGTGGGCATCCGGGGATTGTAGCGTCCTGCGGTTGTCGCGGCGGCGCCATCGATGATGGGATTAATTAGCGCGGAGCGCGCGTCCGCTTGGACGAACTTCTAGCCACAACCGGTATGAGCGCAGAGAAAAGGCGAGCCCCTCTGGGGTATTCCACGCGGTAGCAGGCCTCTTTGCGTTTTCTTAGGTTGTACCATGGGTCCATCCAACCTTGGGGGGTCATCAACATATAGTGCCCATCTTTATATCGACCCGCCCCCCAAATACAGACGATCGTACCGTTCGGAATCTTAGAGGGATTCCAATCGGCTATAACCTTAACGCCGCATTTCTTCAGCGTCAGCGCTATGTGCCACAGTTCAAGCCCACACCGCCGTGCATTGATCGACTTTCCTTTTACTCCTTCGACGAGCCGCTTTGCTTTCTGATAGGAGATGCCAAGCAAAGATGCCACGCAAGCGGCCCCACAGCCCCACTCATCCTCTTGGACCACCAACCCGTACTTATTCATTTGATTGCCTGGTGGCTAATGCAGCGAGGGCGTAAACATTACCACCGCAGCGAGAAGGACACGCCCGGGCTAGGCCATGGATGGCCGTGTCGAAGTGAGCTTAGAGGCGCCGTCGCATGACGGCGAGCATCGCAGCGCCAAGCGGGAGCAAGGCGCGACTGTTTGAGCACAGGGACGTGCGAGTTCGCGCCGGCCCGCTTGGCGCGAGAAGCGCAGCGCAGTCGAGCCAACCGGATGTTGGCGAGACCGTTATGCCGGCGCCATGGTTTTGGCTACTTTTGCCGAAACAAAAGTAGCCCGCTCGCCCGGGAGGCGAGCGGAAAAGGACATGGATGTCGGAGCGCCATGCGCGAAAGCGCAACACTGGCGATAAAGCCACTCGATGGCGGCCTACGCCGGCATGACGACAATGCAAGCCGGCGCAGCGCGCGAACCGGACCCTCACCCGGCCTGCGGCCACCCTCTCCCGAGGGGAGAGGGAAAATCAAAGGCGCTGGATCCCGGCTTTCGCCGGGATGACGAGCGGGCTCGCCGCGAATGCTGCCCCCATCCGGCGCTGCGCGCCACCTTCCCCCGTAAACGGGGGAAGGAATAACTGCGTCAGTTCAGCGCCCCGTGGCAGTGCTTGTACTTCTTGCCGCTGCCGCACGGGCACGGCTCGTTGCGGCCGATCTTGGGGCCTTCGCGAACGACGGGTGCGACATTCGCCGCGGCCGCGGCGCCGCTGCGCGGGCCCATGGCGTCGGTCGCGGCCGCTTGCGCGGGCTCGGAACCGAAACCGGCGCTTTCCGCATGCTGGAACTGCATCGCGCGCGCTGCGCGTTCGGCCATCTGCTGCTGCTGCGCTTCCATCGCGGCGATCTCTTCCTCGCTGCGGATGCGCACGCGCGAGAGCGTCTGCACCAGTTCCGACTTCACGCGCGATAACATGTCCTCGAACAGGCGGAACGACTCGCGCTTGTATTCCTTCTTCGGATCCACCTGCGCGTACGAGCGCAGGTAAATGCCCTGGCGCAGGTAATCCATGCTGGCCAGGTGTTCCTTCCAGGCGTTGTCGAGCACCGAGAGCATCACGTGCTTCTCGAGCGCCCGCATCACTTCCGGCCCGACCTGCCGTTCCTTCTCGGCGAACATTGCCTCGGCCGCTTCCATCACGTGGCGATGGATCGTGGCGGCGTCCACTTCTTCGGCGGTCTCCACCCAGTGGCGCAGATCGAGCTTCAGGCCGTAATCGGATTCCAGCGCGCGCTCGAGTTCCGCGAGTTGCCACTGCTCGTCCACGCTGTCGTGCGGGACGTAGGTGGAGGCCACGGTCTCGAACACGTCGCCGCGGATGTCGGCCACGGTATCGGCAACGCTGTCGGCTTCCAGCAGTTCGGCGCGCTGTTCGTAGATCACCTTGCGCTGGTCGTTGGCGGTGTCGTCGAATTCCAGCAGGTTCTTGCGGATGTCGAAGTTGTGCTGCTCGACCTTGCGCTGCGCCTTCTCGATCTGCCGGCTGACCATGCGGTCTTCCAGCGCGTCGTCTTCCTTCATGCCGAAGGCGCGCATCCACTTGCCGACCCAGTCGCCGGCGAAGATGCGCATCAGGTTGTCCTGCAGCGACAGATAGAAGCGCGAGGAACCCGGGTCGCCCTGGCGCCCCGAACGGCCGCGCAGTTGGTTGTCGATGCGCCGCGACTCGTGGCGCTCGGTGCCGATGATGTGCAGGCCGCCCGCTTCCAGCACCTGCTCGTGGCGCTTGCGCCATTCCTCGCGCACGCGCTCGCGATCGGAATCGGTCGCCGTTTCGGGCAGCGCGTTCAATTCGGCTTCCAGCGAACCGCCGAGCACGATGTCGGTGCCGCGGCCGGCCATGTTGGTGGCGATCGTCACCGCGCCGGGCGCACCGGCCTGCGCCACGATCTGCGCCTCGCGCTCGTGCTGCTTGGCGTTGAGCACCTCGTGCGGGACCTTGGCCTTGGTCAGCATGTCCGAAAGCAGTTCGGACACCTCGATCGAGGTGGTACCGACCAGCACCGGCTGGCCGCGCTTGTGGCAATCCTTGAT
>DASSEW010000061.1:0-2331 GCA_035695065.1 Rhodanobacteraceae bacterium | reverse complement strand
GGCGTGACCAAGGGCAAGGGCTTCCAGGGCACGATCAAGCGCTGGAACTTCACCATGGGCGACGCCACGCACGGCAACTCGTTGTCGCATCGCGCGCCGGGTTCGATCGGCCAGCGCCAGACGCCGGGTCGCGTGTTCCCGGGCAAGAAGATGGCCGGCCACATGGGCAGCGTGAATCGCTCGGCGATGAACCTGGAAGTGATGCACGTGGATGCCGAACGCCATCTGATCGCGGTCAAGGGCGCGGTGCCGGGTGCAACCGGCGGCGACGTGATCGTGCGTCCCGCGGTCAAGGGTTGAGGGGCATGACGATGACAATCGGGACGATGGAACTCAATGTAATCGGCGCCGCCTCGCTCCAGGTTTCCGAAGGCGTGTTCGGCGCAGCATTCAAGCGCGACCTCGTGCACCAGGTCGTGACGGCTTATCGCAATGCGGGCCGTGCCGGTACCAAGGCGACGCTCAACCACAGCGAAGTGTCGGGCACGACCAAGAAGTTCAAGAAACAGAAGGGCGGCGGTGCGCGTCACGGCGACTACCGCGCCAACATCTTCGTCGGCGGTGCGCATGGCCACGCGCTCGAGCCGCGCGACTTCTCGCAGAAGGTCAACCGCAAGATGTATCGCGGCGCGCTGTGCTCGATCCTGGCCGAGCTGAATCGCCAGGGCCGGCTGAAAGTCGTGCCGCAGTTCGGCGTGGACGCGCCCAAGACCAAGAACCTGATCGGCAAGCTGGATCAGCTCGAAGCCAAGGGCAAGACGCTGATCGTGGCCGAAGAGATCAACGAGAACCTGTTCCTGGCCGCGCGCAACAATCCCAAGGTCATCGACGTCGTCGACGTGAACGGGCTCAGCCCGGTGGCGCTGGTCGGCGCCGACCACGTGGTGATGACGGTGGATGCGGTGAAGAAGATCGAGGAGTGGCTGGCATGAGCAACGAACGCACCCTGTCCGTGTTGCGGGCGCCGCGCATCTCCGAGAAGAGCGCCAAGCTCGCCGAGTACAACCAGTACGTTTTCGAGGTGGCGGCGAACGCCACCAAGTCCGACGTGAAGGCCGCGGTCGAGCAGTTGTTCGACGTCAGCGTGCTGTCGGTCAACATGGCCAACATCAAGGGCAAGCTGAAGCTGTTCCGCTTCCGTGCCGGCCGCAAGGCCGACGTGCGCAAGGCGTATGTGCGTCTGGCCGAAGGCCAGAGCATCGACGTCGCAGCAAAGGCCTGATCCAGAAGGTAACGACCGAAATGGCACTGATCACTCCCAAGCCGACTTCACCCGGACGCCGCGGCATGGTGCGCGTCGCCCCGGCCGGACTGCACAAGGGCGCGCCGTACGCGCCGCTCACCGAAGTGCAGCCCAAGACCGGCGGCCGCAACCACTACGGGCGCATCACCACGCGCCATCGCGGCGGCGGCCACAAGCAGCATTACCGCGTGATCGATTTCAAGCGCGACAAGCTCGGCATCGCCTGCCGCATCGAGCGCCTGGAATACGATCCCAACCGCACCGCGCATATCGCGCTGCTGTTGTACGTGGACGGCGAGCGCCGCTACATCATCGCACCCAAGGGCGTGCAGGTGGGCGACCAGCTGATCGCCGGCCGCGATGCTCCGATCAAGGCGGGCAACTCGCTGCCGCTGCGCAACATCCCGGTCGGCACCACGGTGCATTGCATCGAGATGAAGCCGGGCAAGGGTGCGCAGCTCGCGCGCAGCGCCGGCGCCTCGGCGCAGTTGATCGCGCGCGAATCCGGTTACGCCACGCTGCGTTTGCGCTCGGGCGAGACCCGCCGCGTCGCGGTGGAGTGCAGCGCCACGATCGGTGAAGTCGGCAACTCCGAACACAACCTGCGCAAGCTCGGCAAGGCCGGCGCCAAGCGCTGGAAGGGCATCCGCCCGACCGTGCGCGGCGTGGTGATGAACCCGGTGGATCACCCGCACGGCGGCGGCGAAGGCCGCACCTCCGGCGGCCGCCATCCGGTCAGCCCGTGGGGCACGCCGACCAAGGGTTACAAGACGCGCAACAACAAGCGCACGCAGAAGTTCATCGTGCGTCGCCGCACCAAGAAATAAGGGCTAGATCACCATGCCACGCTCCCTCAAGAAAGGCCCGTTCGTCGACCTGCACCTCCTGAAGAAGGTGGAAGCGGCGAGCGCGTCCAACAGCAAGCGCCCGATCAAGACCTGGTCGCGTCGTTCGATGATCCTGCCGGAAATGGTCGGCCTGACGCTCGCCGTGCACAACGGCCGCCAGCACGTGCCGGTGCTGGTCAACGAGAACATGGTCGGGCACAAGCTCGGCGAGTTCGCGATCACCCGCACCTTCAAGGGCCA
>DASSEW010000060.1:0-44259 GCA_035695065.1 Rhodanobacteraceae bacterium | reverse complement strand
CGTGACCTCGCCGGTGCGCACGTGCTGGTGCACTGCTATCACGGACTCGGCGACACGCTGCAATTCGTGCGACTGCTGCCGCTGCTGCGCGCACGCTGCGCGGCGGTCACGCTCTGGCTGCAGCCGGCGCTGATCGGGTTGTTCGCAGCCATTGACGGTGCAGACCGCATCGAGGCACTGCACGACGGCGCGCCGGACTTCGCGCGCGATGCCGACGTCGAATTGATGGAGTTGCCGCACATCCTGCGGCTCACGCCGCAACGGATCCCCGCGCGCGTGCCGTCTCCGGGACTGGAGTTTCCGCGTACACCGCGCGATCGCGGAGGGCCGCTGCGCATCGGACTGTGCTGGCGATCGGGCGAATGGAACCATGCGCGTTCGATTCCCGACCACGCGCTGTCGCCGCTCGCGCGCGTGCGCGGCGTGCAATGGTTCTCGCTGCAGTTCCCCGCTTCCCAGCCGCCGTTCGCGATGCGCGACCTCGCGTGCCGCGACCTCCATGAACTCGCGCGGCGCATGTGCACGCTCGACCTCGTGATTACGGTCGACACGCTGACCGCGCACCTTGCCGGCGCGCTCGGACTGCCGACGTGGACGCTGCTGCCGGACGACTGCGACTGGCGCTGGATGCGCGAGCGCGACGACTCGCCGTGGTATCCGACGATGCGCTTGTTCCGGCAGGCGCGTGCGGGCGAGTGGGCGGATGTGGTCGAGCGAGTTGCCTTGCGGTTGCAGGATCGCGAGAAGTCGGAGCGGAGCAAGGCACTGGATCCCGGCCTGCGCCGGGATGACGAAGCCACCACCCATGGTGCACGACGGAGGCTCGCATGATCGAAGCCGCGCTCGCTTCCGGCGCCCCCATCACCGAGCCGGTGGTGGTGGTCGTTGCGCATCCGGATGACGAAACGCTCGGCCTCGGCGCACGGCTGTCGCGCCTGAAAAATTTCAAGCTGATCCATCTCACCGACGGCGCGCCGCGCGACATGCACGACGCTTGGCGCGAAGGTTTTACCAGCCGCGATGCCTACGCCGAGGCACGCATACGCGAGCTGGACCGCGCGCTCGCCGCGCTCGGCGCACGCCCGCGCGCGCGCCTGCGCTACGGCTGCATCGACCAGGAAACCGCGGACTCGCTGCCGGACGTGGTGCAGCGGCTGTCTGCCGATCTCGCCGGTGCGCGCGCGGTGATCACGCATGCCTACGAGCACGGCCATCCCGACCACGACACCTGCGCGCTCGCGGTGCACGCGGTGTGCGCGCTGTTGCGCTTCATGGGCGGCGAGGCGCCGGACATCATCGAGTTCCCTTCCTATCACCTGGGCGAGAACGGCTGGGTCGCGGGCGAATTCTGGCCGGTCGCCGACAGCCCCGAATGCATCGCCTTGCTGGACGAACAGGAACGCCACGACAAGGCGCGCGCACTCGCCTGCTTCCGCACGCAACAGGAAGTGCTGTCCGCGTTCCCGCTGGATCGCGAGCGCTATCGCGCCGCGCCCGCCTACGACTTCTCGCAGCCCGCGCCACCGCAGGGTGCGTTCTACGACACGCTCGGCTGGCGCATCAACGCCGCGCAGTGGCGGCAATGCGCGGCGGACATGCTGCACGGACTCGGCATGAGGGGCGCGCTGTGAGCCTGCGCATCCTCAGCGTGCCGTTTCCGTTCGCGCCGGTGCGAAAGGATTCCGTCGGTGGCGCCGAGCAGGTCGCCGCGGCGCTGGATCGCGCGCTGGTCGCGGCGGGACACGAATCCATCGTGATCGCATGCGAAGGTTCGGAGGTGGCCGGCACGCTGGCCGCGTTGCCGCGTCCGGCTTCCGGTTGCAACGAGCAAGCGCGCGAAGACGTGCACCGCGAAGTGCGCGCGGCGATCGCGCGCGAACTGGATTCGCAGCGCGTGGATGCGATCCACCTGCACGGCGTGGACTGCGATGGCTACCTGCCGCCGCCGGGCGTGCCCACCCTGATCAACCTGCACCTGCCGCTGGCCTGGTATGCGGACGAAGTGCTGCATCCGCAGCGGCCGCTGACGTGGCTGCAACCGGTGTCCCGGCACCAGGCACACGGCGCGCCCGAAGGCGTGCGCCTGCTCGGCGCCATCGAAAACGGCGTGCCGGAAAATCCTTTCGCATTGGTTTCGCGCAAGCGCAACTTCGCGCTGGTGCTGGGACGCATCTGTCCCGAAAAAGGTTTCCACGACGCGATCGCCGCCGCGCGCGCGGCGAACATGCCACTGCTGATCGCCGGCGAAGTCTTCGCCTGGGAAGCGCACCGCCGCTACTTCGACGATGAGGTCGCGCCGCAGCTCGACAGGCAGATCCGCTTCGTCGGCCCGCTGCGCGGCGCGCGCAAGCAGCGCCTGCTCGCCGCCGCGCGCTGCGTGCTGATCCCTTCGCGCGCGCCGGAGACTTCCTCGCTGGTCGCGATGGAAGCGCTGGCCGCCGGCACGCCGGTGGTCGCGTATCGCAGCGGTGCGCTGCCCGACATAGTCGAGCACGGCGTCAGCGGCTTCGTGGTGGACGACATCGCATCCATGGCGGACGCCATCACGCGATGCGAATGCATCATCCCTCAGACTTGTCGCGACATCGCGCAGCAACGTTTTCCGCTGCAGCGCATGTGCGATGCCTACCTGGATCTTTATCCGCGCCTTGCCGCACAGGCGCCCGAACACGAGCGCGCGTTGCAACCCGCCCGCCCACCGCAGAACGCGCGCCCGCCCGCGGCGTTCGGTGGCGCGGCCGGCGACTTCGCGCTTTCGGATTGAAACTTTTTCGAGGTTCACCCGCCATGTCCACGCCCATTCCGATTTCCCTCGCACCCGCGCCCGCGCGCAGCGTCGAGGTGCTCGGCTCGCTGTCCGAACTCGCCGCATTGCGTGCCGAGTGGTGGGCGTTGTGGCATGCATTGCCGCAGCCGATGCCGTTCCTGTCGCCGTCGTGGCTGCTGTGCTGGGCGCGGCACTACGCGCCCGATCGCACCCGCGCGATCGCGGTGCGCGAACACGGCGTGCTGGTCGCGCTGCTGCCGTTCTTCAGCTGGCGCGGCGAACTGCTGCTGGCCGGCACCGGACCGTCCGATTACGGCGACGCGCTGATCGCGCCCGGTCGCGAGGAACTTGCCGCCGTGCTGCTGGATGCGCTGGCCTCGGCGGCCGGTGCGCTCGGCTGCGCGCGCATCGACCTGCAGCAGTTGCTTCCGGATTCGCCGTTGCTGCGCGCTGCGGTGCCGCACGGCTGGCAAAGCGAGACGCGCGACGGCGATCTCTGCACGATTTCGCGCGCGCACGGCGAGGATGGCCTCGGCTGCATCAACGGCAAGATGCGCCGCAACCTGCGGCTGGCGCAGCGCAACCTGGAGCGCGAAGGCGAAGTGGTGATCGCGCCGCTGCAGAAACCCGAGTGGCGCGGCGCGGCGCGCACGCTGGAATGGCTGCACGGCCGACGCTGGCGGCAGCGCGGCGAATCCGGCCAGCTCGCCGATCCGCTGATGTGCGCGTTCATGCGTTCGGTGATTCCGGAAATGGGCGAGGCCGGGCTGCTGCGCTTCTACCGGCTGAAGTGCGACAACCGTCCGCTCGCCGCCGCGTTCGTGATGCGCTGCGGGCGCAGCGCGCACTTTTATCTCACCGGCTTCGACCCGGCGTGGGCGCGCTACAGCCCGGGACTGCTGACGGTTGTCGCGGCGATGCGCGGCGCGTTCGCCGAAGGCGTGGAGGAATTCCACTTCCTGCGCGGACGCGAAGCCTACAAGTACCGCATCGGCGCCGAAGATCGCCCGATGCACTGCCGTGCACTGTGGCGCGACAGCGCAGTCAACGCGCCCCTTGCCGGCCATGGTGCCGCGGCCTGACCGGGTGAACTTCGCCGGCCTGCTGCTGGGCCCCCGCACGCGCGTCTCGCGCAAGATCGGCGCTTTCGAAGGCATCCCGGCGATGGGCCTGGATGCGCTGGCCTCGATCGCTTACGGGCCGGAAGCCGCGCTGCTGGTGCTCGCGCCGCTGGGCGTCGCCGCGCCTGCGCACGTGCGCTGGCTGATGCTGCCGGTGCTGGTGTTGCTCGCGCTGCTGTTCGTCACCTACCGGCAAACCATCGGCGCGTATCCCGGCAATGGTGGCGCGTATGCGGTCGCGCGCGAAAACCTCGGCGAGCTGGCCAGCCTGATGGCCGCAGGCGCGTTGCTGATCGACTATGTGCTGAACGCAGCGGTCGGAATCTCGGCCGGCGTGGGCGCGCTGGTCTCGGTGCTGCCACACCTGCAGGCGTACACGTTGCCGCTGTGCCTGGTCGTGCTGGCGGTGCTGACGCTGATCAACCTGCGCGGCGCGATGTTCTCCGGGCGCATGCTTGCGCTGCCGACGTATCTCTACATCGCGTGCTTCCTCGCGGTGATCGCACTCGGCATCTATCGCGCGGTGATCGCCGGCGGCCACCCGCAGGTGCTGGTCAGGCCGTACGCCGATGGCGCGGGCAGCGAACCTGCAAACTGGTGGCTGGTGCTGTGCGCGTTCGCGGTGGCGTGTTCCGCCACCACCGGCGTGGAAGCGGTCAGCAACAGCGTCACCGCGTTCCGCGATCCGGTGCGCCGCCACGGCCGGCACACGCTCGCGCTGATCGTCGCCGCGCTGATGGTGCTGCTGGCCGGCGTCGCCTGGCTGCTGCCGGTCTATGGCATCCACGCGATGGATCAGTCACAACGCGGATACCGCACGGTGCTGGCGCAACTCACCGCCGCGGTGAGCGGGCACGGCGCGTTCTTCTTCCTGGTGATGGCGGTGCTGCTGTGCGTGCTGATGCTGTCGGCCAACACAAGCTTCGTTGCGATGCCGCGGTTGTGCCGCAGCATCGCCGACGACGGTTTTCTGCCGAAACGATTCTCGGCGAAGGAAAACCATGTCGGCCAGTTGTTCCTCGCCGGCTGCGCGGCCTTGCTGCTGATCGGCTTCGGCGGCATCACTCAGAAGCTGGTGCCGCTGTTCACCATCGGCGTGCTGCTGGGCTTCACCCTCTCGCAGCTCTCGCTGACGCTGCACTGGGAACGCGCGCTGCGCGAAGGCCACTGGGGCACGCCGCTCGGCCTGTGGCTGCGGCTGCTGATCAACGCGCTCGGCGCGCTGGTGACGATGGTGGCGATCGTGGTGGTGCTGGTTTCGCAATTCACAGAAGGCGCGTGGATCGCGCTGCTCGCGGTGCCCGCCACCATCGGCTTGCTGAAGTTCGTGCGGAAGCGGCGCGCGGAGCGGTGAGGCAGCGTGCGGATTCCATCCGGCGGATTACGCTTCCAGTCCGCCCTGCGCAAATTCCATGTAGGGCGGAATCCGCGCAGCGGCTTCCGCCGAATGATTGAGTGAACGGGGCTCACGCTGCCAGCGTATCCCCGGTGCCGGTCGCCAGCTGCACGTGATGCCAGGCTTGCGCGCAGCGCACTTCGGCGAGCACCACGCATTCGCGCGCGATGGATTCGGCGGCGACGAGGTCGCCGTTGCGCAGCGCGAGCTCCATCGCGTCCAGCAGGCAGTCGCCTGCGTTGGGCGGCTCGGTTTCCGCGACGGGTTCGACGCCGAGTTCGGCCAGCATGCTCGCCAGCGTTTCCGCGCGCGCTCGCGCGTCGGCCACGCGCCCGCGCCACTCCTCCCGCAGCGATTCGTCCTGCGCGCATTCGAGCGCCTTCAACACGTGGCAGATGCGGGTGAGTTCCGCGGCGTAGGCAAGTTCAAGCCATTCCGAAAAGCGCGCCGGTTGCGGCAGGCAATCATCACTGCGTACAGACATCCATGAACTCCAGTTCCCCGGTCGATGCGGGTGGTCAATACCGATTGCAGTAACCATGCCGTACGCATCATCAAGCCTTCGCGAACGCGCACGGCGCGGCGGCTGTATTCCTTTCCTCGCAATGCGAAAAGGTTTGCCGTCGCGTGTACGCGAGAGGTCACCACGCAATCCTCACAACCGCATGGGAATGCGCCTTGCGCGCTCATCGCGCGCACATCGCCGGGCTGGCACGCCGCGTGCTGAATGACACGAGGGAACTTTTGTTCCCTCGAGCCATGGACGGCCCCGTATGCATGAAGCACGCTCGCTTTGCCTGTTGTGCTCGTGCAGGAAGCTCTGACCACCCAAGGATGGGTAGCCAGAGCTTCCGTCTTTTTCCACGCGGAAAGTCCACGCACCCACCTGCATGGAGTCGTTGTCGCACATGAGTCATTGGATTCCCGTACGCGATGCATTGCCGGACGAAGGCGAGCCGGTGCAGTTCAGCTTCAACGAGCGCACGCTGGTGTTGCGCGGCGTATTCCGCTACGGCGCGTTCGCTTCGCGCTGGTCGCGCTACCTGCCCGTCGAAATCAGTTCCTGGCGCCGGCTTGAACCCAATGAAGCCCGCGCCGACGACACCCACCGGCTGGCGGGATTCGAGTACGCGCAACACGAAGAGGACGTGCACGGCACGCCCGCCGGCATGGCGCCGAGCTGGGCGGAACGGCCGGCGCGACCCACGGCCAACCGCTAGCGTTCCTCCGCACCAGGCAAGCGCGGCACTCGCGTGGCAGGTCGCATTGGCCTGCATCCAGCGGCCTGCCCCGGTGTTGTAGAGTTGACCGCGTCGCCGCAACTGCTGCGGTCGTCGGCAGGAACAACCATGGTCGTCAGCACGCAGGGCCGCTACACGCGCACCGCGATTCTTCTGCACTGGCTGATCGTCGCGCTGCTGATCGCGCAGTACATCGTCGGCTGGACGATGCCGCACATCGGCCGCAACACGCCGGTGACCACGCTGATAGGCCTGCACTTCTCGATCGGCGTGCTGATCATTGCCGTCATCGTCGTGCGACTGATCTGGCGGATCATCCACGGCGAACCTGCGCCGGAGGCGGGCGTGCCGCCATGGCAGGTGCGCTCCGCACGCGTGATCCACTGGCTGCTGTACCTGCTGCTGATCGTGGTGCCGATGCTGGGCTGGATCAACGCCTCGTACCGCGGCATGCCGGTGACGTTCTTCGGGCTTTTCGACGTGCCGCCGCTGGTGGCTGCGCATGCCGCAAGCTGGCGATGGACCGGCGACATCCACACGCTCATCGCCGAATACGGCATCCTTCCGCTGGTGGGCCTGCACGTCGCCGCGGCGTTGTACCACTACTTCATCCGCCGCGACCGCGTCCTGCAACGCATGTTGCCGGGGGTGTGAAGCGCGAATATTCCGTTCGGCGGAATCCGCGCAGCGGCTTCCGCCGAATGACTGATTCGAGCACCAGCACGCAAGGCCCACACCGCGGGACTTGTTGGCGGCGACCCAGCGTTACTGACAGCGAAATTCCACGGTTGCGCGGGCCAACTTGCCGGGCGCGGCGAGATTGCCGGGCGTGGCATCGTTTTCGCGGGAAGCAATCACGACGGCAGACTTGCCGCGTCGCTTGCAATACTCATCGGCGTGCCCGGCGAGGCGCGCCTTCTCCTGGGCACCGCTGAGATGTGCAGACGATCCGGTGACCAGCAACGCCCCATCGCGCGTGGGCACGACGAAGGACTCTGTTGCGCACCCGGCCAACGCAAGCGTCGCCAGACAAATTGCAAGGCGTAGAGACACGGTACGTTCCCCTTCTTTGATCGGATTCACCTGTTCAAACAGCCGGCCCGGACGAACAACCGGGAGTGGTCGCGGCTTGCCGCGGCTTGATTCGGCTGCAGCGCAAGGTACACCCGATCGGGTCTTTTGCCACCAAGTACAGGCTCTTGCCGCGTCACATGGCAGGACCATGGATCCCGCTCGCGTGGGAATGGCGGCATAAGAGATGCTTTTCCGAAACGGCCTGGGTGAAACGGCGAGAGTATTGACGCATCCCGCGCACAGCGGGTTCTATTCGCTGCGCGCACCCTGCCCCGTCGCCGCCAGCAGTTCTTCCTCGATCATCGGCATGATCTCGGGATCGCCGGCCACGGGTTCGCACTGGTAGCACTCGTGGGCGATGCGCTTGCAGACCTTGAAGCCGCTGGCGCGCAGCATCGCTTCCACGCACGCATGGTTGGGCGCCCACCAGTTGGTCGGATCGCCGGCCATGCGGTGCTCGATGAAGGCCATCTTCGGCCAGCCCGGTTGCAGCATCGCCTCGCGTTCGTCCAGCGGGTATTCGGGCGCGACTTTCGCCACGTCCTCGCCGGGCATGGTGAGCGTCTGCACGATGAGCATGCGCGTGACCTTGCGGCGGATGATGTCCAGCGCCAGCAGCGGATGCCGCAGGTGGTAGAGCACGCCCATGAACCACACCAGGTCGTACTGCGTGTTCTCGCGCATCAGATCGTAGATCTGCATCTGCCGGAACTCGATGCGGTCGGCGAAGCCCAGCCGCTCCGCCGCCCAGCGCGCCTGGCGCAGGTAATGCGGATCCATGTCCAGGCCGGTGACCTGCGCGCCGCGCGCGGCCAGTTCGAAACTGTAGAAACCGGCGTTGCAGCCGATGTCGAGCACGCGCCAGCCACCCAGGTCCTGCGGGATGTGCGGCGCGATCTCGCGCCACTTGAACGCCGGGAAATCGCCGAGCGTGTGCCCGGGCGCGGTCTGCACGCCTTCCGGCAGGTGCAGGTTATGGAACCACGGCCCGAGCTGCTCGATTTCCCGATCCAGCGTTGATGCGCCGGAAGCCAGCGCGGACATCAGTGACGCGTCCGGCTGCTGTGGCTGCCGTGCTTGCCGCCATGGCTGCCGCCTTCGTGCCCGCGTCCGTGCTTCGGCTCGCCGCGCTCGACCAGCTTGAAGAAGCGGCTCTCGCCGCCGTCGGCGGTCTTGTCCTGGTAGAGGAAGGCAAGATGCTCTTCCTCGAACTTGTCGAAGAACTCGTCCCACTCGATGGTTTCGAGATCTTCGTCATCGGTGAAGGCGATGCGCAGGACGCCCGCTTCCTCCTTGCCTTCTTCGGTGCCGCGCACGCTGGCGGGACGGCCGCCGCGCTGTTCCGCCCACTTGCGGATCTTTTCGTGACTGGTGGTCTGCTGGGCTTCATGCCGCGTTGTCATGCCAAGTACTCCTGCCCGATCGAACTACGGTACGCCGCGGAGCCACCCGATCGAGATAGTGCTCCAGCGTTTCCACGCGATGCGCGGCGGTGTGTTCGGCCAGCACGCGTGTGCGTGCGGCCGCGCCGATCGCGTGCCGGCGCCGCGCCGGCATGTCGCGCAACCAGTACAGGACCTGCCGTGCGTCGTGCGCGACCAGGATCTCGTGGCCCGGTTCGAAGAACGAATCGAGCCCCGGCCACGCGTCGGAAATGATCGGCGTGCCGCAGGCGGCGGCTTCGAACAACCGCACGCTCGGCGACCAGCCGGCGGCGATCATGTCCGCGCGGGTGACGTTGAGCGTAAAGCGCTGCTCGTTGTAGAAACGTGGATGCTCGCCTGGGCCGAGATGCTCGATGCGTTGCACGTTGCCCGGCCACTCGATCGAATCCGGATACTGCGGGCCGACCACCGCGAAGCGCCCGGCCGACCAGCTCTGCGCCGGTTCCATCAGCAGGGATTGCAGCGTCGGCTGGCGATCCTCGCTGTAGGTGCCCATGTAGCCGAGGTCGTAACGCGGCGCGGTCTGCACCGGCGTGTAGCGCTCGGCATCCACCGCGCAGTAGAACGGCAGCGCGTTCGCGCCGTAGCGTTGCTGCAAGGTCTGCAGCATCGGGCCGCCGGTGAACGAGAGATACAGGCCGTAGCCTGCGATCAGCCGCGCGTCGATGTAGCTGCACTCGTCGCGCTCCAGCCGCGCCAGCGTGACCGGCGTATCGATGTCGTAGAACGCGGTGGTGCCGTGCGCAACGTCCTGCACCCACTCGCCGATCTCGATGCCGTCGGGCACGTATGAGCCGACGATCACGAGGTCCGCGTGCGCGATGTCGTCGCGATGCGCGTCCTTCAATTCCTTGACGCTGCGATACAGCGAGATGCACGGCGCGAGATCGGCCGGCACGTCCTGGTTGTCGGCGTACCACTCGGTGTCGCGTTCCAGGAATTGCACGTTGTGGCCGCGCCGCAGCAGCGCGCGCACCAGCGCACGATAGGTGGTGGCGTGCCCGTTGCCCCACGAGGAGCGCAACGACAGGCCGAGGATGACGATGTCCAGCGAGTTGATCATGGAACCTCCCTCAAGCTCCCGACGCGGAGGCACGCGGATCGAAGCGCTTCGTCCGTGCACATCCGGATCATTCCGTTTTGAAATGCCCTTTGCTGCCCTTTCATGCCGCCACCAGCATCCGCCCGACCAGCACGCTTTCCACCTGCGCGGCGCGGCGCGCGTAGGTGTGTTCGTTCAACAGTCGCAGCCGCGCGCGCGCACCGATCCGGCGCGCGTGGTTCGCATCCACGCTGTGGATGTAGCGCGCGACCGCGGCGCCGTCTTCGGCCACCAGCACCTCGCGGTCGGGCTCCAGGAATTCCTCGATGCCCTTCCATGCATCCACGATCAGGCAGGCGCCCGCGCCCGCGGCTTCGAACACGCGCGTGGGCGGCGACCAGCCGAAGCGCGCCATGCTGTCACGATTGATGTTCAGCACCAGCTTCGCGCTGCAATTGAACGCGTTGTGGTCGGCGGTCGCGACGTGACCCAGCGCCTGCACGTTGCCCGGCACCTCGTCCCAGCCGGCGCCGCCGAGCAGGAAGGTGCAATGCGGCAGACGCTGCGCGGCGTCGAAGAAGAACTTGTGCACGCGCGCTTCCCGATCCGGCAGGCGGTTGCCGAGGAAACTCAGGTCGGCGGCATAGCGCGGCTGCGGTTCCACCGGATGATGCGTGTCGGGATCGAGCGCGTTGTAGATCGGCACGCAATCGCGCGCGCCGAAATGCCGGTAGGCGTCCACCACCGGCGGGCCGCCGCCGTAGGTGAGGATCATGTCGTATTGCGGCACCAGCGCGCGGAACGGATCGTCCGCATCGTTCTGCATGCGTTCGAGCGTCGCCGGCGCGTCCACGTCCCAGAACACGACCTTGGTGCCGGGCGCGCGCAGGTTCAGCACTTCGCGTTCCAGCAGCGCGTCGTTCACGCCGACGCCGCTGGCTTTCACCACCACGTCCGCGCCGCGCGCCTGCTCGAGCGCGCGCAAGGTGCTGTCTTCGTCTGCCGGATACACCACCACGCGCGCCCATTCCGGCGGGTCGATGTCGCGGTGCTGCTGGCGCTCGAACGCATCCGGCTCGTAGAAGGTGACGCGGTGACCGCGCGCGTGCAGCGCGCGGATGATGCCGCGGTAGTAGGTCGCCGCGCCGTTCCAGTAGGAGGAAACCAGGCTCGATCCGAAGAAGGCGATGTTGAGCGAATCAGGCATGCGCGCTCCTCGCCTTGCGGGCCTGCACGTGGTGCAAGGGCGGCATGCTCAGCTCCTCCAGGATGTGCAGCAGTTCGTCCACGCGATGCGCGCAGGTGTGGCGCGCATGGATGGTTTCCAGCCCGTGTTCGCAGAGCGAACGGGCGAGATCCGGATCATTCAGCACCGCGTGCAGCTTGCCGCGCATGTCTTCGCCGTCGTGCGCGACGAGGTAATCCTGTCCGGGCCGGAACAGGTGCTCGCTGTCGTCCCACGGCGCGCACACCAGCGGGATGCCGCAGGCCAGCGACTCGAACACGCGGATCGTCGGGATGCCGGGCAGCGCGCGCACGTACGGCCGGCGCGGGACGTGCACGGTGACGCGATGGCGCGCGAACACTTCCGGCACGCGGAAGTTCGGCAGCCAACCGCGGTAGTCGATGCCGGCGCGCGAAAGCATCGCCAGCGCGTGCGCCGGGTAACGCACGCCGTGCACGCGCGCCATCAGGCGCAGCGCGTGCACAGGCTCGATCAGGAATTCCTTCAGCTCCTGCGTGCGCTCGTCGTCGCCCCAGTTGCCGATCCAGACCAGGTCGCCCTGGTGCGGCAACTCCGGATAGGGATGGAACACGCGCACGTCGGCGGCTTCGTGCCAGGTCCATGCGTGCGCGCTCCAGCCTTCGTCAAGGTAGCGCTGGCGGATCGCGCCGCCGAAGGCGAGCACGCCGTCCACGTCGCGCAGGTCGAAGCGCGCCATCTCGTCGGGCGCAGTGACCGAGCGATGGTGCGTGTCGTGGAACAGCAATCGCAGCGCCGGCGCGCGCCGGCGATAGGCGCCCAGGCGCTCCAGAAGCACCGGATCGTTCCATTCGTGCACGATCGCGACGTCGGCGCCGTCCAGCGCGGCGTCCACGTCCAGCCGGTCGAGGTCGTACAACCGGCTGCGCAGCAGCGGGAAGCGGCAGGCGAACTGGCGCAGCGGCGCTTCGCCGTGGGTCGCGATCAGTCGACTGCGGCTCCAGCCATTGGCCGGCTCGTACACATCCACGTGATGCCCGCGCGCGAGCAATTCGCCGACGATGCCGCGCAGGAAATGTGCGTTGCCGTGATTCCAGTCCGACACCAGCGACTGGTAGAACAGCACGAATTTCATGCGTGCGCTTCCAGCATCGCGGTCGTGCCGACTTGACGACGCAGGCAAAGATCGTCGTAAACCTCGACGTAGGCATCCGCCATCGCGCGCGGCGTGAGGTGCGTCGCGCGACGATGCGCGCGCGCCATGCTGCGCTGGCGCAAGGTTTCGTCCGCGATCACCCGCCGCAGCGTGAATGCCAGCGCGTCGGGATCACCGGGCGGCACGAACAGCGCCGCGCCTTGCCAGGTTTCGCGCAATGACTCGATGTCGCCCAGCACCAGCGCGCAACCGGCCTGCGCGGCTTCCAGCACCGACAATCCGAACGGTTCGTAGCGCGCCGGCAGCGCGTAGATCGACGCCTTGCCGTACCAGCGGCGCAGCGCATCCGTACCCAGCTTGCCGAGCATGCGCACGTTGAGGAAACCAACCTGCGCGCCCTCGCTCTCGTGGCTCGGCGACTGCGTCGAGCCGGCGATGCACACCGGCCACGGCACACGCGCGGCGATCGAAGCCAGCGCCGAAATATTCTTGCCTTCGTCCCAGACGCGGCCGGCACAAAAAATGAAGTTCCTCTTGGTCGCTGACGGGGCGTGCTGTTGTTGAAAAGTGCGCACAGGGATGTGCGCTTTTTGATCTGCTCTTGTCATCAGGGACGATGACCGTCCATTTGGAATCACCTGCGTGTTGCGCAGCGGCCCGTAGAAGCATTGCAGCTCCGACATCATCGCCTGCGTCGGCGCGACCACCATGTTGGATGCGTGCAGGCCGGCGGTGACGCGCTCGCGGTAGCGCGACCATTGCGGCTCCGGCGCACGCTCGCCGTGCACCGCGCGCCACCACGACAACACGCACGAATGCCCGACGGTCAGCACCGGCGCCGGCCAATCCAGGTCGCCGTGGCCGAGGTCGTTGAGGTGCACGATGTCCGGCTGCACTTCCTGCGCGAGCCCGAGCAACCATTCGCCGGCTTCATCCACGTCACGCCACGGATCGTCCATCCACAACAGCTTGTAGCGGCTGGCGCGCAGGTCAAGGTTGGGGATGCCTTCGGCTTCGCGGCGCTGCTCGCGGTCGGGCAGCCCGCCCATGGTGGCCAGCGTGACTTCGTAACCGCGCGCGCACAGCACGCGGCACAGTTCCATCGCGTACTGCCACACGCCGCCGACGGTGTCGGCGGTCATCAATATGCGGCGCGGCGAGCTCAATGGAACACTCTTGCCCGCATAAACGGCATTCGTCTCGAATAGCATGGTCATGCCCCCACAACCCCCATCAAACCCTGCGGGTTTGATCGCCCCCTTGACTCAAGGGGGCTGAAAAGGGCGAACCACTGTCGCGAGTTAGTGCCCATAAATGCGATCCACGATGGTTGCGACGTCCACGAGGTGCTCGGCCGATTCGTCGAAACCCGAATCCACGGTGAGTTGCTGCGCCCAGCGTTGCAGCGCGCGTCCGCCCCAAGCGTCGGGCGGCGAGGCCAGGCACTCGCGGCGGGTGCCGTGGAAGCGTTCGACCGTGAAGTCGTAGAACGAACCGCCGACGTTGCGCAGCGATGCGCCGCCCTTGCTGCCGTAGAACGAAGCCTCGATCACTGCGTCGCAGCCGGCCGGCAGGTTCCACGAGCAGGCCATGCGCACGCAGGTGTCGCGCATGCGCCATTGCGCGCTGGCGTAATCCTCGACTTCCGCAATCGGGCGTTGCAGCGGGCGCCCTTGCGCGAACAACTGCGCGTCCAGGTTTTCGGCCTGTGCGTTGCCGGTGATCCAGCAGGCGAGATCCACCAGATGGATGCCGAGGTCCATCACGCAGCCGCCGCCGGAACGGCGGATGTCGCGGAACCACGGCTTGTCCGGGCCGTAGGCGTTGTGGAAGGCGAGTTCGATCGCATACAGCTCGCCCAGCTCGCCGTTGCCGACCAGCTCGCGCAGTTGCGCGACGCCCGCCACCTGGCGATAACTGAAATCGACATCCAGCAGGCGATCGGCGCGGCGCGCGGTATCCACCACTTCGCGCGCTTCCTCCGCGGTGCGCGTCAGCGGCTTCTGGCAGAACACCGCCATGCCGCATTCGAGCGCTTCCATAGCCTGGTAGGCGTGCGCGCCGCTGGGCGTGGCGATCACCACGCCATCCAGGTCTTCGCCGAGCATGGATGCGTATGAAGTATGTGCACGCGCGCCGTCGGCCAAGGCGGCCGCCGATTCCAACGCCGCGCCGTCGGCATCGGCGATCGCGACCACGTCGGCCAGCCCGCTTTCCAGCAGCGACTGCATGCGCGCGCGGCCGATCCAGCCGACGCCGAGGAAACCGAGCCGGGGCAAGCGCCCCTGCGTTCGTGCGGGCATCGCCGCGTTCCACGTCGGTGCAAGTTGTGCGTTCACATCGTCACCACTGCCTTGAGGAATCCTTCCGGGCGTTCGCGCATCAGCTCGAACGCATCGCTCAACTGGTCCAGCGGCATGCGATGGGTCAGCAGCGCGGCCGGATCCAGCCGGCCCTCGCGCACCGCATCCATCGCCTCGCGCAGGCCGCGCGCGGCGACCCTTGGATCGCGCTCGTGCGCGTTGATCACGTCCAGCCCGCGCCAGTTCCACTGCTGCATGTCCACCGTGCGCGGGCCGTCCTGGTGGTAGCCCGCGATCATCAGCCGTCCGCCTTCGGCGCTGATCGCGCTGGCGATGTCGAGCGTGACCTGCTCGCCCGCGGCTTCGATCACGCGCTCGCAACCGGCGCCGCCGGTGAGTTCGCGCACCGCGCCGATCGCGGCGTGCATGTCGTCGGTGCTGAAGGTGTGCGCCGCGCCGCATTGGCGGGCGATTTCCAGCGCGTACGGCCGGCGCGAGAGTGCGATCACGCGCGCGCCCGCATTTGCCGCAAGCTGCACCAGCAACGCGCCGATGAAACCGACGCCGACGATCGCGACCCACTGGCCGCGTTCGATCTGCGAGCGCCGGAAGATGTTCATCGCGCAGGCGAGCGGCTCGCCCGGCAGCAACATGTCTTCGGCGTTCGCGGGAATGCGCGCGATCGCCTCCGCGTCGGCCACGTCGTAGCCGGCGTAGGCGCGGCCCGAGAGCAGCGCCACGCGTTCGCCGACCTTGAAGTCGTCCACTTCATCGCCGAGCGCGGCGATCTCGCCCCAGCCTTCGTGTCCGGGCGTACCCGGATCCATCGGATAGTTGAACCACGGCCGCCCGGCCCACACCGGCAGGTTGGACGCGCACACGCCGCAGCCTTCCAGGCGCACGCACACTTCCTTCGCGCCCGGCCGCGGCACCGGAACACGTTCCAATTGAACGCGACCCTCGCCGCGCATCACCGCGGCTTCCATGACGTCCCTGTTGCTCATGCAGCGTGCGCTCCCGCGGTGGCGTGTTCGATTTGCGCCTGCTCGCCAAGCCAGTCGTGCAGGCGTTTGACCCCTTCTTCCACCGGCACGCGTGCGCGCCAGCCGGTCGCGGCCTGGAACGCGCGCGTGTCCGACACGTAGTAGCGCTGGTCGCCGACCCGCCACGGCGCGTGCGTCACGCGCGGCGCGTGGCCCTGCAATTTCTCGATGCGCGCCAGCAGCTCAAGCAGGCTCAGCGTGTGCTGCGGGCCGCCGCCGATGTTGAAGGCACGCCCGCGCAGTTCCGGCATATGCGCTTGCGCGGCAAGGAAGGCGTCGACCAGGTCGTCGATAAACAGGATGTCGCGCACCTGCCGGCCGTCGCCGTACACGTTGATGGTGCGGCGCTGCAGCGCGCGGATCAGGAAATGCGCGACCCAGCCCTGGTCCTCGGTGCCGAACTGGTGCGGCCCGTAGATGCAGCTCATGCGCAGCACCACGGTGTTGAGCCCGAAGCTGCGCGCGTAATCCAGCACGTACTGGTCGGCGCCGCCTTTCGAGCAGCCGTACGGGCTGTGGAAATCCAATGGGCGCCGCTCGGAGATGCCGGTGTCGCGCAGATGGCTGTACCGCGGCTGGTAACGCGTCGGCGTGGTTTCCAGCTCCACGTCGGCGAGCGCGCCGTACACCTTGTTGGTGGACGTGAACACCAGCGACGGCGGATGCCGCGCAGTGCGGATCGCTTCAAGCAGGTTGAGCGTGCCGCGCAGGTTCACTTCGAAGTCCGCGAGCGGATCGGTGAGGCTGGAAGTCACCGCCACTTGCGCGGCGAAGTGGAACACCTGCCCCACGCCATTCACCGCTTCGCGCAAACTGTTCGCATCGCGAGTGTCGCCGATGCGCACCTGCAGCGCATCGCCGAAGGTCTCGCGCAACCAGTTGAGGTTGCGCTCCACGCCGGGTCGCGAGAGATTGTCGTAGATGGTGACCGTGCGGCCGTCGGCCAGCAGTCGCGCGGCGAGGTTGGCGCCCACGAAGCCGGCGCCGCCGGTGATCAGGACGGAAGGTCGGGCCGGTGGCGTGCTCACAGGCGCAACCCCCTCTTGGCAAGTTCTTCCGAGGCCGCGTCCACGCGATCGAACGCGCGCTGGCCGAGCATCCAGTCCACCAGTTCGCCGAGGCCTTCGGTGAGCGAAACCTGCGGCGTGTAGCCGAGCAATTTTTCGGCGAGCGAGATGTCGGCGAAGCAATGGCGGATGTCGCCCACCCGCACCTTGCGCGTGATCTGCGCGGGCAGGTCTTCGATCGCCAGCGCCTGCGCCATCGCGGCGGCGACGCCGAGGATCGAGATCGAACGGCCGCTGCCGATGTTGATCACGTTGCCCGCCACGTTGTCGGTTTGCAGGGCCAGCCGGCAGGCGCGCGCGACATCGCGCACGTTGACGAAGTCGCGGCGTTGCAGGCCGTCCTCGAAGATCATCGGCGCGCGCTGGTTGAGGTAGCGCGAGGCGAAGATCGCCAGCACGCCGGTGTAGGGATTCGACAGCGCCTGGCGCGTGCCGTAGATGTTGAAGAAGCGCAGCGCGACCGCGGGGATGCCGTACGCGTGGCCGATCATCAGGCACAGGCGTTCCTGGTCGAGCTTGGACAGCGCGTACACCGACGTCGGCACGCTCGGCTTTTCTTCCGGCGTGGGAATCGGCGTCATTGGCTGGCCATCGGCGTCGCGCAACTCGAAGTCGCCCGTGCGCAACGCTGCCGGCGAACGTTCGGGCGGATCTACCAGCGCGCCGTTGGACGCGCGGCAGCGGCCTTCGCCGTACACACTCATGCTGGATGCAACGATCAGGCGCTGCACGGGCGCGGCGCTCAGCGCTTCCAGCAAGACCGCGGTGCCGCGGTTGTTGACGTCGGTGTAGCGCTCGATCTCGTACATGCTCTGGCCGACGCCGACCGCAGCGGCGAAATGGAACACCGCGTCGACGCCGCGCAACGCGCGATTGACCGCGGCGCGGTCGCGCACGTCGCCGCGCATCAGTTCGACATCGGGATTGAGGTAACTGGGGCGCGAGATGGAATCGCCGTGCACCTGCGGATCGAGGTTGTCCAGCACGCGCACGGAGTAACCATGCTCGAGCAGTTCATCGGCCAGGTGCGAACCGACGAACCCCGCGCCGCCGGTGATCAGTACCTGGCCGGATGCCACGCCGGCGCCGGCGTGCCCGTTACGCGGGGACACCGCTCAACTCCGTGATCGGTTCGGCCTCGCTGAGGATCTGGTCGAACCAGGCGATGGTGCGGCGCAGGCCTTCCTCGAGCGGCGTGCGCGGCGCCCAGCCGAGCGTCGCCTTGGCGAGCCCGATGTCCGGGCAACGCCGGGTCGGGTCATCCACCGGGATCGGCCGATGCACGATCCGCGAACGCGAACCGGTGAGGTCGATGATGCGCTGGGCGAGATCGATCACCGTCACCTCGCCGGGGTTGCCGAGGTTGAGTGGTCCGGTCAGGCCGGGCGCGGCGAACATGAACTTGCAGATGCCTTCGATCAGGTCGTCGACGTAGCAGAACGAGCGCGTCTGCGCGCCGTCGCCGTAAACCGTGAGCGGGTCGTTGCGCAGCGCCTGCACGATGAAATTGGAAATGACGCGGCCGTCGTCCAGCTGCATCTGCGGGCCGTAGGTGTTGAAGATGCGCGCGACCTTGATCTGCACGCCATGCATGCGCTGGAAGTCGAAGAACGCCGCTTCCGCGGCGCGCTTGCCTTCGTCGTAGCAGGCGCGCGGGCCGATCGGCGACACCGCACCGCGATAGTTCTCGCGCTGCGGGTGCACTTCCGGCTCGCCGTACACCTCGCTGGTCGAGGCCTGGAAGATGCGCGACTTGTGCAGCATCGCCTGGCGCAGCATGTTGAGCGCGCCGTCGGTGCAGGTGCGCAGGGTCTTTTCCGGATCGCGCTGGTACTGCGGCGGCGACGCACAGCAGGCGAGATTGAAGATGAAATCGGCTTCGATGCCGATCGGCGCGATGATGTCGTGCTTGATGAACTTGAATGCTTCGCGCGCGAGCAGCGGCGCGACGTTGCGCAGGCTGCCCGAAGAGAGGTTGTCTATCGCCGTGACGTGAAAACCTTCGTCCAGCAGCCGCGAACACAAATGGCTGCCGAGAAAGCCTGCACCCCCGGTGACCACCGCCCGCCTCGGTGATGATCCGTTCCTGACCGATGCCTTCATCCTGAAGTTCCTTACGTGGCTGCTTCCATGAGCCGTTGGCATCTCACCGGCAGCAAGATGCGTGCCGCGATTGGCCGTCCACGCCGGGATTTCCGTGCCCATCGCTGCGCATCCATACGCAAGGTAAGTCAGGCAGGAACATACATCCTCGAAGTGAAGATCACGTGTGCGCGCGCGATGCGGTTCGGCAACTCTGGACGCGCCAAATTCGCGTGAATGGATGGGTAATCCTTTTCGGGCGCGGTGTAACTTTTTTCGCGCGGATGCGAGTGGCTTGCCCGTGCCGGTATCGCGACATCAAGGCTTGCGGGAGCGTTGGCGCAAGTAGATCAGCACGGCTTTCTCGATCTGGTTCAGGCCACGGCCGCGCCGGGTCGCCGCGCGCTCGAACGCGGCGCGCAGGCGCCCGGCTTCTTCCGCAGATTCGTACGCCTGCATGATCAGCGGATGCACGTAGGCGCGACGACACACCGCCGGCGTGTTGCCCAGTTCATTGGCGGCGCGCTCTATGGCGGCGCGCAACATCGCTTCGGACGCCTTGCCGTGCGCGATCAGCGAACCGGCCACGCTGACGGTCGCAGCCCAGGTGCGGAAGTCCTTGGCGGTGAAGCCGTTGCCCGCGATCGCGCGCAGGTAGTCGTTGACGTCGCCCGAGCCGACGCGGTGCAGCGCGCCTTCCTCGTCGCGATACTGGAACAGGTGCTGCCCCGGCAGGTCTTCGCAACGGCGCACCACCCGCGCCACCCGCGCATCGGTGAGCGAAACCTGGTGATCCTTGCCGGACTTGCCGCGGAAGTGCAGCAACACCTCGTCGCCGCGCACCTTCGCATGGCGGTCGCGCAAGGTGCTCAGGCCGTAGGAACGATTGGCCTTCGCGTACTCCTCGTTGCCGATCCGCACGTGGGTGCGATCGAGCAGGCGCAGGATCGTGGCCAGCACGCGCTCGCGCGCCAGTCCCTTGCGGCGCAGGTCGCGGGCGATGCGCGCGCGCAGTTTCGGCAGCACGCGCGCGAACTCCAGCGTGCGTTCGAACTTGGTCGCGTCGCGCCAAGCCTTCCACTCCGGGTGGTAGCGGTACTGCTTGCGCCCGCGCGCGTCGCGCGCGGTGGCCTGCACGTGACCGTGCGGGCTGCGGCAGATCCACACGTCCGTATACGCCGGCGGGATCGCCAGCGAGCGGATGCGCGCCAGCACGCGCTCGTCCTGGATCGCGCGGCCGCGCCGGTCGAGATAGACGAAGCGCTTGCCGCGCCGCTGCCGCGTGTAGCCCGGTTCGGTGTCGGAAACGTAGGAGAGGCGGGAGCGTCGGTTGGGCATGGTGCTGCAACTTTTTCCGGCGCGAGCGACATCCGGAGGCGCCACGGAGCGACGCGGCGCGTCCGTGCGTCATGGCACTGCGATTGCTTCCAACGTGCCGGGGCCAATCTGAGGAATGGAGTCAAGCATGAAAACACGTCAAGGAATGATGATCGTCGCGGCCGGCTGCCTGCTGAGCACGGCGGCGTGGTGCGCGTCATCGGCGGACACCAGCTTCGCGAAGAAGGCCGCCCAGGGCGGCATGGCCGAGGTCGCGATGGGCAAGCTCGCCGAGAGCCACGGGCAAAGCGCGGACGTGAAGGCGTTCGGAGCGAAGATGGTGCAGGACCACAGCACCGCGAACGACCAGTTGAAGGTTGCGGCGGAGCAGGAGCACATCCAGCTGCCGACCAGCCCTTCGTCGAAGCAGCAGGCCACCCTCAACCACCTCTCCAAGTTGAACGGCGAGGCATTCGACAAGGCGTACGGGCAGACGATGGTGAAAGACCACAAGAAGGACATCTCCGAGTTCAAGCAGGAGATACAGCACGGCACCAGCTCGCCGATACAGACCTTCGCGAAGACCACGCTGCCGACCTTGCAGGAACACCTGAGCATGGCGGAGAAGCTGCCGGGCGCGGCGTCCACGCCGAACGGGCAGTAAGCCGGCGGCACGCGGAAATGCGTTCGCCCCGCCGGCAGCGGGGCGCGCTAAGCTTTTGCTTTAACCTCGCATGGCCGCCCGCTTGCCGACCGACATCTACAAGGTTTTCCACATCGAAGCCGCGCACCGCCTGCCGAACGTGCCGGAGGGCCACAAGTGCGCGCGCCTGCACGGGCATTCGTTCCGGGTGGAGATCCATCTGCGCGGCGAACCCGACCCGGCGCTCGGCTGGGTGATGGATTTCGCCGACCTGAAAGCCGTGTTCGCACCGGTGATGGACGCCCTCGACCATCGCTATCTCAACGAAGTGCCCGGCCTGGAAAATCCGACCAGCGAGCGACTGGCGCAATGGATCTGGCAGAAGCTGCGACCGGCGCTGCCGCTGCTGCGGGAGGTGCACGTGCAGGAGACCTGCACCGCCGGGGCGCGCTATTCGGGCCCGTGAGGGAGCGATTTCGCGGCGCTGCCACAAACGTCCGGAAGCCAGTCAACCCTAGCTGTTTTGCGGGGTTTGTAACCCGCTCCTGAACGCCATCCAAAATTCTTGTTGCATTGCAACATGGATCGGGTTAGAGTGTGTGTCATCCACCCGAACCCCGCGAGGGCACCGACATGTACGCACAGTGGCAGCAGCAGACTCTCGACCTCGGCAAGCAGCTGGCCGAGCAGTCCTACAAGGCCCAGTTGACCGCGCTGCGCGGCTTCGCGCAGATCCAGGACCTGCAGGTCAAGGCGCTGGAAGCGCAGGCCAAGGCCAACCTGGCGTTCGTGGCCGATTCGCTAGCCGCGCGTGAAATCGAGGACGTCAGCGCCCTGTGGCCGAAAGGCCTCGACTTCGCGCGCAACAGCGCGGAAGCCGCTTACGAAGTGAGCCAGCAGACGCTGGGCATCGCGCAGAAGACCGCCGAGGAAATCGGCGAGCTGACCCGCAGCGGCGTCAAGGCAGCCAATGACGCAGCCGGCAATGGCGCCAAGAAGGCGCCGCGCGCGGCCTGATCGCAACAAGAAGAAAGCACGGACAAGGATGTCCGGTCTACTCCAACGCAAGAATTCGCGCGCGCGAACTCCCCTCCCTCCCGCTGCGCGATCCCCGGACCGGACGTCTCCCCCTGACGTCCGGTCTTTTTTTGGCTTGTTTGTGCGATCGTCCATGATCGCTGCTCGAAGCTGCCAATCGGCGAGCGCTCAGCTTCTAGCGAGATCAAGACCAGAAGCGGCCACGGAGCTCCTGGCCATGGACGGCGGCTTTGGCCGCACTCCTGAAGGACAGCACGCTCCCGAAGCGGCTTTCGCGCAAGCTCGGTTGCCTACTCAAAACCTTCCCGCCTGGTAGTCCTGCATCGCCTGCACGATCTGCTCGGGCGTGTTCATCACGAACGGCCCGTACTTCGCGACCGGTTCGTTGAGCGGCTTGCCGGCCACGACCAGCACGCGCGCAGGTTTATCGCCCGCCACCAGTAAAACCGAATCGCCTGGTGACAGCACGCCCAGCTCGCTGCGCGCGAGCGTTTCCGTGCCGACCTGCACGCCATCGCCTTCGAACACATAGGCGAACGCGTTGTGGGTGGCGGGGATCGGGATCTCGACCTGCGCACCGGGTTCCAGCGCGACGTCCAGGTACACCGGTTCGGTGGCGACGCCGCTGACCGGTCCGCGCGCGCCCAGCAGTTCGCCCGCGACCACGCGGACCCGCACGCCTTGCGCAGGCTCGACGCTCGGGATCTTCTCCGGCGCGATGTCCTGGTAACGCGGCGCGCTCATCTTGTCCTTGGCCGGCAGGTTCACCCACAACTGGAAGCCGCGCATCAGGCCGTGGTCCTGCTCGGGCATTTCCGAGTGCACGATGCCGCGACCGGCGGTCATCCATTGCACGCTGCCGGATTCGAGCAGGCCCTCGTTGCCCGCGTTGTCGCGGTGGCGCATGCGGCCTTCCAGCATGTAGGTCACGGTTTCGAAGCCGCGGTGCGGATGGCTCGGGAAACCGGCGATGTAATCGGTGGCGGAATCCGAACCGAACTCATCCAGCATCAGGAACGGATCCAGCATTTCCAGCGCGCGCTGGCCGATCACGCGGGTCAGTTTGACGCCGGCGCCATCGCTGGTCGGGATGCCGCGCACGCGGCGGGTGATGGTGCGGGAAGTCATGGCGATCTCCTGAAAGGATTCAGGTCCACAAGATGGATGCTCTCGCGGCGAATGCCAATGAGCGCCGCAGGAACGCAGCGTTTCCCCAGTGCAGTAGGGCGGGCGATGCCCGCCGATCTGTTTGCACTGACATGGCGGACGATGTCCGCCCTACGCCGGCGCGCTCGCCACCGATGGGCCACCTAACTCAATGCACCCAGCGCCCGCCCCTTCTCGCAGGAAGATTCGGAAAAACGCTGGACGAAGCACTGCCGCCGGCCGTGCGCTCGCGTTCGGAGGGCGGATGCACGCGCCAGTAATGCGCCAGCGCGTTCACCGCTTCCGGAATCTGCGCAAGGCAGGCCTCGTATTCCTGCTCTTCGAGTTTCTCGATCGGCACGTCCGCCGCCAGAATGCCGTCGTCAACCGCCAGCGCCATGATCGGCCCGAGCAGTTCCATAAGATCGGTGTCTTCGGCCAGCCGGGTTTCCCACATCGCCGCGCGCAGATCGATGCCGCGCGAGAACCCTTCGCACCAGCCCGCGGCGGAAAGGTCGCCGGGCTGGTCGCTCTCGTCGGCGAGTTCACCCAGCACCGGCTCGTAGTTGTCGCCCTCGAGTTCGGTCGGAATCGAATCGTTGAGCTTGGCCAACAGGCCGAGGATTTCGCGGCCCTGCTCGGGATCGTCGAATGGTGTCTGCAGGACTTCCGGCAGCCATTCTTCCGGCAGCGCCGGTTCCGGCCCGATCGCCAGCGCGGTCAGCAGGCCGTGCACGCCGTCCAGCAGCAGGCCCTCGCCGCTGCGCTCCGCGTTCGTGCGCAGGAAGCGGTCGAGCTGTTCCAGTTCGCTGTCCGGCAGGCTGCCCTGCGGTTCGGGTTCTGCACTCACGCATTCACCTCATCTGCAATCTCTATCGTCACCGGCACATGATCCGACGGCCGTTCCCAGCTGCGCGGCGTGCGGTCTATGGCAGCGGATTTCAACTCGCTGCGCAAGGCCGCGCTCACCAGGATCAAGTCAATGCGCAACCCGAGGTTGCGGCGGAACGCGCCTTGCCGGTAATCCCACCAGCTGTAGTGTCCGCCTTCCTCGCTGAACATGCGGAACGAATCGGTGAAGCCGAGTTCCACGATGCCGCGCAGCGCGTCGCGTTCGCGCGTCGAGCACAGCACCTGTTCGTGCCAGGCTTCCGGATCGTGCACGTCGCGATCTTCCGGAGCGATGTTGAAATCGCCCATCAGCGCGAGCCGCGGATGCGCGGCAAGTTCGCGCCGCAGGAATTCGCGCACGTGCGAAAGCCAATGCAGCTTGTGCGCGTACTTCTCGCTGCCGACGCTCTGCCCGTTCACCACGTAGAGATTCACGACGCGCAGCGCGCGATCGCCTTCGCCGATCGTCGCGGCGAGGATACGCCGCGCCGGATCGTCCAGCCCGTCCACGTCGGTGACGATGTCGCGCAGCGGCTCGCGGCTGAGGATCGCCACGCCGTTGTAGCTTTTCTGCCCGGAAAACACGCACTGGTAACCGAGTGCCTGCACCGCCTCGTGCGGGAACTTCTCGTCCGGCAGCTTGGTTTCCTGCAGCGAGAGCACGTCCGGCTGCGCCTCGGCGCACCAGCACTCGACATGCGGCCAGCGCACGTTGAGCGAGTTGACGTTCCAGGAAGCGATCTTCATGGAGCAGAGGCTTCGGTCACGCGCGCAGGATAGCGCAACGCCCTCACGCCGCCAGCCCGTAGCTCTTCAACAACGCATCCGGCTCCGGTTCGCGACCGCGGAAGGCGATGAATGATTGCAGCGCCGGACGGGTCGCGCCGACGCTCAATACTTCGCCACGGAAGCGTTCGCCGGTGGCAGCATCGATCGCGCTGCCGCCGGCTTCGGCGCGCTCCTCGAACGCACCGAATGCGTCGGCCGACAGCAGCTCGGCCCACAGATAGCTGTAGTAGCCGGCCGCGTAGCCGCCCGAAAAAATATGCGTGAACGCGTGCGGAAATCGCTGCCACGCCGGCGGGTGCATCACCGACACTTCGTTGCGTACTTCTTCCAGCACTTCCATCACGCGTGCGCCGCGTTGCGGATCGTAGTGGCGGTGCAGCAGGAAATCGAACAGGCCGAACTCCAGTTGCCGCACCAGGAACAGCCCGGCGTGGAAATGCCGCGCCGCCAGCATGCGTTCGAACAGCGCTTGCGGCAGCGGCTCGCCGGTCTTGTAGTGGCGCGCGAAGCCGTCCAGCGCCTCGCGGTTCCAGCCGAAGTTCTCCATGAACTGGCTGGGCAGCTCCACCGCGTCCCATTCCACGCCATCGATGCCGCCGACGGACGGAATGTCCACCTGCGTCAGCATGTGGTGCAGGCCGTGACCGAATTCGTGGAACAGCGTCAGCACATCGTCGTGGGTGAGCAGCGAAGGCGTCTCGCGCGTCGCCGGCGCGAAATTGCAGGTGAGAAACGCGATCGGCAACGACTGCGACGCACCATCGCGGAAGCGCGAGCGGCACACGTCCATCCACGCGCCGCCGCGCTTGCCGGTGCGCGCGTAAAGATCGAGGTAGCAGCCGGCGATCGTGTTGCCCTGCGCGTCGCGCACGTCGTAATAGCGCACGTCCGGATGCCAGACGTCCACGCCTTCGCGTGCGTGCAAACGGATTCCGTAGAGCTTTTCCGCCAGCCCGAACAGGCCGCCCATCACCGCCGGCGCGGGGAAGTAGGGTTTGAGTTCTTCCTCGTCCAGCTCGTAACGCGCACGGCGCAACTTCTCCGATGCGTAGCCGACGTCCCAGGATTCCAGCGTGTCGAGCCCCAGTTCGTCGCGCGCGAAGATGCGCAGCTCGTCCAGCTCGCGTTGCGCGACGGGTTTCGCGCGGCGCACCAGGTCGCGCAGGAATTCCAATACCGCCTGCGGCGAGTCCGCCATCTTGGTCGCAAGCGATTCTTCCGCCGCATTCGCGAAGCCGAGCAATCGCGCGGCCTCGTGACGCAGCGCCAGGATCTTCTCGATGCGCTGCGAGTTGTCGAACTTGCCCGCATCCGGCCCCTGGTCCGACGCCCGCGTCTGGTAGGCCCAGTAAACGCGCTCGCGCAATGCGCGATTGTCGGCATAGGTGAGCACCGCCTGCACGCTGGGCTGTTTCAACGTCACCAGGAATCCTTCCAGCTCGCGTTCGCGCGCGTATTCGCGCAGCACCGCGCGGCCGGATTCGGGAATGCCGGCGAGGTCGCGCTCGTCGGTGATGTGTTCGTGCCATGCATCCGAAGCATCCAGCACCGCGTTGGCGAAGTCGGTCGTGACCTGCGCCAGCTCGTTGGCGATTTCGCGGAAGCGCGTGCGCGCGGGTTCTTCCAGCGCGACGCCTGCCAGCTTGAAATCGCGCAGCGCGTGCTCGACCGCGGCGCGTTGCGCGCGCGACGCGTCGGCGAATCCTCGCGAGTGCGCAATGCCGTCCACGGCTTCGAACAGCGCACGGTTCTGGCCCAGTTCCGAGGAGAACTCGGTGATCTTCTCCAGCGCTTTCGAATACGCCTCGCGCAATTCGGGCGTATCAGCGACCGAGTGCAGGTGCGACACCGGCGCCCAGGCGTGCGCCAGCCGCTGCTCCAGCCGCTCCTGCTCCAGCATCACGTGGTCGAAATCGTGCGGGGTATCCGGCGCAGTCAGCGCATCGATGCGTGCACGGTAGTCGGCCAGGATCGTCTCGATGGCCGGCAGCACGTATTCGGGGCGGATTTCCGAAAACGCGGGCAGCGGCGTGTCGGCGAGCAGCGGATTTGCCTCGGGCATAAATGTCTCCATGGAACCCCTCAACATGGCGAAGCCCTGCGCCAAAATCAAGCGGCTCGGCTAGGATTTGTCCGGCATGAACGGCATTGATCGCGACGAACTGCGCGCGCTGCTCGGACGCAGCGAGATTTTCGCCGGCCTGCGCGGGCGCCGGCTGGATGCGCTGGCGCGCGAGATGGCGTGGTTCTCGCTGCCGGGTGGCGCGCCACTGTTCGAGGCCGGCGACGCGTCGGATGCCTTGTACGTGGTGAAGGCCGGCAGCCTCGGCGTGTTCGGCAAACCGCGCTCGGGCGGCGCACCGCGGCTGCTCGGCGTGGTGCCGCGCGGCAGCACGCTGGGCGAACTGGGCCTGGTCACCGGCCAGCTGCGCGAATCCGGCGTGCGTGCCTTGCGCGATTCGGAGCTGCTGCGGCTTTCGCGCGCGGGATTCGACGAGCTGGTGCGCAAGCATCCGGCGGCCATGCTGGGCGCAGCGCGCAGCGCGCTGGCGCGGTTGACTGCACGCGCCGGAGCCCGCGGCAAGGGCGAACCGGTGGATGCGCCGCGCACTTTCGCGATCCTGCCGTTCGATCGCAACGTCAAGGCGCGCGAATTCGCGGAGAGCCTGCGTCGTCATCTGCTGATCTTCGGCGATTGCCTGGTGATCGATGCCGCGCTCGGCCGCGGCCGCAGCACCGAATGGTTCGCGCAACGCGAAAGCGAAGTGCGTTTCGTGCTGTACCTGGACGATGGCGACGAAGGCTGGCGGCGGCTGTGCCAGCGCCAGGCCGACGCGCTGCTGATGGTGGTGGATGCCGAGTGCAAGCCCGAGGCGTGGCGCAATGACGAAGTGATCCGCGCGGAATCCGTGCGCGCGCGGCCGCGGCACCTGGTGCTGCTGCAACCGCACCCGCGTTTCATCTACGGCGCTGCGCGCGCCTGGCGCAAGGCGCTGCACGATGGCGAACTGCGCCATCACCACGCGCGCCACGGCCGCGACATCGAACGCATCGCGCGCCTGCTGAGCGGCAATGGCACCGGCCTGGTGCTGTCAGGCGGCGGCGCACGCGGCTTCGCGCAGATCGGCGTGGTGCGCGCGCTGCGCGAGGCCGGGATCGTGGTGGACAGCGTGATCGGCACCAGCATCGGCGCGATCATCGGCGCCGGCGTCGCCTACGAATGGGACGATGCGAAGATGCGCGAGGCCTACAAGCGCGCACTGGTGGACGGCAAGCCGCTCTCGGACTGGACGTTGCCGCTGGTTGCGCTGACGCGCGGCGCGCGCACCACGATGCTGCTGCGCGAAGCCTTCGGCGAAATCGACATCGAGGACCTGCCGCTGGATTTCACCTGCCTGTCGGCCGACCTCACCAGTGGCAGCGCGGCGATCCATCGCGAAGGTTTGCTGTGGCGCTGGTTGCGTGCATCAAGCGCGGTGCCCGGCATCCTGCCGCCGCTGCTGCATCGCGGCCACGTCTACGTGGATGGCGCGATGATCAACAACCTGCCGACCGACGTGTTGAGCGACGAAGGCCTGCGTCGCATCCTCGCGGTCGACATCAGCGCCGACGACATGCTTACAGCGCACGTGGACGAGGCCGAGTCGCCGCACTGGCCGGCATTGTGGGCACAACGACGATCCGGCTGCCGGCCCAACGCGTTCGCGATCCTGGTGCGCGCCGGCATGTTGAATTCGGAAGCCGGCAGCGCGCGCCGACGCGAACTGGCGAGCCTGCTGCTGCGTCCGCACCTGGAAGCGATCGGCCTGCTCGACTGGCACGAATTCGAGCGCGCGATCGAAGCCGGCTACGGTTATACCGTCCGCGCGCTGGAAGAGAACGTGTTCTAGCGCGTGCTGTCGTTGACAGTTCTTCCGTTCGCACTGAGCGCAGCGAGCAAAGCGAGCGAAGTCGAAGTGCATGTCCTTCGACTTCGGTCCTGCGGGCCGCAGCCTGTCCTGAGCTCGGTCGAAGGGCTCAGGACGAACGGATTCCTAACTGGCACGATCAGCGCGTGAGGAATTTGGTCATCCAGTCCGCGAAGCGCCGGTACGGCGGCCGCAGCAGCGCGAACGTGGACAGGCGCGATTGCCGGAACACCGCCATGCGGTGCGAAAAGGTCAGGAATCCGGCGTGGCCGTGGTACCTGCCCATGCCGGATGCGCCGACGCCGCCGAACGGCAGCCGCGATTGCACGAAATGCAGCACGGTGTCGTTGACGCACACGCCGCCGGCGATGCACGCGTCCAGCACGCGCCGTGTGCGTGAACGGTCGAGGTCGAAGTGATAGAGCGCCAACGGCCGCGGGCGCGCATTCACGTACGCGATCGCCTCTTCGATGTTCCGGTACGTAATGATCGGCAGGATCGGCCCGAAGATTTCTTCGTCCATCACGCGCAGGTTTTCGTTTGCGCCCAGCACCAGCGTCGGTGCGAGCACGCGCGACTGCGCATCGTTCGCCGACTCGTTCGGAAGCGGGATCACCACCGCGCCCGCCGCGCGCGCATCGTCCAGGTAACCGCGCAACCGCGCGTAATGCGCGTCGTTGATGATGCTGGCGTAATCGGCTGATTCACGCAGCGCCGGATAGTGCTGCGTGACGTACTCGCGCAGGTGCTGCACGAATTCGGCGCGCGCGGCTTCCGGCACCAGCACGTAATCCGAGGCGATGCAGGTCTGTCCCGCGTTGAGCAGCTTGCCGGTGGCGATGCGCTCGGCCGCGGTCTTCAGCGGATAACCCGGCGCGACGATCGCCGGCGACTTGCCGCCCAGTTCCAGCGTGACCGGCGTGAGGTTCGGCGCTGCCGCCGCCATCACCTTCGCGCCCGTCGCGGTCGAGCCGGTGAAGAACAGATGGTCGAACGGCAGCGCGGCGAATGCGGCCGCGACCGACGCGTCGCCCTGCACCACCGCCACGCGCTCGCGCGGAAACACTTCCGAAACCAGTTCGTGCAGCAGCGCCGACGTGCGCGGCGTGTGCTCGGACGGCTTCAGCATTGCGTGGTTGCCGGCGGCCAGCGCGTCCACCAGCGGGATCAGCGCGAGGTTCACCGGATAATTCCACGGCGCGATGATGCCGATCACGCCCAGAGGTTTCGCGACGATCTCGCTGCGCGCAGGCAGGAACAGCCAATTGGTTCCGACGCGCTGCGGGCGCATCCAGCGTTTCAAATGGCGCCGCGCGTGGTCGATCGCGTGCAGCACGGTCATGCCGTCGCTGAGCAGCGTTTCGTGGCGCGGCCGGCGTCCGAAGTCGGAGCTCACCGCGCGCGCGAAATCCTCCAGCCGCGCCTTGAACGTCGTACGCAACCGCGCCAGGTCGTCCATGCGCTGTGCGTAATCGGGCGCTTGGGCGCGCCACGCTTCGCGCTGGGAATGCAGCAGCGTAATGAGGTCGCCGTTCGTAGTCATGACCATGGAGCTACCTTTCCGTTCGCCCTGAGCCCTTCGACGAGCTCAGGACAGGCTACAGCGCGAAGCGCCGGAGTCGAAGGGCACGGATGCAATGTGCTTCGACTCCGCTTGCTTCGCAAGCTACGCTCAGCACGAACGGACTACCTTCAGCGGCTCAACATGGTCAACATCCGACTTTACAAGAACATTCATCCCAAACTCGGCGCGCGCGTGTACGTGGATCCGGCGGCGACGCTGATCGGCGACGTCGAGCTGGGCGACGACGTCTCGCTCTGGCCGGGCGCGGTGGTGCGCGGCGACGTCGAGCGCATCCGCGTCGGCGCGCGCACCAACGTGCAGGACGGCGCGGTGCTGCACGTCACCCACGACGGCCCGTATTCGCCCGGCGGCTTTCCCTGCATCGTCGGTGCCGACGTCACCATCGGCCATGCCGCGGTGGTGCACGCCTGCACGATCGAGGACGCCTGCCTGATCGGCATGCATTCGACGATCCTGGACGGCGCGGTCGTGCGCAAGCACGCGATGGTCGGCGCCGGCGCGCTGGTCGCACCGGGCAAGGTCGTCGGCGAAGGCGAATTGTGGCTGGGCAATCCCGCGCGCTGCGTGCGCAGGCTGAGCGATCGCGATATCGAACAACTGCACTATTCGGCCGCGCATTACGTGCGGCTGAAGGATGTGTATCTCGCGAATCCGCAATAACTTGTTCTTGATGTCATTCCGGGGCCGCGCGAAGCGCGGAACCCGGAATCTGCTTTGAGAAGAAAAGGCGAGATTCCGGGTTCTGGCCTTCGGCCAGCCCCGGAATGACGAGATTTTCATTTCTGGCGCAACGCGCGCAACGGCGCATCCGTGTCCGGCCGCACGCCATGCCAGTGCTCGAACGAATCGGCGGCGGTTTCGACCAACATCCCCAAGCCGTCGAACACGTGTTGGGTGCCGGCCTCGCGCGTCCAGGCCATGAACGGCTGCGCGGCGTTGCCGTAGGCAAGATCGTAAGCAGCGGTGGCATTCGACACGAGCGACGCAGGGAGGCGCATCGCTGCGCCCAGCACGCCCGCGGAGGTTGCGTTCAAGATCAGGTCGAATGGAGCGCAGCGATCGAGTGCGTTCCATTCGGAGATGCACACACGCTCCGGAGCGGCCAGCGAGTCCGCGAGATTGCGTGCGCGACCGAGCGTGCGATTGGCGAGGATCAGCTCGCGTATCTCCGCATCCAGCAGCGCCCACGCGACGGCCTGCGCCGCGCCGCCCGCGCCGAGCAGCAGCACGCGATGATCATTCAATTCGATTCCATGTCGCTCGCGCAAATCGCGGAGCAGCCCGGCGCCGTCGGTGTTGTGCGCTTCCAGCGTGCCGTCGGCTCGCCGGGTCAATACGTTGGCGACACCTGTTCGTTGTGCGGCCTGCGTGTGCGTGTCGGCCAGTTCGAACGCCAACCGCTTGTCCGGCAGGGTGACGTTCGCGCCACGGCCGCCCTGCGCGAAGAAATCGCGCGCGATCCCGGCGAAGCGCTCGGGCGGCGCATCGGTCGCGGTGTATTCCAGCGCGATCCCGCACTGCGCCGCGAACAATGCATGCAGCCGCGGCGACAGCGAGTGCGCGATCGGGTGGCCGAAGACGGTGAAGCGCTGCATTGAAGCCCCTTGTCGCAACTTCTGAGATACGGCACGCGCAAGGTTCGCACAACCCGCTCAGGAGCGTGCCATGCAGACCTTCCACAATCGCCGCCGCGAACCCGATGCCCTCAGCCTCGCCGCAGCCACCTGGCTCGCCGCAGGCGCGGTGTTGTTCGGACTGACGCCGCTGCCGCTGCACGATCCGCACTACGGCTGGTCGCTCGCGTTCTGGCTGCTTGCGGCGCCGGGCGCGATTCTCCTCGCCCGATCAGTCGTGCGCGCGCATCACCCGCTCGCGCCGCTGCGCTTGCGCTCCATCCGGCGCAGGAACTCCTGCATGATGCGGCGATAAAGTTCCGGGCCGAGGTGCTCGTCTTCGACACCGGCGTCGATCGAGGGATTGTCGTTGACCTCGATCACCACCAGCCGGTCGTCGGTCTGCTTGATGTCGACGCCGTAAAGCCCGTCGCCGATCGGCGCAGTGGCGCGCAGCGCCAGCTTCACCACTTCCGGAGGCGCCTTGCTCACTGCCAGCGTATCGAAGCCGCCCGAGCGCGCCGCGCCGCGCGCGGCGTGGTTATAGATCTGCCAGTGCCCGCGTGACATGTAATAGCGGCACGCGTACAGCGGCTCGTGGTTGAGCACGCCCACGCGCCAGTCGTATTCGGTGTAGAGGAATTCCTGCGCGATCAGCAGCGCGGTGCTCTGGAACAGTTGCGCGGCCGCGCGCTCCAGCTGCGGCACGTCCTCCACCTTCACCACGCCGCGCGAAAACGAGCCATCCGGGATCTTCAGCACCAGCGGGAAGCTGATCTTCTCCGGCAGGGTCTTCAACTGCTTCGCGTCGTCGCGATAGAGGATTTCAGAGCGCGGCACGCCGATCTTCTTCGAGCGCAGCAGGTCGTGCAGGTAGATCTTGTTGGTGCAGCGGAGGATCGACGTCGGATCGTCGATCACCACCATGCTTTCGCGCTCGGCCTTGTGCGCGAAGCGATACGTGTGGTTGTCCGGCGCGGTGGTTTCGCGGATGAACAGGCCGTCGTATTCGGCCAGCCGCGTGTAATCGTTCTTGCCGATCGGGTCCACCTCGATGCCGAGTTCCTTGCCGGCGGCGATGAATGCCTTCTGCGCGCGCGGGTTGGACGGCGGCATGGTTTCGGCCGAATCCACGAGCATCGCGAGGTCGTAGCGGAACTGCTTGCGCGCACGCGGCTTGCGCCACAGGCGCTTGGTGAACGCATCCAGCGTGTGCGCGAAGGCGTCTTCCTGCGCGTCGTCCAGCGTGTGCAGGCTGATAGGCTTGATCGCGCTGATCTGCCAGACGCGATCGCGCTCGAACTCGATGCGCAGCAGCGGGCAGGGGTACATTTCGAACACCTGCCGCGCCAGGTCCTGCAGCGCCGGGTAGGAGGTCTCGCCGAAGTAGACCAGGATGCCGAGATCGGTGGTGTCGCGGCCGCCGGCGGGAAGGAAATTCGCCAGCTTCTGGTTGAGATCCTCGACGTCCAGGCCGTAGAGCGAGCGCCGGCGCAGGTCGTTGATGGTGCGCACCGACGGGATCACGCGATGGCCGCGCGCCTCGCCCAGCAGCGACACGTAATGGCCGGTGCCGAGGTACTTGTAGCCGCGGCAGAGATTGATGACATGGGTGCGCTCGTCGCCGCCGACCGGCTCGCGCAGGTAATCCATCGCGCTGACGACGTTGTCGGACGGATAGTAGGAGCCCCAGTCCGAAGCCTTTTCCACCACGATCACCAGCCGGCTCATTCCGTTGTTTTCCGCTTTTTCTTGTCTTTTGAGGGGTGGCGACCGTCGCTGGGCGCAAGTCTCGCATAACGCGCGGTTCCGCGGCTGACTTGCGGATGAGCGCGCGGGCGCCCTAGGCTCACCGCCATGTCCGCCCGCATCCGCCGTGCCGCGCCCGCCGACCTCGACGCGCTGGTCGCGCTGGAAGAAGCCAGCTTCGACCATGACCGGGTCAGTCGCGCGCAATTCCGGCGGCACCTCGAAAGCACCAGCGCGGCCGTGCTGGTGGCCGCCGAACGCGCGCAGGTGCTCGGCGCCGCGCTGTTGTTCTTCCGCCGCGGCGCGAGCGCCGCACGGTTGTATTCGATCGCGATCGCGCACGCCGCGCGCGGGCAGGGCTGGGGCGCGAAGTTGCTGGAAGCCGCCGAACGCGAAGCACGCCGGCGTGGCTGCGCGGCCTTGAAGCTGGAAGTGCGCACCGACAACGTCGCGGCGATGGCGCTGTACGAGAAGCGTGGCTATCGGCGTGGCGCACGCATCACCGGCTTTTACGAAAACGGCATGGACGCATGGCGGTACGAAAAGCCGCTCGGCTGATCGCCATTGGCGGGTCAAGACCCCACTTACATGCCATTGGCGGGTCAAGACCCCACTTACATGCCATTGGCGGGTCGAGACCCGCCCTACGTATACTGCGGGGGTCCTATGGAGTTCCGTATGCGCCGCCTGACCGCTTCGTTCGCGCTCGTCATCGCCCTTGCCGCGCTCGCCGGCTGCGGCCAGAAAGGTCCGCTGGTGCGGCCGGGCAACGCGCCGGCTCCCGCGCATTCGGCGCCGCCGCTGCCCGCGCCGACCCTGCCGACTCCCTCGCCGGATGATGGTGGCATCGGCTGAGCACGGCGCGCGCCATGCCGCTGCGCTTCACCAAGATGCACGGACTCGGCAACGACTTCGTCGTGCTGGATGCGCGTGCCGCTGCATTGCGCCTGGGCGATGAACAGGTGCGTGCGATGGCCGATCGCCGCACCGGCATCGGCTTCGACCAGATGCTTCTGATCGAAAACGCCCGCGAATCCGGATGCGACTTCGCGTATTCGATCCGAAACGCCGACGGCTCTTCCGCGCAGCAATGCGGCAACGGCGTGCGCTGCATCGCCGCGTGGCTGCGACGCGAACATGCCTTGCGCAGCCATGAAGCACGCCTGCAAGGACCCTCTGGCGCGGTCGCGGTGAAATGGCTGGAAGACGGCCGTGTCGCGGTGGACATGGGCGAGCCGATTTTCGAACCCGCGCGCATTCCGTTCGATGCACCGGCGGAAGCCGCCGTTTACGCATTGGACGTGGAAGGCCGCTGCGTCAGGATCGGCGCGGTTTCGATGGGCAATCCGCACGCGGTCGTCGAAGTCGAAGACGCCGAGGTCGAACGCTTGCATGCACTGGGTCCGGCGATCACCGCGCATCCGCGCTTCAGGCAAGGCGCGAACACCGGCTTCGCGCAGGTGCTGTCACGCGATGCGATCCGGTTGCGCGTCCACGAACGCGGCGCCGGCTGGACGCAGGCCTGCGGCACCGGCGCCTGCGCGGCCGTCGCGGTGCTGCATCGGCGCGATCGCGTCGGCGACGACGTACGGGTGGAATTGCCGGGCGGCACGCTCGAAATCGAATGGCGCGGCACGGGCCACACGCTGTGGATGACAGGGCCGGCAAGCTTCGTGTTCGAAGGAGAATGGCTCGACGGCTGAGCACGTATTGCGTCGCGGCGCGCAAATCTCCACACTCCGCGCAACTTGCGCAGGAATCCGACATGGCCGAATTGACCCTGAAAGCCGGACTGGAGGCGATGGATGTCGCCGACTACCTGCGCCGTCATCCGAAGTTCCTGAAGGACTTCCCGGACATCGCGCAGGAACTGGTGATCCCGCGCGAACACGGCCCGGCCGCTTCGCTCACCGCCTACCAACTGGAAGCGCTGCGCGCGCGCAACCAGGAATTGAACGAGCGGCTTGCCGACCTGATCGCGATCGCCGCGGACAACGAACAACTGATGGTGCGCGTGCATTCGCTGACCACCGGCCTGTTGCGCACCAACACGCTCGAGGAAACCTGCCGCAGCTTCGTCGCGTCGTTGAACGAGGATTTCCACACCGACCTGGTGTGCCTCGCACTGTTCCGCGACGGCACCGAACTGCCGCGCGCGGAGTGGTTGCTGGCCGCGCCGGAAGGCAAGAACGCGCTGCCGGAATTCGCCGAATTCCTGGCGCGCAACGAACCGCTGTGCGGCCGGCTTGCACAGGACAAGCTCGACTGCCTGTTCGGCGAACGCGCCGATCACGTGCAATCGTGCGCGCTGCTGAAGGTCGGCGACCTCGGCCTGCTGGCGATCGGCAGCCACGACATCAACCGTTTCCATCCCGGCATCGGCACGATCTTCCTGAAGCTGATCGCGCAGACGCTCGCGGCGGCGTTGCAGCGATTCGACTGATGGCCGATCCGCTCGCCGACGCGATCGCGGCGTTCCTGACCTACCTCAAGGACGAGCGGCGCTACGCGACGACCACGCTGCACAAGTACGCGCAGGAACTTGAATCGCTGCACCGGTACATGCAAGCGCAAGGCATCGAGCGCTGGCGCGACCTGCGCGGCGAGCAGGTGCAGGCGCTGGTCGCGGCCGAGCACCGGCGTGGGCTGAATCCGGCCACCCTGCGCGCCAAGCTGTCCGCGTTCCGCAGCTTCTTCAAATACCTCGCGCGACGCGGCGAGGTGGGCGTGAATCCCGCGCAGGGCGTGCGCTCGCCCAAGGTGCGACGCAAGCTGCCGCAGGTATTGGATGCCGACGAAGTCGGCGCACTGGTCGAGATCGAGGGCAACGAACCCGAGGCCGTGCGCGATCGCGCGCTGCTGGAACTGCTGTATTCCAGCGGCTTGCGCGTATCCGAATTGACCAGCGTGCGCTGGCGCGACCTGGATCTGCACGAAGGATTGGTGCGCGTGACCGGCAAGGGCTCGAAAACGCGCATCGTGCCGGTGGGTTCGCGCGCACTCGCCGCATTGGACGCGCTGCGCGAGCAGGACTCGCCGCAGCCCGACGATCCGCTGGTGCGCGGTCGCAACGGCCAGCCGCTCGGTCCCGCCGGCGTACGCACGCGGCTGAAGCGGCGCGCGAAAGAGCAAGGCGTGTGGAAGCGCGTGTACCCGCACCTGCTGCGGCACTCCTGCGCCTCGCACTTATTGGAATCGAGCGGCGACCTGCGCGCGGTGCAGGAACTGCTGGGACACGCCGATATCGGCACCACCCAGATCTACACGCACCTGGATTTCCAGCATCTGGCGCGCGTTTACGACGCCGCGCATCCCCGCGCAAAACGAAAGTAGGGCGGGCATTGCCCGCCTCGGCGGACGATGTCCGCCCTACAGCACCTGGTGCGTCACGCGATGTAACCAAAACGATCCAGCCACGGCCGCAAGGTCGGCAGCACCGGTTCGAACTGTTCCCGATAATTTTCCCAGCGGCCCACCGCCGACCGGTTCACCGCCTCGGTCACCCGAGCGTAGCTTGGCGTGGCGATGAAGCGCTTGGCGCGCGCGCGCTCGGCGAAGTCGGCGAACGGCGACGCATCCTCGACCGCGAGGAATGCTCCGAGGCGAGCGACCGCGCCCTCGAAATCGTCCACGACGGATTCATAGCGCCACTCCAGCACCTGCGGGGCAAACACCTCGATGTGCCGGCAACATTGTCCGAAAGCATCCGCGTAGCCGCGCGCCAATCCCGGCAACGACGAGCACATCACCCTGAACGCCGGCGAGCGGAACGCCTGCATGCTGCAACTCAGCAGCACGTCGCAGGGGTGTCGCAGGCAAAGGATGATGCGCGCCGCCGGGAACAGCCGCAGGATCATCGGCAGGCACAGCATGTTGAGCGGATTCTTGTCCACCAGCCGACGCCGCCCGAGACCGGGCAGCGTGTGCCCGACCAGCCGCCAATAGACCGCGCGCAACTGATCCGTTTCCTGCTGCGTCAGCCCGGCGAGGTCGGCGGGATAACGCTGCCCCGCGTGTTCCATGCGCTCGATCAACTGATAGACGTAGCCGCGCTCGTCCATCGAACTGAAATCCGGGTGCGCATCCAGCATCTGCTCCAGCAATGTTGTGCCCGAGCGCGGAAAGCCGATCACGAACACCGGACTTTGAACCGCGGACGGCGCTGCCGCGGATTTCCACGCTGCGTACGCATGCGCGTCCACCGTCCGCGTCACCATCGGCAGAGGCTGGCCGTGCAGTGCCGAGATGTCCGGCGCCGTCTGGCGGGCGATTTCCATCTGCGCCGCATGGGCCACCTCGAGGGCCTTCCACGCGTCGCCATATTGCGCCTGACGGTCGCATGCCGAAGCCAGGCCGAATGCGGCGTTCGACACGATCTCCGGATCCGCCGTCGCATCCAGCACCCGCTGGTAGAGCACCGCCGCATCGCCGTCGCGATGCTCGCGCGACGCCATCACCGCGTGTGCGCGCCAGAGGTCGATGGCTGCGTCGATGGCATCTGCGCCCAAATCCTCCAGGGCACTCAGCGGAAGTTGTTGCAACTCGCGCCGCGCCTGATCGAGCTGGTTGTTGCGCTCCTGCAATGCGACGCGCTGCGCCGTGATGCGGAGCTTCAACGCTTCCGCCACTGGCCCATCGGGCAGGCGCGCCTGCGACAGGACCTTCAGCGCGATGTCCATGCGTCCCAGCACCGACAATATCGAAGCCAGTACCAGTGCCTGTTCGGCCGGTTGCGGCGGCCAGTCGCCGGCGCCTTCCAGCATGGCCTCCTCGCCCTCGATATTGCCGCAGACGTGACAGGCATGCGCCGCCTCCAGGCGCGCTTCGACAAACCGCGGCGCGAGTTGTACCGTGTCCAGCAACACCTCGCGCGCGATCGCCCAGCGCTGCTGCTGGATGTAAAGCAGGCCGAGGTTGTAGAGCACCTCGGCATCGCGGGGCGCCAATGCCTTCGCTTTCAGCAGCGCCTGTTCCGAACCGGCCAGATCGCCTGCGTTACGTCGAGCCACGCCGAGATTGTTCCACCAGGCGGAAACATCCGGTTGCATGTGCGACAAGCTTGCGAAGGTTTGCGCAGCATCCGCGTGGCGACCGGTCTGCTGTTGCGCCAGGCCCAGCAGAGCAAGCACCGGTTCGGATTGGGCCGCCGAAGCCAGGGCATCGTGCGCGAGCGCGATGACCCGATCGGGTTCGCCGGCGTTCCAGGCGGCGGCCATGGATCTGGCAAGGTCGTCGGCTGACGTCGGCATGCGAGCTCGATCGTTGAATGCAGGCGCTTCAGTGTAGCCAAGGAAAAGGGCGCCGCTCGCGCGGCGCCCTTGTGCTTCACGCATGAACTCGGCAACCGCGAACTCAGAACTTCAGCGTCGCGCGCGCCCAGTAATAGCGGCCCATCGTGTCGTAGGTGGCCGTGTCCGTATTGACCTGGCCGTTCTGGTAGATCAGCGGCGGCTGGCGATTGAACAGGTTGTCCACGCCCACATCGAAGCGCGTGTGGATGACCGGCAACGCATAACCAAGCTGCACGTCGCTGTAGGTCACCGAAGCGACCGGCAAGCTGGCGCCGGTCGCGGCGTCGGCGTCGAGCGCCGTCACCGGATTGATATAGCGCGTGCGCCACTGGGCATCCCAGTCGCCGCGTTGCCAGGCGAGCGTGACGGTGCCGCGCCACCGCGAGATGTTGCCGAACTGCGCATTCCAGGTGCCGGCCAATTCCTGCACGGTGGAGCCCGGCTGCCCAGGGGTTGCGTTGTTCTTGAAGGTGGCAACATAGCTCGTGGCCAGCCCGAGCTTGAAGTCACCCGGGTCGACGCCGCTGAGGTTGAAATGCGGGACCTTGTAGTTGACGGTGAAGTCGACGCCGCTGGTGCTCAAGGAGCCGAGGTTGACCACCGGTGCATCGATGTAAAAGACCTGGCCCGGCTGTCGGCTGGTGTTGTCGTAGCGGTGGATGAACGGGCAGAACGGGCTGGCGTTGTTGTCAAAGCAGGCGTTGACCACGGTGCGCCCGTCGATCGCCACCAGCGTGTCGTAAAGATAGATGTGCCAGAAATCGAGGCTGGCGTTCACTCCCGGAGCCCAGCTTGGGTCGTAGACGAACCCGAAATCGATGGACTTGCCGTGCTCGGGCTTCAGCCCGCCGTTCACCACATTGGCGCCCGAGTAGTAGGTATTGACCTGCGCCGGGCTGTTGCCGGTCCAGAACGGCGGTACGGACTGGCAGGCCGCCGGGTGCTGTGCCAGCTCCGCGGCGGTGAGTCCCACGCACGGATCGTTCAAGGTCGGCTGCACCAGTGAGCGTCCGTCGTAGAGCTGGTCCAGGTTGGGCGCGCGGAATACCTGCGTGGCGGTGCCGCGCACCAGCAGGTCCTGGATGGGCTTCCATTCGATCGCAAGCTTGCCGTTGGTAGTGGAACCGGCACTGTTGTAATCGGAGTAGCGAACGCCCAGGTCCACGTTCAACGAATAGGCACCGGGCACGTCCTTCAACAGCGGGATCAAGGTCTCGGCGAATGCCTCCTTGACATCGTCGCTGCCGCTACCCGGGGAACCGCACGCTTCCTGCAGGATGCCGCAGGTGGCGGTGGTCGGATCGAGTACGGCAAACGGATCCACCGTGTAGTTCATGCTCTGCTTGCGATACAGCGCGCCGAATGCGAGCTGCACGGACCCGGCCGGCAGCGAGAACAGGTCGCCGTTGGCGCCGCCCGAGATCTGCCGGAGGATTTCGTGCTTCTGGTAGACCGCGTCAACGGCACCGGCCCCGAGCGCCGTACCGGCGTTGGCCTGGTCGAAGATGTTGGCGCCCGCATCGATCGCCGCTTGCAGCGCGGGGATGCTGAGCTCGTTCTCATCGTTCTGGGTGCGCGAGGTATGGCCATAATCAAGCGTGACGTTCCAGTTCCAGCTCTGGCCCAGTTCACCGCGCAAGCCCGTGATCAATTGTCCCGTGCTGGTGGTGTAGGGATGGATGCGCGTGCCCACGCCGGTCAGGCGGGTCTGGAATCGATAGCCGCTGTTCGGGTCGTTGGGCAGGACATTCGAGCTGAAAGTGACGCCGAACGGATTAAACGGCGCGGTCGAGGGAATGATGAGGCCATCGCCGGTACCGACCGGTGCGGATGCATCCTGGCCGGCCGAAGTGGTGTGGTTGTAGAACGCATCCACGAAGGCGGTGATGTTGTCGGTCAGGTTGTAACTGCCGAGCAGGAAACCGTCGGTGCGCTGCTGGCTCACCTGGATGTAGTTGTACGCGGCGTAGTTGAACGTGTCGCTGCCGGTGACGCAGCGGTAATCGCTGAGGCTTGTGCCGTTGCCGGAAGCCAGGGTCAACTGGCCGTTAGCGAATCCGTGCGACGGCGCGCAATGGAATTGCGAGGCAAGCGCATCCGGAATCTGCATGGCTCCAGTCGGGATCGAACTCGATCCGGCCACGGACACCTGGCCGCCCGAGAGATACAGCTGTGCCTTCGAGAAATCGCGCCGGGTGGCGGGCACTTCGTCGTACTTGTTGTAATTGATGCCGCCGACGAGGCTGAACTTGTTGGTCGTATGACCCATCGTGAGGGCGATGCCGTGCCGCTGGCCATCACCGTGGCTGGAGATGCCGTCGTTCAAGCTGACCTCGGCACCTTCGAAGTTGTGGCGAAGGATGATGTTGACGACGCCGCCGACGGCATCGGAGCCGTAGGTGGTCGAAGCGCCTTCGGCCAGCACCTCGACCCGCTCGATCATGTTCTCCGGGATCAGGTTCAAGTCGGCGTTGAGCATGCGCTGGCCATCGATCAGCACCAGCGTGCGGCCCGTGCCGAGACCACGCAGCGAAACACGCGAAGCGCCGTCGCCGCCTTCGGTCAACGGTGAGGCCACGCCGCCGCCGTTGCTGTTGTTGCTGGGATTGGTCGCATCGCCGGCGATGCTCGGCAGTTGCTGCAGCACGTCGCCGATGGTCGGCTTGCCGGAACTGGTGATGCTCTTGCGGTCGACCGTGGTGACCGGGCTGGCTGTCTCCAGGTCGACGCGGCGGATCAATGATCCGGTGACGACTACCGTTTGCAGCGTCTTCGGCTGCCCGTTGGCATCGGTCTGGTCCGGCGGCTGCTGCGCCTGGGCCAGACCTGCAGATGCGACAAGCCCGGCCGTCAATCCGATGCGCACGCCCAACGACAAGCGTTTCATTCTGTAGTTCATGAGTTCTCCCAGCGAGTACCGGACAAACAAGCGCGTCCACCGGATCGCACCGGAATCACCGGTACATCCAATAGATGCGCACCAAATCCCCCGTCGAACAGCTAACCCCGATTTAACATGATGGTCGCGGCGATTTTCGCCCGGCGCAAGTGCCTTGGCCCGGCCATGCCGAGCCCGGCGACACCGACCCGGAAGCCCGGCGAGCGCGGGCGCTGTCCGATGGTTAGATCGCGTGCCTTGGCCGGGCTCGATGCCGGCGCGCTTGCCCTCTGCGCCGCCCGCCCCAACCTGTATGGCATCTCTCCTGCCGAGGCCGCCATGGAATCCTTCCACGCCACCACCATCCTGTCCGTGCGCAAGAATGGCAAGGTCGTGCTTGGCGGCGATGGCCAGGTCACGCTGGGCAACACCGTGGTCAAGGCCAACGCGCGCAAGATCCGCCGGCTCGGCAAGAATGCCGACGTGCTGGCCGGTTTCGCCGGCGCCACTGCCGACGCGTTCACTCTGTTCGAGCTGTTCGAGGACAAGCTCTCCAAGCACAGCGGCCAGTTGACGCGCGCAGCGGTGGAAATGGCCAAGGAGTGGCGCACCGATCGCAGGCTCGGTCGGCTGGAAGCGATGCTCGCCGTGGCCGACAAGGACACCTCTTTATTGATCTCTGGCAACGGCGACGTGCTGGAACCCGAGCACGGCCTGATCGCCATCGGTTCCGGCGGCCCGTTCGCGCAGGCCGCCGCTCTCGCATTGCTGCAGAACTCCGAGCTCGACGCGCGCACCATCGTCGAGAAGGCGCTCGGCATCGCCGGCGACATCTGCATCTACACCAATCGCAATTTCACCATCGAAGAGCTGTGAGCGGTGGGCGGCAAAGCCCACCGCTGCTGTTTCCGCTCACCGCTCACCGCTTTCCGCTCACACGAATCCACCATGTCCGAACTGACTCCCCGCGAAATCGTCAACAGCGAGCCGGGATTTGACGCGAGCTGCCTTGAATGGCAGGTCGCGCCGGCGAGCGCACGCACAAGGATGTGCGGGCGGTTACCGCACCATGGAGGGTTCGAAGCGTCGGGAATTCCAACGAAGCCGTACACGTGCACGCATTGAACATTGCAAGGTCATGAAATGTCCGAAATGACGCCCCGTGAAATTGTCCAGGAGCTGGACCGCTACATCATCGGCCAGAACGACGCCAAGCGCGCCGTCGCGATCGCGCTGCGCAACCGCTGGCGGCGCATGCAGATCGATCCGGATTTCCGCGACGAGGTCACGCCCAAGAACATTCTGATGATCGGCCCGACCGGCGTCGGCAAGACCGAGATCGCGCGGCGCCTCGCCACGCTCGCCAACGCACCGTTCGTGAAAGTGGAAGCGACCAAGTTCACCGAGGTCGGCTACGTGGGAAAAGATGTCGATTCGATCGTGCGCGACCTTGCGGACATTTCGTACAAGCTCACCCGCGACCAGGCCAAACTGCGCGTGCAGACCCAGGCCGAGGAACGCGCCGAGGAACGCATCCTCGATGCGCTGCTGCCGCAACGCACCGGCTGGGAAATCCAGCCCGCCACGGAAACCGACACCGCCACGCGCCAGAAGCTGCGCCGGCAGTTGCACGAGGGCGCGCTGGACGATCGCGAAATCGAACTGGAATTCTCCGCCAACGTCGGCGTGGAAATCATGGCGCCGCCGGGCATGGAGGAGATGGGCCAGCAACTGCGCTCGATGTTCCAGAACATGGGCGGCGGCCGCACGCAGAAGCGCAAGTTGAGCATCAAGGCCGCGCGTCCGCTGCTGATCGAGGAAGAGGCGGGCAATCTGCTCAACGACGACGAGATCCGCGCGCAGGCGATCGAGAACTGCGAACAAAACGGTATCGTCTTCATTGACGAGATAGACAAGGTCTGCCAGCGCGCCGAATGGGGCGGGGCGGGCGTGTCGCGCGAAGGCGTGCAGCGCGACCTGCTGCCGCTCGTCGAGGGCTCGACGGTGTCCACCAAGTACGGGCCGATCAAGACCGACCACATGCTGTTCATCGCCTCGGGCGCGTTCTCGCTGGCCAAGCCTTCCGACCTGATTCCGGAATTGCAGGGCCGCTTGCCGATCCGGGTCGAGCTTTCCGCGCTGACCCGCGAGGACTTCGAGCGCATCCTGCGCGAGCCGCACAACGCGCTGACCAAGCAATACGAGGTGCTGCTGAAGACCGAAGGCGTGACCCTGGAGTTCACCGACTCCGGCATTGCGCGGCTGGCGGAAGTCGCCGCCAAGGTCAACGAGCGCACCGAGAACATCGGCGCCCGCCGCCTGCACACGGTCATGGAGCGGCTGCTGGAGAAGATTTCTTTCGAAGCTGCTGATAAAAGCGGCGAAAAATACCTGATTGACGCCGAATACGTAGACAAAAACCTGAAAGATCTGGCGGCAGACGAGGACTTGTCGCGGTACATCCTTTAGG
>DASSEW010000059.1:0-84668 GCA_035695065.1 Rhodanobacteraceae bacterium | reverse complement strand
CTCTGAGCTGCTGCCGGCTTCACAGACACCGAGTTTAGGTGTGATGATGAAGCCGGAGGTGGCCAATGGGAACGAGGCGGACGTTCAGTCGGGAGTTCAAGTTTGAGGCGGTGAACCTGGTCAGGGCCCGCGGGGTGAGCGTGGCGCAGGCATCGCGGGATTTGGGGATCCACGCCAACATGCTGCGCAAGTGGGTGCGGGATGCGACGTTGGATCCGGTGCAGGCCTTTCCGGGTCACGGACAGATGAAGCCCGAGCAGGCTGAGATTGCGCGCCTGAAGAAGGAAGTGGCGCGCTTGCGGATGGAGCGGGACATCCTAAAAAAAGCCGCGGCCTATTTCGCCAAGGAATCGACGTGAAGTTCGGGTTCGTGGCGAAGCACCGAGTGGCCTGGCCAGTGGCGATGCTGTGCGAGGTGCTCGGTGTGTCTCGCAGCGGGTTCTATGCGTGGCTGGTTCGGCCGCGGAGCCGGCGCAGTCTGCAAGACGAACATTTGACGGAGCTTGCCCGGCGCAGCTTCCTGGACAGTGACCGCACCTACGGTGCACGCCGGGTCTGGCGGGATGTGCTGGCGAGCGGTCAACGTTGTGGACTGCACCGCATCGAGCGCTTGATGCAAGCGCAGGCGCTGCGTGCACGGCCCAGGCGGCGTGGCTTGCCGGTCGATCGCGGGACGCGTCCCGGCGTCGCTCCGGCTGGTAACTTGCTGGACCGCCAGTTCGTCGCATCGGGGCCGAACCAGAAGTGGGTCGCCGACTTCACGTACCTGTGGACGGCGGAGGGTTGGCTGTACGTGGCGGTGGTGCTGGATCTGTACTCACGCCGCGTGGTCGGTTGGTCGATGCAGGCCAGCATGACCGCGCAACTGGTTACCGATGCGTTGATGATGGCACTGTGGCGGCGTGGCCGTCCGCAGGCACTGCTGCACCACTCCGATCGCGGCAGCCAATACAGCAGCGAGCAGTTCCAGCGGTTGCTCGGCGAACTCGGCATCACCTGCAGCATGAGCCGTGCTGGCAACGTCTGGGACAACTCGGCGATGGAGAGCTTCTTCTCCACGCTGAAAACCGAGCGCACCGCCCGCAAAACGTACCGCACGCGCAACGAAGCCAAGGCGGACGTCTTCGATTACATCGAGTGCTTCTACAATCCGAAACGGCAGCACTCGACGATCGGTTACATCAGTCCAATCCAGTTCGAGCAGCAGATGCAAGTAACTTAAGGTGGTGTCTACGAGACCGGCAGCAGCTCACTCTGGACTACTGCTACACACACTCATTCAATCCGCTCGCTTGCCGCGCGATAAACCTTCAGCTTGTCGCGCTTGCCGACGGCAATCACCGTGACGACCACAACCTTATCGTTGACTTGATAGACCAGTCGGTATCCGGCGGTGCGCAGCTTGATCTTGTAGCAATCGGGCAGATTGTGCAGCCGGGCCGCTGGCACGCGCGGATGCTCGAGCCGTTCGGCCAGCTTCTTCTTGAATTGATCGCGAATAGGCGGCGCGAGCTTGCGCCACTCCTTGAGCGCGGATTCGACGAACTCGAGACTATAGCTCATCGAGCTTGACCTTGATCCGCCGCTCCTTGGCGCGTGCGCGCACCAACTCAGCCAGCTCAAGGTCTTCCAGCCGGTTCAGCATTCGGCGCCAGGTTTCGGCCGGCACCAGATAGGCGCTGGGCTTGTTGTGGACGAGCACCGCCACGGCCTCGTCATCGGCCGCTTCGATCACCGCGCTGGGATTGCGCTTGAGCTCGGTGATGCTGACGCTGTTGTCAGAAAGGATCGCTTCCATATTTGGCTCCGTATTCGGGGCCAAATATAGCACCGATCGATTCATCAAACCATCGGCAACTTCAGCCCCTGCTCTCTCGCGCACGCGATGGCTTCCGGGTAGCCCGCGTCCGCGTGGCGCATGACGCCGGTGCCGGGGTCGTTCCACAGCACGCGCGCGATGCGCTTGTCGGCGGCTTCCGAGCCGTCGCAGACGATCACCACGCCGGCGTGTTGCGAGTAGCCCATGCCGACGCCGCCGCCGTGGTGGAACGACACCCAGGTCGCGCCGCCGGCGGTGTTCAGCAGCGCGTTCAGCAGCGGCCAGTCGGACACAGCGTCGCTGCCGTCGCGCATGGATTCGGTTTCGCGGTTGGGTGAGGCGACCGAACCGGAATCCAGGTGATCGCGACCGATCACCACCGGCGCCTTCAGTTCGCCCTTGCGCACCATCTCGTTGAACGCGAGCCCGAGCTTGTCGCGTTGGCCGAGGCCCACCCAGCAGATGCGCGCGGGCAGGCCCTGGAAGCTGATGCGCTTCTCCGCCATGTCCAGCCAGTTGTGCAGGTGCTTGTCGTCCGGAATCAGCTCTTTCACTTTCGCGTCGGTCTTGTAGATGTCTTCCGGGTCGCCGCTCAATGCGACCCAGCGGAACGGGCCGATGCCGCGGCAGAACAGCGGGCGCACGAACGCCGGCACGAAGCCGGGAAAGTCGAATGCGTTCTCGCAACCTTCGTCGAACGCCATCTGGCGGATGTTGTTGCCGTAGTCGAAGGTCGGGATGCCTTGCGCGTTGAATGCCAGCATCGCCTCGACGTGTTTTTTCATGGACTGCTTGGCCGCATCGCGCACCGCATCCGGCGAGCTCTTGCGGCGCTCGAACCACTCTTCCAGCGTCCAGCCCTGTGGCAAATAGCCGTTGACCGGATCGTGCGCGGAAGTCTGGTCGGTGACCGCATCCGGCCGCACACCGCGCTTCACCAGTTCCGGCAGCACGTCGGCGGCATTGCCGAGCAGCGCGATGGATTTCGCCTCGCCCGCCTGCGTGTATTTCGCGATGCGCGCCAGTGCGTCGTCCAGATCCTTCGCCTGCTCGTCCACGTAGCGTGTCTTCAAACGGAAGTCTATGCGCGACTGCTGGCACTCGATCGTCAACGAACTCGCACCGGCGAGCGACGCGGCCAGCGGCTGCGCGCCGCCCATGCCGCCGAGGCCCGCGGTCAATATCCACTTGCCCTTGAGCGAACCGCCGTAATGCTGGCGACCCATCTCGACGAAGGTTTCGTACGTGCCCTGCACGATGCCCTGGCTGCCGATGTAGATCCACGAGCCGGCGGTCATCTGGCCGTACATCATCAGGCCCTTGCGATCCAGCTCGTTGAAGTGCTCCCACGTCGCCCAGTGCGGCACCAGATTTGAATTGGCGATCAGCACGCGCGGTGCATCCGGGTGCGTCTTGAACACGCCGACCGGCTTGCCCGACTGCACCAGCAGCGACTCGTCGTCGTTCAGTTCGCGCAAGCTGCGCAGGATTGCGTCGAAGCATTCCCAGTTGCGCGCGGCGCGGCCGATGCCGCCGTACACCACCAGCTCCGCCGGGTTCTCCGCCACTTCCGGATCGAGGTTGTTCTGGATCATCCTGAACGGTGCCTCTGTGAGCCAACTCTTGCACGTCAGTTGCGTGCCGCGCGGCGCGCGCACGACGCGCGCGGTATCGATGCGGGTGGGGGCGTTCATGGCGATAGCTCCGGCAAAGGCAGACCGGAAGTATAGGCCACGCATGCACGCGAGGTCAGTTGGGGCTCGCGCTCGCCTTGCCCGGGCCCGATTTCGCGCGCTCCCGCTGCGCCACGGCGGTTTGCAAGCGCGCGATCACGACATTCAAACGCAGGTTTCCACGAAAATGAGAGGCAATGTAATCGGTGGTCTCCTTCAATCCGGAACGCGGCTCGTATTCCTGGATTCCGGCGCGCAGCAGCCAGCCGTCAACGTGTTGAGGATCCCTATCGATCAACCGATTCGCCACGTCCCAGGCCTTGTCCCACTGCCGACCATTGTCCAGATATACCCCACCCAATCTGGCGAGCGCCCACATGTCGCTGGGATCGAGTTCGGTCGCCGCAAGGAAATCCCGCTGTGCGTGCGGCAGGTCGTTGATCGAAAGGTACGCCCAGGCGCGCGCCTTCATGGCGAATTCGTTACCAGGCGAGGCCTTGAGCAGATGGTCTGCTTCCGCGATGGCCCACGGCGCGTTGTCGAATTCGACCAGCGCGTAAACCCGATTGATGCGGGCGTCGTCCAGCCCGGGGTTGAACCGCAGCGCCTCGGAAAGATAGATGGCCATCATTTGAGGGTTGCCGTCATCCTTGCCGGTGGCCCCGGCATCCAGCAGGAAACCACTGCTGGCGACCTGATCGAGTGCACCCGAATAAGCGGCGAACTCGACGTCCCCGGAGCACGAGCAATTGTCCGCGCGGTAGAGTGCCTCTTCCGGCAGCAATAATTTCAGCAGCGGATTGCGTGATGCATGCGTCTGCGCCTCGCGGGCCAACTCTTTCATGGCAATGAGGGAGCCGCCCCATTTGGGCTCATCGAGCCACATCAACTGGTCGTAGATGTCCCAGTCACCAGGTACCGCATCGAGCCCGCGCTTCGCGGCGGAAAGCGCGTAGTCGCGGCCGAAGGTCAGGCCACCCAGCGCAATCATTTCCGAATAGGCAGGCGTGATCCGAGGATTCAGCGCGATCGCGCGCTTCAGGTCGGCATCCGCCTCGATTGCCAATCGGTCCATGGATTCGACGTTGCTGAGCGGCGTTTTAGACATGAACTTGCCGCCGCGCGCGGCGAATGCCATCTGTACGTAGGCGTAACCGCTTGCCGCGTACGCGAATGCGCTGTCCGGAGACTGCCGCTTCCATGCGTCCAGCGTAGGGCGGATATCGAAAGAGCCATCATGGAAGTCGGCGTAGAAGATGCGATCCAGCCGGCCCTTTGCATCCGGTTGCGTCAGTTGCGTATCCAGCGCCTGCGCGAAGCGGCGATCCAGCTCCGCGGCATGTCCGCTCTGCACCAGCTGCTTTACTTCGGCGAAACTGATGATCGGCTGGTTGCGGTAGTTGCAATATGCAACCACCGCGTCATGCGCCCAGTGACTGTGCGGGGGATCGGGATAAGCGAGGCAGCGCTGAAGCGGATCGACGAGCGCCTCCGCGCGTTTTGCCGCGTCCAGAAAAGCATAGGTTTCCCCGCGAGAAAACAGCGGGCCCTTTGGCAGCGGCCCGGTGGTCTTCGCAGCCTTGCGCTCGGATTGCACCGCCGCTTCCTTGATGACCGCCGCGACTCGGGTTCTCATCGCGTAGCCCAACCACAGTCGCGCACCCGCAATCAGCACCACGGCCACGACGATCAGCAGCCACAGCAACAATGACTTCATGCAGGCATCCCCCCTCGCCTTGTCCAACAATATCACCGCTGCGGTACGCTGATGACCTCGGGCTGCTGGGAGAAACCATGGACGCCGATTTCTGGCTGCAACGCTGGCAGGAGGGCCGCACCGGCTGGCATCGTGACGCGGTGATGCCGCTGCTGGAACAGCATTGGCCGGCGCTGGAAGTTCCGCGCGGCACGCGCGTGCTGGTGCCGTTGTGCGGCAAGTCGCTGGACATGCCGTGGCTCGCGTCGCAAGACCTGCACGTGCGCGGCGTGGAGTTGGCTCCGCTGGCCGTCGAGCAGTTCTTTGCCGCCCACGAATTGCAGCCGCACGTGCGCGAAGCGGCTTACGGCACGCATTACCGCACCGGCGAAATCGAGATCATCCGTGCCGACATTTTCGAAGTGGACGAATCACAATTCGCCGAATGCGGTGCGATCTACGATCGCGCGGCGCTGATCGCGCTGCCGCCGCCGATGCGCGAGCGTTATGCGCGCACGGTATACGGTGCCCTGCCCTCCGGCTGCCGCGGACTGCTGATCACGCTGGAATATCCCCAACACCAGATGGAAGGCCCGCCGTTCTCGGTCGAAGAACGCGAAGTGCATCGCCTGTTCGGCGAACACTGGGACATCGATCTGCTGGAACGCCGCGACATCCTCGACTCGCAGCCATCGTTCTCCGAGCAAGGCGTCAGCGCGTTGCACACCGCGGTGTACCGGCTGCGGAAGCGCTGACGGAACTCACCGCCTGCAATGCCCCGGCACCCAGTACCCGTTCGCGTTGTAGTGCCCCGGCACCCACCAGCAACCCGGCGGTGGAGGCGGCGGCGGACGACGCGGCACGACCACGCAGCCGCCCAGGCTCAGTGCGCCGCCAAGGGCCAGCGCGCCCAACAACAGGATTCGCAGGTGCCGCATGTCGTTCTCCGCCGTGATTGCGTGCGGAGAAAACGTGCGCGGCGTTTGCCGCGTTGACGCGCGCACCCACGCCGCTGAGCGAACGTTCAGATTCGCTCAGCCGCGCAGGGTGCGCATCGCCGCTTCCGGATAACGCGCGCCCGCGGCCGCGTCGCGCGGGAAGATCTCGTCGATCGCGGCGAGATCACCGGCCGATAGCGAAACATCCAGCGCGCCGAGATTCTCGTCCAGGTACTTGATGCGCTTGGTGCCGGGGATCGGCACGACGTGCTCGCCTTGGCGCAATACCCACGCCAGCGCCAGTTGCCCGGGCGTGCAGCCCTTCGCGCTCGCCAATTCGCGCACCTTGTCCACCAGCGCGAGGTTCTTCGCGAAGTTCTCGCCCTGGAAGCGCGGGTTGTGGCGGCGGAAATCGTCCGGGCCGAAATCGTCCGGGCTCCTGATCGCGCCGGTGAGGAAGCCGCGGCCGAGCGGCGAATACGGCACGAAACCGATGCCGAGCTTTTCGCACGTCTGCAAAATGCCGTCCTCGGGATCGCGCGTCCACAGCGAGTATTCGCTCTGCACCGCGGTGATCCCGTGCACCTTGTGCGCGCGCTCGATCGTCTGCGCGGAAGGCTCGGACAATCCGAGGAAACGCACCTTGCCCGCACGCACGAGGTCCGCCATCGCGCCCACGGTTTCCTCGATCGGCACGTCGCGATCCACGCGGTGCTGGTAATAGAGATCGATGTGATCCAGGCCCAATCGCTTCAGGCTGGCATCGCATGCCGCACGCACGTATTCGGGGCGGCCACTGATGCGACGATTCGACGCGTCCTGCGGATCGCGCACGATCCCGAACTTGGTGGCAAGGAACACTTCATCGCGACGGCCGCGGATGGCCTTGCCGACCAGCTGCTCGTTGGCGCCGCTGCCGTACATGTCGGCGGTGTCGAGAAAGTTCAAACCCTCGTCCAGCGCGTGGTGCAGCACCTTGAGCGACTCGGCGTCGTCGTGCGCGCCGTAGAACTCGCTCATGCCCATGCAACCGAGCCCGATGGCGGAAACCTGCGGCCCGCGCGGGCCGAGCGTACGTGTCAGCATGGTGGCGTGTCCTTGCGTGTTGACCGAAGACGCTTGACGCCGGCCGGCCGCCGGCTCAAGACTCATTGTGGTTCTGCAATCTGGAGCCCGCGTGCGCGGCTATCAAGGCCCGTTCGTCATCCTGGCAAGTGCGGCGGCACTGTGCGCCTGCAACGGCGAGCACCGGAATGCCGACCCGACCGCCGGCGTTGCGCCCAGCGCAGCGGGAACGAACCTGCAAGTGCTGGAAAGCAATCGCTTCGGATTCCGCATCGCCTATCCCAAAGGCTGGACGGCGCGCCGCGATTTCCGCGGCGGCTACCTGGCGAACGGCAGCTGGAAGACCTACGCGACGCCGGATTCGCAAGGCACGCCGGTCGCGGCACTGGTGATGACCGGATCCAACCACGTCACCGCCGCGGAAGTGCGCATCGGCGTCAGCCGCGTGGCGGAAGAGGTCAAGACTTGCGTCGCGCCGCCTTCGTCGCTGCGCGGCGGAAGCACGGATCGCGAGCGGATCGACGGCGCGGATTTCACGCGGTTCGAGGCGAGCGACGCCGCGATGAGCCACTACCTCGACGTGCACAGCTATCGCGCGGTCCACGACGATGCATGCTACGCGATCGACCTGCTGGTCTACGGCACCAATCCGCAGGTGTACGATCCGCCCGCAACGCCGCCGTTCTCGAAAGCGCAGGCCTTCGCGGCCATGCGCGACGTGCTGCGGACCTTCCACTTCACCCGCTAGCGAGCGCCTCCACCACTTTGCGGAAACGCGCGGCGATGCGCGCCTCGTCGCGGTGGCGGAAATCCCGTACGACCCAGTCGCCGTCGACCATCACGTCGCGCACCAGCGGCGTGTTGCCGGCGAAGATGAAGCTGTCGAGCACGTTGCGCTCGTCGCGCGCGGCAAGCAGCGGCGACGCATCGTCAAGCACCAGCAGGTCCGCGCGGGCGCCCTCGCCGAACGGCGCAATACCCGAGGCCTGCGCGCCGCCTCGCATTGCGGCTTTCCAAAGCGTTTCGCCGACGCTGGCGCCGGCCGCACGCGCGGCAACATTGCGCTTGCGCGAAACCAGCCGCTGGCCGTATTCCAGCCAGCGCAGCTCCTCGATGGGCGAAACGGAGATGTGCGAATCCGAACCGATGCCGAGCTTTCCGTTCGCATCCAGATAATCCGCCAGCGGAAACAGGCCGTCGCCGAGATTGGCTTCCGTGGTCGGGCACAAACCCGCGACCGCGCCGGATTTCGCGAGACCTTCGAGTTCGCTTTCATCGAGATGCGTGGCGTGCACCAGGCACCAGCATGCATCCACGTCGGTGTGATCGAGCAGCCAGCGTACCGGGCGCGCGCCGCGCGTGGCAACGCACTCCTCGACTTCACCGGTCTGTTCGGCGATGTGGATGTGGATCACGCCCTCGCGCGCCAGCGGTGATGCGAGAACTTCCCGCATCGCCGCCTCCGGCACCGCGCGCAACGAATGCAGTGCGATGCCGACGCGCAGCGATGAGGTTTCCAGCGCGCGCAGGCTTTCGACCAGCCGCAGATAGGCCTGCACGTCCATGCCGAAGCGCCGCTGGCGCTGGCTGAGCGGCCGCCCATCGAAACCGCCGGTCATGTACAGCACCGGCAGCAAGGTCAGGCCGATGCCGGTTTCGCGCGCCGCTTCGATGATCGCCAGCGACATCGCCGCGGGATCGCCGTACGGCTTGCCGTCCGGCGCATGGTGCAGGTAGTGGAACTCGCAGACGTGGGTGTAGCCGGCCTTCAACATCTCGACATACAGCTGCGCCGCGATCGCGCGCAGGTCTTCGGGACCGATGCGTGACGCGAACGCGTACATCGTTTCGCGCCAGGTCCAGAATGTGTCTTCTTGCGATCGTCCCTGATCGCGAGAATCAAGAAGCGGACGTCCCTGTCCGCACTCTTCAACAGGCTGGCCTTTTTTTTCGGCCAATCCCGCCATCGCGCGCTGGAACGCGTGCGAATGCAGGTTCGGCATGCCGGGCAGCACGAAGCGGCCGAGACTCTCGCCGCCTTCGGCGGCTCCCGTATCGAGCGCCGCGATGCGGCCCCGCTCCAGCCGAAACCCCACATCCCGCGACCAGCCGGCCGGCGTGAACAGACGGCTCGCGTGAAACCACTCATCCTGCATGACGACTCCCGTTTCACGCGCAGGCTAGCGGCAGCCCTGCCTCATGCCAATACGCCGGGCCCGAACCTCAATGCGGTTCGTCCTGGTTCAAGTCGTTCCTGTGCTTCGCGCTCTGCCGGCGATCGCGCCACCAGCGCAGCAGTCCGTACGACAACCGCACCTTCTCCTCGCCCACCGGCAGGTCGGCGCGCGCGAAGATCCACGACGATTTCGAATACGCAATCTGCTGTTCCGGATAGACGCTCCGATGGCCGATGATGAGATAGGCGGCGACGCAGGCGCCGGCGACGTACAGCGTCGAGTCGGCGCCGAACAATTCCACGCCCATGAAGATGGCCGCGATCGGCGCGTTGGATGCCGAAGCCACCACCGCGACCAGCCCCACCGCCGCACCCAGCGCCGCCTGCAAGCCCAGCAGGTGCGCGAACGCGCCGCCCAGCACCGCGCCGATCACGAACTGCGGCGTCACGATGCCCGCATAGAAACCCGAGCCGAGCGTGATCGCGACCAGCAGCGCCTTCCACAGGAAGCCGAGGTACGGCATCGACTGCCCCTGCAACGCGCGATCCATCAACGGCAGGCTCAGGCCGAGATAGTCGGTCGGGATCGCGAGGATCAGGAGTGCCAGCACCACGCCGCCGATCAGCGGCAGCAACGGCGGCCAGATCGAGTACGTCGAACGCAGGTGTGCAAACACGCGCCTGACGATTCGCAGCAGCTCGACGAAGATCCACGCCGCCGCGCCGCAGAAGATTCCGATCACCACGGTTTTCAAAAACAGCAGTTCGGTGAAGTCGCCGGCGAAGGCGATGTGGTACACCGGATAAGGCACGCCGAGATAGCGGCTCACTTCGAACGCGGTCACGCCGGCCACGATGCCGGGAAAGAGGAAGTCATGGCGGATGCGGCCGATCGCCAGCATCTCCACGCCGTAGATCGCGCCGGCGATCGGCGTGCCGAATACGCTGGCAAAGCCTGCACTGACGCCGCAGGCCAGCAGGCGCTTGCGCATCTCCGGATTGAGGCGCAGCACCCGGCCGATGCCCGCCGCGAGGCTGGCGCCGATGTGCGAGCACGGGCCTTCCTTGCCGCCCGACCCGCCGCAACCCAGTGTGATCAACGCCGCAAGCGGTTTGATCCAGAAGGTGCGGAACGGCATGCGGCCGTGCTGTTCGTTCACCGCGACGATCGCGTTGTCGCGGTAGCCGCTGCGGCTGAGCCGATAGCCGTAATGCAGCAGCAGGCCGTTGGCGAATCCGCCGATCGGCAGCAGGCTCATCTGCAGCCACAGCGGTGCGGCGTACGCGCGGCCAGCGCTATTGAAAAGAATGCGAAGGAAGATGGTGCAGCCACCACCGATCACCGCGCCGGTGAAGATGGACAGCACCAGCCATTGCACGACGGTCGCCAGCATCACCAGCGGTTCGGCGAAATGGAAACGTCGCATGGAACGGCAACCCGCGTGCAATCGCGCAGCCGCGGATTATGCCAGCACGGCTTCGTGCGCTAACCTTGCGCTCGCTTCCGACTCGTCAGTGACAGCCATGGCCGACGCTCGCTGGGATCACCTGCTGCTTGATTGCAATCTCATCACGCTGGCCGGCGATGAGGGTTACGGCAGCGTCGAGCGTGCGGCGATCGGCTGGCGCGACGGCCTGATCACGTTCGTCGGCAAGATGGACGAACTGCCTGGCGCACCGGAATCACTCGCAGACAAAGTCGACCCGCTGCACGGCGCGTGGGTCACGCCGGGGCTGGTGGATTGCCACACCCACCTGGTGTTCGCCGGCACCCGCGCCGACGAATTCGAGCGGCGGCTGCACGGCGAAAGCTACGAGGCGATCGCGCGCGCCGGCGGTGGCATTCTCTCCACCGTGCGCGCCACGCGCGCGGCATCGGAAGACGAACTGCTCGCGCGGTCGCTGCCGCGTGCGCGCGGCCTGGTCGCCGATGGCGTGACCATGATCGAAATCAAATCCGGCTACGGGCTGGATCTGGAAACCGAATTGAAGATGCTGCGTGTCGCGCGGCGCATCGGCACCGAATTGGGTGTGACCGTCCGCACCACCCTGCTCGCCCTGCATGCGCTGCCGCAGGAATACAAGGAACGCCGCGGCGACTTCGTCACGATGGTCTGCGACGAGTGGCTGCCGGCCGCGCAAGCCGAAGGTCTGGCCGATGCGGTGGATGCGTTCTGCGAAGGCATCGGCTTCACGCCCGACGAAGTGCGCCGCGTGTTCGGGCGCGCGCGTGAACTCGGGCTGCCGGTGAAATTGCACGCGGATCAACTCTCCGGCCTCGGCGGCGGCGGACTTGCGGCCGAACACCAGGCCTTGTCGGCCGATCATCTGGAATGCGCGAGCGAGTCGTGCATCGCCGCGATGGCGCGCGCGGGCACGGTCGCGGTGCTGCTGCCCGGCAGCTTCTATGCGCTGCGCGAAACGCGCGTGCCGCCGGTGGAAGCAATACGCCGGCACGGCGTCGCGATGGCGGTCGCGAGCGACCTCAATCCCGGCACCTCGCCGCTGCGCTCGCTGCGGCTGGCGATCTCGATGGCGTGCACGCTGTTCCGGCTGACGCCGGAAGAAGCCCTGCGCGGCGCAACAGTCAATGCCGCGCGTGCGCTGGGCCTGTCCGATCGCGGCCGTCTCGCGGTCGGACAGCGCGCCGATCTTGTCGCGTGGGATATCTGCGAACCGGCCGAACTCGCGTACTGGATCGGCGGCGTGCTGGCGCAACGCGTGTTCGCGGGCGGGCGCGAAATGATGTCCCGATCCGATCACTCCTGATCGCGAACATCAACCTGGAATTCCCGCGCGACGCGCTGTTTTCGCCGTCCGCCCGGATCGAAAAACGCGCCTGGACAAACAAATCCACACTCTCGCGCCGCATTCGCGTGAAAGTCACAGACTGTGAACGTCAACCAGCTCACACTTTCCGCAAATAGACGTCCAAATGCATGCGCGTTTTCGTGAACTGCGTTCACGCGACCGTCACAGAGTGTGACCGCCGAAGCATGTGAGCACTGTGTCTCGTTTGCGGTGCAGCGCGAACACGAATATGCCGCCCGGGGAAACACCAGGTGGCCCAAATGAACACTCTCTGCTCCACGAAAATTTGCAAGGCGATCGCGATTGCCGCGCTGTGCGCCGCGATGGGCCTGGCGCCTTCCGCGATCGCGGGCGAAGCCAACGCGCAATTGAATGTCTCGGTGCGCATCGTCGCTTCGTGCCGCTTCACGGTGGACAACGCATCGTTGTCGTTCGGCGATGTCCAACAGGACGCGGGCAGCGCCACCGCCCAAACGAAACTGGGCGTGCTTTGCTCGAGCAAGCAGCCTTATGCGATCGGCTTCGATTACGGCGAGCACGCCGAAGGTGGCGAGCGCCACATGAGCGACGGCAGCAACGGCGTCGCCTATCAACTGTATGCAGATGCAAGCCGCCGCATGCCGCTCGGCCCCGTCGGCAGCAGCGGCGCGGTGCGCGGCGTGGGCAACGGCGACGAGCAGATGGTGCCGGTGTACGGCAAGCTCGACGTCGCCAGCAATACGCCGCCGGGCGTCTACAACGACACCGTGCGGCTGACGGTCACCTGGTAAGGCAAGCAGCCGTCCGTGGCGCGGCTTCCGATCGGCATCCCTGCCTCACCCTCAGCCATTGCACGCCATGCCTCGGTGGCATCGCGTAAGCGCAATGGCTTCGACCCCGCACTGCGGGGCTTTTTTATTGCGGCAAAACCGATCAGCCGGCGGTCTTCTTTGCCGCAACCTTCTTGACCGCGGCTTTCTTCGCGGCCGGTCGTGCTGCCGGCTTGGCCTTCTTCACCGCCGCGTTGCCCTTCGGCGAATGCGGACGCGTGTTGCCGTGGCTGCCCGCGTAGATCTTGCCCTTGCGTGTCCTCTTGTCGCCCTTGCCCATCGTGGTTCCCGCGGTAGTTGTGGTGCGCGCGATGTTAGCAGCGGCGCTTATTTGTGCAATCGTCCCTGATTGCCGCCCGAAAGACCTCTCCGCAGCGAGAACTGCTTGCAACATTTGATCCGCCCGGCCACGGCACCGGCGCCACCCAGTCGATCGTGCGCAGGAAGGCCTTCGACCTGCCGGTGAAGAAGAAACACAGGTCGTGCACGCCGGTTTGCGCGGCGAATTTCGCGTGCAGGGTGACCGGATCGCCGCGCGGCACACCCGCCAGCGGCAAGGAGGCGAGCAGCGGACCGCCGCAGGTGTCGCGATGGATTTCCAGTTCGCCGCCCGGTGTGCGTGCGGGATGCACCACGATCTTCGCCGCGTCGTGCCAGAGCTGGAAATTGTTCGGCACGGTGCCGACGCGCACGTCGATGCGCGTGATCCCGGCAAGGTCGAGCGATGGATAGATCCAGCACGGATCCATGATGTCGATGTTGTAGCGGCTCCCCGCCTCGCTGGGGCCGCCTTCCAGCCGCAGCGTCAACGTGTTCTTGCAGGTCTTCAATGCATCACTGCTCCGGCGCAGCAGCGATTCCGGATCGAGTTCGCGCGCACGCGGCGCTGCGAGCGGCTGGCTGCCCGCGAAAGCGCCGGCACGCACGGTCGCCGGCATCGCGATCTCGAATGGCGCGGAGTAGATCGGCGAATGCGCGTCCGGCACGCTGCCGTCCAGCGTGTAGCGGATCGTGCCGAAGCCGGTCTGGTTGGAGAGCACGACCTGCGCCGTCTTTGCATCATCGACAGGATGCGCCGCGATCTTCACTGCGAACGCATCGTCGGCATCATCCACATCGAGCGCCCGGTAACGTGCCAGCTGCGCGGGCATGCGTTCGAGGAATCCCTGCCAGTCGTGTGAACCGGCCGGCGACCACAGCACTTCCGCCAGTGCGTCGATGCGCGGGAATACCGCGTGCTCGACGCGAGCCGGCGTGGTCAGGTATTCGCTCCACAGGTTCGCCTGCGCGCCGAGTACGTGCTCCGCCTGCTGCGCATCGAGTTCCTTCGGCACCGGCTGGAAGTCGTAGACGTCGTTCAGCGAGATCACGTCCGGGCGGCCGGTTGGCTCATCGGGCAGATCGCTTTGCAGGTGGTCGAAATACATCGTCGGCGAAGGCGACATCACGGTATCGTGGCCGAGCTTCGCCGCCTCGATCGCGCCCTGCTCGCCCCGCCACGACGTCACGATCGCATCGGGCGGAACACCGCCCTGCAGGATCTCGTCCCAGCCGACCAGCTTGCGGCCGCTGGACTTGATGTGTTGCCCGACGCGCGCGATGAACCATGCCTGCAGCGCGTCTTCATTCTTGATGCCGAGCGCGTGCATGCGATGCTGGATCCTCTTCGAAGCCTGCCACTGGTCCTTGACCGCCTCGTCGCCGCCGACGTGGATGTACGGCCCCGGGAACAGCGCCATGGTTTCGTCCAGCACGTTGTCGATGAAATCGAAGGTGCCGTCCTGGATGTTGTAGAGCCAGGTATTCACGCCCCACTCGTTCGATACCGGCGGGCGCTTGCCGGTGACGCCGAGCTGCGGATACGACGCGATCGCCGCCTGCGCATGCCCCGGCATTTCGATTTCCGGCACCACGGTGATGTGGCGTGCGGCGGCATACGCCACCACTTCGCGTATCTGTTCGGGCGTGTAATAGCCGCCGTATTTGCCGTCGTGATTGGCGAGCGTGATATCGGGACCGACCGGCTTGCGCCACGCGCCGATCTTCATCAATTCGGGATAGCGCGCGATCGCGATGCGCCAACCCTGGTCATCGGTGAGATGCCACTGGAAGGTGTTGAGCTTGTGCAGCGCCATCTCGTCCAGCAGCTTCTCGATGAAAGCGACCGGCTGGTAGTGGCGCGCGGAATCGAGCATCAGTCCGCGCCAGCGGAAGCGGGGAAAATCTTCGATGTGCATGGCGGGCACGTGTTCCGGCGCACCGTCAGCTTCGGGCGTGAGCAACTGCCAGAGCGTGATGCCGCCGTAGAACAATCCTGCCGAGGTGCGCGCGCGCACCTCGATGCGATCGGGCACAACGTCCAGCACGTAGCCTTCCGGATCGCTCACGGCGGAATCGGGATCGAGGATGAACACGATCGCGCTGCCGCCAGGGGGCGCATCACCGACCGCGACATGCAGGTGGAGCCGGCTGGTGCGCCGCAAGGTCTCGGAAAAATAGCGCGCCGCCGATAGCGCACCGGAATCGCGTGACGGCACGATCACCCGCGTCTGCGGCGTCACCACGAAGTTCTTCGCATCAGGAAAGGTCACGTGCGCCGGCATCGGGATCAGCGGCAACGGCGCGCGTTGGACGGGCGCGGATCCGGCCGGCTTCGGCGGCGCTTGCGCGCACCCCGCCAGCGATACCAGGGCGAGGCAAATCAGGACAAAGCGGTTTGCTAGGGTCATCGGGAAGCCATCAAGGCCGTAGGGCGGATATCGTCCGCCGGGTTCGCCTGGCGGGCAATGCCCGCCCTACTACAAAGAAAACGGGCCCGGAGTGGGGTTCCGGGCCCGAAGCGTCACACACCTGCGGGAGAGATGTTTCGATCAGAACTTGAAGTTCGCGTTGAGGTAGTACTGCCGCCCGTTCACGTACACCGCTTCCGGCGCCTCGTTGAAAGCCAGGCCGGCCTGCGAACCGTTGATGTAATAGCGCAGCTTCGGATTGTTGAGGTTCATCGCGTCGAACGAGAAGCTCCAGTGATCATCGAGCCGGTAACCCGCCGAAAGCGACAGATAGCCCTGGCCCGTTTGCCAGTACGGCAGCAGCGGCATGCCGGCGCCGGAGTTGCTCATCATCCCGTCGTAGAACTTCGAGCGGTACGTGTAGTTGACGCGGGCATTGAAGTGGCTGTCCTCGTAGAACACCGAAACGTTGGCTGTGTTCTTGGAAGTGCCGAACAGCGGGCGGTTTCCTGCGGCGACGTTGTTGCCGAGCGTGCCGTCCGGGTTGTACAGGTAAGTGCCGCCGGAGGAATGGCCCTGGGCGTAGGTGTAGTTGAACTGCACGCCGAAGTTGTCGCCGATCGGCTGGATGTAGTTCAACTCCACGCCCCTGAGCGTGCCGTTGACGTTCACCGGGATGCTGACCAGGTACTGGCTGTAAACCGGCGCGTGCGACGGATTGTCGCCGGCGCCGTTGTTGGTCAGGTAGTTGTTGAGGTACGTGCGGGTAACGGCGCCATAGTCGTAATAGTTGCTCAGGTCCATCTGGTACACGCTGGCCGACAGCAGTCCGCGATGGGCGAAGTACCACTCGAGTGACGCATCGAAGTTCGTCGAGAGGATCGGCTTGAGGCGCGGGTTGGACCCGCTGCCGGAACCCAGGGAGCCCTCGGTCTTCGGATCGTTCAAGTTCAAGAACCCTGCCACCTGCCCGTAGTCCTGGCGGGTCAGGGTCTGCGAGGCCGCGAACCGCGCCAGCAGACTGCCGTCGTCGTTCAGGTCGAACCTCAGGTTGAAGCTCGGCAGCACCTTGTTGTAGTTGTGCTTGTAGTAGTTCCAGTACCAGCCCGAGGGATAAAACGCCGAGGGCGGCGAGCCGAGGGCAAAATCCGTTTCCTGGATGCCCGGGCTGGTGTAACCCACGTTCTCGTCGGTGGAGACATAGCGCAGGCCTGCATTGGCGCTCCAGCGCTCACCCTTGAAGTTGGCCTGCACGTACGCCGCGCCGTTCTTCTCCGTCATCGAGTAGATGCCGTTCGGATAGAAACGCGACGTGCCCGGATCGTCCGTGACCGCGCGGTTGGCGTACAGCGCGTTCAACTCGGCAAGCTGGGCGGGCGTCCAGAACCAGATGTTGGAAGGCATCTGGCCCACGCCCACGTTGCTCGCGAAATCGCCCGGGTAGTTGCCGCCCGCCGGCGGGTAAATGGTCGAATTCGGCCCGAACTGCACCGCTGAAGCGAAATTGGGGCCTTGGGCGATGTCGGTCGGACTGTCGTGGTCATGCTTGGCGTAGCGCACGCCGAACTGCAGCGAGGACAGCGCGCCGGCGTTGTCGAAATCGTATTCGCCGTCCGCCTGGAACCAGCGGTCCTTGTCCACCACGTGGATGTTCTGTTCTCCGAAGATCCAGTCCAGTCCGGCTGTCGCCGGATCAAACGAACTGTTGTTGCCGCTCATCGTCCAGTCAAGCGGCTTGCCGATGCCGTTCATCGAATAACTGGCGGTCGAGCCGAAGCCGGTGTCCATCTCCATCACGTCCTGGGTCGGCGTGTTGCCGGTGCCGCGGGTGGTGCCGAGCTGGAATTTGAAATCCAGGTTGTTGTTGACCTGCCAGTCCGTATCCAGCGTCACGAACTGGCTGGATTCGCTCTCGCCCGGCCGCGAGATCATGTCGTAAATGCCCTGCGAGAGTCCGGGGGCTCCGGGCAGGGTCGCGCTGGTGAGGATGTTGCCCTCGATCGTGCCGGTCACTGCCTGGCCGGGCAGCTGGTCACGCGTCCGCAGCATGTAGTTGCGGTTGTAGTCGGTCGCGTCCATCTTGGAATAGAACGCGTCGAGGTTGAAGGTCAGGTTGTCGCCCGCCCGCCACTCGAAGTCCACCGAACCGCCCTTGCGCTTGCGGGTCTGGGTGAACAGCGCGGCGCCCGGCAGGTTGGGATAGAACACGCCGGTGCTGTTGCTGCCAGGCGTGGCCGGACCCAAGCCAAGTGACGCGGCGGCAGGGTATACCTTCGCACAACCGGTTGGCCCCGGCGTTTGGCAGTACGGAATATACGAATAGCCGAGTATTTCCTGGCCTTCGCGCTGCAATGCGCGCTGCTCGTAGAACGCCTGCACCATGACGCCGAAGGTGTTCGAATCGTTTTTCCAGTTGAGCAGCCCGTTGAACTGCGGCTTGGTCTTGCCCGGCAAGTCGGCATACACGGCGCCGACGCTGGCCTCGAGCGAAAGCGGCTTGCTGAAATCCAGCGGCTTGCGGGTGATGATGTCGATCGTTCCGGCGGCGCCGCCTTCCAGGAAGCGCGCCTCGGAGCTCTTGTGCACCACCACCTGGCTGACGATTTCCGAGGGGAACATCGAGTAGCTCACGCTGCGCGTGCCGCCGCCGCCCAGGATGAACCAGTCGCCGGAGGCAACCGAATGGCCGTTGATGGTCGTCAGGGTGAGCGACGGTGCGCTGCCGCGGATGCTGGCGCGATCGGCTTCGTCGAAGCCGCCTTCCGCGCCCGCCGCGTCGGCGATGTTCACGCCGGGCAACTGCGCGATCGTGTCGGCCACGTCCTTGGCGGGCAGCTTGCCGATGTCTTCGGCGGAGACCACCTCGACGTGCGAGTCGGCCTGCTTCTTGGTCTCGATGGAAAGCGCCTGCGCCGCGCGCAAGCCGACGACGTTGATCGCACCAAGCTCGGTGATGTCCTTCTTGTCCTTGCTGTTGCCGGACTGAGCGCCATCCGTGGAGTTCGCTTGCGTCGTGCCCTGGGTTGCCTGGGTGGCGTCCTGCGCGTAAGCCGCGGCGGTGAAGCACAGCGCGGCGAAGATGCTGCTTGCGAGAATGGTTCTGCGAAGTTTCATGACTTTCCCCTCACGGATTGCTGGTCCCGCCGTGGATGTGGACGGCTTGCCGCCGCTGATGTGCCGCAGTCTTGGCGTATCGCTCGTTTCCGCTTCTCTGTTTCGTGAACCTCATTTCGCCGCTCGCGCCAGTGGCGCGGCGGAGTCTTGCGCGCGTGACGATGCGCGCTGTCGTTGCAGATACCAGACGGCCGCGCCGACCACGCCGAGCTGGCCGTGATCGATCAACCGCACCGGAACCTGTTCGAGCATTTCGCGCATCGGACCCTTGTCGAGCAGGCGCTCGACGAAGCTGCTGGTGCGCAGGAAGCCGCTGATCCGCGGCAGCACGCCGCCGGCGAGGTAGACGCCGCCCTGCGCGCCATAAAGAAGAACCAGGTTGCCGACCAGGCTGCCGATCGCGCCGCAGAACACATCCAGCGCCTCGCGTGCGACCGGGTCGCTGCCGGCCATCGCCGCATCGCTGATCGCAGACGGCTCGTCCAGCATCGGGCCGTGGCCATCGAGCTCGCACAATGCGCGGTAGATGTTCACGAGGCCCGGGCCGGAGACCACCATTTCCACCGGCACGTGTGAATTGCCGCGCGACAGCACGCGCAGGATGTCCATCTCGCGCGGCGTGTTCGGCGCGAACGCGGATTGCCCGGCTTCGGTGGACAGCACGATGCATTCGCCGCCATATGGAATCCGCACCGCAGCGCCAAGCCCGGTGCCGGGGCCGACCACCAGGCTCGGACCGCCGCGATGCTGCATCGAAGCGCCTGCGAGCAGGATCATCTCGCTCGCGGGCACCTGATCGGCCGCGTGCGCGACCGCGGTGAAATCGTTCACCAGCGCCACTTCATCCAGGCCCGCTTCCGCACGCGTGGCGGAAACCGAAAGATTCCACGGCAGGCTGGTGTTGATGACGTTGTCGTCCAGCAGGAATCCCGCGCAGGCCAGCGCGCAACGCCGCGCACGCAAGCCGTGCGCGGTCGCGAACTCACGCAGGATCACGCCGAGGCTCGGGTATTCGCTGCAGCGATACTTCGTGTATTGCAGCACCTGCACCGGCTGCGCACCGCCGCGCGACTCGCGCACCAGCGCCACGCGCGCAAACGTACCGCCCACATCGGCGGCCAGGAACGCGGAATCGGTTTCCGCGACCGGTTTTTCGACAACGTTGGTCAAGCCCCTTCCTCCCGCCGCCCGGTTGCACCCACAGGTGCACGCACGGGCACTCCGAATTGGCGCGAGTGTCGACCGTTGATGACAACGTTGTCAACAAATGTCCCGCGAGACATTCTGTCCGCGGCAGCGCGGCATGCCAAAGCTCCGCATGGCCAGACCTCGAAGCCGCACGGCAGAGGCATTTACGCACCACAGGCCGCCTCAGGCCTCCGTCGAAAAGGCCTCGAATGACGCGATGCAACAGGTCAAAACACCCCGAAAAGTCCACTCCTGCGGGGGTGGACATTGCACGAAACGGGCGTTGGCCTGTCCACGCATGACAACGTTGCTATTTCGAGTGACTCATGCGCAGAATCCGCACGCGGCATTGCCCGCGTGCAGCGCACGCGCGATCACGGAGAACTTCCGCATGTCCAGCGCATCCCAGGTCGTCGAAATCCCCCGTCGCGGCGCCGCGATCGTGATCATCGGCGTGCTGTTCTTCATCTTCGGTTTCGTGACGTGGTTGAACGGCCCGCTGATCACCTACGTCAAGCTCGCGTTCGGCCTGAACGACGTCAATGCGTTCCTGGTGCCGATGGCGTTCTACCTGTCCTACTTTTTCCTCGCCCTGCCTTCTTCCTTCATCCTGAAGGCGACCGGCATGAAGAAGGGCATGGCGCTCGGACTGCTGGTGATGGCGATCGGCGCCGCGGTGTTCGGCCAGTACGCGACGATGCGGGTGTATCCGGGTGCGCTCGCCGGACTGTTCGTGATCGGCGCCGGCCTGGCGCTGTTGCAGACCGCATCCAATCCGTACGTCAGCATCCTCGGCCCGATCGAAAGCGCGGCACAGCGCATCGCGGTGATGGGCATCTGCAACAAGGCCGCGGGCATCCTCGCGCCGATCCTGATCGGCACGCTGGTGTTGCGCGGCATCGACGACATCGACAAGCAGATCCAGGCAGCCGCCACGCCGCAGGCGAAGGACGCGCTGCTGAACCTGTTCGCCGCGCGCGTGCACCTGCCGTATCTCATCATGGCCGGCGTGCTGCTGTTGTTGGCGGTGTGGATCGTGACGTCGTCGCTGCCGGAATTGCGCGCATCGGAATCCAACGCGACCGGCGCGCGCGCCAGCAAGCCCGGGCTGCTGCGCTTCCCGCACCTGTGGCTGGGCGTGTTGTGCCTCTTTCTCTACGTGGGCGTGGAAGTGATGGCGGGAGACGCGATCGGCACCTACGGACAGGGCTTCGGGCTGCCGTTGAGCGCGACGCGCTTCTTCACTTCGTTCACGCTCTTCGCGATGCTGCTGGGCTATCTGATCGGCTGGCTGCTGATCCCGCGCTTCGTTTCGCAGGAGCGTTACCTTGCCTGGTCGGCGGTGCTTGGCGTCGCGCTGACGCTGGCCGCGTTCTTCACCGGCGGTTATGCGTCGGTGCTGTGCGTGGCGGCGCTGGGCTTCGCGAACGCGATGATGTGGCCGGCGATCTTCCCGCTCGCGATCAAGGGGTTGGGCCGGCTGACCGAATTCGGTTCGGCATTCCTGATCATGGGCATCGCCGGCGGCGCGATCATTCCACAGTTGTTCGCGCACCTGAAGGAACACTTCGATTTCCAGGGTGTGTTCGCGGTGCTGATGATTCCCTGCTACCTATACATACTGTTTTATGCGCGCGTGGGCCATCGCGCCGGCGCACGGCGGGCCGCATGAAGCGCCCGCCATCGATGGCCGACATGATCGAGGCGCCTGCGCCGCGGCGTGCGCGCCGCCCGACGATCAAGGACGTGGCGAAGCGTTCCGCGGTTTCGCTGAAAACCGTTTCGCGCGTGATCAACAACGAGAGCTCGGTGCGCGAACGCACCCGCGCGCGCGTGCTCAAGGCGATCGCGGACCTCGGTTACCAGCCGGACGTGTCGGCTCGCAGCCTGCGCAGCGCCAAGGCCTACGCGGTCGGGCTGGTGTACGACAATCCGAATCCGCACTACATCATCAGCATGCAGAACGGCGCGCTGTCGGTGTGCCGCGAGCGCGGTTACGGACTGCAGATCCATCCCTGCGACTCCGCATCCGCCACGCTCGCGGAAGAACTGCGCGATCTCGTGCGCCACGCGCGGCTGGCCGGGTTGATTTTGGCGCCGCCGATGTCGGAACGCATGGGACTGATCAAGTTCCTCGCCACCAACAACATCCGTTTCGTGCGCATCCTCTCGGCGGCGGAAGATCCGAACGACGGGTTCCCCTGCGTGTACGTGGACGACCGCGACGCCGCCTACGACATCACCGAACACCTGATCCAGCTCGGCCATCAGCAGATCGGTTTCATCTGGGGCGGCGCCGCGCACCGTTCCAGCCCCGAACGCTACAAGGGCTACGAGGCCGCACTGAAGGACTACGCGATTCCACTGGACAAGAAGCTGATCGTGCACGGCGACTATTCCTTCGACGACGGCTTTCGCGCCGCGCGCAAGTTGTTCGGGCTCAAGCAGCGCCCCACCGCGATCTTCGGTTCCAACGACGAGATCGCCGCCGGCGTGCTGGCCGCGGCGAAATCCGCGGGCATCGAGGTGCCGAACGAGTTGTCCATCGCCGGCTTCGAGGACAGTCCGTTCTCCAAGCAATGCTGGCCGGCGCTGACCACCGCGCGGCAGGCCACGCAAACCATCGCGCGCCACGCGGCGCAACTGCTGATCGCGCAACTGGACGACGAGCCCGCGCAGGCGCCGGCGATCGGCAACGAGGGCTTCAGCCCGGAGCTGGTGATCCGCGGCTCGACCGCCCCGCCGCCGCAACCGCGATGAGCGCGCCGATGCCGCACAACGTCCGCGCGCCCGAACACACGCGCATGTTCGCGGAGGCGCGGGAGTCCGCGGAAGCCGTCGCGCGACAACTTTCCGCGAACGCGCACGCGATCGGCGAACTTGCCGCACTGCTGCGATCGCAGCCGCCGCGCTTCATCGTCACCTGCGCGCGCGGCAGTTCCGACCATGCCGCGACGTTCGCGAAATACCTGTTCGAGACGCAGCTCGGCCTGGTCACCGCATCCGCCTCGCCTTCGGTCGGTTCGGTGTATGCGGTGAACCCGCAATTGCAGGACGCGCTATTCATCGTGATCTCGCAATCGGGCCGCAGCCCGGATCTGCTGCGCAATGCCGAACTCGCGCGCGCTTCCGGCGCGCGCGTCGTCGCGATGGTGAACGCGCCGGACTCGCCGCTCGCCGCCCTCGCGCACCATGAGATTCCACTGCATGCCGGACCGGAAACCAGCGTCGCCGCGACCAAGAGCTATCTGTGCTCGCTCTCGGCCTTGCTGCAACTCGCTGCATCGTGGAGCGAAGACGCGGCGCTCGCTTCCGCGCTGAAAGCATTGCCCGATGCATTGCGCGCAAGCTGGCATTGCGACTGGTCACCGCTGGTGGAAGGCCTGCACGACGCGCTCGACCTGTTCGTGGTCGGTCGCGGGCTGGGGCTTGCCGCGGCACAGGAGGCCGCTTTGAAATTGAAGGAAACCTGCGGCCTGCATGCGGAAGCATTCAGCAGCGCGGAAGTGATGCACGGCCCGATGGCGATCGTCGGCCCCGGATTTCCGGTGCTCGCGTTCGTGCAGGACGACGAAAGCGGCGAAAGCACGCTGCAGATCGCGCAACAATTCCGCGACCGCGGTGCGCGGGTGTGGTCGGCGCAGGCCGGCGTGGCGAATGGCCATTCGCTGCCGCTGCCGCGTTCGCCGCATCCTGCATGCACGCCGTTGCTGACCGTGAATGCGTTCTATCGCGCGGCGAATGCGCTGGCGCTGGCGCGCGGCCATGATCCCGACGTGCCGCCGTATCTCAACAAGGTGACGAAAACCCTGTGAAACACCTGCTCCACAACGCGCGCGTGCTGACCGACTTCGGGTTCGAAGAAGAGCTCGGCGTGCTGCTGGAAGGGGCGCGCATCGCGTCGGTCGCGCCGCTGCGCGAGCTGCAGCCCGTGCAGGCGGAAGCCCACGACCTGCACGGCGCGTACCTCGCACCGGGCTTCATCGACGTGCAGGTCAATGGCGGCGGCGACGTGCTGTTCAACGACGCGCCGAGCGTGGAGACGATCGCGCGCATGGCGCAGGCGCACCGGCGCTTCGGCACCACCGGCTTGCTGCCGACGCTGATCAGCACCGATCCGGACACGATGCATGCGGCCATGGCCGCGGTGGATGCCGCGATCACGCAAGGCGTGCCGGGCGTGCTCGGCATCCATCTGGAAGGCCCGTTCCTCGCCTCCGCGCGCAAGGGCGTGCATGACGCGCGCGCATTCCGCACGCCCGGGCGCGAGGAGATCGAGTTGATCTGTTCGCTGAAGCACGGCCGCACCGTGCTGACGCTGGCGCCGGAATGCGTGTCGCCGGAAATCGTCCGTGAACTCTCGGCGCGCGGCGTCATCTGTTGCATCGGCCACACCGCTGCCGACTACGCACAGACGCGCGCGGCGCTCGACGCCGGCGCGCGTGGTTTCACGCATCTGTTCAACGCGATGACGCCGATGCAGAGCCGCGAACCCGGCGTGGTCGGCGCGGCACTGGAAGGCGCCGAAAGCTGGTGCGGGCTGATCGTGGACGGTCATCACGTGCATCCGGCCAGCTTGCGCGTGGCGCTCGCGGCCAAGCCGATCGGCAAGGCGATGCTGGTGACCGACGCGATGCCGCCGGTGGGCGGCGAATCGTCATCTTTCACGCTCGACGGCCGGCGCATTGAATGCCGCGACGGGCGCTGCACCACCGCGGATGGCACGCTCGCCGGTTCCGCACTGGACATGGCGAGCGCGGTGCGCAACACGGTCGGCCTGCTCGGCACGCCGCTCGAGGAAGCGGTGCGGATGGCAGCGCTCTACCCTGCCGCCTTCCTCCGGCTGGATCACGAATCCGGTCGCATCGCCCCGGGCCATCGCGCGGATCTCGCCGTACTGGATGAAAACCTGCACGTGCGCGAAACCTGGATCGGCGGGGAGCGCCAAACGCACTGACGCACGTCAGTGCCGGTGCGGTTCGTCCGGCCTGCAATCGCTCGCACGGTCGGCGCATTCGCCGAGTTCGATTTCCACGGTCGCATGGTCGATCGCGAAACGCTCGCGCAGTTCGCGCTTGATCGCGACCAATCCCGCCTGCGCATCCGCGCCTTCGCACAGGCGCGCGTGCAGCGTCGCCATTCGCGAACCGGAGGCAATCTGCCAGACGTGGATATGGTGCACCTCCACGACGACGGGATTCGCGGCGAGCACGGCGCGGATGTCCTCGGTGCGTACGCCCTCCGGCACGCCTTCCAGCAGGATGTGCGACGAGCGATGCAGCAGCCGCCATGCGCCGCGCAGGATCAGCAATGAAACCAGCAGTGAAAGCGCGGGATCCGCCCAGTTCCAATGCAGGTAGCGCACCAGCAAGGCGGCGACCACGGCGGCGAGCGAGGCAAGCAGATCGCCGAACACGTGCAGGCTGGCAGCCGCCGCGTTGAGGTCGTCATGCTCATGCGCATGCAGCATGCGCAGGACGAACACGTTCACCAGCAAGCCGGCCAGCGCTACGCCAAGCATCACGCCCGAGCGGATCTCGACCTCGCTCAACCGCAGCAGCCGGTGGACCGCTTCGTAAGCGATCCACGCCACCAGCAGCACTTGCACCAGCGCGTTGACGAAGCCGGCAAGCACTTCCAGTCGAGCGTAGCCGAAGCTGCGCCGCGCATCGGCAGGCTTGGACGCGAAATGCGCCGCGGCCCACGCGAGCAGCAGCGATGCCGCGTCCACCAGCATGTGGCCGGCATCTGCCAGCAATGCCAGCGAGTGCGACCACCAGCCGCCGCCCGCCTCGATAACCAGCATCAGGCAGGTCAGCGCAAACGCCGCGCCCAGCGCGCGGCCGGTATGCGGATGGTGCTCAGCCGGGTGATGGTCGTGCGCGTGCGCCATGTGGTGATGCTAGGCAGCCCGCACCGCGTTACACAATCACCCACATCGTCATTCCGGGGCCGTTGTCGGCTTCATCGGCAACGGCACCCGGAATCCAGTTGCCTTTGCTCTTTGATCGCAATGAGTCACTGGATTCCCGCTTTCGCGGGAATGACATAGCTCTAATGCGTACCCAGGTGCCCGCAATGCGCGGTATGCACGTGCCGGTACGACAGCACGAGGTTCACCACGTGCGCGCTGGCCACCAGCACGCCGCCGCACACCACCAGCGCGGTGTGCATCCATTCGTGCGCGCCGATGTCGATGATGATGCCGGCCAGCAGCAGCGTGATCCCCGGCACCAGCAGGAACAGCGCGTTCAATTTGCGATGCCTGCGCCACGCGGTGACGATCGTCACCGAGGCCAGCACCGCGGCACAGGCCACGAACACGCGTTCGAAACGATGGTCGGCAAGGAACCCCAGCCCGATCAGCGGCAACAGCGCGATCACGAACGGCAGCAGCGCGCAGTGCACCGCGCAAAGGAACGACGCGGTCGCGCCGATCCGATCGGCCGCAATCGCGAGCGGGCTGATGCGGGCGACCGCGGCCGTGGAGACGTCCATGTTCTCGGAAGGAATGCTCAAGGATTCTGTCCTGCTGTCCAGAATCGCCGGGTGGCGATTTGTAACAGTATAACATTCCGATAAATCCCTGGCAGCGTCGCAAACGGTCGCGAGCCAACACGGGTCGCTGGCGCCGGAGTGCAGCCGTGCAGGGCGGGCATTGCCCGCCGGCTCGGCAACGGCAGACGGTGTCCGCCCTACGCTACCGGCATGCTTTGCACACGCCATGCACTTCCAGGGTTTGCGCCTTGGCGCGGAAGCCCAGCGTGCCGGCGCGCTTTTCGATCAGCCCGGCCACCGCGCCGTCGTCGCACAGTTCGGTCGCGTTTTCGCACACGTCGCAGATCAGGAACGGCACCTGGTGCGCTTCGCTCGGGTGCTGGCAGTACACGAATGCGTTGATCGATTCCAGCTTGTGGATGAAGCCGTGTTCGAGCAGGAAATCCAGCGCGCGATAAACCGTGGGCGGAGCCGCACCGGCATGGCTGTCGCGCAGGGATTCGAGCAGGTCGTAGGCCTTCACCGGCTTGCGCGCGCGCGCGATCAGGTTCAGCACCTCGTGGCGCAACGGCGTCAGGCGCAGCCCGCGCTCGCGGCTGGCCGTCTCGACTTCACGCACGAAACCGGCGGCATCGTGATGATGATGATGGGATTTGGGGCGGGCAGCCATGCGCGCATTCTAGCGCTTGCGGGTGGCCGGGAAATTCGGCGCGCGTTCCGGTTTCTTCTCCGCCCCTTGCGGAAACGCCCACAGGGTAAACCAGCCGATCGGGCCCAGCAGCAGCGCCAGCCCTATGCCGAGCCATACGCGCCGTCGCCACCAGCCCAGCACCGCGCCGACCACCACGCACAGCACCGTGAACCAGATCAGCGGCCACCACGGCACAAGGGCCATGACGTTGGCGAAGATGCGCGCGAACGCGTCCGGCGAATCCGGATCCACGCCTTGCATCACTTTTTGCAGGAGATCGTTCACAACGGCGCTGCCGCAAGCCCGGTCGTGTTCCTTCCCCCGCGCGCGGGGGAAGGTGGCCGAAGGCCGGATGGGGGCTTCACATTAATCGCCCCCACCCTAGCCCTCCCCCGCAAGCGGGGGAGGGAATCAGTTGCTCGCTCGCTGAACCGCATTCTCGATCCGCCTGAGCGCTTCCTCTCGCCCCGCAAGATAAATCGTGTGCTCGATGGACGGCGACACCTGGGTTCCGGTGATCGCCACGCGCAAGGGCTGCGCGACCTTGCCCATGCCGACGCCGCGCTCGGCGGCCACCTGTTCGATCGCGGCATGGATGCCGGCGGGCGACCAGTCGATCAGCGATTCGAATTGCGCGTGCGCGGCGCGCAACACGTCGGCCGCGCCTTCGGCGCGCAGGTGCTTCGCCACCGCCTTCTCGTCCCACTGCTCGATCGGCGCGTACCAGACCTTCGCGCGCTCGGCCATTTCCTTCAGCGTCTGCACGCGGTCGCGCAGCGCGACCACCACGTCCACCGGGCACGGGCCGCCCGCGGACGGATCGATGCCGAGCCGGTTGAGCTGCCACGCCAGCTCGCGCGCGATATCCAGCGGATTGTCGTTCTTCAGGTACTGCTGGTTGAGCCAGCCCAGCTTGGCGAAGTCGAAGCGCGAAGCGGACTGGTTGACGTTCGCGATGTCGAACAGCTCGATCATTTCCTTGATCGAAAAAATTTCCTGGTCGCCGTGCGACCAGCCCAGCCGCACCAGGTAATTCAGCAGCGCGTGCGGCAGGTAGCCGTCCTCGCGATACTGCATCACGCCGACCGCGCCGTGGCGCTTGGACAACTTCTGTCCGTCCGGGCCCAGGATCATCGGCAGGTGCGCGAACGTCGGCACCTGCGCGTTCAGCGCGTGGTAGATGTTGATCTGGCGCGGCGTGTTGTTGACGTGGTCGTCGCCGCGGATCACCTCGGTGATGCCCATGTCGATGTCGTCCACCACCACCGCGAAGTTGTAGGTGGGGAACCCGTCGGAGCGCACCAGCACCAGATCGTCGAGTTCGGTGTTGTCCCACTCGATGCGGCCCTTGACCTTGTCGTCGAACACCACGCTGCCGCTTTGCGGCGTCTTGAACCGCAGCACGCGATTGGGGTCCTCGCGATACGGCTCATTGCGATCGCGATAGGCGCCGCTGTAGCGCGGCTTTTCGCCGCGCGCCATCGCGGCCGCGCGCATCGATTCGATCTCTTCCTTCGATTCGTAGGCCCAGTACGCCTTGCCGGCGTCGAGCAACTGCTGCGCGACCGTGCGATAGCGATCCATGCGCTGCGCCTGGAAGAACGGGCCTTCATCGGGCGCGAGGCCCAGCCAATCCATGCCGTCAAGGATCGCCTGCACCGCGGCGTCGGTGGAACGCTCGCGGTCGGTGTCCTCCACACGCAGGATGAACTGCCCGCCTCGATGGCGCGCCTCCAGCCAGCAGTACAGCGCGGTGCGCGCGCCGCCGATGTGCAGGAAACCGGTCGGACTGGGAGCGAAACGGGTGCGGAAGGCCATCTCAAGGATTCGCGCGATAACAAGCATGGAAGTTTAATGCAGGCTTCCGAGTGCTGCGCTCTAACTCCTCCCCCTTCAAGGGGGAGGCTGGGGGGATGGTGGTCGGCCAGTTTTTGACACCATCCCCACCCAACCCTCCCCTTGAAGGGGAGGGCTGAAGAGCCGCTCACATCGTCAGGTGCGGAGTCGCCACTGGAAGCCTTGACGCCCCGCCCCCATGATCCCTGGATGAATTCCCCACCGAACACATCCGGCAACGATCCGGCCGGAAAGCCCGGAGGCGCGGTGACGCCGCACGCCACCGCCGTGCCGCGCAGCGAGGACGAGACCGCGACGGTCGCGGAAGGCCGGCAAACGCCCGCCGCTTCCGGTGCCGCACGCGCGCCGCAAGCCGCTTCCACTTCGCCCACTACCAAGGCTGGCGGAGCGATGGATGAATCGCGCATCCCGCGCGGCGGCACCCGCCGCGTGCTGGCGATGCTGTGGCCGTACATCAAGGGCTTCCCCGGCCGCATGACGATCGCCGGTGCGCTGCTGGTGATCTCGAAAGTCGCGACCGTCTACGTGCCGGTGGCGTTCAAGGACATCGTGGATCACCTGGATCCGCGCGTGGCGATGCTCACCGTGCCGGTCGCGCTGATCGCGCTGTATGGCGTGCTGCGCCTGATCGGTACGCTGTTCGGGCAATTGCGCGACACGGTGTTCGAGCGCGTCAGCCAGCGCGCGATGCGTGCATCGGGGCTCGACGCATTCCGGCACCTGCACCAGCTCTCGCTGCGCTTCCATCTGGATCGCCACACCGGCGGCGTCGGCCGCGACATCTCGCGCGGCACGCGCGGCGTCTACAACCTGCTGGGCTGGGTGGTCTTCAACATCGTGCCCACGCTGTTCGAAATCCTGATCGTGATCGCGCTGCTGCTGCGCCAGTTCGACTGGCGCTACGCGGTGGTCACGCTGGTGACGATGGCGATTTACATCGGCGCGACCATCTGGATCAGCGAATGGCGCACCGCCGGCGTGCGCGTGATGAACGACGAGGAAAGCCTTTCCAACGCGCGCGCGGTGGACAGCCTGCTGAACTACGAGACGGTGAAGTATTTCGGCAACGAGGAATTCGAGGCGCGCCGCTACGACGCCGCCCTGCGCCGCTACGAAGACGCCGCGGTGAAGACCGAGTCCTCGCTGGCGGTGTTGAACGGCGTGCAGGCGCTGGTGATCGCGCTGGGCCTCACCCTGCTGATGGCGATGGCCGCCAGCGGCGTGGCCGCGCACACTCTGTCGGTCGGCGACATCGTGATGGTTAACGGCTGGCTGCTGCAACTGGCGATCCCGCTGAACATGCTCGGCTTCACCTATCGCCAGATCAAGCAGGGCATCATCGACATGGAGCGCATGTTCGCGCTGCTGGACGAACATGCGGAAGTGCGCGACGCGCCGGATGCCAAGCCGCTGCAACTGCACGGCGCCAACGTGCGCTTCGAGAACGTTTCGTTCGCCTACGATCCGCAGCGGCAGATCCTGCACGGCGTGGACTTCGCCATCGCGCCGGGGCAAACCGTCGCGGTGGTCGGCGCGACCGGCGCGGGCAAGTCCACGCTTTCGCGCCTGCTGTTCCGCTTCTACGACGTGACCGGCGGGCGGATCACGATCGACGGCCAGGACATCCGCAAGGTCACCCAGGAGAGCCTGCGCGCCGCGATCGGCATCGTGCCGCAGGACACCGTGCTGTTCAACGACAGCATCTACTACAACATCGCCTACGGCCGGCCAAGCGCGACGCGCGAGGAAGTGGAAGCCGCCGCGAAAGCCGCGCACATCCACGAGTTCGTGCTGTCGCTGCCGCAGCAATACGAGACGCAGGTGGGCGAGCGCGGACTGAAATTGTCAGGCGGCGAGAAACAGCGCGTGGCGATCGCGCGCGCGCTGCTGAAGCGGCCCGCCATCCTCGTATTCGACGAAGCCACCTCGGCGCTGGACACGCGCACCGAGAAGGTGATCCAGGCGGAACTCGCCGAAATCGCGCGCGGCCGCACCACCCTGATCGTGGCGCACAGACTGTCCACCATCGTGGACGCGGACGAGATCCTGGTGCTGGACCACGGCCGCATCGTCGAGCGCGGCACGCACGCGAAACTGCTGGCGCACGAAGGCCGCTACGCCGCGTTGTGGGCGTTGCAGGCCAGGGCGCCGCAGTCGGAAGCCGCGTAGGGCGGACACTGTCCGCCTCATCGTGCGTCGTCAATCACCCCGGCGGGCAATGCCCGCCCTACTCTTTCCTGCGGCCATTTACGTTTGTTCACCATTCCCGAGAGGCGGGTCACGGTGTGCCCGGCACGATTGCTGCACGACAATGCGCGTCCCTTTCGGCCAGCCGGCTGCGTCCGGTTCTGGCCAATCAAAGAGGAACCATAGACAATGCCCGCGACCTTGCCAGCCTTCAAAAAAAAGGAATCACTCGGGATGAGCCGCCTGAAGATCGCCCTCTCCGAACTCGAGACCAGCGACGCGGAGCTGTTCCGCGAAGCGCTGGGCCGGCAGGCCACGCGGCTCTCGCATTACTGGGAATGGGCCGATCTGGCGCATGCGGACCTCGTGATCGTGGACATGGACAGCATGTTCGGACACATGGCCTGGCTGAAGGCGCACGGCGCCGGCAAGCACGTGATCACCTTTGCGCGCTCCGGCCAGGTGCAGGGCTCGGACCTGGTGCTGGCCAAGCCGCTGGACGACGACGCTTTCGCCGCCGTGCTGGAACAGGCGGCGGGCATGATGGAGCACGGCGACTCGGCGCTGCGTGGCAGCGAGCCGGTCGAGCAGCCCGCGCCCGTGGCGGTTGCCGCTGCGCCGGCGCCGAAACCCGCGCCGAAGCCCGTGCAGGTCGCCGAAGCGCGTACCGCGAGCGTGATGAACCTCGCCGCGGCTGCCGATGCCCCGCCGCCTCCGCAACCCGCGCCCTTGGCCGCCGCCCCGGTGGCGCCCGTGAAACCCCCGCCGACGCCGGAACCCGATCCGGTCAACATCGCCGACCTGCTGGTGCGGCGTCCGCCGAGTGCCGCCGTGCGCGTGGCGGACTCCAGCCTGGTGATCGATCCCGAACGCGACGTCTATTACGCCGACGACGCGCTGAAGCCCTTGAAGGAGCCGCTGGAGCACAAGCCTTCTGCCTTGCGTCCGCTGGACGCCGCGGCGCTCGCCGCCGCGCGCGAACGCAAGCCGCTGCCGCTCGCGCGGCTGCGCTGGTTCGCCGGGCTGGTGGCGACGCCGGGCAAGCTGGCGCACGGCATGGGCAACGAGGAACGCTACAAGCTCGCGCGCTGGCCGCAGACCGAACGCGAATTCCCGCGCCACTTCCGCATTGCGACCGCGATGATGAAGGAAGCCGCCACGCCGGCCGAACTTGCCACCGCAAGCGGCGTGCCGGTTGCGGAAGTGATCGACTACATCAATGCCAGCAAGGCCGCCGGCTGGCTGGCAGTCGAACGCGACGAACCGCCGCCGGTGGAAGACGAAGCCGCGCAGAAAGGCAAGGGCCTGGGGCGTTTCCGCAAGCCGTTCGCGAAGTAGGTCTGCCCGGCAGAAGCCTGCTCGCAGGCGACCGCGCGCCGTAGTTTCAGAAAATCATCCGCTCTTCCCCCTCCCCTTCAAGGGGAGGGTCGGGGTGGGGATGGTGGTGTTGTCGCAAGCAGCCATCCATGGATCGCTTGCCGGCCCGCACATCCTTGTGCGTGCGTTCGACGGCGCGCGATCTGCCCCCGGCAGATCGCAAGCGCGCCGCCTCACCCTTCAAGGGGAGGGTCGGGGTGGGATGGTGGTGCATCTTCTGCCAAGGCTCGCCAGATGGCATCGAGCACACCGTCCATCTCCTGGAATATCTGGTTATTCCAAAAGCGCAGCACACGAAATCCCGCACACCGCAGGAACGCAGTGCGCGCGGCATCCATCTCATTGGTGTGTTGGCCCCCATCCACCTCGACGATGAGCATTCTTTCGAGGCAAACAAAATCCAGGATGTAATTGCCGAAAGGATGCTGGCGGCGAAATTTGTATCCGCTCAGTTGTCGCAATCGCAGCCGTTGCCACAGGGCGTGCTCCGCATCGGTCGGAGCATTACGCAAGCGACGTTGTAGTTTCGGCCGAAGAATGGAAGGGTTGGTTTGACCTTTCATTGAGTGTGATTCTCCATTCACACCATCCCCACCCAACCCTCCCCTTGAAGGGGAGGGCTAAAAAACCACGGCACTAGTGGGAGTTTTCGAGTCGTCAGCGGAGCGGTTTAGCGCGCCGGTTTAGCAAGCCCCCCCCCCCGCTGCCACGCTCTTCAAACTCGCGCTGAGATAGCGCTCGCCCGAAAGCACCTTGCTGATCGCGTTTTCGATTTCGGCGGGTTCGCCCTTCAACAGGTAGCCCTGCGCGCCGGCGGCCAGCGCCCGCTCGACATAGCTCCGCTCGTTGTGGCCCGAAAGAATCAGACAGCGCATCGTTGGCTGGCGGTCGCGCAGTGTTGCGACCAGCTCGATGCCGCCCATGCCCGGCAACGACATGTCGATCACCGCCAGATCGGGTTGGGCGTCGGCCAGTTCCGGCAGCGCATCTTCGGCACTCGCGGCCGCGCCGCACACGTCCAGCCCCGGCAGCTCGTCTATCCAGTCGCGCAGCAGCGTGCGCATGCGATCGTTGTCCTCGACGATATAGACCTTGCTCATTCCCGTTCCAATCGGCGGCGCATCAGCCGAACAAATCCTGCGTATTCGAATCCTGCACGTCATCGTGCGAGGGCTCTTCGCGGTCGGCCACGCGAATCGGCACGTGCAGCACGATCGAGGTACCGAGCCCGGGCGCGGACTCCACTTCGATGTCGCCGCCCAGCAGGTGCAGGCGTTCCTGCGCGCTGGTCAGGCCGAAGCCGCCCGCGCTGCGCGGCCGCGGCTTGCGCAGCTGTTCCGGATCGAAGCCCTTGCCCTGGTCCAGCACGCACACGTCCAGCACGTCCTCGCGACGGTGCAACTCGACGCGCGCCTGGTCCACGCCGGCGTGCTTGACGATGTTGAACAGCAGCTCGCGCACGACCTGGTAGATCAGCACGCGCTTGGCGTCGTCGTGCATCTGCAGGTCGCGGTCGCCGCCGATGCTCACGTGCAGGCCGTGCATCTCGCGCATCTGCGTGACCAGCCAGTCCAGCGCCTCGGCCAGCCCTTCGCTCTTCAGGATCGGCGGGCTGAGGTCCACCGTGAGCCGGCGCGCGGTTTCCACGCCCTCGCCGCTCCACTGCTCGGCGTCGTTGAGGTGCTTGAGCGTGCGCGCCTCGTCGCCGCGCCCGAGCGACCCGCGCGCGGAAGCGAGCTTCATCTGGATGCTGTGCAGCTGCTGCTGCAAATCGTCGTGCACGATCTGGCTGATGCGGCGGCGCTCGGCGTGCTCGGCCATGGTGAGCTGCGAGGCCATGTCGCGCATGCGGCGTTCGCTCTCCACCAGTTCGGCCGTGCGTTCGATAACGCGGCGTTCGAGGAAGTTGTTGAGTTCGAGCAGCTTCTGCTCGGAGCGGCGGCCCTCGATCAAGTCCGCGGCCTGGCGCCCCAGCACTTCCAGCAGCCCGAGCCGGCGTGGCGAAGGCTCATGCGGCTCGCGCCAGTGCGTGGACAGCATGCCGACCAGCTTGCCGTTGCGCGCGAACAGCGGCGTGGTCTGGACGGCGCGGATGCCGGCGCGCTTGTATTCGGCCACGCTGGTTTCGCCCAGCATGGCGACAGCCCTTTCGATGTCCTTGACGATGATCCACTTGCCGTTCGTCAGCGAGATCGCACAGGTCGTGCCGTCGTCCAGGCCTACGCGCGCCCAGAGCTCTTCCGACTGCTTGTCGAAACCGCGATGAGCCAGCAGCCGCAGTTCGCCGTCCTTGCCTGCTTCCGGGTGGTACATCTGCAGGCTGGCGAAATCCGAGCGCATCAACGCGGAAGCGGCATCCACGATGCGTGCGTACAGCGCATCCGGATCGGTCTCGCTCAGCAGCTCGGTGCTGATGCCCTGCAGCAGGCGGGTGTCGGCCAGCTCCTGCGCGAGTTCTTCCTCGCTCTCGCGCACCGCGGCTTCGGCGCGGCTGTTGGCGATCGCGATGCTCGCCACGTGCGCGCCGAATTCGGCGATGCGGCGGTGCCATTCATCGGGCTCGCCGACGTGGTCGAAGGCGAGGAAGAACGAGCCGATCGGCTTGCCGTGCGCGTCGAAGATCGGCATGGAGTGGCAGGCGCGCACGCCGTGCGAGAGGCATTCGTCGCGCCACGCCAGTGCCCAATGTTCGTCCGCGGCGATGTCGGCGCAGACGATCGGTTCGCCGCTGTACACCGCGCGGCCGCAGGTGCCGATCGCAAGGTCGCACACCGCCGCGCCCTGCACCTTCTCGCCGAAGCAGGCCGGCATGTTGGCCGAATGGACTTCTTCCAGGCTGTTGCGCGCCTCGTCGGCCAGCAGCACCGCCGCGCGGGTGTGCATGTCCAGCCGTGCCACCGAGGCGGTCACTTCCTTGAGACAATGCGAGAGTTCGCAACCTGTGGCGATCAGCTCCAGCAGGTTGTTCTGCTCGGCCAGCAGCAGCTCGCTGCGCTTGCGATCGGTGATGTCGAGCGCGGTCCCGGCGATCTGCACCACCTTGCCCGTGCTGTCGAAGATCGGCGCCAGCTTGTAGGTGAAATAGCCCGACACGCCGGCCTGGTTGGTGTAAGCCGTTTCGTTCTCGAGCGGCGCACCGGTCGCCACCACCTTCGCCAGGTCGCGCATGACATGCTGCTCGGTTTCCGGCGCGTAGCCCAGCTCGGCCATGCTCTTGCCGAGCGCCTGCTCGGCAGGAATGCCCCAGAGGTCCGCAAGCGCCTGGTTGGCGTAGACGATGCGCCCTTCCGGCGTATAGCGGAACACCATGTCCAGCACCGAGGACAGCGTGCTCTCGAACAACCGCGCTTCCTGCTCGGCGCGGGCGCGCGCTTCGTCCAGGGCCGCGATCGCCTGCGCGCGCTGCACCGCTTCCCAGGTGCGTTCGGCGACTTCCGTCAGCAGCGAGACCTGCGCTTCGCTCCATTCATGGCCCGCGCCGTAGGCGGCGATCAGGGTCCATGCGAGCTTGCCGCCGCGCACCAGCAACGCGGCCGCGGCCGAGCGGATGCCCAGCGGCTCCAGCATCGCGCGCAGCGGATCGGGCAGCGGCGCGTCCGCAACGTTGTCGATCACCACCGGTTCGCCGGAGCGCAATCCCTCAATGAACTCCTCCATGCCGGCCAGCTCGTAGCGGCCGGCCGCGCTGGGCTGGTCGTCGCGATGATGGTCGGAGTGGACCAGCGCGTAGCCTTCCTGCTCGTGGACCTCGGTGAAGTAGACGCGGTCGCAACCCAAATGGCGCGCCAGCGCCTCGCAAGTGATGCGTTGCACCGCCTGCGGATCGGTCTCGGTGCGGATCGCGTCGCCCAGCGCCAGCAGGAAGGTCTTGCGCTCTTCGTCGGCGCGCAGGTTGCGCTCGATTTCATTCTGGTCGGTGACGTCGCGGGTGGTGCCGGCCACCGCTTCGACTTCGCCATGCGGCCCGATCACCGGCACGAAGAGGTAGTCGTACACGCGTTCGCCGAAGGTGCCGGCGAACGGCACCTGGCCGCGCACCGGCAGCCGCGTTGCGATCACCTGCTCGATCTCGCGGTCGTGCATGGCCGCGTGCCAATCCGGGTAGCCGAGCTCCCAGCAGGTCTTGCCGGCCGCCTCTTCCCAGGTCTTGCCCCACATCTTCAGCAGGATCGCATTCGCATAGATGAAGCGATGCTCCAGGTCGAACATGTAGGCGAGATCCGGCGTGTGGTCCAGGATCGCCTCATAGAGCCGGCGCTGGCTGTCGGCGTGCGCGTGCGCGGCCTGCACGGCCTGCTCGTCGCGCTTGCGGTCGGTGATGTCGACCAGCATGTTGATGCCGCCGATCAGGTTCCCGTTCGCATCGTGCAGCGGCGAGGGATACGGCGTGAACCAGCGGCGCGTGCCGTCCGGGCGTTCGGCGATCGCTTCGATGCCGCCGTAGATCGCAAGGTCCTGCTTCAACGCGATCGCCATCGGGCACTGCTCGTGCGGCAGGAACGAACCGTCGGCGCGGTAGAGCTTCCAGCTCACGCACCATTGGTCGCTGCCTAGCTGCGGCGTGCGCCCGGAGAATTCGACGCTGGCCGGATTGAAGTGGGTGATGCGGCCTTCGCGGTCGGTGGTGTAGACCGGCATCGGCAGCGCGTCGACCATTTGTCGGAAGCGCGCTTCGGAAGCGGCCAGTTCGCGTTCGGTGCGCACGCGCTGGGTGACGTCGCGCGCGATCTTGGAGGCGCCGACGATATTCCCCTGCGCATCGCGGATCGGCGCGATGGTGAGCGAGACGTCCAGCAGCGTGCCGTCCTTGCGCTGGCGCACCGTTTCGAAGTGATCCACCACTTCGCCCTTGCGGATTCGCGCGGTGAGTTCCCCTTCCTCGTTGGTGTGGCCGGGAGGCGCCAGCATGGTGATCGGCTTGCCGATCATTTCTTCCGCGGTGTATCCGAACAGCCGCTCGGCGCCCGCATTCCAGCTGTTGATGATGCCACCGAGGTCCTTGCTGATGATGGCGTCGCTCGAGGACGTGACGATGGCCGCGAGCCAGGCTGCGTCCCTGCTCTGGTGCGTGCGTTCGATCTGCGCGGAAGCCTGTTGCGCGTACAGATCGAGCATGCGCAGCGCGTGCGGATTGGCACGCCAGGTGTGGTCGAAGTAGAGCGTGAACATCGCGAGGATCGAGCCGTCCTCCCGCTGCAGCGGCGTGGAGATCGCCGCGTGGACGTCCAGCGGCGCGAACGCGGCGGCCATTTCGGTAAAGCGCGGATCGTGCGCGAAATCCTCCACCACCACGCGCTGGCCGGTGCGCAATGCCTCGGCGCAGGTGCTGATGCCGTCGCAGCCGATGCTGCGATAGGGAGCAATGAATTCATCCGGGAATCCGACCGAGCCGATCATCTTCAGTCGGCCGTTTTCGCACAGCTGCACGGTGGCCTTGTCGGCGTCCAGCAGCTCGCGGGCGGCGCCCATCACCTCGAACAGCACCGCTTCGAGGTCGTCCTGCTTCATCAGCCGGGTGCCGAATGCGTGCAGGCGCTCCAGGTCGGAAACCTGCGCGGAAAGCTGCCACTGGCTGGCGCGCAACGCGCCCTGCACGCGCGCGCGTTCGAAGCGTGGCAATACGCGATGCGCAATCTCGCGCAGCATCTCGACTTCGGCATCGGTCCACGCGCGCGGCGCGTCGTCGCAGAACGCCAGCAGCCCGCGCCAGCTTCCCTTCTGCAACCAGGGCACGCTGACGTACGCGCCGACTTCGTAGCGCGCATAGGCCTCGCCGTCGGTGCGCGGATCGGCATGGCAATCGTCCACCACGATCGGCTTGCCGGAACGCGCCTCCTCGTTGAAACCGGGAACCACGAACTGCGACAGCGGAGCGCGGCGCGGCAGCCTCGGGATCTCGCCCTCATACCAGACCTGGTCCACCACCGCGTTCTCGTGCGCCTCGTCGACGCTGATCAGGCAGCAGCAATGCAGGTCGAGGTGCCTGCCGACGCGCTCGGAAACCGCCTGCATCATCTCCGTTTCGGTGTCGCAACGCGCGGTGGCTTCGGCGATGTCAGCCAGCAGCGCGAGGTTGGCTTCGCGCCGCTTGCGCTCGCTGATGTCGTTGAACGCCACCACCGCGCCGGTGACTTCGCCGCGCGCGTCCTTCAACGGCGAGAAATCCACTTCCACCGGAATGCGCGAACCGTCCGGCCGGCCGACGATCATTTCCAGCCCATGCCGCGCGACGCCGGTACGGATGACTTCCTCGACCTGGCTGAAATCGGGCGGCAATTCCCGGCCGTCGGGGAACGCCAGGTACACCGAGCCGCGCTTGTCCACGCCGCGGATCGGCGCGCGACCCCACAGCTCCACCGCGCGCGCGTTGTAATCCTGGATCACCGCGTCGCGATCGCAGACGAACACCGCGGAGGGTACCGCGGTGAACAATCCGAGCAGGCGCGCCTCGTTCTCGCGCAGCGCGGTTTCGGCGCGCGCGCGCTCGACCGCTTCCCAGATGCGCGCCGCCATTTCCTCGAGCAGGCCGACCTCGGCGCTCGACCACGCCCGCGGCTTGGCATCGGCGACATAGAGCAGACCGATCCAGCGGCCGTTGTGGATCAGCGGTGCGGCGATGAGCGCGCGTGCATCCCAGGACAGATACCTGGTGGCGCGCGAGCGGATGGCTTCGCGCGCATCATTGACTGCATCGCGCACCACCAGCGTCTTGCCGGCCAGGAAGGCCGAGCGCAGCGTGGCGCTGGATTGCGTGAGCGACTGGACGCCCACCGCGCTCGGCCGGTGCTCGCTGGTCCATTCCGCCAGCACGTCCATCTGCTGCATGTCCGGACGCACTTCGGCGTAACCGCAACGGCTCACTTCCATTTGCGCGCCGAGCGCGGCGACCGCTTCCGACATCAGCGCCTTCGGATCGCCGAGCCGGCGCACGCGATCGTTGAACGCGACCACGAACCGCTGGCGCGCCTCACTTTCGCGCAATTCCTTTTCCAGCCGCTCGCGCTGGCCGAGCGCCGCGACCTGCTCCGTGGTGTCCAGCGCGATCTGCAGCATGCCGCGCGGGCGGCCGTCCTCGTCCACGATCGGCGAGCAGTCGATGTCGAACCAGGCCTGTTCGCGCATGCCGCTGCGGCGGGTTTCCAGCCGCTGGTTGTGCAGGGACACGCTTTCGCCGGCCAGCACCTGCCGCAACAGGCCTTCCAGCCACTTGCTGTGCGCGGGCCACGCATCCAGCGAATCGGTGCCGAGCACGTGCGGATGATGCAGGCCCATCATCGGCGCCATCGCGTCGTTGTAGAACAGGATGCCGCGCTCGCCCCAGTGGATGCTCATCGGCATCGGAGAGCGCAACATGAGGTCGAGCGCGTTGCGCAGGCAGTCAGGCCAGTGTTCGATGGGGCCCAGCGACGTGGCCGACCAGTCATGCGCACGGATGCGATCGCCCATCTCGCCGCCGCCGATCGGGAAACTTCCGTCGTCGCCGCGGGTGCGCGCACGCACGGCGCGACGCGACGCGTGATTCGCGCCGTCGCGTGCGGCCTCGCCGCCCGCGTGTTCGGCGGCGGCCATGGCCTGTGCATGTTGATCGCGACGCTCGGCCAACAAGCCTGCGCGACGCTGATCGGAATCGGACATCCGATACGTTCCTGCCGGTGGGTTCTGCGCGCGGCCTTCCGGCGCCCAGCCCCCGCCGGATTTGCCTGCAAGGGAAGCCGGGATTCTAGGGGCCCGGCTTTGTCAGAGTGTTATCGCCATGTGGACGCCGCGTGATGACTTCAGGGCCGGTTTCTCCACGTGTGATGGACCTCCCCTCCTGGGCCGGAAGTCATCGTGTTCCCGCCGCGGCCGGCATGGCCGGAGCGGAGCTTGCGGAAGCAGGCATCGCCATGCCGTGCATCATCTGTTGGTGCTCCTCGGCGGCATTGGCGGTGAGCTTGCGGAACTCCGCTTCGCTCATCCTGGGCTGCTTCTGCAGGAAGGCCACCATGTCCCAGATCATGGCGTCGCTGTGGGTCGGTCCCCAGGCGGGCATGCCGGTGAACTTGATGCCGTGCTTGATGATCCAGAACGCCTCGGCAGGATCGGGCGCGAAACGGGTGAGGTTCGGCGGCTTCGGGTACAGGCCGTGGCGGATTTCCGAATCCGGCATGCCCGGCGCGAGGTGGCACATCGCGCAATTCTCGGCGTAGTGCTGCGCGCCGGCGGCGATCATTTTCGGATCGTCCAGGTTGGGCACCTGGATGCCTTGCGCGTGATGCTCGGTCGAATGGTCGCGGAAAGTGGCGATCACGCCGCGGGTCACGCCCCAGTGCGGCGAGTCCTGACCGATATCGTAAGTGCCGCTCCAGATCCAGACCGCCGCGGCGATCGCGAAGATGATGATCCACAGGATGAATGCGCCGATGAATCGCATGGCCGACCCTCCGTGACGAATCCCGCCCCGAGTGTAAGCCGAACCGCCGCCGGATGCAGTTCAATCCCGCGGCTCAAAACCACAGGCGCAAACCCGCCACGAATTGCACGCTGCCCGCGCGTTCGCCTTGCGCGCGGACGAGATCGGCAGTGCGGCCATAGTGTTGCTGCCACGCCACGCCGACGTAGGGTGCGAACTGCCGCGTCATTTCATAGCGCAGGCGCAGGCCGAGTTCGGCATCCGACAGTCCGGAACCGATGCCGCGTTGCGGATCGTCCTTGCCGTAGAAATTCATCTCCAGCTTCGGTTGCAGGATCAATCGCTGGGTGATCGCCGCTTCGTATTCGAATTGCACGCGTGCAGCCGTGCGGCCGTTTGCACCGACATAGAACGTCGCCTCGGTTTCGATCCGGTACGGCGCAAGCCCCTGCACGCCGAAGGCCGCCCAGGTGCGATCCGGGCCTGCGCCTGAGTCGTGACGGACGCCGAGCTGCGTGTCCCGGAACGGTGCGACGGCGTGATCCCACAGCGCCTCGGTGCGGAACGCGTCGCCGGGTCGTCCTTCGAATTTCAGCCACAGCTTGTCGAAGTCCTTGCCATACCAGGCCTCGCCATCCACGAAGCCGGCGTCGCCGCCGTGGTTGTCGCGCGCGTATTCCAGTTGATCGATCAGCAGCATGCCCTGCGTGCCGTTGTCGGACATATCCATGCCGGTCATCGGACCGTAGCGATAGCCGTCGGAGTAATCGGGGCTGCGCGCGGCCGGCGGCGCGTTGTCCTGCGCCGGCATGACCATGCCCGGCATCGCATCCTGCGCATGCGCGGACAGCGCCAGCATGCACGCGAGCGCAACCGGCGCGCGCGCTTTCATGCCACCACCACTTCGCGGAACATGCCCGCTTCCATGTGGTAGAGCAGATGACAGTGGTAGGCCCAGCTTCCGGCGGCGTCGGCGGTCACGCGGTACGTCACGCGCTGCGCCGGCTGCACGTTGACGGTATGCTTGCGCGCGATCACCTCGCCGTCTTCGTCCTCCAGGTCACTGAACATGCCGTGCAGGTGGATCGGGTGGTTCATCATCGTGTCGTTGACCAGCACGATCCGAAGGCGCTCGCCGTACCTGAAATGGATCGGCTTCGCATCGGAGAACTTCACGCCGTCGAACGACCACGTGAAGCGCTCCATGTTGCCGGTGAGGTGCAATTCGATCTCGCGGCCCGGCTCGCGCGCGTCGGCGGGCGCATCCACCATCCGCAGGTCGGCGTAGGTCAGCACGCGCCGGCCGTTGTCGCGCAAGCCCGGGCCGGGATCGTCAAGATTGGTGCGCGGCATGTCCACGCGCATGTCCACGCCGGGATTGTTGAACTCGGTGCGCGCGTGATGCGCTTGCACCATGTCGTCCATGGGCATGACGTGCATGCTCCCCTCTCCCTCCGGGAGAGGGGCTGGGGGTGAGGGTTCGGCGGACTGCGCGGCGCTTGGATCTTGCCGGACCCTCACCCGGCCTTCGGCCACCACGGAGCTTTTGGCCATGGATGGCGGCTGCACCCGAGGGGAGAGGGAAGAGCCGCCCATCGCACCCATCATGTCGATCATGGTGAGCTTCGGCACCGGATCAAGCGCCGGCACTTCCGCCTGCATGCCAATGTGCGGAGCGAGCGTGCCACGCGCGTAGCCGCTGCGGTCGATGGACTGCGCGAAGATCGTCCAGGCGCGGTCTTCGCGCGGCTGCACGATGACGTCGTACGTCTCCGCCACGCCGATGCGGAATTCGTCCACCTCGACCGGATGCACGTCCTGCCCGTCGGCGGAAACCACGTTCATCTTCAAACCGGGAATGCGCACGTCGAAATAGCTGTTCGCCGATCCGTTGATGAAGCGCAGCCGGACGCGTTCGCCCGGCTTGAACAGGCCGGTCCAGTTGCCGGCGGGCGTCATGCCGTTCATCAGGTAGGTGTAGGTGAAGCCGGTGACGTCGATGAGGTCGCGCGGGTTCATGCGCATGCGGTTCCACATCGCGCGCTCGCGCAGCGCGCCGCGCAGGCCGAGCATGGAAGCGTCGCGTGCCAACTCGGGCAGCGTCGGCCTGTGCACGTTGAAGTAGCCGCTGTCCTTCTTCAGCAGCGCGAAGAGGTGCGCCGGGTCGAGGTCGGTCCAGTCGTTCAGCATCACCACGTAATCGCGATCGGCGGGATGGCGCTCGCCGCGCGCAGGCTCGATCACCAACGCGCCGTAAGGGCCGGTCTGCTCCTGGAAATGCGAATGCGAGTGATACCAGTAAGTGCCGCTCTGCTTCACCGGAAAGCGGTACGTGAAGGTTTCGCCGGGCGCGACGCCGGGGAAGCTGATGCCCGGCACGCCATCCATGTCGGCCGGCAGCAGGATGCCGTGCCAGTGGATGGAAGTCTGCACCGGCAGGCGATTGGTGACGCGCAGCGTGACCGTGTTGCCTTCGCGCCAGCGCAGGATCGGACCCGGCAACACTCCGTTGACCATCGGCGCGACCCGCGGCTGACCGGCGAAGTTGACCGGTGCCGCGGCAATTTCCAGATCGAATGCGTTACCGGCAAGCATCGGCTGGCCTTGCGCGGGATTCGCGGCGCGCAGCGAACCGCTCCAGCCTCCCAGTGCGACCGCGGCGCCGCCCAGCGCAAGTCCCTGCACGAAGCGGCGGCGGGAAGAGTCGAAGGGATTTCCGTTCATGCGTGTGCGTCATGCATGTGCGCCGGCACTTCCCGCGCGCGCAGCCGCAGCGCATTGCCGATCACCGACACCGACGACAGGCTCATCGCCAGCGCCGCCAGCACCGGGCTCAGCAGCACGCCGAAGAACGGATACAGCACGCCGGCCGCGATCGGGATGCCGAGGGCGTTGTAGGCGAACGCAAACCACAGGTTCTGGTGGATGTTGCGCACGGTCTGCGCGGAGAGTTTTCGCGCCCGCAGCAATCCACCGAGTTCGCCCTTGAGCAAGGTCACTTGTGCGCTTTCCATTGCGACGTCGGTGCCGTCGCCCATCGCGATGCCGACATCCGCCGCGGCCAGCGCGGGCGCATCGTTGATGCCGTCGCCGGCCATCGCGACCTTGGCGCCGCGTGCGCGCGCATCCTCGACGAATCTGGCCTTGTCCTGCGGCGTCTGCTCTGCGGCGAAATCCGCGATGCCGAGCTCTTGCGCGACGGCGCGTGCGACGGGTTCCGCGTCGCCGGTCAACATCACGATGCGCAGCCCGTGCGCGCGCAGGGCGTCGAGCATGGCGCGAGCGCCCGGCTTGATCGCATCTTCCACAGTGAGCGCACCGGCGAGCTTGCCGTCCACCGCCAGCCACATCGTGGTTTTCGCGGCCGTGCGCAATTTGTCCAGCCGTTCGTCTTCGGGCATCACTACACGAAGCGCCGACATCAGCACCGCGTTGCCGAGCGCGACGTCATGGCCTTCCACCCGGCCGCGCACCCCCTGCCCGGTCACCGCGATGAAGTCGCTGGTTGGCGAAAGTGTCATGCCGCGCCGGCGTGCGCCATCCACGATCGCACGCGCGAGCGGATGTTCGCTGGCCGCTTCCAGGCTTGCGGCAAGGTGCAACAGATTGTCTTCGCCGAATGAACCGAGCGCCACGACTTGGCTGAGGCCCGGCTTGCCCAGCGTCAGCGTGCCGGTCTTGTCCAGCACCAGCGTGTCCACCTGCGCCAGTGCTTCGATCGCGGACGCATCGCGGAACAGCACGCCCTGCTCGGCGCCGCGGCCGCTCGCGACCATGATCGAGATCGGCGTGGCCAGGCCCAGCGCGCACGGGCAGGCGATGATCAGGACGGCAACCGCATTCACGATCGCGTACGCAATGCGCGGCTCCGGCCCGATGAAGAACCACGCGATACCGGCCACGATCGCGATCGCGACCACCGCCGGAACGAAGATGCGCGACACGCGATCGGCCAATCTTTGCAGCGGCGCGCGCGAACGCTGCGCCTGCGCGACCAGCGCCACGATCTGCGCCAGCACGGTTTCGCCGCCGACCTTGTCGGCGCGCATCTTCAATGCGCCGTTGGCGTTCACGGTGCCGCCGGTCAGGCGATCGCCCGCACGTTTTTCCACCGGCATCGGCTCGCCGCTCAGCATGGATTCGTCCACGCTGCTCGCGCCTTCCAGCACTTCGCCATCCACCGGCACCTTTTCGCCGGGGCGGATGCGCAACACGTCGCCGGCGTGCACCTCTTCAATCGGCACGTCATGTTCGCTGCCGTCCGCATCGATGCGGCGCGCCGTGCGCGGCGCGAGATCCAGCAGGCGGCGAATCGCGGCGGAAGTCTTGCCACGCGCGCGCAGTTCCAGCCATTCGCCCAGCAGCACCAGCGCGACGATCACGCCGGCCGGTTCGAAATACACCCCGAGCATGCCGTGCGCATCGCGCATGCCGGGCGGAAATGCGGACGGCGCGAACATCGCGACCAGGCTGTAGATGAACGCGACCAGCACGCCCAGGCCGATCAGCGTGTACATGTTGGGCGAACGGTTCACCACGCCCAGCCAGCCCCGCCGGGTGTAGTCCAGGCCCAGCCACAGCACCAGTGGCACCGCGAGTGCGAGTTCGATCCAGCGCAACGCGTGCGCGGCGGTCATGCCGATCTGCGGGTCCAGCCAGTGCGGCACCATCGCGACGAGGAACAGCGGGATCGCCAGCGCCGCTGCGATCCGGAATTTGCGGCGCACCTTGCGCAGTTCCGAATCGTCCTCTTCCGCCGCGGGCATCATCGGTTCCAGCGCCATGCCGCAGATCGGGCAGGTGCCCGGGCCGACCTGTTGCACTTCCGGGTGCATCGGGCAGGTGTAGAGCGCGGCTTCGGCCACCGCTTCGACCTGCTTCGGCTCGGGCGCAAGATAATGTTGCGGATCGGCCACGAACTTGTCGCGGCAGCGCGCCGCGCAGAAGTAGTACGTCCGGCGGCCGTGCACGGCGCTGTGTTTCGCCGTGGCCGGATCCACTTTCATCCCGCAGACCGGGTCGGTCGCGACGGCATCTTTTCCGGCACCCGCCGCGTGCGCCGAATGCGCGCAGCAGGCATGCGGCGCCAAGGCGGTGTCGTCTTCCATCGAGTGATGGTGGTGTTCGTGCGCGGTCATGGCGTGTCCCCGTGCGTGAACGCACCCAGGATCGGGCATGTGCCGGGGTCGCCATGGCCGGGGCATTCGGCGATCAGTTTCTTGAGGCCGCGCCGCATCCGCTGCATCTCGGCGATGCGCTGTTCGATTTCGGCAAGCTTGGCCTCGGCGCGCTGCTTGACGCCACGCACGCAGCGCTCGTGGTCGGCCGAGAGCGCCAGCAGCTCGCGGATCTCGTCGAGCGTAAAGCCGAGCGACTTGGCGCGGCGGATGAATTTCAGGCGATCCACGGTGTCGCGCCCGTAGTCGCGATAACCCGAATCGCGGCGCCGTGGGGCCGGAAGCAGGCCCTCGCGCTCGTAGTAGCGGATGGTGTCGATGCGAACGCCGGCACCGCGCGCGACCGCGCCGATGGTGAGATGCGAAGAAGGTATCGTGTTCATGCCGCCAGTCTAAACCCTTGACCATGGTCCAGAGTCAAGCCTTTGGCGGCCACGCGCGGAAGCGCGGATAATCAGCTCTCCCGGGCATGGATGCACACCGATGAACTACCGCCACGCCTTCCACGCCGGCAACTTCGCCGACGTGTTCAAGCACGCCGTGCTGTTGGCGCTGCTGGATGCGCTGACCGCCAAGGACAAGCCGCTGTGCTACCTGGACACGCACGCGGGCGCCGGCGTGTATGTGCTGGACGAAACGCGTGCCGAGAAGACCGGCGAGTGGCGCGACGGCGTGGCGCGCGTGTTCGAAGCGAAGTCGCTGCCGGAAGCCTTGCACCGCTATCGTGACGCGATCCGCGCGTTCAATCCCGGTGGTACGTTGCGCCTGTATCCGGGTTCACCCGCGATCGCGGCGCACGCTCTGCGCAAGGACGACCGGCTGGTGCTGTGCGAAACCCAGGACGAGGAAGCCGCGGCGTTGCGCGAGCATTTTCGCGCGGACAAGCGCGTGCACGCGCACCAGCGCGACGGTTACGCGGCGATGAACGCGCTGCTGCCGCCGGCCGAGCGGCGGGGGCTGGTGCTGGTGGACCCGCCGTTCGAGCAGCAGGCCGACGAGTTCCGCGTGATCGAAACCGCGCTGCAGGCCGCGCACGTGCGCTGGCCGACCGGCGTGTACGCGGTGTGGTATCCGATCAAGAAGCGCGCGACGATCATGCCGTTCCAGCGCTGGCTGGGTTCGCGCGAGTGGCGCGGCGTGCTGATGGCGGAACTGCTGGTGCAGCCGGACGATTCGCCGCTGCGCCTCAACGGCTGCGGCATGGTGATCGTCAATGCGCCGTGGCAGTTCGACGCGACGCTGGCGAAATTGCTGACGGCTTCGAAGGAACTGCTTGCGCAGGGTGACGGCGCGACGCAGCGCTTGCAGGTGCTGGTATGAACATCATCCGTTCGCCCTGAGCGTAGCGGCCGAAGGCCGCGGACTCGAAGGCAGATCACGAAAGTGCTTCGACTCCACTCACTTCGTTCGTTACGCTCAGCACGAACGGGTTTTGTGTTTCGGCTCGAAGCTATCCTGCGACGACCGCCTGCTTCTTTGCCACCCGCAGCACGCCGATGTAGTAGCACACGTGAGCCTACCAGCAGGCGCGCTCCTACGAAGCAGCCACCGCCTGCTTCTTCGCCATCCGCAGCACGCCGATGTAGTAGCACACGTAGTAGCCGACCAGCAGGCCGAACAGCGCCAGCGTCAACGGGCTGCGCTGGTACACCGCGAAGGGATCGGTGTTCTGCGCGACCTGCTGAGCCGCCGGCGAAAACACCATGAAGCGGTAAATCAATCGTCCGACCAGCAGTGCGGCGATGCCGATGCCGAACCAGCTGTGCGGGATGTAATGCACGCCGTCGGATTGCCTTTCGAAGCGCGTCAGCCGCAACCCCCAGCAGCCGAGCGCAATGCCCGCGACCAGACCGCCGGCATCCGCGGCCAGCGCCAGCGGATTGCGCAGCGCAACCGCCAACAACATCGCGCCCACCAGGGCGAGGATCACCACGCGCGTGATCATCCTGCCTTCGCGCACCGGTTGCCGGCCGAACAGGCGCCGGAAGCGGCGGTAGTAGATCAGGACGATCAGCGGCACGCTGATGGCGATCGAAAGCGCTTGCGGCGAGAGGGTCATGGTGGTGCCCTGGATGAGTGGCGATCGTCGTGATCGCGGGAACAACGCGGTCATTCTAGCCACGCCCGGTACGTGGCCGGGAGTTACACCTGTCACGTGAAGCACCTTCACCGCGCGCGGTGTATAAAGGTTGCAGGCCTCGCCGGAGCCGCACCATGCACAAGGCACTGATCGTGTTGTCGCGCGTCTTGCTCGTCGCCGTGCCGGGCGCGCTCGCCGCCTGCGCGCCACCGCCGATCTACAAGGCCGATGCTTCGGCGGCCACCATCACGCCCGCGCAGGTCGCGGCCGCTCCGAACGCCTACCCGCAGGCGCAAGTGATCTGGGGCGGCAAGATCATCGGCGTGAAGAACCTTTCGGATCGCACCGACATCGAGATCCTCGCCTACCCGCTCGATTCCTCGCAGCGCCCGCGCCTGCGGTCCGACGCGCAGGGGCGCTTCATCGCCGAATTGCCGGGCTTCGTGGAACCGATGAATTACCCGGATGGCGCGCCGGTGACCGTGCTCGGACAGGTCACCGGAACCCGGCCCGGCATGGTCGACCGCGCCACGTACACGTATCCGGTGGTTTCGGTGCGCAGCGGCGACCTGCACCTGTGGACGCCGCAGGAAATGGACCAGGGCCATCCGCACTTCAGTTTCGGCGTGGGTGTCGGGGTGATCCGCTAATCCCGGTCGTCCGCCTCGAAGAAACTCCAGCGGATCTGCGCGAACCGCTGCCGCAGGTCGCGTTCGACGCGATTCACCGCATCCACCAGCGCGCGCGCGTCGCCGCCCGCGTCCATCACCCGCATGCGGGCCTTGGTCGCCAGCACGATGTCGGGACCGAGCTGCAGCGTGATCATGTGGTAGAGCTTGCCGACTTCGGGATGGTTCTCGATGAAGTCGCGGATTTCCTCGCGCACCGCGGGTTCGGCGCTGGAGCCGACCAGCAGCGCCTTGACCTCGATCGCCACCAGCACCGCGATCACCACCAGCAGGCCGCCGATCGCCAGCGAACCGATGGCGTCATAGATCGGGTTGCCGGTGAGGATGGTCGCGCCGATCGCGATCAACGCGAAACACAGGCCGGTGAGCGCGGCCAGGTCCTCGCCGAAGATCACCAGCAATTCGCTGGAGCGGCTGACCCGGAACCAGCGCCACAGCGACATGTCGCCGCGCGTCGCGTTGATCGCGCGCAGCGCGCCGTGCATCGAAACCGATTCGGCGCAGATGCCGAACACAAGCACCACGATCGCCAGCCATGCCTTGTGCAGCGGTTCGGGGTGCCGCAATTTGTCGAGGCCTTCGTAGAGCGACACCACGCCGCCGACCGAGAACAGCAGCATCGCGACGAGGAATGACCAGAAGTAGAGTGCCGCGCCCTGGCCCAGCGGATGCTCGACGGAAGTCGGCCGCCTGGCCTGCCGCATCCCGAGCAGCACCAGGCCCTGGTTGCCGCAGTCGGCCAGCGAATGCACCGCTTCCGACAACATCGAACCGGAGCCGGTGAACAGCGCCGCGCCGAGCTTGCACACGAAGATCGCAAAATTCGCGCCCAGCGCCAGCAGCACCGCGCGCAGGGAGTGGGATGCGTGCTCACCGTCGTGGGACATGCGCGAGATCCATGTGGCAATGCCCCAGTTTAGCGGGGCCTCCCGGGGTAAAATAAGCGACCCACGTTTCTGCTGGCCGCGCATCGCGTCCGGCAGCGTCCTGCATTGCCTGCGATCGACGATGACCTCTTTCGAATTGCCAGTTCCACCGCTGCCGCGCAGCGCCAACCAGCGCAAGACCTGGAAGCCGCCGGCGGGCTCATCCCTCGCGCTGCTGCTCACCGAAGCCGCGCGCACACACGCCGCCGTGACCGTTGCGGTCGTCCGCGACACGCATTCGGCGCGCGCGCTGGAAGACGAGTTGCAGGTCTTCGCGGGCGACCTGCCGGTGCTGCATTTCCCGGACTGGGAAACCCTGCCGTATGACCTGTTCGGTCCGCATCCGGACATCGTTTCGCAGCGCATTGCCACGCTTTACCGCCTGCCGAGCGTGCGTCGCGGCGTGCTGGTGGTCCCGGTCGCGACACTGATGCAGCGCCTTGCGCCGCGCACGCACATCGCCGGCTCGGGCTTGTCGATCGCGCGCGGCCAGCATTTCGAGATCGCCGCCGAGCAGCGTCGTCTGGAAGCATGCGGCTACCGCCACGTGCCGCAGGTCAACGAGCCCGGCGACTTCGCCGTGCGCGGCGCGCTGATGGACATCTTCCCGATGGGAACGCGCGAGCCGTACCGCATCGAACTGTTCGACGAGGACATCGATTCGATCCGCAGCTTCGATCCGGAGACGCAGCGCTCGCTGGAACAAGTGGATGCGGTCGAGCTGCTGCCGGCGCGCGAATTCCCGCTGACCGACGAGGCGACCAAGGCATTCCGCGAGCGGCTGCGTGAACGCTTCCCGATCGACGTGCGCCGCTGCCCGATCTACCAGGACATGAAGGCGGGCGTGTCGCCGGCCGGGATCGAGTATTACCTGCCGCTGTTCTTCGAGAAGACCGAAACGCTGTTCGATTACCTGTCCGAAGATGCGCTGTTCGTGGTGGGCGAAGGTGCGCTGGATTCCGCCGAGCATTTCTGGAAGCAGACCGGCGCGCGTTACGAGCAACGCTCGCACGATGTCGAGCGGCCGATCCTCCCACCCATGGAGTTGTACCTGCCGCCGCAATCGCTGCGCGAGCAGTTGAACAAGGTGCTGCGCGTGGACCTGGATGCGAACGATCCGCGCGCGGCGGACACGGGCACGCGCGCAGCTCCGGAATTGCGCGGCGATCACCGGCACGGTTCGTTCGCGCAACGCCTGCGCGAATACCTCGACGAGCATGGCGAGCAACGCGTGCTGATCGCGGCGGATTCGGCGGGCCGGCGCGAGGCGCTGCTTGAGCAGTTCGCGGCGGCCGCGTTGAAGCCGGAAGTGGTCGCAAGCTGGCAGGCATTTGCAAAAGAGCCGTCATCCCGGTCAGGGAATGACCGGGACCCGGTCGCAGGAACGCAATCCTCGCCACTGGATTCCGGCCTGCGCCGGAATGACGAGCAAAAGCTGGACACGATCGCAGTCGCGCAGCAACTCGCCATCACCGTCGCCCCGCTCGAACGCGGCTTCGTGCTCGAACAACCGCGCCTCGCGGTGTTCACCGAGCGCGAACTGATTGGTGAGCGTGCGCGCACCGAACGGCGGCGCCGCGTCAGCGAACGCGATCCCGAAGCGATCGTGCGCGACCTTTCCGAACTCGCGATCGGTGCGCCGATCGTGCACGTGGACCACGGCGTCGGCCGCTACCTCGGCTTGATGACGCTCGACGTGGGTGACACCACCGGCGAATTCCTCGCCATCGAATACGCGAAGGAAGCCAAGCTGTACGTGCCGGTCGCGCAGTTGTCGCTGGTCAGCCGCTACACGGGTGCGGCGCCGGAACTGGCGCCGCTGCATTCGCTCGGCGGCGATGCCTGGGAACGCGCCAAGAAGAAAGCGGCCGAGAAGGTGCGCGACGCGGCGGCGGAACTGCTGGCCATCCACGCGCAGCGTGCGTCACGTCCCGGCGTGGCACTCCCGATCGATCGCGCCATGCTGGGCCAGTTCGCCGACGGCTTTCCGTTCGAGGAAACGCCCGACCAGCAGGCCGCTATTGACGCGGTATTGGGAGACCTCGCCTCGCCGCAACCGATGGATCGCGTGGTCTGCGGCGATGTCGGTTTCGGCAAGACCGAGGTCGCGTTGCGCGCCGCCTTCGCCGCCGCGACCGCAGGCAAGCAGGTCGCGTTGCTGGTGCCGACCACCCTGCTCGCGCAGCAGCACTACGACAATTTCCGCGATCGCCTCGCGGATTTTCCGGTGCGCGTGGAATTGCTGTCGCGCTTCCGCTCGAAGAAGGACACTACCGAGGCGTTGAAGAAACTCGCCGACGGCAAGGTGGACGTGGTGATCGGCACCCACAAGCTGTTGCAGCCGGACGTGAAGTTCAAGGACTTGGGCTTGGTGATCGTGGACGAGGAGCATCGCTTCGGCGTGCGCCACAAGGAGCAGTTGAAGAAGCTGCGCGCAGAGGTGGACCTGCTGACGCTCACCGCCACGCCGATCCCGCGCACGCTCAACATGGCGATGAGCGGGCTGCGCGATCTCTCCATCATCGCCACGCCGCCGGCACATCGCATGGCGGTGAAGACGCTGGTCGCGCAATACGAGCCGGCGATGATCCGCGAAGCGTTCCAGCGCGAACTGTCGCGCGGCGGCCAGGTGTATTTCCTGCACAACAGCGTGGACACCATCGAGCGCACCGCGCGCGAACTGGAGCAGCTGGTGCCCGATGCGCGCATCCGCATCGCGCACGGCCAGATGCACGAGCGCGAACTGGAGCAGGCGATGCTGGATTTCCACCGTCAGCGCTTCAACGTGCTGGTGTGCACCACCATCATCGAGTCGGGCATTGACGTACCGACCGCCAACACCATCATCATTGATCGCGCCGATCACTTCGGACTCGCGCAGCTGCACCAGTTGCGCGGGCGCGTCGGCCGCTCGCACCATCGCGCCTACGCCTATTTGATCGTGCCCGATCGCAAGGCGATGACCGCCGACGCGGAGAAGCGCCTGGACGCGCTCGCGGCGCTGGAAGAACTCGGCGCCGGCTTCACGCTGGCCACGCACGACCTGGAGATCCGCGGCGCCGGCGAACTGCTGGGCGAGGAGCAATCCGGCCAGATCCAGGAGATCGGCTTCTCGCTCTACACCGAACTGCTGGATCGCGCCGTGCGCGCACTGAAGAGCGGCAAGGTGCCGGATTTCGAACTCAGCAGCGAGCACGAAACCGAAGTCGAGTTGCACGTGCCCGCGCTGATCCCGGACGACTACCTGCCCGACGTGCACGCGCGGCTCACCTTGTACAAGCGCATTGCCGGCGCGCGCGACGATTTCGCGTTGCGCGAACTGCAGGTGGAGATGATCGATCGCTTCGGCCTGTTGCCGCAACAGGTCAAGAACCTGTTCGCGATCGCGGCATTGAAACTGCGCGCCACGCCGATGGGCATCCGCAAGCTGGACCTCGGCCCGAACGGCGGCCGCGTGATCTTCCGCGACAAACCCGACGTCGAGCCGATGACGATCCTGGGCCTGATCCAGAAACAGCCGCGCGTCTACAAGCTGGACGGCCAGGACAAACTGCGCGTCATCATGGAACTGCCCGGCGCAACCGAACGCCTGCACGCCGCCGAGCAATTGCTGGAAGCGCTGGCGGTGAAGGCGAAGGCGGCGTAATCACGAGTCCCAGGCTGTTGTAGGCTGGGCGCAAAGCCCAGCTCACCGCGAAGCCGATGCTGGGCTTGTCGCCCGCGAGACTACGCCAACAGGTTCGCTCACCAATGATCCCACGTTTCCGCGACCACGCCGCCAACGAGCGCACCTATCTCGCCTGGGTGCGCACGGCGATTGCGATCATGGCCTTCGGGTTCCTGGTCGAGCGCTTCGACCTGTTCCTGGCGTATCTCGGTCACTCCGGGCCGACGGCGAACGGCGCGGCGAATACCACCGCGTCAGGTACGGCCGCGGCGCATCATCATCTGCACGCCGCCCAGATTGTCGGACTGGCGCTGATCGCGCTGGGCGTGGTGATCATCTTCGGAGCGACGGTGCGCTTCGTGCACCATCGCAGGACCATCGCGTGCGAGGACGAGGTCGGCTACGGCACCGCCGTCGGCGATGGGCTGCTGGCGCTGCTGCTGATCTGCTTCGCAGCGTTCCTCGGCATCTACGTCTACCACCAGCTGATGACGATCGGTTGAATCGCATGCCGAACGATTTTTCGATCACCCGCGCCACCCTGGCCGACCTCGATGCGCTCGCACCGCTGTTCGACGGCTATCGCGTGTTCTACGGCAAGCCGTCTGATCCGTCGAAGGCGAATGAGTTCCTGCACGAGCGGCTTGCCAACGGCGAATCGGTGGTCTTCCTGGCCCGCGACTTGGACGGCGGCGCGCTCGGCTTCACCCAGTTGTATCCGTCCTTCTCTTCCGTCTCCGCGCGACGGCTGTGGATCCTCAACGATCTGTTCGTATCCGCACATGCGCGCCGACGCGGCGTGGCGAAAGCGCTGTTGCAACGCGCGCGCGAACACGGGATCGAAACCGGCGTGGTGCGGCTGGTCTTGCAGACGGCGCACGACAACGCGCAGGCGCAGGCGCTCTATGAATCGCTCGGCTGGGTGCGAGAGGAAGGGATGTATGAGTACACGCTGGAGCTGTAGAGCGGGTTGAAACCCGCCCTACGGTTTGCCGCGCACGCTCTCGACCTTGCGCGACTTCCGTCGCTGGTACACGAACACGTTCGCCGGCGGCATGTTGCGCCAGACGAAACCCGCGCGATGCGCCTTGAGCTGCAATTCTTCCAGCAATGCGCGCGGAACCGGGCTCAGCGGCCCGTAGGTGAACTGGATGAAGCGGCCCTCCGGCGCCAAGGCATCGAAGGCGGAGGTCAGGATTTCGCGTTGCGCGGCGCGCGACATGTACAGCAACCCGAGCCCGCTGATCACGGCGTCAACGTTGCCGTGCTCGTCCAGCACGCCGCAACGCTGTGCGATCGCGTGGACCTGGCGCGCGTCGCCCTGCTCGACGTGCACGCCGGGGAACCGCTCGGTGAGATATTGATGCAACGCTTCGTTCAGTTCGACGACCAGCAGGTTACGCGGCTGGACGCCGTGCGCGAGCAGCGCCCGGGTGAACACGCCGGTGCCGCCCCCCAGTTCGATCACGCGCTGCGCGTCCTGGGGAAGCTGCTCCATCATCAGCGCGGCGAGCCGACGCCCCGAGGGCGACACCGCCGCCATCGCGAACGGGTTGCGCAGCCACTCGCGGAAAAAGGTGAGCGCCGGGTTGCCGTCCACGGCAATTCCGGAACCGTTGCTGGAATCGGTCTGGCGCATTTCCGTCGCCTTTTATCACAGTCCGTGTTCGGAAGACGGTAAACAAATCGGGCGGCACCTGGGTGCCGCCCGTCGTTCCCGATTGCAATGGCTCAGTGATGCCAGCCGTCGTGGTCGCGATCGTGGTCGCGCCAGTGATGATCGTCGCGATCGCGCCAGCCGCGGTCACCGTGATGCCAGCGGTCGTAGTAACCACCGCCGTAGTAGCCGTTGCTGTAGTACACCGTGCCGTAAGCCGGATACGGGTCGTAATAGACCGGCGCCGGGCTGTAGTAGGTCGTGTAACCCGGATCGTAGTAGGTGGTGTAACCCGGGCTGTAGTAATACCCCGGCGAGTAATACGTGCGGCCGTAGTAGCAGTTGACGCAGTTGTTGTAACCGACGCTGTAGCCCGGGCCGTAGAAGCCGAGGCCGATGCTGACGTGGCTGCGCGCGAACGCAGCCGGTGCGGCGATGGCGCCGGCGACCAGCAGGCCCGCGGCGATCAGACTGCGATGGAGAATTCGGGTGTTCATGGTTGCCTCCGAAGCGTGGATGCTTCGGGGCCATCTTCCGGCGCAGGCGATGAATCGGTACTGAGCGCCGAAGGTCTTTTTTGTGCCAATTTTTGCTCAGATTCCCGCTTTCATGAACCAGCAGCCATGTATGTTCGGCCGGCGCGCGAAATCGGCCGGGATGCTCGCGCGCGTCAGGTCCTCGATCACTAAGCGTTCGCTAAGCGAGTCGTCCAGCCTGAACCGCCGCGCGTTGTTGGAGAACACGATCGCACCGCCCGGCTCGAGCCGTTCCGCGCAGAGCGAGAGCAACGCGGCATGGTCGCGCTGCACGTCGAAATCCTGCGCGCGCTTGGAATTGGAAAACGTCGGCGGGTCCACGTAGATCAATCCGTAGCGGCCCCGGTCCGCGCGCAGGAATTCGAACGCATCCGCCTGCGCGAGTTTGTGGCGGGCGCCGCCGAAACCGTTCAGGTCGAGATTGCGCGAGGCCCAGTCCAGGTAGGTGGCGGAAAGGTCCACGCTGGTCGTTTCGCTTGCGCCGCCGGCTGCGGCATACACGCTGGCCGTCGCGGTGTAGGCAAACAGGTTCAGGAAGCGCCGGCCTCGCGCCAGCTCGCGCAATTTCGCGCGCACGTTGCGATGGTCCAGGAACAGGCCGGTGTCGAGGTAATCGAACAGGTTCACCTCGAAGCGCAGGCCGCCCTCTTCCACGATCAACGCTTCACCGCGCTCGTCCAGCCTGCCGTATTTCGAACCGCCCTTGCCGCGCCGGCGCACCTTGAGCGCGATCCGCTCGCGCGGCACCTCCAATGCTTCCGAGGCCGCGCGCAGCAGGTCGCGCAGGCGCGTGCGCGCGGCATTGGCATCCACCGTCGCGGGCGCGGCGTATTCCTGCACGTGCAGCCACGTCTGTGCTTCGCGCGCGTTCGCCGGACGGCCGCGGTACACGTCGATCGCCGCGGCATATTCGGGCAGGTCCGCGTCGTAGATCCGATAGCAGTTGATGTTTTCGCGGGCGAGATATTTCTTCAGATTGCGCGCGTTCTTGATGATGCGGTTGCGCACCATCTCGCCGCCGGGAGACAGTGGTGCGTGCGTGGCTTCGATCGCTTCGCGCGCGACGATTTCGCAAATCAACAGGTCGCAGGGGATCGCGCCGTTGTAGAGCACATAGCGCTTGTCGGCACGCAGGCCCAACGCACGCGCCGGTTCCAGCCCTTCGCCTTCAGATTGCGCGACCAGCACTGCCGCACGCCAGCCGGCAAAATCTTCGCGCAGGCGCGTGCCGAGCGTGCGATACAGCATCGGCACTTCGTCGCGCTCGCCCATGCGCTCGCCATACGGCGGATTGGTGATCACCAGTCCGGCATCATGGCCGGACGGCCGCTGCATGTGCGCGACATCGTGGCGCTGCAGTTGCACGAAGCCGGCAACGCCCGCGCTTTGCGCATTCTTCTTCGCGACTTCGATCATCAATGGCGCGGCATCGCTGCCGAAGAAGCACGCGCGCAGGTTGCGCAAGCCTTCCTGCGCACGCGCCTGCGCCTCGTCGCAAAGGGTTTGCCACAGCGCGGCATCGTGGCCGCGCCAGGCGAGGAATCCGAAATGCTCGCGCTGCAGGCCTGCCGCGACATCGGCCGCCATCAGCGCACCTTCTATGAGCAGCGTGCCGGAGCCGCACATCGGATCCAGCAGCGCACCGCCCTGCGCGTAGATTTCCGGCCAGCGCGCGCGCATCAGCATCGCTGCGGCGAGGTTCTCCTTCAGCGGCGCCTCGCCCTGGTCGCGCCGCCACCCGCGCCGGTGCAACGGCTCGCCGGAGAGGTCCAGCGACAACGTGGCGCGATTCCTGTGCAGGCGCAGGTTGATGCGGATCGCCGGGCGCTCGATCGCAATGTCCGGCCGCATGCCGAAACGCTCGCGGCATTGGTCCACGATCGCGTCCTTCACCCGCAGCATCGCGTAACGGCTGTGAGTGATCGTGCTCTGCGAAACCGAGGCATCGATCGCCAGCGTCGCATCCGGAGCGAAATGCTGCGACCAGTCCACTACCTGCACACCGGTGTAGAGCTCATCCGGATCAGCGGCATCGAATTCCGCCAGCGGCAGCAGCACGCGGCTGGCGAGCCGCGACCACAGGCAAGCCAGGTACGCGTGTTTCAACTCGCCCTCGAAGTGCACGCCGGCCAGCACTTCGCGCGCCTTCGCACCCAACGCGGCGAGTTCGTCGCGCAGCAGGTATTCCATCCCTTTCGGGCACGACGCAAAAAATCCGGTCACTTGGGCAACCAGTCTAGGAACAACTGGAACTGCTGCGCGATCTGCCCCACGTGGTTGGACAGGCGATGGCCGTCAGGCAGCAGCAGCGTGGGAATGCGGCGCGCATTCGCAAAAGCCGCCGCGGCGGACACCGGGCACAGCTCGTCGTTGAAGCCGTGCACCAGCATCGCCGGCACATTCGCCATGTCGAAGCGTTCCGACCAGCGCGGGATCATCGTCGGCAGCGCGATCAGGAACACGCCCGCGCACGGCACCTGCAGCGAAGCCAGGCCCGAGACGAACGCGCCCATGCTGGAACCGGCCAGCACCAGCGGCGGTTGCGTGGTGTGCGCGGTGGCCACCAGCTTCTGCACGCGCGGCTGCACCGAGCCGGCGTGGCCGAGCTTGTCCTCGTCACGATAATCGGGCCGCAGCGCGCGCCAGCCGAGCTGTTCGGCGACCGTCGCCAGCGCACTGACCTTGGTCGCGTCCGGCCCGCTGTCGGAGCCGTGGGAAAGGATGACGGTGCCGGGCATGGCGAGTCCCTGGAGTCGTGATTTCCTATCGTATCAGCGAGGCGCGGCCGGCTTGGCCGTGCGACACTCTCCGCATGCCTTCGCCCGCGATCCACGACTGGCCCCTGCCCTACGCCGGCAAGCTGCGCGAGCGCGCGCCGGTCGACGTCGACCTGGTGGTGATCCACTGCACCGAGCTGCCCGATCTCGCCATTGCACGCGAGTACGGCGAACGCGTGCTGCACGGTGACGGCAGCGGCAACAGCGGGCATTTCTACGTCGATCGCGACGGTGCGCTGCACCGCTTCGTGGAACCCGCGCGCATCGCGCACCACACCCGCGGTTACAACGAGCGATCGATCGGCATCGAGCTGGTGAACTCGGGGCGCTTTCCCGACTGGTTCGATTCCCGCAATCAGATGATGACCGAACCCTATGGATCAGCGCAGATCGAAGCATTGATGGCGTTGTTGCGGAGCTTGAAGAACGGATGTCCGAACCTGGAGTGGATCGCCGGCCACGAGGACCTCGATACCGGCACCGTGCCGGCCAGCGACGATCCATCCGTGCAGGTCTTCCGCAAGCGCGATCCGGGACCGATGTTCCCGTGGGATGAAGTGCTGCGCGGCTGCGGACTGCAGCGGCTGATTCCGCACGCGCCGGTATAATTGCGCGCCGCTTTGCCCTGGAATCGCACTCGATGAGCAACCCCCGCGTCGCCGAACTTGTGGACCTGCTGCGCCTGGAGCAGCTGGAAGACAACCTCTTCCGGGGCGCCAGCCGCGACATCGGCACCAAATACGTGTTCGGCGGGCAGGTGCTCGGACAGGCGTTGTCGGCCGCGCAGCAGACGGTGGACACGGAGCGCGCGGCGCATTCGCTGCACGGCTATTTCCTGCGCGCCGGCGACATCGAGGCGCCGATCGTGTATTCGGTGGAACGCGCGCGCGACGGCCACAGTTTCTCGGTGCGGCGCGTGGTCGCGATCCAGCACGGCCAGCCGATCCTCAATTGCGCGGTGTCGTTCCAGGTCGAGGAAGCCGGCATGGAGCACCAGACCACCATGCCGGTGGTGCCGATGCCCGAGGACCTGCCACCGATGCAGCCGTTGCCGGCGGGAGAACTCGCCAAGCTGCCGGTGAAGCTGCAACGCTGGCTCGGCATCGACGGCCCGTTCGAATTCCGCCATGTGTGGCCGCGCGACGAGCTGCATCCGGTGAAACGGCCGCCGTACCAGCACATCTGGTTCCGGCTGACCGAGCACGTGGACGACGGCGGCGGCCTGCAACGCGCCCTGCTCGCCTACGCCTCGGATTTCCATTTCATCGGCACCGCACTGCTGCCGCATGGCGTGTCGTACCTCACGCCGAACCTGCAGATGGCCAGCCTCGACCACGCGCTGTGGTTCCATCGTCCGTTCCGGGTCGACGAGTGGCTGTTGTATTCGTGCGACTCGCCGACCGCGCAGGGCGCGCGCGGGCTGGTTCGGGGCCAGGTGTTCAATCGCGACGGCGTGCTGGTCGCGTCCAGCGCGCAGGAAGGGCTGATCCGGTTGCGTCAGTGAACCTTCTCCGCCGCCGCCGGTCGGTAATGCACCGGAATGGAACGACGGGGACGGGATGCGGCGCGATTTCGGAGCAAGCGCTCGACGCGTAGCCGTGTGGGGTGTGGTGGTTTTTCTCCACGCGGGAATGTTTTTGTTGCTCACACGGCCGGGCACCTGGTCATCCCGCGCCCACGACGATGAACGCGACCACGCAATGCAGGTGAGATTTTTCAGTTCCTCCTCGACGCCCAAACCTGAGCGCACGCATCCACATCGAACCGTATCGGGTTCGGCGATGCCGAAGGCTCAACAAGCTCGCAAGCCGGCGCGCCAAACCGAAGTTCCCGCCACGATCGCGCCTGCGCCGCCCAGCGCTCCGGGCGTTTCCGACTACCGCGCACCCATGCTGGGCGAACTGGACTCCCCGCGCGGTTCCTTTCCAAAGCTGCCGGGCAGCGACAAACCCGTTGTGCCTGGGTTCCAGTTCCAACCGCCGCCCATGAGCTTCGCCAAGACGCTCGTGACCGCCATCGGCGGCATGGAATATTGCACCAGCATCGCAATCGCCCGTGGCATGACACCGTTCCAGCGCATCGAGCAAGGCATCACAGATCAGGAATTGGATCGCGCCGCAGCCGCCCACGGCTGCCGATGATTGTTGTACCCGCGGTAAACTCAACCCATGCGCCAGATCTATACCTCTCCCCGGCACCAGAACGTGGAACGCGTGGTCGCGTTGATGACCGAGAACGGCATCGCCACCACGGTCACCAACAAGCGCGCCTACGCGCGCCCGAGCTATTCGCGCTTCTCCTACTCGCAGGCGAACGACAGCGAGGAATGGCCGAAGGTGTGGATCACCCACGCCGCAGACCAGACCCGCGCGCGGCAGCTGCTGCGCGAGATCGGCATCGAGCCCGCTACGCGCTACGTGGATGCGCTGGCCGCCGAGCGCGCGCCCAGCCTGCCCGACCCGAATCGCCATCGCCGTGCCGCCAACCGTGCGCGCATGGCCGTGATGGGCGGCGTGGGCGCGGCATTCCTTTTGCTTGTCCTGAAGATGATGGCAGTGATCTGAAGCAATCCGGAAGGTGAAGACGTGGCTTTGCGCTCCGAACGCGTACGCCTGTTCCAGACCCTGCCGCATGCGTGCGGGTACTTCCACGCGCGCACCGCGCAGAACCTGGTGCTCGATCCTTCAGCACCGGAATTGGCGCGACTGTACGCGCTGGCGCTGGGCCGAGGCTTCCGTCGCGCCGGCGGCCACGTCTACCACCCGCATTGTCCGCGTTGCCATGCATGCGAACCCTGCCGGATCGATGTCGCGGCGTTCAAGCCCGATCGCAGCCAGAAGCGTTGCATGCGCCGCAACGCCGATCTCTCGATCAGCGAAGAAACCGCCGGCCTGACCGACGAGCGCCACGATCTCTACGCACGCTACCTGCACGCGCGCCACGCCGGCGGCGGCATGGACGAAGCCAGCGACGAGGACTTCTCGCACTTCCTGGTCGCGTCCTGGAGCCCGACGGTGTTCCTGGAATTCCGCCTGCACGGAAAATTGCTCGCGCTGGCGGTCACCGACGTGTGCCCCACCGGCATCTCGGCGGTGTACACCTTCTTCGACCCCGACCTGCCCGCGCGCGGTCTGGGCACGTTCGCGATCCTGAGCCAGATCGAACTGGCGCGTGCGCGCGGCCTGCCGCACGTCTATCTCGGCTACTGGATCGCGCACCATCCGAAGATGGGCTACAAGTCGCGCTTCGACGCGCTGGAAGTGCTGCGGCCGGACGGCTGGCAGTTGCTGAAGCCCGGCGCGTAGCGTCGCCGTCGAATCCGCTGCAACCCCGTTTTTTCCGATCCCGCCGGCGCGGGAGCATCGCCCGTGGCCGCTGTAACCCTCGTTGCGCATGTGATATCACGGTGATATCTTTGCGACACCCCACCCGGAGCGTGTCATGAACGAAACCAGGGTTTTCTCCATTTCCGGCATTCCCACCGCGGTCGTGGTGGTGCTCTGCTTCCTCGGCTGCGGCGCGTTGTTTTTCGGCGGCGGCGCGACCCAGCAGCCGGGCTACGTGATCGCGGCGGTGATCGCCTTCGTCATCCTCGTGTTCGTTACCAAGGGCTTCTTCCAGGTGCAGCCCAACCAGGGCATGGTGATGCAGCTGTTCGGCCGCTATGCCGGGACCGTGCGCGAGGAAGGCCTGCGCTGGACCAACCCGTTCTACGCGAAGCGGCCCGTATCGCTGCGCGTGCGCAACTTCGAATCGTCGAAGCTGAAGGTCAACGACTCCGACGGCAATCCGATCGAGATCGCCGCGGTGATCGTGTGGCAGGTGGTGGACACCGCAGAAGCCGTGTTCCAGGTGGACGATTACGAAAACTACGTGCACATCCAGAGCGAATCGGCGCTGCGGCAGATGGCGCAGAGTTACCCCTACGATTCGCACGACGACGCCAAGCCTTCCTTGCGCAGCCACGGCGACGAGATCACCACGCACCTGCGCGACGAGATCCAGGAACGGCTCGGCAAGGCCGGCGTGAAGGTCACCGAGGCGCGCATCAGCCACCTCGCCTACGCACAGGAAATCGCGCAGGCGATGCTGCAGCGCCAGCAGGCCGGCGCGATCATCGCCGCGCGCACCAAGATCGTGGAAGGCGCGGTCAGCATGGTCGAGATGGCGCTCGAGCAACTGAGCCAGCGCGGCGTGGTGCAACTGGACGAGGAACGCAAGGCGGCGATGGTCTCCAACCTGCTGGTGGTCTTGTGCGGCGAGCGCGGCACGCAGCCGGTGCTGAACACGGGCACGCTGTACTCGGGATGATTTGCCTTACTCGAATGTAGGGCGGACATTGTCCGCCATCGATAAACACGCGGCGGGCGGTGCCCGCCCTACGCCACGGATTGCGAATGGCGACTGCCGACAAGAAAGCCTATCCATTGCGGATCAGCCCGCAGGTGCTGGACGCCATGCAGCGCTGGGCCAACGACGAGTTGCGCAGCGTCAACGCGCAGATCGAATATGTGCTGCGCGATGCGCTGCGCAAGGCCGGCCGGATCAAGCCTGAATCTGCGGAACGGAGCCACAGGAAATGAAACCACGTCCCCTGATTGTTTTTGCGTTGCTCGGCACGAGCACCCTCGCCTGCGCCGCGCCGCCATCGGCACCGGCCACGCATCAGGTGCCGATCACGCCGCCCGCGGCGACCGCCGCCCCGGATGCGAAAGCGATCAATGAACTCGCCCCGCAAGCCGCCGCAGCGGAAATCGAATCGTGCATCGCAAAGACCGACGCAATGCTCGCGGCGCTGGACAAGGGCGATTACGCCGGCGCGGAAATGGATTTCAATCCCACCATGCAGGCCGGCCTGTCGCCCGCGCAGTTGAAGCAGGCGTGGGAATCGCTGCCCGCGCAGTTCGGCCAGCCCGGCCCGCGCGGCGCGCCGCACAACCACATCAGCGGCAGCTACGTCATGATCACGATCCCGATGCCGTTCGAGAAGATGATGCTGGCGGCGCAGACCGCGTGCGAAGCGGACGGCAAGATCGCGGGATTCCACCTGATGCAGCTGCCCGCGCCCGAACCCGAGCCTGCCGCGAGCACGGCGCCCGCCGCGGCAAGCACCGCCGGCCATTGACAGGCGTCGCGCAAAAACACGGAGGCGAAACATGGTCAGGATCGATCTTGAAGGCGACACCTTCGTTTTCACCGTCGAGGGTTCACACAAGCTGTGGGCGTTCAAGAGCCGGCTGGAGATTCCGCGCGCGCACGTGCGCGGCGCGCACCGTGATCCGTCGGTATTCCACGAACCCAAGGGCTGGCGCGCACCCGGCACCGACATACCCTGGATCTTCATCGCGGGGACTTTCTTCCTCCATGGCGATCGCGTCTTCTGGGACGTGCGCCATCCGGCCAGGGCGATCGCCGTCGAATTGCACGACGAGCAGTACAAGGAACTGATCATCGAGGTCGAGGATCCGGACGCGGCCGTGGCCCTGCTCACGTCGAAGCAATGAATGAAGCATCCGCCGCACCGCTGCGCTGCCGCGACGATGCCGAGCGCCGCGCGCTGATCGAGCGCGCATTCGCGCTGGGCGTGCCGCGCAACTATGGACGCTCGCGCCACCTGCGCCTGCAATGCGAACCGAGGCGGCTGGTTTCGATCGGCCAGGACATCCAGCAGCGCGAACAATGGCTCGTGCCATCTGCCGCGCGCGCGTTCGAGGCCATGCGCGCAGCGGCGATGCGCGATGAAGTGGAACTGCAGGTGGTCTCCGCATTTCGCTCGATCGCGTACCAGCTCGGCATCATCGAACGGAAACTGCAACGCGGCCAGGCCATGGAGGAAATCCTGCGCGTCAGCGCCGCGCCGGGTTACAGCGAACACCACTCCGGCCGCGCGCTGGATCTCACCGCGCCGGGCTACGCGCCGGTCGAGGAAATCTTCGAGCAATCCGGCGCGTTCGCCTGGCTGACGCGCAACGCATCACGCTTCGGCTTCGCGCTCTCGTATCCGCGCGGCAATCGCCACGGCATTGCTTATGAGCCTTGGCACTGGTGCTGGATTTCCGGATTGCGCGCGAATCAACCACGCCGCGGTTGATACGTCCCGGGTGGCGTGCGTGCGCCGATCGAAAGCCGGTTCCATGCGTTGATGGTCGCGATCGCCAGCGTGAGATCGGACAAGTCCTTCTCGTCGAACTGCGCGCGCACCTGTTCGTAGACTTCGTCGGGTGCGTGCGTCTCCGCAACCAGGGTGAGCGCTTCGGTCCACGCCAGCGCCGCGCGTTCGCGTTCGCTGTACCACGGGCATTCGCGCCAGGCTTCCAGCGTGTACAGGCGCTGTTCGCTTTCGCCGAGCGCGCGCAAATCCTTCGAATGCATGTCGAGGCAGTATGCGCAGCCGTTGATCTGCGAAGCGCGCAGCTTGACGAGGTGCAGCAGCGAGGCTTCCAGGCCGCAGCCGTGCAGGTATTTCTCGAGGCCGAGCATGGCCTGGTAGGCGCCCGGTGCGACTTTGGCGTATTCGAAACGCGTTTTCATGATGTGCTCCTTGCGTCAGTCCTGTGATCGCTTGACGGGCTTGCCCGGCTTCTTCGGCGGAGTGGCCGCCTCGCAGATCTTCCACATATAGAAACTGGCGAGCGTGCGATACGGCGCCCAGCGCGCGCCGAATTCCTCCAGAGCCAACGGCTTGGGCAGCTCGCTCATGCGGTGCACGATCTGCGCACCCTTGCGGATGCCCAGATCATGGATCGGCAGCACGTCGGCGCGGCCGAGCCGGAACATCAGCATCATCTCCACAGTCCAGCGGCCGATGCCGCGCACCTGGACCAGGTGGTCGATCAGTTCCTGATCGCCCATGCGCGCCAGTTGCGCGGGCGTCGGCACGATGCCGTCGCGCGCTTTCGCCGCAAGATCGCGCAACGCGGCGATCTTGTTGCGCGAAACGCCGGCCGCGCGCAGCGCCTCGTCGCTGGCGGCTTCGATGCCCGCCGCGGTGATCTTTTTCCCCCTCGGCATCAGCTTCTCGACCCGGCCGACGATCGTCGCCGCCGCCTTGCCGGACAACTGCTGGTAAAGAATCGCGCGTGCGAGTGCATCCGCCGGCTCGAAGCGCGCGGAGAAATCGCGCTCCAGCGGGCCGATCTTCTTCATCCACGCCGCCAGCTTCTTGTCGCGCTTGTGGAGATGCGCCACCGCGGCCGTGTAATCGAAACCGCGAGGGATAAGGGTTCCCGCCATATTCCAATGCCCCTGCAGCAGGACGGACATTATCCGCCGCTCTTTCCGTCGCTACCTCAGTCCCGACGAGCCTTGCCCGCCCTGCTCTGCGTCAGGGCAACACCCAGCGCGATCCATCCCAGGATGAAACACACGCCTCCCAATGGCGTGATCGCGCCGGTCCAGTTCGGCGCTCCGAGCGCGAGCGCATACAGGCTGCCGCAGAACAACACCACGCCCGCGCCGAAGAGCCACGATGCCAGGCGCGAGCGCATCATCGCGGCCAGCGCAAACGCCAGCGTGTGCCAGAAGTGGTATTGCACCGCCGTGTGCCAGACTTCGATTTGCTGCGCCGCAAGCGTGCCACGCAACGCGTGCGCGCCGAAGGCACCCAGCGCCACCGCGCTTGCACCGAAGATCGCCAGCACGATGCCGGCGATCGGCGGAAAGCGATGCGTGGACGCGTTCAAGCGAACGCTCCTCGCGCGCGCCGACGCCTGTGCGCGCGCCATGCCGCGTAGATCAACCCCACCAGCGTCAGCACGATCGGCATCAGCAGGATGTCCAGGAACTTCAGCCTCGTCGCAAGCCGTTCGATGTCGGCGTTGAGCCGCTGCTGCACCTCGCGCAGCTCGCCGCGAATCTGCAGCTTGCGCTTCATGAACTGATCCACCGCGTTCTTCTGCGAAGCGTTCAGTGCAGTGCTGCCGCGACTCTGCAATGCGCTCAGCCGGGTTTCGGTATCGGCCAGCTCCACCAGCAATTCGTTCTGCTTGGCCTTGAACTTCTCGTCCGCCGCGTGGCGCAGGTTCTCCACGGTGGTGAACGGGCGGTCCGCCACCGCGCGGCCGCGGATCGCGATCAGGTCGGAAGGGCCGGCCAGGCTGTCCACCGCGTTGACGAAGAAGTCGCCGTTGTTGGCGAACGCGTTCGCCAGCAACTGCCCGAACGACGGCGTGAACTGCACCCACAGGCGATCGGAAAGCATGTCGGTGTCGGCCACCAGCAGCACCTGGTCCTCGCGTTGCGAGCGCGCGATGTGCCCAGGATCGTTGCGCTGCGGGAACGCGCTGTCGAAGCGCCCGATCGCGCGCACCGCGATCGCGTAGTGCTCGCCGGTCGGCGCATAGCCGTTGTAGAGCGAAGCCGGATCGGTCGCCGCGCGCACGCGCTGCGCGGGCACCAGCATCGCATCGCCAGAACTCTGGATCAGCGGCACCAGCCGGGTGGTGGCCTTCGGCGCCAGTTCGAAGTGCCCGGCGCTTGATACATTGATGGTGCCCAGCGACGCGGTGACCGGATCATCGTGGTTGAGGTCGCCGTCGCTGAAGCCGAGCACCGCCGGATGCCGCACGGGGGCGGACTCGGGCGTCGGCTGGATGGTGAGCGCGCGGTCGCGGTCCAGCAGCACCTGGTTGGCATCGAACACGATCCCCCATGCGCGGAACAGCTTCGGCAGGTCGGAAGACTGGCCGCCTTCCAGTTCCGCATCCGGATCCACGAACGCGACCAGCCGGCCGCCGCGCAGCACGTACTGGTCGATCGCGTACACCGCATCCGGTGGCAGGTCGCGCGGCTGGATCAACACCAGCACCGCCGTGTCATTGCCGATCGCCTTCAGCGAACCGGCTTGCAGCCGGTGCACGTCGAATAACTGCCGCAACTGCTGCAGCACCGTCCATGGACGTTGCGGCTGGCCGGTCGCCGCATCGGTGCCGCCATCGATCGGCAGCGTACTGATGATGTCCACGCGCGGCTTGCGCGCCTGGCTGAGGTCGAGGATCAGCTTGGCGAGGTCGTATTCGAGGTACGGCTCGCGGTCGGGCAGGAAAAACGGAATCGAGGCGCTGCGCCCGTCCGCGAGGTTGCGCGCGGCGAGCCCGAAATAGAGTTTCTCGTCGCCGTTGCTGCCGGGCATTGCGCTCAGGCCGGCCGCCGCGGCGCGATCCTGGTCCTCCGAATAGGGCTGCGGATCCACCACCTTCAGCGTGATCCGGCCGTCCGAATTGCGCGCGATTTCTTCCAGCATGTCGCCGACGCGCTGGCGGTAGGCGCGCAATTGCGGCAGTTCGCGGCTGACGCGATCCGAAAAATACAACGTCAATTGCAACGGCTGGCGCAACGACGAAACGATGTGCAACGTGCCCGGCGAGAGCGTGTACAGCTTGTCCGCGGTCAGGTCCACGCGCGCGCCGCGCAGGCCTGCGGCGCTCGCCCACAGCAGCACGATGTAGGCGACCAGCAGCAACAGCAGCGCCAGCGAGGCGCGCAAGCGTGGCCGTCTGGACAGGCGCACGTCAGACGCCTCTCTTCGTATCGAGCACGACCACGCAGGCGCTGAGCCAGAACGCGATGGTCAGCACGAAATAGGCGAGATCACGCAGGTCCATCACGCCGCGCGAGATGGCGTTGAAGTGCGCATACAGGCTGATCTCCTTCAGCGCTTCGGCCAGAGTCGGCCAGCCCGCGGTCTCAAGCGGCCCCTGGATCAGCGGATAGCCGGCCATCAGCAACAGCAGGCAGATCGTGACCGCGAGGATGAACGCGATCACCTGGCTGCGCGTCAGCGCGGAGACGCACTCGCCGATCGCGAGGAACGCGCCGGCGAGAAGGAAACTGCCGACGTAGCCGGCGAAGATCACGCCATTGTCGGGATTGCCGAGGTAATCCACGGTCAGCCACATCGGGAACGTCAGCGACAACGCCACGCCGATCGCGATCCAGGCGGCGATGAACTTCGCCAGCACCGCCTGCCATGGCCGGATCGGCAAGGTGAGCAGCAGTTCCAGCGTGCCGCCGCGGCGTTCTTCCGCCCACAACCGCATCGCCATCGCCGGCACCAGCACCAGGTACAACCATGGATGGAACTGGAAGAACGGCTGCAGGTCGGCCTGTCCACGTTCGAAGAAGCCACCGAGATAGAACGTGGCGGCGCCGGCCAGCAGCAGGAAGATCACCGTGAACAGCCACGCGACCGGCGTGGTGAGATAGCCGCTCAGTTCGCGCAGCAACACGCCGGCGAACGCGTCGCCCTGCAGGCGGTCGCCGTGCACCGCGTTCCCGTCGGAGCGGCTCATGCCGCGATCTTCGTCATGGCGGCTTCGGTGACGCTGCGGAACACGTCTTCCAGCCGACCGCGTTCGAGCTGCAGTTCATCGACCCGCATGTTCTGCGCTTCCAGCAGGCGCTGCACTTCACCGAGGATGTGTCTGCCCGCGCGCGGGAATACCGTGACCCGGCCGTCGCCGGCATCCACTTCCACGCTGTCCACCTCGGGCAGGCGAGCCAGCAGTTCGCGCACCAGTGCGTTGGCGGGCGCATGGAAGCTGACCGCGCCGTGATAGCGCGATTGCGCTTCCAGTTCCGCCGGCGTGCCTTCCGCGCGCAGCTTGCCGCCGGCGAGGATTGCCACGCGATTGCATACCGTGCGCACTTCGTTCAACGCGTGCGTGCACAGGATGATCGCGCGGTCACGCGCCATGTTGCGGATCAGCGCGTGCACCTCGCGCTGCTGGTTCGGATCGAGGCCGTCGGTCGGCTCGTCCAGGATCAGCGCGGGCGGGTCGTGCAGCAGCGCCTGGGCCAGGCACACACGGCGGCGAAAGCCCTTGGAGAGCGTCTCGATCGGCTGTTCCAGCACCGGGTGCAGTTGCAGCAACGCAACCATCTCGTCCAGCCGCCGGTTGCGGGCGATGCCGCGCAACCCGCGCACGCGCGCGATGAACAGCAGGAATTCGCGCACGCTCATTTCGCCGTAACTGGGCGCGCCCTCGGGCAGGTAACCGAGTGCCCGCCGCGCCGGCACCGGATCGCGCACCACGTCGTAGCCGCATACGCGCGCGCGGCCGGAACTCGGCAGGAGAAATCCGGCGATCATGCGCATCGAACTGGATTTGCCCGCGCCGTTGGGACCGAGCAGGCCAAGCACCTGGCCCCTGGCCACGCGCAGGTTCAAGTCATCCACCGCTTGCAACGCGCCGTAGCGCTTGCCGAGGCGTTCGGTTTCGATCATCGCGACTAGCTTACCGCAGCGTGATGATCACCACATGCCATCAAACAATTCCCAACTCCAGCGCCTTCAGAACCGCGCGCGTGCGGTCGCGCACGCCGAGCTTGGAGAGGATGTTGGAGACGTGGTTCTTGACCGTGCCTTCGGCGACGCCCAGCGAATTGGCAATTTCCTTGTTGCTGTAGCCGCCGGACATCAGGCGCAGGATTTCGGTTTCGCGGTCGGTCAGCGGGTCGGGCTGTTCGAGGCTGGTGAACTGGTTCTGCATGCGGCCGATGCCGGCCAACAGGCGCTGGGTCACCATCGGGGCGATCAGCGAGCCCCCGGCGGCAACGGTCTTCACCGCTTCGACGAGTTGTTCCAGCGAAACATCCTTCAGCAGGTAGCCGCGCGCGCCGGCCTTCAATCCGGCGAGCACCAGTTGATCGTCGTCGAAGGTGGTGAGGATGATCGTCGGCGGCACCTCGCCCTGCGCGGCGAAGGTGTTGAGCACGTCCAGCCCGCTCTTGCCGGGCATGCGCATGTCCAGCAGCACCACGTCCGGCTTCACCTTCGGGATGGTGTCCAGCGCCTGCGCGCCATCCACGCACTCGGCCACCACGCGGATTTCCGGCGACAGTTCCAGCAGCGACCTTATTCCCTGACGCACCAGATTCTGGTCGTCAACCAAGCACACTGAGATCATTCAATTTCCCCGTTGGACCGCGCAGCCACTCAGACGGCATTCTCAATTGGCATCGAGGCTTCCAAAGTAAACCCGCGATCCCGCGCGGTGTCTATCCACAAGCGGCCGCCCACTTCGGCCAGGCGCTCGCGCATCCCCGACAGCCCGTTGCCTGGCTTCAGTTCCGACGCGCCGCGCCCGTCGTCGTGCGCCTTCAGCGCAAGCATGCCATCGGGCGTGCGTTCGAAGCGCAACCACAGGTGCCTTGCGCCGGCGTGACGCACCGCATTGGTGACGATCTCCTGCGTGCAGCGCAGCAGCACCTGCGCGCGGCGCGGATCGTCCACCGCGAAACGTGGCGGCAATTCCAGGTGCACGTTCAGCCCCGGCACGCCTTCGGTCAGGCTGCGCAGCGCGCCGGTGAGGTCGATCGCATCGTCGTCGCGCAGCTCGCTCACCACCTCGCGCACGTCGCTCAGCAACTGCTTGGCGGTGGCCTGCGCCTTGCCGACGTGTTCGGCGGCGGGCTCGCTGGTCAGGTGGCTCGCCACTTCCAGGTTGAGGCTCAACGCGGTGAGATGATGGCCGACCAGGTCGTGCAGTTCGCGCGCGATGCGCATGCGCTCGGAGATGCGGCTGGATTCGGCGAGCAGCGCGCGGGTCGCGCGCAGTTCGGAATTCAGGCGTCGCTGTTCCTCGCGCGCCTCGGCCTGCTGGCTGGCGACCATCGAGGTGACGAAGGTGACCACCGAGAAGCCGAAGTAGATGCTGACCTGCAACACCGCGGTGCCAAGGTCGAGTCCGGGAAAGCTGGCGAACACGGGAACCAGCGCGAGGTTCTGCACGACCAGCCAGGCCACGCCCAGCGGCAGCGGCAGCAGCCACGGCAACACCACGCAGACGACGATCATCAGCAGCGCGGACAGGCCGCTCTGGGAGAACCAGCCGATCGCGATCGCCGTCCCGGTCAGCACCAGCAGGCCGAGCAGCTTGATCATCCACTGGCGGCGCGATCCGAGGTTGCGCGTCAGCAGCCAGTAGACCAGCCCGAACACCACGTAGCAGACGGCCCACAGCAGCACGTCCGTGTGGGTGCGCATCTGTTGCTGCAACTGGCTGAGCTGATCCTGCCCCTGCGAATGGCTCAGCCGCGCCAGCATCCAGTCATGGCTGACCAGCGGCACGCCCACGCAGGCGTAGGTGAACAGGCCCGCATAGCGCAGCAGGCGGATATGGTTGAGGGCTTGGCGCGACACGGGCCGATGATAAGCCAAGCCGCGCCGGTGCGCTGGCCGCCGCGGCTCCCCTCTGCGGGCTGGTTCACGGTATGCCCGCCGGGGTGGGCATGGCATAATCCCGGGATACGCACAGCGTCCGCGCTCGTGCAGAGGTGCACTTTAAAAGTGCGGTCACGGATGGCCGCCCTGACTCGCGTTCACGGATGAACGCACATATTTCGAGCAGTGCGGTCAGGATGGCTGCTTTTTCGCGTTCATGGACGAACGCACTGGAGAAGTGATGCCTGTAAGCCTCCGCGATGTCCGCGAGCGCGACCTGGATGCCGTGCTCGCCCTGAACAACAATGCCGGGTCCGCGATCCTGCCCCTCGATGCCGCAAGCGTGCGGCATTTTTTCGAACACGCGGATTATTTTCGCGTGGCCGAAATCGACGGCGGCGTGGCGGGCTTCCTGATCGCGCTGCGCGAAGACGCGCCGCACGCCAGTTCCAACTTCCGCTGGTTCCGCGCGCACTACCAGGGTTTCGTCTACGTGGACCGCGTGGTGATCGGCGATCTCTATCGCGGCCACGGCCTCGGCCGGCTGTTCTACAGCGACGTGCAGAGCTATGCGGAAGTGCGCGCGCCGCTGCTGGCGTGCGAAGTCTTCCTGGAGCCGCGCGACGACGTCGCGATGCTGTTCCACGGCACCCGCGGCTTCAGCGAGGTCGGCCAGCAGTTGATGCCGGAAAGCGATCGCCGCGTATGCCTGCTGGCAAAGCCGCTCGAGTGTTTCGATTTCGTGCGCGACACCTATCCGCGCGGCCTGCCGTCGCTGCCCTGGCTCGCCGATCGCGAACGGCCGAACCTCAACGCACTGCCGCGCACTGCAACGGGTGGTGCGTGAGCGCGGCAACTGCGGTGCGCAACGACAACGGGGATGCGATCGAGCTGAAGTTCGGGCAGGTCGGCATCGCCAGCGTGCGCGTGAAGCGCGATGACGCCGCGGCGCTGCACGAGGAACTGGAACGCCGCGTGCGCGCCGCGCCGCAGCTGTTCGAGCGTACCGCGGTGGTGCTCGATCTTTCGCACCTGCCGAAGCAGCCCGACGACGGCGCGGTGGACGCGCTGCTGGAAGCGGTGCGCGCGGCCGGCATGCTGCCGGTGGGACTCGCCTACGGCACCAGCGACACCGATGCGCTGGCGCGACGCCTCGGCCTGCCGTTGATCGCCAAGTTCCGCGCGCAGTACGAACGCGAAAGCGAACCCGTGCAGCGCACGGAAGCCACGTCGCCTTCCCGCCCATCGAGCGCCGCGCAACCGGCGCCGGCGCCAGAGCCCGTCAGTGCGTCGCCCGCGCACGTCGGTGCACAACATCATTCGCAGCCCGTGCGCACCGGCCAGCAGGTCTATGCGCGCGGTCGCGACCTGGTGATCGTGGCGCCGGTCGCCAATGGCGCGGAAGTGCTGGCCGACGGCAACGTGCACGTGTACGGCCCGCTGCGCGGCCGCGCCTTCGCCGGCGCGCTGGGCGACGAGAGCGCGCGCATCTATTGCAGCGAATTCCGCGCGGAGCTGGTATCCATCGCCGGCCACTACCGCGTGTTCGAGGAGATCCCCGCGCAGTACGAAGGCAAGGCGGTGCAGATTTTCCTCGATGGCAACAAGTTGAAGATTGCGAACCTGTGAGCGGTGAACAGTGAGCGGTGAGCGGAAGGGCGCTCGGCTCCAGACCGCTGACCGCTGACCGCTGGCCCGCTCACTCCCGATTCAAGTCCGATTATTGGAGATTCACCCTTGACCGAAATCATCGTCGTCACATCCGGCAAGGGCGGCGTGGGCAAGACCACCACGTCCGCCTCCCTCGCCACCGGCCTCGCCCTGCGCGGCCACAAGGTCGCGGTCATCGACTTCGACGTGGGCCTGCGCAACCTGGATCTCATCATGGGTTGCGAGCGGCGCGTGGTCTACGACTTCGTCAACGTGATCCACAACGAGGCCACGCTGAAGCAGGCGCTGATCCGCGACAAGCGCCACGACAATCTCTACGTGCTCGCCGCCTCGCAGACGCGCGACAAGGACGCGCTGACCCAGGAAGGCGTGGAGCGCGTGCTGGACGATCTGGCGAAGGACGGCTTCGACTACGTCGTCTGCGATTCACCGGCCGGCATCGAGAAAGGCGCGCACCTGGCGATGTACTTCGCCGACCGCGCGGTGGTGGTGGTGAATCCGGAAGTTTCTTCCGTGCGCGATTCCGACCGCATCCTCGGCCTGCTTTCGTCCAAGACGCGTCGCGCCGAGCGTGGCGACGGCGCGATGCCGCAGCACCTGTTGCTGACGCGCTACAACCCGGTGCGCGTGGAAGCCGGCGAGATGATGAGCGTGGCGGACGTCGAGGAGATCCTCGGCATCCCGGTGCTGGGCGTGATCCCGGAATCGGAAAACGTGCTGGCCGCATCCAATGCCGGCGTACCGGTGATCCATGATGCCGGTTCGATCGCGGGACAGGCATACTCTGACGCGGTGTCGCGGCTGCTCGGCGAAGAGCTCGAGTTGCGCTTCATCGACGCGCCGAAGAAAGGCTTCTTCAAGCGCATGTTCGGAACCTGAGGAGCGCTGCCATGAGCATTCTCGATTTCCTGCGCGCGCGTCCGAAGAACACCGCGAACATCGCGCGCGAGCGCCTGCGCATCATCGTGGCGCAGGAACGCGCCAACCGCGGCGCGCCCGACTACCTGCCGCTTCTGCGCGGCGAACTGCTGGCCGTGATCCGCAAGTACGTCAACGTGGATCCGGACGCGGTGCAGATCAACCTGGAACGCGACGGCGAACACGAGGTGCTGGAGCTTTCGGTGGCGCTGCCGGAAGGCAAGGCCGCGGGCGCGTGAACCGTGAGCGCGCGCGGCAGCCTTGAGGTCCTGCGCGTCGCCGACATCGGCTTCGGTGCGTGCGCCACGCTGCTCGCGCGACACGATCTGCAATTGATCCGCGTGGAAGACGGCGCAGCGATTCCCGGCAGCTACTGGGGCGAGTGCGAGGCGGGCGTGATCGGTTCCAACGTTTACGCCCGCGCGGACACACCCGTGCATTCGCTGTTGCACGAAGCCTGTCACCTGCTGGTGCTGGATCCCGAGCGTCGCGCGGCGGTGCACACGGATGCCAGCGATTCGCAGATCGAGGAGGACGCGACCTGCTACCTGCAAATCGTACTGGCCGACGCCCTGCCCGGCTTCGGCCGCGAGCGCGCGCTGGCCGACATGGATGCCTGGGGCTACACGTTCCGGCTCGGCTCCGCGCGCGCGTGGTTCGATCACGACGCGGAAGACGCGCGCGCCTTCCTGGATGATCGCGGACTCCTGCACGCAAAGCAGGCTTGACGCCGGCCGGCTCGGCTGCGCTACCATCGCGCGGTCGCAAGGGAGATGGCATGCCTCCCCGAACCGCCGGAATCCTGTTCCGGCTGATGATGCCTACCCACACCGGAGCCCGGTGCGCGTAGGTGTCGCCGCAAGACGATCGCTTCGCGCGCATGCGGTTCCGCACCTGAAGGAGCAAAGGAACCGACATGCTGTATGCCCTGCTTGCAACCGGATGCGGCGCCTTCCTCGGCGCCTGCCTGCGTTATGTGTTCGGCCTGGCGCTGAATCCGATCTTCCCCACTGTTCCGCTCGGCACGCTGACCGCCAACCTGCTCGGCGGATTGATCATGGGCCTGACGCTCGGCGCGTTCGAGCAGTTCTCCACGCTGTCGCCGGAACTGCGCCTGTTCATCACGACCGGATTTCTCGGCGGCCTCACCACGTTTTCGACATTCTCCGGCGAGACCGTCACGCTGTTGCTGCGGCAGGAATACGCATGGGCTGGCGCAATGATCGGACTGCACCTGATCGGCTCGCTGGCGCTGACGCTCGCGGGCTTCGCGATCGCGCAAACCCTGGTGAGGACCTGGGCATGAGCGCACAACCAACGCAAGGCGTGTACCTGCGCTTCTTCATGCACGAAGGCCGTCGCCATCACGGCGTACTGCTTTACGACTGGCTGCTGCGCGAGGCGAAGACACTCGGCATCCATGGCGGCACGGCGTTCCGCTCCATCGCCGGATTCGGCCGCCACGGCGTGATGCATGAAGCGCATTTCCTGGAGCTCGCCGGACAGGAAACCGTGCGGGTGGATTTCGTGGTCACCCACGCGGATGCCGACAAGCTGATGCAGCGCGTGCGCGAGGAAAACCTGCAATTGTTCTATGCGCGCCTGCCGGCGGAATTCGGCGTGCTCGGCGACGGAGCCTGAAGTGAACACTCCACCGCGCGACAAGGACGCCGCGCGCACCGCGCTGGGTTTCGTCGTGCTGATCGGCATCGTCAGCCTGTTCGCCGACATGACCTATGAAGGCTCGCGTTCGATCACGGGCCCGTTCCTCGGCACACTGGGTGCGAGCGGCGCGATCGTCGGCATCGTCGCCGGCGGCGGCGAACTGCTCGGCTACGTGTTGCGCTTCGGCACCGGCGCGCTGGCCGATCGCACCGGTCGCTACTGGGCGATCACGATCCTGGGTTACGCGATCAATCTGTTCGCGGTGCCGGCGCTGGCGCTTGCCGGCAACTGGCCGGTCGCGGCGGGGTTGATCATCCTGGAGCGCAGCGGCAAGGCGCTGCGTACGCCGGCGCGCGACGCGATGCTTTCGCACGCGGCCAAGGACATGGGCGGCGCGGGCTGGGCATTCGGCCTGCACGAAGCGCTGGATTCCACCGGCGCCGTGCTGGGCCCGCTGATCGCCTCGCTGGTGTTGTTCCTGCACGGCGGCTATCGGCACGCGTTCGCATGGTTGCTGATTCCCGCGCTGTGCGCATTGGCAACATTGCTGGTTGCGCGCGCGCGCTATCCGCAGCCGCAGGAGATGGATGCGCATGCGGCGATCCCGCCGCAGGATCCGAAAGCCCTGCGCGAACTGAAACTCTTCCTGTTCGCGACTGCGCTGATCGCCGCGGGTTATGCCGACTTCGCGCTGATCGCCTTCCACTTCAGCACCGATCGGGTGATGTCGCCGGATGTCATTCCGATCCTGTATTCCGTCGCAAGCCTGTTCGGCGGCGGCGCGGCGCTGATCCTCGGCAAGCTGTTCGACAAGCGCGGCTTCGGCGTGCTGCTGTGGACCACGGTGATCCCGGCGCTCTACGCGCCGCTGGTGTTCCTCGGCGGCGAATGGGCGGCGATCGCCGGCATGGCGCTGTGGGGCGCGGGCTTCGGCGCGCACGATTCGCTGCTGCGCGCGGCCGTCGCGCAGCGCATCCCGCGCGACAAGCGGGCCACGGTGATGGGCGTGTTCAACGCGATCTACGGCCTGGCCTGGTTCGGCGGCAGCGCGATCCTGGGTGTGCTCTACGACGTGAGTCCCGTGTATGCAGTCGCGTTCGCGCTGGCCTTGCAGTGGGCCGCATGCCCATTGTTGTATCGCTTGCGAACGCAAGCGGTGTAGGGCGGACACCGTCCGCCGCCACCATGGAGGGCACACACTTCCGGCGGGCAATGCCCGCCCTACGATAGACTAGGAAAGATCCTCGCAAGGAGCGTGACATGGACGATACGGCTACATCCGTTCGCGTGGCGGAGTCTTCCGCGGAAACGCGCCATCAGGGACACGGCTTGCGCGAACGCGCCGAGCGCCTGCTGAACCAGGCCGACGTGCGCGTCAACGGCGATCGTCCCTGGGATTTCCGAGTCCACGACGAGCGCACTTTCGCGCGCGCCTTCGCGCACGGGTCGCTGGGTCTCGGCGAGGCCTACATGGACGGCTGGTGGGATTGCGAGGATCTGGACGGCTTCTTCTTCCGCGTGCTGGACGCGCAGCTCGACGAACACCTGAAGAACTTCGACACGTTGCGCGCGCACCTGCGCGCGCGCTTCATCAACCTGCAGCGCGGCCGGCGCGCGTTCAAGATCGGCAAGGCCCATTACGACCTCGGCAACGATCTGTTCTCGGCGATGCTCGGCAAGCGGCTGGTGTATTCCTGCGGCTACTGGGCGCGGGCGAACAATCTCGACGATGCGCAGGCCGCCAAGCTCGACCTGGTCTGCCGCAAGCTGCAACTGAAGCCGGGCATGCGCGTGCTGGACATCGGCTGCGGCTGGGGCGAGGCGCTGAAATACGCCGCGGAGAAGTACGGCGTGTCCGGCGTCGGCGTCACCGTGTCCGAGCAGCAGGCGCAGTTCGCGCGCGAGCTGTGCCAGGGGTTGCCGATCGAGATCCGCCTGCAGGATTACCACGAGCTCGACGAGAAATTCGACGCGGTGTACTCCATCGGCATGTTCGAACACGTCGGCTGGAAGAACTACCGCGCGTATTTCGAGGTGTGCCGGCGCTGCCTGCACAAGGAAGGACTGTCGGTGCTGCACTGCATCGGCACCAACGGCGCGCCGAGCCGGCCCGACCCGTGGATCGAGAAATACATCTTCCCCAATTCGATGGTGCCGGCGGCGAGCCAGGTCGCGCCCGCGCTGGAAGGCCTGTTCGTGGTCGAGGACTGGCACAACTTCGGGCCCGACTACGACCGCACGCTGATGGCGTGGCGCGGCAACTTCGACAACGCGTGGCCCACGCTGTCGAACAACTCGCGCTACGACGAACGCTTCCGCCGCATGTGGCGGTATTACCTCTCCGCTTCCGCGGCCACGTTCCGCACCCGCCGCGACCAGCTGTGGCAGCTGACGCTCTCCCCGCGCGGCGTGCGCGGCGGCTATCGCGTGCCGCGCTGAAAGACACAACCTGCTCGCCAGAGAAGGCTGCACACCTGAGCGCGTTCCGACTAGGATGCGCCGATTGCCCCGCACTTCCGGACGACGAAATGAACCCATGGTTGCGTTCGCTCGGCGCGTTCGCGCTGCTGCTCGTTGCGAGTTCGTCCTGCGCCGATCCCGCGCTGTGGAAGATCCAGCGCGACGGCACCACGGTTTATCTCTTCGGCACCGTGCACGTGCTGCCGCAGGGCACGCAGTGGCATTACCCGCAACTCGATCGCGCGCTGGCGGCGAGCGACGTGCTCTACGTCGAGCTGGTGGACGACGATCCCGCCACGATGCAGCCGCTGGTGATGCAGTACGGCATCGATTTCGAGCATCCGCTTTCCAGCGAACTCGATGCTGCGGATGAGCAGCGGTTGCAGGCCGCCGCTCAAACGGCCGGCATTCCCGCACAGGCGCTGGATGCGATGAAACCGTGGATGGCGGCGGTCACGCTCACGGTCGCGCCGATCGTCAAGGCCGGTTTCGATCCCGCATCCGGCGCCGACAAGCAACTGCGCCGGCAATTCGCTGCGCAAGGCAAGCCGGTCAAGGGACTTGAAACCGCGGCTCAGCAGATCGGCTACTTCGCCGACCTCTCGCAATCCGTGCAGATCTCGATGCTGGAGAGCACGCTGGACGATTACGCCAAGGCCGACACCGAGATCGCCGCGCTGGTCAAGGACTGGAAGCAAGGCGACGTGGACGCGATCGCCGCGCTGGAAAATTCAGACATGCGCGACAAGTATCCGGTGCTGTACAAGACGCTGCTGACCGAGCGCAACCAGCGCTGGGCCCGGCAGATCGCCCAAATGCTGGACAATCGTCAAACCGTTTTCATCGCCGTCGGCGCCGCGCACCTCGCGGGACCTGATGACGTGCAAGCCCAACTGCAGAAGCTCGGTATCACGGCGGAGCGTGTGCATTGAACCTCCGTGTCAGCGGCGCACTGCGTGCGCGACCCCTCTCCCGCCGCGCTTCGCGCGACGACCTCTCCCACAAGGGGAGAGGTGAATACACAGAGCCACTTGGCTCCGGCTTGCGCCGGAATGACGGAAGAAGATGACCAACCTGCAATCCAACTTCGAACAGATTCCGCTGCGCGAATACGCCGAGCGCGCCTACCTCGACTACTCGATGTACGTGGTGCTGGATCGCGCCCTGCCCTTCATCGGCGACGGGCTGAAACCCGTGCAGCGCCGCATCGTCTATGCGATGAGCGAGCTCGGCCTCGCCGCCACCGCCAAGCCGAAGAAATCCGCGCGCACCGTCGGCGACGTGATCGGCAAGTTCCATCCGCACGGCGACTCGGCGTGTTACGAGGCGATGGTGCTGATGGCGCAGCCGTTCTCGTACCGCTATCCGCTGATCGACGGCCAGGGCAATTTCGGCTCGCCCGACGATCCGAAATCCTTCGCGGCGATGCGCTACACCGAATCGCGGCTCACACCGATCGCCGAAGTGCTGCTGGGCGAGCTCGCGCACGGCACGGTGGACTGGGTGGCGAACTTCGACGGCACGCTGCAGGAACCCTCGTGGCTGCCGGCGCGGCTGCCGCACGTGCTGTTGAACGGCTCCACCGGCATCGCGGTGGGCATGGCCACCGACATCCCGCCGCACAACCTGCGCGAGGTCGCGAGCGCGTGCATCCATCTGCTCGACGAACCGGAAGCCAGCGTCGCCGCGTTGTGCGAACACGTGCGCGGCCCGGATTTCCCGACCGAAGCCGAAGTGATCACGCCTCGCGACGAGCTGATCGCGATGTACGCCACGGGCAACGGTTCGGTGCGCTGCCGCGCGGTGTATCGCGAAGAGAACGGCAACGTGGTGCTGACCGCACTGCCGCACCAGGTGTCGCCGGCGAAGGTGATCGAGCAGATCGCCTCGCAGATGCGCGCCAAGAAGCTGCCGATGCTTGAAGACCTGCGCGACGAATCCGACCACGAGAACCCGGTGCGGCTGGTGTTGATCCCGCGCAGCAATCGCGTGGACACCGACGCGATGATGCAGCACCTGTTCGCCACCACCGATCTTGAGAAAAGCTTCCGCGTCAACCTCAACATGATCGGGCTGGACGGCCGTCCGCAGGTCAAGACGCTCAAGCAGATCTTGGAAGAATGGCTGCGCTTCCGCGCCGACACGGTGACGCGCCGGTTGCAGCATCGCCTGGGCAAGGTCGAACGCCGGTTGCATTTGCTGGAAGGCCTCCGCGTCGCTTTCCTCAATCTGGATGAAGTGATCCGGATCGTGCGCACCGAGGACGAACCGAAGCCGGTGCTGATCGCGCGCTTCAAATTGAGCGAAGAACAGGCCGACTACATCCTCGAAACGCGGCTGCGGCAACTGGCGCGGCTGGAGGAGATGAAGATCAACGCCGAGCGCGACGAACTGGAAGAGGAGCGCGCGAAGATCGATGTCACGCTGAAATCGAAGCAGCGTTTGAAGACGCTGATCAAGCAGGAACTGAAAGCCGACGCGGATAAATATGGCGACGCACGCCGCTCGCCGCTGGTCGCGCGCGCCGCCGCGCAGGCGCTGGCCGAAAGCGAACTGGTGGTCTCCGAGCCGGTCACCGTGGTGCTGAGCGCGAAAGGCTGGGTGCGCGCAGCCAAAGGGCACGACGTCGAGGCGCGCGAGCTGTCTTATCGCGAGGGTGACGAATACCTCGCCGCCACGCGCGGCAAGAGCGCGCAGCAGGTCGCGTTCCTGGATTCCACCGGCCGCAGTTACTCCACGCCCGCACACACGCTGCCCTCCGCGCGCGGCAACGGCGAGCCGCTGACCGGCCGCTTCACGCCGCCGCCGGGGTCCCGCTTCGACGCGCTGGGGGTCGGCGACAACGACACGCGACTGGTGCTGGCGACCGATGCGGGCTACGGTTTCGTCGCGCGCTTCGAAGCCCTGCTCGGCAACAAGAAAGCCGGCAAGCAGGTGATCAACATGGATGACGACGCGCGCGTGCTGGCGCCGGCCTACGTCGGCGATCCCGCGCGCGACCGGATCGTGGTGGTCACGACCGAAGGCCACCTGCTGATGTTCTCCGTCGCCGACCTGCCGGAGCTCGATCGCGGCCGCGGCAACAAGCTGATCGAGATCCCGAAAGCGAAACTGCAATCGGGCGAGGAACGCGTTGCAGGCATCGCCACGATCACGGAAGGTGCCGGCGAAGTCACGTTGTATGCCGGCGCGCGCAAGCTCACCCTGAAATGGTCGGACCTCGTCGAATACGGCGGCAACCGTGCCCAGCGCGGCGGTCTGCTGCCACGCGGCTTGCGGCGCGTGGAGCGCATCGAGGCCGGCGCTTGATCCCGATCAACGACGCGCCGTTTGCCGCCGGCGAAAATCCCGCGATGCACGGCGAATACAAGATGCCCGGTGGCAAGTTGATCGTGGCCGATGTCGAGGTGCGCGACGGCTTGCTGGCGCAGGTGCAGATCAGCGGCGATTTTTTCCTGGAGCCCGACTCCGCGCTGGACCTCATCGATTCGGCGCTGACCGGGTTGCCCGACAGCGCCGACGGCGAATTCATCGCAGCCGCCATATGGCAGCGGCTCGGGCCGGACGTGAGCATGTACGGCATCTCGCCCGAAGCGATCGCGGTCGCGGTCAGGCGCGCGCTGGGAGTCGCCGCATGAACCAGCCCGGCTGGAACGATCTCGACTGGCAATTGGTGCACGAGTCGCCGCAGGCGCCCGCCTTGCACATGGCGCTCGACGAGGTGCTGACCGAAGAAGTCGCGGCCAACCGCCGGCCGCCCACGCTACGGGTGTGGGAATGGGCTTCACCGGCCGTGGTGATCGGCCGTTTCCAGTCGCTGCGCAACGAGACCGATCGCGACGGCGCGCGCCGCCACGGCATCGAGGTCGTGCGTCGCATCAGCGGCGGCGGCGCAATGTTCATTGAACCCGGCAACACGATCACCTATTCGCTGTACGCGCCGCAGTCGCTGGTGGAAGGCATGAGCTTCCAGCAGTCGTATGCGTTCATGGATGCCTGGGTGATCGAGGCGCTGCAAGGGCTCGGCATCAAGGCCTGGTACCAGCCGCTCAACGACATCACCTCGCCCGGCGGCAAGATCGCCGGCGCGGCGCAGACGCGCCGCGGCGGCGCGGTGCTGCACCACGTCACCATGGCTTACGACATCGACGCGGACAAGATGTTGCAGGTACTGCGCATCGGCCGCGAAAAGCTCTCCGACAAGGGCACGCCGAGCGCGGCCAAGCGCGTTGATCCTCTGCGCAGCCAGACCGGGCTGCCGCGCGCCGAAGTCATCCGCTCGATGATCGCCACGTTCCGCGACCGCCATGGTCTCGCCGATGGCAGCCTGCACGCGCACGAGCTGGAACGCGCACGGGAATTGGCGGTGGACAAATTCGCCACGCCGGAATGGACCGCGATCGTGCCGTAGTGGTTGCGGAGATTGGCGAGGCGTGCCGATCCTGTGCACAATGCGACCCGCCCCACCGGAGCAACACATGCGCTGGCTCGGCCGGATTTTCGTCACCCTGTTGCTGTTGATCGCGGTCGCCGTGCTGGTCGCGTGGCTGCTGCTGGCCGGCAGCCGCCCGCAACTGGACGGCAAGGTCGCGCTGCGGGGCCTGCTCGCGCCCGTCACGATCACCCGCGATGCGCGCGGCACACCCACCATCGACGCGCGCAACCGCACCGATGCGGCGTACGCGCTCGGTTTCCTGCACGGACAGGAGCGGTTCTTCCAGATGGACCTGCTGCGCCGCAATGCCGCGGGCGAACTTTCGGAACTGGTCGGCAAGGCCGCGCTGGAAGTGGACGAGAAGCATCGCATCCACCGCTTCCGCGCGCTCGCCGAAACCGAACTGATGCAACTGCCGGCTTCCGAACACGTGCTAATGGACGCCTACACGCGTGGCGTGAACGCGGGCCTGAATTCGCTGGACGTGCGTCCCTGGGAATACCTGCTGCTGCGCGCGACGCCGCAGAAGTGGCGCGACGAGGACACGCTGCTGGTGATCGATGCGATGTTCCTCGACCTCAACCAGCAGGGCGAGAACACGCGCGAACTGGATTTCGCCCGGCTGCGGGCCGCGTTGCCGAAGCCGCTCGCCGACTTCCTGCTGGCGCCCGCGCCACAATGGCAGGCGCCGCTGCGCGGCAACCCGACCCAACCGGTACCGATGCCGGCCGCAGGCGTGTTCGACTTGCGCAAGGCGAAACTCGATCACGCACAAACCGCGCAGGGCGTCGCCGCGGTTCTTGCCACTGCGCGCGACGACAGCGGCATCGGCAGCAACGGCTTCGCGGTGGGCGGCGCGCTCACCGGCGCGGGCGCGCTGCTGGCGAATGATCCGCACCTGCACCTCATGGTTCCGGACATCTGGTATCGCGCGCGCATTCGCTGGCCCGATCCGGTCAACCCGAAACAGATGCTGGACTTGAACGGCGTCACCCTGCCCGGCACGCCGGCGATGGCGATCGGCAGCAACGGCCACATCGCCTGGGGCTTCACCAATTCCGAAGGCGACTGGATGGACTGGGTGCGCGTGATCCGCGATCCGAAGGATCCGTCGCGCTACAAGACCGCGAACGGCTGGGCGAAGATCGTGAGCCACGACGAAGTGATCAAGGTGCGCGGCGAGCCGGATCATCACTTCACCGTCGAAGACACGATCTGGGGTCCGATCGCTGCGAAAGATGTCGATGGCACGCCGCTGGCGCTGGCGTGGATCGCGCAATGGCCGCGCGCGCTGAACCTCAACCTGGTGAAACTGGAAAGCGCGCGCAGCGTGCAGGATGCGCTGGGCTGGGCGCCACTGATCGGCATTCCGCCGCAAAACCTGGTCGTCGCCGACTCGCGCGGCAACATCGGCTGGAGCATTGCCGGCAGCACGATCCCGCTGCGCGAAGGTTTCGATCCTTCGCTGCCTTCGGACTGGAGCCAGCCGGATACCGGCTGGACCGGCTTCGCTCCGCCGGCGCAGGATCCGCACATCCTCAACCCGGGCAACCACCGCATCTGGACGGCCAACCAGCGCCTCGTGGATGGCGCTGCATTGAAGCTGCTGGGCGACGGCGGCTACGACCAGGGCGCGCGCGCGCAGCAGATCCGCGATGACCTGCTCGTGCGCGAGCATTTCGTTCCGGGCGACCTGTTGAACGTGCAGCTGGACAATCGAGCGCTGTTCCTGGCGCGCTGGCAGAAGCTGCTGCTGGACGTACTCGCGACGACGAAGGATCCCGGGTTGGTCGCACTGAAACCCTACGTCGAAAACTGGCAGGCGCGC